>CAVVLD010000043.1:0-43387 GCA_963748795.1 uncultured Solibacteraceae bacterium
CGCGGCGGCACTATTTCCGGCCCGCTGACCGCGGCGCTGATCGACGAAATCCCCGTGCTCGCCGTTCTCGGCGCAGCCACCGAGGAAGGGATCACCGTGAAGGATGCTTCCGAGTTACGGATCAAAGAGACGGACCGCATCCAGACGGTTGTCGGCAACCTGCGGCTCATGGGCATTCAGGCCGAAGAGTTGCCCGATGGCCTGGTGGTTCCCGGCCGTCAGAAATTCCACGCCGCGCAGCTCGATTCCTTCGGCGATCACCGCATCGCCATGGCGTTCGCCGTCGCCGCTCTGTGCGCCGATGGCGAATCTGCGATCCGCAACGCCGAAGCCGCCTCCGTCTCCTTCCCCGAATTCTGGGACACGCTGGCCGCTATCCAAACCGGTACTTAAAGCCGTTCGCCGCAATTGCCCGCAATTCCGCTTCGCTGAATCCAAACGCCCGCGCGGCGAGTTCGAACTCGCCCGTCAACGTGCATCCGAACATGGCCGGATCGTCCGTGTTCAGCACGATCGGCACCCCGGCGTCATAGAGCCGCCGCACGGGATGCTCTTCCAGACGCGCCACCACGCCCGTCACCAGATTGCTGGTAATACAGATCTCGAGGGGAATGTTTCGCTCTCGCAAATGCCGCATTAGCGCATCGTCACATGCCGCCGCGATTCCGTGCCCGATCCGTTCCGCCCCGAGCGCGAGCGCCGCCCAAATCGATTCAGGTCCCATGGTCTCGCCCGCGTGAGCGACCAGCCGCAAACCGGCGCTGCGCGCGAAAGCGTACACGTCCGTGAACCACTCCGCCGGGCCGCGTTCTTCGCTGCCGCCGATCCCCAACGCGACCACACCATCCTCCCGGCGCTCGGCAGCCCATTCCGCCACCTGCTGCGCGGCCTCCACGCCGAACTGGCGCACCGCGTCCAGAATCCAGCGCACCTTGACGGGCGACCCCGCGGCGGCCTCGCGCACCGCCTCGAAAATCGGCGCGAACTCCTGGCCCTTCCACAGGACCACTCCGGCCGCCAGCGTGATCTCCGCATACTGCACGTTCTGCGCGGCCAGCCGGTCGAGCAGCCGCCGCGTGACCAGCGCATAATCCGCCGGAGTGCGCAGGCGCTTGCCGATGGCTCCAAAAGCCTTCAGAAACGCGTCGAAATCCGCATATTGGTACAGCGCGCGGAACTGCTTCGACCGGTGTCGCCGGGTCCAGTTCGTGCAGGGTTTCCGGCTCGATAGAGCCTTCCAGGTGCAAATGCAGCTCGGCTTTGGGCATTTCGACTAGAAAATCGGCCATACTTGACTATTAGACTCTCATGACAGCCGAAGAGATCGAAGCCATAGTCGGCGGGTACCACGGCGACGCCTTCCGGATTCTGGGGCCCCACGTGGTGCGCAAGAAAGCCGGCCAGACCCGGTGGGAGGTTCGTGCGTTCCTGCCGCAAGCCGAATCGGTGGAGGTCCAGCTCGGCGGCGAACGCATCGCCATGCCGCGTATCCATCCGCAGGGATTTTTCTGCGTCTCCGTGAATGGCGATATACAGCCTTATGTCTTGCGTGCGCGTCTGTACGACGGCCGCGAAGTGGAAATCGAAGACCCTTACCGCTTCGGTCCGCAGATCTCCGATTCCGATCTTTACCTGCATACCGAAGGCACCCTGCACGAAGCCTGGCGTACGCTGGGCGCGCACCTGGTGGAAGTGGAAGGCGTCCGCGGCGTGCGCTTCGCCGTGTGGGCGCCCAACGCCGAGAACGTGACGGTGACCGGCGAGTTCAACGATTGGGACGTCCGCCGCCATCCCATGCGCCGCCGCAACGGCGGCGTCTGGGAGCTTTTCATTCCGGGCCTGCGCCAGGGCACGTCATACAAGTACAACGTGCGCTCGCGCTTTGCCGGCTACCAGCAGCTGAAGGCCGATCCGTACGCCTTCTACTGCGAGACGCCGCCGAAGTCCGCCTCGGTTGTGTGGGATACCAACAGGTACACCTGGAGCGACGCGGCCTGGATGGAGGGGCGGAGCAAGGCGGACTGCCTGAAATCGCCGATGTCGGTCTACGAAGTGCATCTGGAGTCGTGGCTGCGCGGTCCGCAGGGGCAGCCGCTCAGCTATCGCGAACTGGCCGTCAAGCTGGTGGAGTACGTCAAGCAGATGGGCTACACGCACATCGAGCTGCTGCCCATCATGGAGCATCCGTTTTCCGGCTCGTGGGGCTACCAGGTGATCGGCTACTACGCGCCCACCTCGCGCTTCGGCACGCCCGACGATTTCAAGTACTTCATCGATCGCCTGCCACCAGGCGGGCATCGGCGTGATTGTGGATTGGGTGCCGGCGCACTTCCCGAAGGACGCCCACGGCCTGGTCTTCTTCGACGGCACCGCGCTCTACGAGCATGCCGACCCGCGCAAGGGCGAGCATCGCGATTGGGGCACGCTGGTCTTCAACTACGGCCGCAACGAGGTCAGGACGTTCCTGATCTCCAACGCCCTGTTCTGGCTGAAGGAGTATCACATCGACGGCCTGCGCGTGGACGCCGTGGCCTCCATGCTGTACCTGGATTATTCGCGCAAGGCGGGCGAGTGGATTCCCAACCAGTACGGCGGCAACGAAAATCTGGAAGCCATCGATTTCCTGCGCCGCTTCAACGAACTGGCGCACACCGTGCCCGGCGCCTTCACGGTCGCCGAGGAATCCACCGCGTTTCCCGGCGTCTCGCAAGCCGGTCTACCTGAACGGCCTGGGCTTCACCATGAAGTGGAACATGGGCTGGATGCACGACATGCTGGACTACTTCAGCAACGACCCCATCTACCGCAAGTATCACCACAACAACATCACCTTCAGCCTGCTGTACGCGTTCACGGAGAATTTCGTGCTGCCCATTTCGCACGACGAAGTGGTGCACGGCAAGGGTTCGCTGACTCAACAAAATGCCGGGCGACGAATGGCGGCAGTTCGCCAACGTGCGCGCGTTCCTGGCCTACATGTGGGCCCATCCCGGCAAGAAGCTGCTGTTCATGGGGCAGGACATCGGCCAGCGCGAGGAGTGGAACTACAACACCGGCATTCGCTGGGAACTGCTGGAGTTCGATTCGCACCGCAAGCTGCAGGCCCTGGTGCGCGAACTGAACCGGCTCTATCGCGCCAGTCCGGCGCTCTACCAGGTGGACTTCCACTACACCGGTTTCGAATGGGTGGACTTCCACGATTGGGAATCCTCCATCATCGCCTTCCTGCGGCGCGCCGAAGACCCGGACGATTTTCTGCTGTTCTGCTGCAACTTCACGCCGGTGCCGCGGACAGGCTACGAGTTCGGCGTCCCGGTGGAAGGCTTCTACGAGGAGATTCTGAACACGGATTCGGAGATGTTCGGCGGTCGCAACCTGGGCAATGGCGGGCTGGTTTCGTCCAAGCCAGTGCCCCGGCACGACCGCGCACACAGCATCGCGGTGACGCTGCCGCCGCTCGCGGTGGTGGCATTCCAAAAGCGTTAACCATGCCCAAATACGACGCGGTAATCATCGGCGGCGGCCATAACGGCCTGGTCACCGCCGCTTACCTGGCGCGCGCCGGACGCAAGGTGCTGGTGCTGGAGCGCCGCGAACTGGTGGGCGGCTGCGCGGTCACCGAAGAGATCTGGCCGGGGTACCGCGTCTCCACCGGCGCATACCTCACCAGCCTGATGCAGGAGCGCATCGTCCGCGAACTGGAACTGGAGCGCTTCGGCTACCAGGTGGATGCCAAGGATCCGGCGTTCTTTTCCGCCTTTCCCGACGGCCGCCACTTCTTCATGTGGCAGGACCGCGCCAAGACGCTCGCCGAGATCGCCAAATTCTCGCAGCGCGACGCCGAAGTCTATCCCGCGTACGAAGATCAGCTGGAGCGCCTCTCGCAGGTGGTGGAATCGCTGCTGCTGACGACGCCGCCGCAATTTCCGCCGCGCGGCCCGGTCGATTTCGTCGACTACCTGAAGCTCGCCGGCCGCATGCGCGGCCTGAGCGCCAAAGAGATGGTGGCGCTGGTCAAGATCTTCACGCAGAGCGCCGCCGAGTTCCTGGACGAGTGGTTCGAATCCGAGCAGGTGAAGGTGACGCTGGCGACCGACGGCGTGATCGGCGCCAACGGCGGCCCGCGCTCGCCGGGCACGGCCTACATCCTGCTGCACCACTGCATGGGCGGCGTCGCCGGCCATCGCGGACTGTGGGGATTCGTGCGCGGCGGCATGGGCGCGGTGTCGGAGGCGATCGCCGCTTCGGCGCGCAGCGGCCGGCGCCACGATTCGCACCGAGCGCGCCGGTGGCCAAGGTGCTGGTGCGCGGCGGACGCGCGCACCGGCGTGGTGCTGGAAAGCGGCGAGGAGATCGAAGCCGGCGTGGTGGCGTCGCAATCTCGATCCCGAAGTCACGTTTCTGCGCCTGCTGCGACGAGCGCGATCTGCGACCCGGATTTCGTCGCCGCCATCCGCCGGTTCCGCATCGAAGGCACAAGCTGCAAGATCAATCTGGCGCTGAACGGGTTGCCGGAGTTCACGCGCCTACCCCGGCGCGCCCGGCCCGCACCATCGCGCCACCATGCACATCTGCCCCAGCATCGAATACGTGGAGCGCGCCTGGGACGACGCCAAGTACGGCCGGCCCTCGGAGCGTCCGCTGCTGGAACTGACCATCCCGACGATGTACGACCCGTCGCTCGCGCCGGCCGGGAAGCACATCATGGGCATCTTCCTGCAGTACGCGCCGTACACGCTGCGCGAGGGCACCTGGGACGAACTGCGCGAGCCGTTCGGCGACCGCGTGATCTCGCTGATCGAGGAGTACGCGCCGAACATCCGCTCCCTCATCGAGCGACCGGCAGGTGCTGTACGCCGCTCGATCTGGAGCGGCGCTTCGGCATCACCGGCGGCAACATTTTCCACGGCGAGATGAGCCTGGACCAGATGTTCGTGATGCGGCCGGTGGCCGGATGGGCGCGCTATCGCACGCCGGTGCAAGGGCTTGTATCTGTGCGGCTCGGGCGCGCATCCCGGCGGCGGCGTGATGGGCGCGCCCGGCTACAACTGCGCCCGCGAAATGCTCAAGCGGCGTGCGTGAGCAGTAATCGCGTAGTTCCTTTGGTTAACTATGAATTCGGGCCGCGCCGCGGTAGACTCCATTCGAATATATGGACGCGCCGCCCCAAGGGAAGCCTCCCCGCGCCAAGGTTTTCTGGCTGGTTTGGCTGACTCTGGTAGCCCTCGCCGCAGGGTCGTTCGTCTTTCTTTTTCAGGTTGGCTTGCTCTCCACCAAGGCAACGGTGTTCCGGCAAACGGCACGTGGATGGGAGCCGTTGCCTCCCCTGGGCACGCTCGCTTACAACATTCGCATCTCCGAGCGTGGCGTGGTGTGGGTGCAGACTGCTCATGGCCTGAGCCGCCTGGATGGCGCTTCGTGGCATCCCTTCACTGCGTCGGACTTTGGTACTGAGCGGGGCTATCTTTACGGCGACTTTGCCCTGGATGGCGAAGAGGTCTGGGCCGCCTCCGCCGGCGGCATCATCCATTTCGACGGCAGCAGGTGGCGATCCTATACGGACAGCGTGGCCATGCAACAAGTCACGTGGCTTGCAGCGGGCGGCGGTCAGGTGTGGACAATCGACCGCGCAGGCAACCTCTCACACTTCGCCAACAATGCCTGGACCACGCAGAAGCTCGACCTGCCGGGCGTGGAATGGAGTATGTGGCCAGACCGGTTACCCAAACTGGCGGTCACCGGCAACGGGACGCTCTGGCTCGTTTATCAGGGTCTCTGGAGATACGACGGCGCATCGTGGACGCGCGTTCCCGGGGCCGCAAAAGATGCCCGGCTGTTGGGCACCGTGCCACCCGGAGACTATCTCGACCAAGGGAAGAAGAAGGCGTCGCGCGGCGGTTTGTGGGTTTTCGACGCGGGCGAGTTAGCCGGTTATGACATAGATGGCAAGCCGGTGCGTCGATACAGCCGGCGCGATCTGGGCCTGCGTAATTCCGCCACGATTTACGGAGTCGCCGGGCGGGCGCCGGTTTGGGTAGCGGTGAGCAGTCAGGGCGTGGTCTGGTTCGACGGAAGCCGCTGGCACGGCGACCAGATTTCGGCGCTCGGGATTACGACGGCTTCCAGCATTGCGGTCGCCCCCGATGGCTCCCTGTGGGGCGTGGGATATCCGCACCGCACCAGGCCATCGCGTCTTTTGGGCGCCGCGTCGTTGGCCTGCCTCATCCTTCCCCTCATTATCGTGATCTATCCCATCTGGTGGTGGAGACGCAGGTCGCGGTACCGGCGCCAGGCCGCGCAGGAGGCCGTGCTGCACGCCACCGGCTCGCTGCCCGAAGACTTGCAGGGCCCACGCGCCTTCCGGGTGGAAGACGGCGGCCGGTGTCGTGGTGATCTTGCTGATGAGCAGCGGCAGCTACTGGTTGGTCAAAGCGCGTTGGCCCAATGCGCCGGTTTGGCTGTTGCCGGCGTTCTTCGTGGCCATCCACTTCATTTCCGGCGTGCTGGGGTCGCTGAAGAAACGCGAGCCCCTGCCTTCCGATCCGATCGGCCCCGGAGGCCCTCCGAGTTACGATTGGGCCAAGTCCGTCACACCGATTCTGGGTAGCGTGGCTCTGCTGGTGTTGCTTTATGGAAACAGCATTGCGCGCCACTTCCACATCCGGTGGCTCGCGGCGATTCCGGGAATTGTTTTGCTTTTCGGAGGACAGTTTCTCTTTCACTTGTACGACGTATTCCGCGGCCATCGCGTGGAACGTGAGATCAAACGCTGCCAGTACGGCAGGGCCCTGCAACTGCTGGACGGGCCTCTGGGCTGGCCGGCCACCGGCCTGTTGAAACTGCTGCGAACCGACGCGCTGTTCTTTTCGGGCAGGGCTGCGGACGCCGAGGCGATTCTGCGGGAGTTGGTGGAATCCCAGCGAAATGCCGGACTCCGGACGCTGGCGCTCGAACATCTGGGGCGGGTGCAGATGGCGCAAGCTCGCTACCCGGATGCCCGTCGCTCTTTCGAAGCCGCCGCCAAGCTGACGCCTGGGCGTCCGGCTACGTATTTGGGACTCGCCGAAGTGCGGCTGCGGCAGGGCGTGGAAACCACACAAGCGCTGGAGGACGCGGAGCGTGCTCTGCAACTTCACCGCGATTCCCTGCTGGAGCGGAAGGCCTCCAAAGAGCGTCTGGCCGCCATCCGCGGAACTCAGGCTTGGTCGCTGGCGGCGCAGGGCCGCGGCATCGAATCGCAGCAGGCCATAGAAGCGGGAGTCCGGGAAATGGATCCGAAGTTCCTGCCGGAGGTTGCCGGATTCTACTGGCGCGCCGGAATGGCCATGCTGGTCCTGGAGAACGCGAACGCCGCCACCGCCCATCTGCGCCGGGCCGCGGAGTTGGACCCGCTGGGGTATTACGGCAAGCTGGCCGCACAGCACCTGAAACAGCACAGCGTCTGGGGCACGGTGGGAGTGGAAAGCCGTCGCTGAGGGCTGCCGACTGGGTACAATAAGGTTGGTGTTTTCAGGGCCCTTAGCTCAGTTGGTTAGAGCAGCGGACTCATAATCCGTCGGTCGTAGGTTCAAGTCCTACAGGGCCCACCATTCCTTCCAGGCAGTTGCCCGATTTTGCGGTTGCAGGCGCGGCGAACCTTAGATGTTTCGCGCAGCAGTCAAGACGACCAAACCATCGACGGCATTGAAATCGGCGGCGTTGTGAGTCACCAGGGGCAGATTCAACTACAGAGCCGCTGACGCAATCCATGCGTCAGCGAAACTGATCGGCCGGCCCTTCTTTTCGCGAGCGCTTTTGATCTGGGCCCAGAAGCGTGCCGTTTCCATGTCCGGCAGCAAAGGGGTGAAGCGGTCAGGAACCGCCGCATCAGTGCGCGGCGGTTTGCACCCCAGTTCTTCGCCTCCATGCCGTACTCGATCTCCGCGAAGGTGATTAGAGAAGCTGCCAACGGCCTGCCAGCCAGGATCGTTTGATAGATCGCCGCAAACGGATGGTTCTTGAACAGGAAGGAGATAACGTCAGTGTCTACGACAACGGGAGTGGCGGGAGCCATCAGAGCGTCACGGAGCGAGAGCCTTCGTTACGCAACGCCCGGATCAACGCGACGAATTCTTCCGCGCCCTCCGGGTCATACTCCGTGTCGGTCTTCAGATCTTCCACCGTCACCGGCGGCTTGAACACAACGCCCGCCGGAAACCTGGCTTGACCGGTTCCCGCGTCCGTTCCTGGTGTCCTTTGTCCCATCCCGCTTCCCAGTTTAGCGCGCCTTGCAGGCTACAGAATATACCGGCTCAGGTCCTGGTCCTTGACGATGTCGGCGAGCTGCTTGCGCACGTAGGCGGCGTCCACCTTCACGGTCTTCTTCTTCAGGTCGGGACCTTCGAAGGAGACCTCTTCGAGCAGCTTTTCCATGATGGTGTGCAGGCGGCGCGCGCCGATGTTCTCCGACGATCTCGTTGACCTGCGCGGCGAACTTCGCCACCTCTTCCAGCGCGTCGTCGGTGAGCATCAGCTTGATGCCTTCGGTCTCCAGCAGCGCCGTGTACTGCTTGGCCAGCGCGTTCTTGGGCTCTTTCAGGATGCGGATGAAATCCTCCACGGTGAGCGATTTCAACTCCACGCGGATGGGAAAGCGGCCCTGCAGCTCGGGAATCAGGTCGCTCGGCTTGGAGACGTGGAACGCGCCGGCGGCGATGAACAGGATGTGGTCGGTGCGCACGAAGCCGTAGCGCGTGTTGACGGTGGTGCCTTCCACAATGGGCAGGATGTCGCGCTGCACGCCTTCGCGGCTGACGTCGGGGCCGTGGCCGGATTCGCGGCCGGCGATCTTGTCGATCTCGTCGAGGAAGATGATGCCGCTGGTTTCCACGCGCTCGAGCGCGACGCGCGTCACCTGGTCCATGTCGATGAGCTTCTGCTCTTCTTCCTGCACCAGGTAGTCCAGGGCTTCGGCCACGCGCATTTTGCGGCGGCGCGTCTTCTGGCCGAAGAGGTTGGGCAGCATGTCCTTCAGGTTGATGCCCATCTCTTCGATGCCGGCGTTGGTGGTGATTTCGAACGTGGGCGCGCGGTCCTTCACTTCGATTTCCACCAGGCGCTCGTCGAGCTTGCCTTCGCGCAGGCGCTCGCGCAGCTTTTCGCGCGTGCGCTCCACGCTTTCGCTGGGCTCGGGCTGCGGCGGCATCAGCAGATCGAGCAGGCGCTCTTCGGCGTTCAGCTCGGCGCGGTCGGCCACTTCGTCCAGGCGCTCCTCGCGCACCATGTCGATGGCGATATCCACCAGGTCGCGGATCATCGATTCCACGTCGCGGCCCACGTAGCCGACTTCGGTGAACTTGCTGGCTTCCACTTTCAGGAAGGGCGAATTGGCCAGCCGCGCCAGGCGGCGCGCCAGTTCCGTCTTGCCGACGCCGGTGGGGCCGATCATGAGGATGTTCTTGGGCATCACCTCCTCGGCCATTTCCGGCGGCAGTTTCTGGCGGCGGATGCGGTTGCGCAGCGCGATGGCCACGGCGCGCTTGGCCTCGGCCTGGCCGACCACGTGCTTGTCCAGCTCGCGCACGATTTCGCGCGGCGTCAGCTCGTCGAGAATCGGCTCTTCATCCACGGACTGGCCGGGAAGATAGATCACCATGGCTATTCCAGCTCCTCGAAGGTCACGTTGTCGTTCGTGTAGATGCAGATCTTGCCGGCGATGGCCATGGCCTCTTCGGCGATCTGTCGCGCCGAAAGCTTGGTGTTGCGCAGCAGCGCGGTGGCGGCGGCGGTGGCGAACGGCCCGCCCGATCCGATGGCGGCAATGCCTTCATCGGGCTCGATCACGTCGCCGTTGCCGCTCACCAGGTAGGTGCTGGTCTTGTCGGCCACCAGCAGCAGCGCTTCCAGGTGGCGCAGCACCCGGTCGGTGCGCCACTCCTTGGCCAGTTCCACCACGGAGCGCGACAGGTTGCCGTTGAACTGTTCGAGCTTGGATTCGAAGCGCGAGAACAGCGCGAACGCGTCGGCGGTGGAGCCGGCGAATCCGGCCAGGATCTTGTCGTTGTACAGCCGGCGCAGTTTCTTGGCGGTGGCCTTAAGCACTTCCTGACCCAGGGTGACCTGCCCGTCGCCGGCCATGACTACTTTGTTGTCGCGGCGGACACAAATCACCGTCGTCGACCGAATTTTTGGTTCCATTGTTCGTGTGCCTTTATTTTATCTCACACTGCGCAGGTGCGCTGTTCCACATGATTCGCGAACTTGCTGGAACCGCCGCGGGCGCGCGCCGCCGCGCCGCCATGCGGACCAATTCCACCGCCGCCCAGACCAGATAGGCAAGGGTGACGTATGAAGTGCACGGCAATTCCGACTGGTGGGACCGGAGAGAATGCAAACTGCACGGCCCAGAGCACGAACAGGCCGGCCGCCTCCCACCATTCCAGTTCCATGTCCACCAGGAACAGAAGGCCCAGAAGAGACTGCCCCAGCGTCAGTGCGAGTTCGAGTTTCCTGCTGCCATCGAGCGGAATGGCCGAGACCGCGCCGCGGCTGAGTGAATAGGTGATGGGCAGCATGGCGGCCAGCAGGGTCCACTGGTTGATGTTGCTCGAGACCATGTTCATCAGCGCCATGGAGGCGCGCTCCACGGTGCGCGCCCAATAGAAGGCCGAGACCTTTTCCGGAAATTCCGAGACGAACGGCGCCACCCATTGCACGAACACGAAATTGGGTATGCCCAGCGATGCGGAAAGCGCCAGCAGGCTGGCCAGAAACGGCTCGGCCAGTGAAATAGATCAACGCTCCGCCGGCCACGAACAGACCGGCGATGGCGAGGATGCGCACGGTTCTGCGGAGCCAGGACGATGGCGCGGGGAATGCCGCTCCAGATCGTCGATGCTTTCGGCGCCCTCCGGCGGCATCCGGCTGAGCAGCGACCAGGTAGGCCGCGTAGATCGCGATCAGGACGCCGGCATCGACCAGGTTGAGCGAGCCCTTCCACCAGACGACCACGATGTAGGCCATGGCGGCCGGCCAGGCCGATCACCTCCACGCACTGCTCGTCCTTCAGACGGATGCGGCCCAGAGTCTTCCCGGTACGCTTGCGATGAAATGCCGCCGCCGTGAAATAGATCATGGGCCAGCCGAGTCCCGTGAGCAGGCGCAGCGCGCCGGTGAGATTGGCCATCAGCAGCGGCACCTGCTGTTTCCACGCCAGCACGGCTTCCACGGCGAATTCGGGCAGCGTTTGCAGCCACGCCAGAATCGCCAGCGCGAAGCCCTGCGCCATGAAGAACTGCGCCGATTCGGCGGCCCACGCGATGAGCATGGCCGCGGCCAGGATGCCGGGCGCGGTCCACCAGACCGACGCCGGGCTGGCCACGGGAATGGCACCGGCGGACAGGATGAGCAGGGCGCAGACGGGTGCGACCGCCTGTTGACGCCTATCGAAAGGTGATGCCGGCATTTTTTCGGATGATCGTGTGCTTTTCGAATTCGCTACGCTTTTCGGGAAAATCGGTACGATAGTGCGCCCCGCGGCTTTCTTCGCGGCTCAAAGCGCAAAGCGCAATCAGTTTCGCGACCAGCAGGATGTTCCGCGTCTCCACATCTTCCGACCCCTTGCCGTCGAGCCACAGGAGCGCGTCGTGCAGGCCGCCGGCATCCCGTACGATGCCGCACTTCTCCCAGGTCAACTGCCGTGCTGCGTGACTCGATGTTTCGCCCTGCGGAAATACGTTGGGCCTCGGGCCGGGGCGGGACGTTCCGCCTGCCGATTCCGCCATGGCCCGGCCGGCTCGTGCGCCGAAGACTACGCCTTCCAGCAGCGAGTTGCTGGCCAGGCGGTTGGCGCCGTGCACGCCGGTGCAGGCGACCTCTCCCGCGGCGAAAAGCCCGGGCAGCGAAGTGCGCCCCTCCAGATCCGTCCATACGCCGCCCATGGCATAGTGAGCCGCGGGCGCCACGGGCGCGGCCTCGTGCTCCAGGTCGATGCCATAGCGCAGGCAGGTTTCGTAGATGCGCGGAAAGCGCTCGCGCACGAAACCCGGCTCCGCGGTGCGTCAGGTCGAGAAGCACGTGGCGCGCGCGCCGTGCGCGTTCATTTCGGAGACAATGGCGCGCGACACCACGTCGCGCGGCGCCAGTTCCACCAGGGGATGGTAGCGCTCCATGAAGCGCTCTCCCGCGGCGTTACGGAGCAGCGCTCCTTCGCCGCGCAGGGCCTCGGAAAGCAGAAACCGCGGCGCGCCTTCCACGTGGAGCGCGGTGGGGTGGAACTGTACGAATTCGATGTCCGCGATTTCGGCGCCGGCGCGGTAGGCCATGGCCACACCATCGCCGGTGGCCACGTCGGGGTTGGTGGTGTTCAGGAATACGTGGCCCAGGCCGCCGGTGGCGAGCAGAACGGCGCGCGCATAAACCGGCACGGTGTTGCCTGCGGCATCGCTCAGCAGGGCGCCACCGGACGCCGTCATCCAGCAACAGGTCGGAGATGGCGGCAAAGCTGCGAAATTCCACGTTGGGCAGCGAGGCGGCCTTCTGGTACAGCGTGCGGGCGATTTCGCGGCCGGTGGAATCGCCGTGCGCATGCAGAATCGCGGTTGCGGCTGTGAGCGCCTTCGCGGGTGAAGGCCAGTTCGCCTTCGCGCGGTCGAATTCCGCGCCCCACTCGATCAGTTCCTGAATGGCCGCGGGACCCTCCTCCACCAGGGTTCGCACGGCCGCGCGGTCGCACAGTCCGTCGCCGGCATAGACCGTGTCCTGCTCGTGCAGTTCCACCTCGTCGTCATCGCTCAGAGCCACGGCGATACCGCCCTGCGCGTATTCCGAAGAGGATTCGCGGAGGCTCTCCTTGGCCACCACCAGGACCCGGCCGGCCGGGGCGAGTTCGATGGCCGCGCGCATACCGGCAACGCCGGCGCCGATCACCAGAAAGTCAGGATCCATGCGTTACTGCGATCATAGCAGGGCGAACCTGTGCGGCCTTCGCTCCGTGGTACAAAGGGCGTATGCCCACCTACCGCGTCGAAACGCCGCAGCACAGTTATTCGGCGATTGTGCTTCGCGGAGCGATTGGCCATGCCGCGCAGCAACTGCCCGCGAAGCACGGCAAGGTATTCGTAGTGACCACCGAAGACGTATGGCGGCACCAGGGCGATGCCCTGGCCCGCGCGCTGGCCGGCGTACCATACGAAACGCTGTATCTTCCGGGCGGCGAAGATCGCAAGCGGCTCGCTCCCGTGGAAGAGCTGGCGGAGCAGATGGTGCATCGCGGGGGCGATCGCTCCAGCATGGTGATCGCGTTCGGCGGCGGCATCGTCACCGACATGGCCGGTTTTCTGGCGGCCATCTTCATGCGCGGCATTCCCGTCCTGCAGATCCCCACCACGCTGCTGGCGCAGGTGGATGCGGCCATCGGCGGCAAGACCGGCGTCAATCTGGTGAGCGGGAAGAATCTGATCGGCAGCTTCCATCAGCCGCTGGCCGTGCTGATCGATCCCGCGGTGCTGGAGACGCTTCCCGAGCGCGAATATCGCGCCGGTCTGTACGAAATCGTCAAGGCCGGAATCATCCGCGAAGCAGAGCTGTTCCGCTACCTGAGCGACGGAAACGGCGGCAGTGCTGGCGCGCCGGCCGGACGCGGTAGACACCATCATCGCCGAATCGGTGCGCATGAAAGGCGAAGTCGTGTCCAGCGACGAGCGCGAAGGCGACCTGCGCCGCATCCTCAACTTCGGCCACACCTTCGGCCACGCGCTGGAAGCGGAGACCGGCTACACGCGCCTGCTGCACGGCGAGGCGGTCGCTTGGGGCATGCGGGCGGCTATTTATCTGGGCGAGTTGACGGGCCATGTCTCGGCCGAAGATGCCGTGGATATGCTGGAGACCATCGCGGCCTACGGGCCTATTCCGCCGCTGGACGGCATTTCCGCCGAGAACCTGCTGGCGACGCCTGGTGCACGATAAGAAGACCATACAGGGCAAGGTGCACTTCGTTCTCCCGGTGCGCATTGGAGAAGTTACGGTGGTCTCGGGCATTGCCGAAGAAGCTGGTGCTGGAAGCCATCCGGTCTGCGCTGGCATGAGCGGCACCACGCCGCAAGGCACGCGCAGCGAGACGGAGGCCGCCTCCTGGGTGCGCGGCATGTTCGGGCGGGTGGCGCATCGCTACGACCTGGTCAACCACCTGCTCTCGTTCAACGTGGACAGGCTTTGGCGCGCGCACACCGTCCGCCGCGTGCGCTCCATTCTGGACCGGCCCGAAGCGCGCGTGCTGGATATCTGCTGCGGCACAGGCGACCTGCTGCTGGCGCTCGAGCGCGGCTCGCGGCGCGGCCGCGTGATGGGTTCGGATTTCTGCCATCCCATGCTGGTGGCGGCGCGCGACAAGGTGGAGCGGCGACGATGCCCGCGCGGCCCTGTTCGAATCCGACGCCTTGCGCCTGCCGGTGCGCGACCGTTCGCTCGACCTGATCACGGTGGCGTTCGGATTCCGCAACCTGGCGAACTACGAGGCCGGGCTTGCGCGAGATGCACCGCGTGCTGCGGCCCGGCGGAATGGCGGCCATCCTGGAGTTCTCGCAGCCTCCGAATCGCGCGCTTCGGCGCGCTGTACAACTTCTACTCGCGACGCGTCCTGCCGCTGATTGGCGGCGCCATCTCCGGCAGCCGCGATGCCTATACGTACCTGCCCGAATCGGTACGCAAGTTTCCCACGGCGCCACAACTGGCCGGCAGCATGCGACTCGCCGGATTCGATCGCGTCAGCTTTGAATACCTGACCGGCGGGATCGTGGCGCTGCATTACGGTGTAGCGGCATAGCTCCGGCAGAGTGAGGTTACGCACACCAATACGCGGGTTCCGCGGGCATCGGATTGTACAATGATGTGCGTCGCCCGGTCCTGCTCATGGAACAATCCACCCTGCTGAAGGGCAAGGCTGCTCATCTTGGGTGGGCGCTCCTTGTCTTGGCCGTGCCCATCCTGCAAGGCAGCGATCCCCAGCAAAAACTTCCCTCCTTTCAGGGACCGGCAGCGCTGAAGAAGCTGAGCCTGGAACAGCTCTCGCAAATGGAGGTGACCACCGTCTCCAAAAAGCCTCAGAAGGCCTTCCAGACTCCGGCGGCTATCTTCGTCATCACCGGCGACGACATCCGGCGCTCCGGCGCCACCAGCATTCCGGAAGCCCTGCGGTTGGCGCCCGGCGTGGAGGTGGCGCGGATCGACGCGAAATAAGTGGTCCATCGGAATTCGCGGCTTCGGCAGCCGCCTGTCCCGCTCCGTGCTGGTGCTGATCGACGGCCGCACGGTGTACACTCCCGCTGTTCGCCGGCACGTATTGGGAAGTGCAGGACACCATGCTGGAAGACATCGACCGCATCGAAGTGATCCGCGGACCGGGCGGCACCATCTGGGGGCCGAACGCGGTGAACGGCGTGATCAACATCATCACCAAACGGCCCGCCGAAACCCAGGGCACGCTGGTATCCGCGGGCGGCGGCAACGAGGAACAGGGATTCCTCAATTACCGCTATGGGGGCGGCAACGACAGAGGCTTCACCTACCGGGTGTACGGCAAGGGATTCACCGACGGCCCGGAATATCATCCGGACGGCCGCAACTTCGACGACTGGCGAGCGTCGCAAGCGGGTTTCCGCATGGATTGGAACCCGAACAACAACAGCCGCGATACCTTCACGCTGCAGGGCGACATCTACAAGGAAGAGGCGGGCGAAAGCGTGTCCGCCGTTACGTACGCGCCGCCCTACCAGCGCATTGCCGATGCGAACGCGGACCTTTCGGGCGGTAACGTGATGGGCGTCTGGCAGCGGAAACTGGCCGGCGGCGGCGATTTTCAACTGCAGACTTACTACGACCGGACGAACCGCTATGAAGCCAACATCGGTGAGAGGCGAAACACTTTCGATGTCGATTTCGTGGAGCATCTTCCCTGGGGCGACCGGCAACGCATTACGTGGGGACTGGGTACGCGGTTCAGCCGTGCGGACGATCTGGAGGTGGTCTCCGGCCTGACGTTCCTGCCCCCTGACAGAACCGACCAGCTTTACAGCGCATTTCTACAGGACGAGATTCGCCTGATCGACGACCGGCTCACGCTGACTGCCGGCACCAAACTGCTGCGCACGAATTTTACCGGTTTCGAGTTCGAACCCAGCGTCAGGCTGGCGTGGACGCCTTCGGAAAATGAAACCGTATGGGCCGCATTCACGCATGCGGTGCGTACGCCATCGGACGCGGAGGAGAATTTTTATCTGTCCGGCTTTGTGGGAATCGCACCGGGCGGCGTGCCGGAGATGGCGCGATTCAACGCCAATCCGAATTTTGCCCCCGAGCAGATGAACGGCTACGAACTGGGGTACCGGCGTCTGGTCAGAAAAAGCGTCCTGGTGGATCTGTCGGGTTTCTACAACCACTATCACGACCTGTTCGACGAAGAGTTTGCGGGGCCGGTTTTTCTGGAGAGCAATCCCGCGCCGGTGCATTACCTGCTTCCGGCACAGTTCCGGAACGGCCTGCTGGGCTATACCAAAGGAGTGGAGGTGACGCCGGAGTGGCGCGCCACGAGCCGCTGGCGACTGCGCGGCTCTTACTCCTTCCTGCATATGAACCTGGCAAAATCGCCGCACTCCGGCGACGTGGGGACTGCGCCAGGCATTGTGGGATCGAGTCCCCAACACCAAATCTGGGTTCAGTCTTCTCTTGACCTGGGCCGGAGCTTTCAACTGGATTTGACGTACCGGTACGAGAGTTCTCTGCCGGGCCAACTGGTGCCTGCTTATTCCACCGGAGACGCCCGCTTTGCATGGCGCGCGACCCGTGAACTGGAACTCTCGGTGGTGGGGCAGAATCTGCTTCAACCCTTTCATCCGGAATTTGCAGGCGACCCCGGGCCCCTGGTGGGAATCCGGAGAAGCGCCTATTTGAAGCTGACATGGAGCAGGTGAACCGGACCAGGCGGCGCCTGCTTCGGTGGGCCCGTATCGGGATTGGCATGATTGCCGCCGCTGCGACGCTGATCGCGGCGCAGTCACCCGGGCCGCGTCCGGAGTACGAAGTGAAGGCGGTTTTTCTCCTGAACTTTACCAGGTTCATCGCATGGCCGCCGGAGGCCTTCCAGGATTCAGGCGGCGTCTTCCACATCTGCGTCCTGGGAGAAGACCCTTTTCAGAACGTCCTGGACCAGGTGGTGGAAGGAGAGAGTGTGGGGAGAAGAAGGATAGTGGTAGCGCGGTTGACTCGCGCGCCTGGCGCAAAGTCGTGCCAGGTGCTGTTCATCGGCAAAGAGGAGAAAGACGTTTCCGGGATTCTGGAGAGGGTGGGTCCGGGAGTGCTGACAGTTGGCGAAGACTCGGGTTTCCTCCGGGAGGGCGGTATAATTAATTTCGCACTCGATGGCCGGCATGTTCGCTTTGACATCAATCAACGCGCGGCAGCCAGTGCATCTCTGATCATCAGCGCCCGGCTGTTGAACGTCGCCCGAACCGTTCAGAAGTAGGCATTTGGGGACTTGTTCATGCGTACGCTTCGCGATCTACCGATCAAGCAGAAACTGCTGGGAATCATCATCGTGAGCACTACGGCGGCGCTGCTGTTTTCGGGGACTGCCATCGTAGCCGCGGATTCCTTTCTGTACCGCTCCCGGTTGCAGCACGATCTTTCTTCGCTGGCGCGCCTGGTAGGCGATAACAGCACGGCCGCACTGGCATTCAACGATGGCCGCGTTGCCCTGGAGAACCTGAATGCGTTGCGCAGCCGGTCCCACATGATTGCGGCGTGTCTGTACCAGCAGGATGGATCCGTGCTGGCCGAGTATCTGCGTCCTGGCTCCGACACCCGGTGTCCGGCCCCGGCCGCGGGAGAGGAACTGAGATCCGGCCGCGAGGGGATTATCGTTTCGCACCCCGTGCTGCTCAACGGCCAGCGGGTCGGAACCGTGGTCTTGCTTTACGATTCCGGGGAACTCGCGGAGAGGTTCAGGGTTTACGGCGGGATCGTGCTGATTGCTCTTCTGGGCTCGAGCCTGATCGCCATTGTGACCTCGTCCCGCATGCGCGATACGATCGCCATACCCATCACCCGTCTGGCATCGGCTGCAACGTCTATCTCCGAGACGGGGGACTACGCCGTCAGGGTGGAGAAGGACTCGGCGCGACGAACTGGGCGTGCTGATGGATTCGTTCAACGAGATGGTGCAGCGCGTCGAGTCTCGCGACACGGAGATCCAGAAGGCGCAGGACGTTCGCTTCAGACCACGCTCGCCAGCATCGGCGACGCGGTGGTTTCGACCGACACCGGCGGACGGATCGTGTTCGTGAACGCGGTGGCCTGTCGTTGTTGGGATGGACGGAGGCGGAGATCGCCGGACGGCCGCTGGAGGATGTTTTTCGGATCGTGAACGAATTCAGCCGCACGCCGGTGGAGAGTCCGGTGGACAGGGTGTTGCGGGACGGAACCGTGAGTCGGGCTGGCGAATCACACCGATTCTGATCGCGCGTGACGGAACCGAGACTCCGATTGACGACAGTGCCGCGCCGATCAAGCAGGGTGGGCACACCATCGGCGTGGTACTGGTGTTTCGGGATATCAGCGAGCGGCGGCGCGCGCAGGAAGACGCAGCCTACCTGGCGTCCATTGTGGAGTCGAGCGACGATGCCATCATAGGAAAATCGACCGACAGGCATCATTCAGAGCTGGAACCCCGGCGCGGAGCAGTTGTACGGCTATGCGGCGTCGGAGAGCAATCGGGCAGACCATGCGTGTGCTGTTGCCGCCGGACCGGCGCGATGAAGAATCGGACATTCTGGACCGGCTGCGCCAAGGCGGGTCCGGCATTCATTTCGAGACGGTGCGCATCCGGAAGAACGGCACGGCGATCGATGTCTCGGTGAACATTTCGCCGATCCGGGATAAGGCCGGGCAGATTATCGGATTCTCGCACGTGGCGCGCGATATCACCGACCAGAAGAGGCACGCCGAGGAGATGCGGCAGACGCAGAAACTGGAGAGCCTGGGTGTGCTGGCGGGCGGAATCGCGCACGACTTCAATAATCTGCTGACCGGCATATTGGGCAACGCCAGCATGGCGTTGGACGATCTGCCGCCGTGGATCGCCCGTGAAAGCGCCGCTTGAGGCGGTGATTGCGGCCGAGCGAAAGGGCCGCCGAATTGGCCCGGCAGATGTTGGCGTATTCCGGCAAGGGACGCTTCGTGCTGGAGCAGATCGACTTGTCGGCGCGCGTCCGCGAGACACTCCCGTTGATCAAGGCCGCCATCCCCTCCACCGTGGAACTGCTGCTCGACCTGGATCGACGATCTGCCGGCGATTGAAGCCGACGCCGCGCAAATGCAGCAGCTCATCATGAACATCATCATCAATGGCGCCGAGGCCATCCCCGAAGGAACCACGGGCGCGGTCACCATCACCACCCGCTGCGAACAGATGGACGAGCAGGATCTACCGGTGAACGAAGGCACCGGCGCGGTGGAATTGCAGGCGGGCTCTACGTGGTGTTCGAAGTCACCGACACCGGCAAGGCGATGGACGAACAGACGCAAAGCGCGCATTTTCGATCCGTTCTTTACGACGAAGTTTACCGGGCGCGGGTTGGGGCTGGCGGCCGTGCTGGGGATCGTGCGGGGCCATCGAGGCGTCCATGCACGGTTTTCAGCGCGCCGGGAGAAGGCACCACGTTCCGCGTGCTGCTGCCGGCGGTGGAAAGGGTGGCGCGAGTGACGCTCCTGCGGCGGTGGCGGAGCGGCAGGCGGTGGATCTTCGCGGACGCGGCCTGATTCTGGTGGTGGACGATGAGCAGGTGGTGCGGCAGATGGCCACCCAGGCGTTGGAACGGTACGGGTACCAGGTACTGGCGGCCGAGGATGGCGCTCGCGGTCTGGAGATCTTTCAGCGCGAGGCGTCTCGATTGCATGCGTGGTGTTGGACTTGACGATGCCGGTGATGAGCGGGGAGGAAACTCTTCTTCGCATGAAGGTTGTGCACGAGGGAATTCCGATCGTTCTGTCGAGTGGGTTCAATGAGGCACGAGGCCGTGCGGCGGTTTGAAGGGAAGGGCCTGGCAGGCTTTCTGCAGAAACCTTACAAGGCGTCACTGCTGCTGGAGACGGTCAAAAGCGTCATGCTTCGGCCGGAATCCGGCGGCACGGCTGCGGCCGGCGGGAATGGCGACTGGCAGTAGCGGAGTGGCGGGTACCTTCCGTAATGGGAACCGAAACAATATTTACCTAAATTGAATTGGCCGTTATCTCCTTTATTTTCGACGGAAATTCAATGCTGGGCGGTATAGAACCAGGTTTGTATTCGGGGTCAAATCAATAAGGCTCCCGGCGTACTTGCCTAACCCTCAGTACTTTTCAAACCAACGTCCGAGCCATCATACTCGGAACAAATGCGCCTAACTTCAACTAAATTTTTGCTCGGGATATTCTGCCTGGCCGCCTCTACGGCCGCCTACGCAAACAGTACGGTGTTCCTAACGTTAGATGGAAACTTCTCTTCCCCGGATTATGCCTTCTACAGTTACACCGACATCTACAACGTGCCAAGCTGGCTCGATTCCGGTTGGTCCGTATATCACGTACTTGAACGGAAACGGATTCGATAATACCCTGGCCTACACCTTCTGTTATGACTTTTACAGCCCAACAGGCGTGGGAATGCCATACGCCGGGACCTTGGAAGTGCGCACCGACACAGCCACTCTCGAAGCCACCTACCTGGTTCACGAGTTGGACACGCTGGGTCTGATGAACGCGCCGCTAGCCACGCGGGGAGCCATCTCCATGGCGATCTGGGAAATCATGAACCCCACTTCCACCACCGGCTCGGCGCTGTTTCCGGCGGATCCAGCGGCGCAACCGTACGAACTGGCGGCGGCCAATGCCGTCTTGGGCGGTTCGTGGACCGCTGCCGATTCCGCTCGCTATCCCACTTGGGTTCCCAACGATCCCGCAATTCAGCGGTTTGGAACGGTAATTATGGATCCAGCCCCGGAGCCGGCCAGTCTGGCTTTGATGGGCTTGGGGATGATCGGCCTGGGCATTCTCCGGCGCAGGCGGAAAAGCTAGCTTAGTCAGTCGTTTCAGAAGTATGCCAACGTATTCCCTTCCGAACGCTCCCTAACGGTCGCGTCTCTGATCGGAGCCGCGCGCGTCAAGCAAGCGGTCTGCTTGATACGTCGGTGAACTTTTGAAACGATGTACCTAGCTTAGGGCTAATTCAATAGCCGCCCGTGGCGCAGATAGGCCGGGGTGTCCAGATCTTCCATGTCCAGGACGGGCTCCGTTTCGGCCATCATGGCCGGCTCCGGCTCGAACACAGGTTCGGGCTCCGGTTCGATGAACGGCATCGGCTCGGGCTCCGGTTCCGGTTCCGGCAGGCGATGCTGGACGCGAATCACCGGATCGCCAACCCGCCGGCGCTCCACCAGGGGTGCGCTCTCCGGCTGGAAGCCGGTGGCGATGACCGTGATCTTCACGGCGTCGGCCAGCTCTTCGTTCAGGATCACGCCGAAATTGATCTGCACGTCGTCGCACTCGGCGGCTTCCCGGATGATGGAGCAGGCTTCGTTGACTTCATGCAGGCCCAGGCGGCTGGAGCCCGTGATATTGATGAGGATGCCGCGCGATCCGGAAATGCGGGAATCTTCCAGCAGCGGGCAACTGATCGCCTGGCGCGCCGCCTCCACCGCCGCCTTTTCGCCGCGGCCAATAGCAGTCCCCATCATGGCGTAGCCCATGCCCACCATGGTGGCCTTGATGTCGGAGAAATCGCGATTGATCAGGCCCGGCGTGATGATGATGTCACTGATGCCCTGCACCGCCTGGCGTAACAGGTCGTCGGCCACCTTGAACGATTCGAAGAAGCTGGTGCCGCGCGGCACCAGGGCCAGCAGCCGGTCGTTGGGAATCGCGATCACCGTATCCACCGCCGAGGCGAGCATGCACAGCCCTTCTTCGGCCAGCCGCATACGGCGCGAACCTTCGAAGCCGAACGGCTTGGTGACCACCGCCACCGTCAGCGCGCCCAGTTCCTTGGCGAGATTGGCGATGACCGGCGCCGCACCCGTCCCCGTGCCTCCGCCCAGGCCCGCGGTGACGAACACCATGTCCGCGTCCTGCAGCATCTCCACGATGTGGTCGGTGTTTTCCAGAGCCGCCTGGCGCCCGATCTCCGCATTGGCGCCGGCGCCCAGACCGCCGGTCATCTTGGCGCCGAGTTGCAGCTTGTTGGGAACCTGGCAGGCCGTAAGCGCCTGCAAGTCCGTGTTCATGGCGTAGAATTGCACGCCTTCCACGCCCTCAGCCACCATCCGGGCAACGGCGTTGCATCCACCGCCGCCGACGCCGATCACCTTGATCCGCGTACCGCCGTGTACTTCGTCCGCGATTTCGTATTTCAAATCGTCCATATCGGAATCGATCAACCCCATCGTTTACCTCCCATCCTGCGGTTACTTCAGGATTCGCCCCAGCCAACCCGCGGTTTCCCGCGCCTGTTCCACCTGTGCCTTGAGCTTGGCTGCATACATAGCCAGGCCCGCCACTGTACTCCATTCCGGATCGTTCATCGTCTCCGGCCAATCTTCAATACCCACAGCGAGGCCGTAGCGCGCCTGGCACATCAGAATGCGCTCCGCCACATCGCACAAATCCGGCAGCCGCGCCCCCGCGCCGGTAAGGAAGACGCCGCCCATCAGCGCACGGTCCATGCCTACGCGGGCCAGTTCGTTGCGCACATGCCGGAAGAGTTCCTCGGCGCGCGCTTCCAGAATCTGGTTGAGGAAACGGCGCGAGGTGTGGCGCGGTTCGCGATTCTCCGGCGTAGGCAGTTCCACCAGCACATTCTCAGGACACGTTTCCGATTGCGCGGAGCCGTATTCCAGCTTCACCAGTTCCGCATCTTCGAAGCTGATGGTGAGCCCCTGCGCCAGGTCGCGCGTGAAATGGTCGCCGCAGACGCGCACACCGGAGGCGAGCTGCAGCGCATCGCCGTAGTACACCACCAGTTCGGTGGATTGCGAACCGATATCGACTACGGCAATTCCTTCGCGGCGATCCTCGGGGAGCACCGCGGCGTAGCAGGCGGCCAACCCTTCGAACACGGTTTCTTCGGCCACCAGGTGAGCCTGGTTAACGGCGCCCACCAGGGCCGCATGTTCCAGCACCGAAGCCGTCACCAGGTGGACGTTGATTTCCAGGCGCGACGCCATCATGGCCCGCGGATCGCGATGGCCGGGGTGATCGTCAACCACGAAATCCTGCGGGAACAACTGCAGCACCATGCGGTCTTCCTGCAATTGCACGTTGGAGGCGCGGTCCACCACGCGGTTCACGTCGCGCTGTTCGATCTCCCGCACATGGCCCAACTCCACCACGCCGCGCCCGTTCGCGCCGCGCACCGTGGGACCGCCCACGCCGGCCACCACCGCTTCCACCGACACTCCGGCGTCGGCCTCCGCCTCCCGCAGAGCCCTCAAAATGCAATCCGTGACGGCTCTCTGGTCCGCGATGCGCCCTTTTTGCCAGCCCTCGGATTCCACCGAAGCGGCGCCGAGAAAGCGCAAACGGCCGCCTTCCAATGTGCAGATCGCCATTCTGGTCCGGCGGCTGCCTGTATCGAGTCCCACTGCGTATATCGGTTTTACTGCCATAACTGCTATTCCTTTGCCGTGATGCGGTCATCCAGCCGCAAATCGAATGTTTTCACCTCGGGCGATTGTTTCCTGATTTCCGGATAGTGAGTAAGAAAATTCTGAAAGCGACTGCCCAAATTGGTGTCGCCGAGGATCAATTCGACGGCGCGGTCCCCCACCTTCGCGATGACGCGCAGGTTTTCCAGATCGGCCGCGTTCACTTCGGAGACATCTTTCGCCATATATCCCAGGTCTTCCTGCACGCGGAGCATGGCGCGCACGCGCTGTTCGCGGTCGGCTTCCGATTCGTCTTCACGCACGCCGCTCAACACCGGGAACGAGAAGTGACCCAAACCACCCTCCTGGGCAGGCGGTTCCAGCAGCACTCCGTTGGCGTCGATCAACAGCACGCCGGCGCGGAAATAAACAAAGGCCACGGGAGTGCGCTCATGGATTCGCACCACCAGCCGGTCCGGCCAGATGCGCGAGATGGAAGCGTCTTCCACCCAATCCACGGCCAGCAGCCGCCGCCGGCGCTCTTCCAGCGGAGTGGCGAAAATGCTGCGGTCGAAATCGTGGGCGAAGGCGTGTTGCACCTTGGAGCGCGAGGCGTACCGGATGCCATCGATGACCAGCGAATCCTTCTGGTAGCGCGACAGCTTGAATTGAGGATCGGAAAGCACGTAGTCGTGAACCTTCAGGGCCGCGACGGCCGTCGAGACGCACACCATGGCGGCCGCCACAGCGCCGAGCCACAGCTTCCACCCGAGGCCCACGCCCTTGGCCGATTTTTTCGATTCCCGTGCCATGGCTTACCCGTCCGCCTTTTCGCGCAACTTCTCCAGCAGTTTTTCCGCGGCCTGCGTGATGCTCCCGGCGCCCAGGGTCAGGACCACGTCGCCGGCTCGCGCCACCTTCAACAGGGCATCTACGCCGCAATCCATCGTGCCCACATACTCCACGCCGCGGTGGCCGAACTGGCGAATCCGCTCCACCAGCGCTTCCGCCGTCACGCCTTCAATCGGTTTTTCCGACGCCGCGTAAATGTCCATCACGAATACCGTATCGGCCTGGTTGAAGGCCCGCGCGAATTCGTCCATCAGGTGGAAGGTGCGCGTGTAGCGGTGCGGCTGAAACAACACGTGAACCCGGGCGAAGCCGCATTGCCGGGCGCCCTCGAGCGTAGCTTTGATCTCGGTTGGATGATGGCCGTAATCGTCCACCACGGTGATGCCGCGTTCTTTGCCGCGCACCTGGAAGCGCCGGTCCACGCCGCTGAAGGTGGCCAGCGCCTCGCGTATCGTTCCCGGCTTCACTTCCTGCTCCAGTGCGATGGTCACCGCGGCCATGGCGTTCAATACGTTGTGGCGGCCCGGAATGCGCAGGTGAAACGCACCGAGATCGGCGCCGCGGAAGCGCAGACGGAAATCGCTGGCGAACGGGCTGCACGTAATCTCAGTCGCCACCATGTCGGCCTGGGCCGTCGTGCCATAGGTAATGGTCCGGCGCTTGATGGAAGGCAGGATGCCCTGCACGTTGGGGTCATCCAGGCACGACAATCACGGCGCCATAGAACGGCACCTTGTTGACGAACTCCAGGAAGGCCGCCTGGATCTCTTCCAGGTTGGCGTAATGGTCCAGATGCTCGCGATCGATGTTGGTCACCACCGCGATAATGGGGGCGAGTTTGAGGAAGGAGCCGTCGCTTTCGTCGGATTCCACCACCAGAAAATCGCTCTTCCCCACCCGCGCATTGGCGCCGCCCATAGTGCCCACTTTGCCGCCTACGACTACTGTGGGGTCCAGGCCGGCATAGTTGAGGATGGTGGCGGTCATGCTGGTAGTGGTGGTCTTGCCGTGACTGCCGGCGATGGCGATCCCGTATTTGAGGCGCATCAACTCGGCCAGCAGTTCTCCGCGCGGGATCACCGGGATTTGCATCCGGCGCGCTTCCTGCACTTCGGGGTTCTGCTCGTCCACGGCGGAACTCACCACCAGGGCGCGCGCTCCGGCGATGTTGCCGGCGGCGTGTCCCTCGAAGATTCGTGCGCCCATGGCGGTCAGCCGTTCGGTGGTGGCGGAGAGTTTCAGATCGCTGCCGCTGATCTGGTAGCCGAGGTTCAGCAACACCTCGGCGATGCCGCTCATGCCGATACCCCCGATGCCTGTGAAATGCAGATGCTGTGGACGGAAAAACATTTCCCCTTCGTATTGTTTCGGCTAGCGAAGCAACTGTCAACCAAAATCTGCCTCACCGCCGGGCTACCTCCTCTAAAATTTCGGCCGCTCGCCGGGCCGCTCCGGGCCGCGCCAGTTTTCGCGCCGCCGCGCCCATTTTTTCCAACGCTTCAGTACCGGACAGTTCCATAACCAGGGATGCCAACTTCGCGCCGCTCATCTCCGCATCGCGCACCATGCGGGCAGCGCCGCCGCGCGCCATGGCTTCGGCGTTGCGCGTCTGGTGATCGTCCGCCGCAAACGGAAAGGGCACCAGGATGGATGGTTTCCCGGCCGCCGCCAGCTCGGATACAGCGCCGGCGCCGGAGCGGCAGACAATCAGGTCCGCCGCCGCGAAGGCCGCGGGCATATCGGTAAGAAAAGGGACGATCTCCCCCTCGATGCCCGACTCCGCGAAAGCATCGCGCAGTTCTTCGAAACCGTTCTGTCCGGTCTGGTGGACCATCCGTACGCTCACGCCTGCCGACCGGAACAACGGCCAACTCTCTCGCGCCGCGCGGTTCAGCGTACGCGAGCCCTGGCTGCCTCCGGTGATCAGCAAATTGAATTTCTCGCCGCGCGGCTTCGCCGCAAGGTGGAAGAATTCTTCGCGCACCGGCAGCCCGGTGACCTCGGTCCGGCCGGCCGGAAAGTAGGAAGCGGTCTCCGGAAAAGTGATCAGCGCCCGCGAGACCAGCCGGCCAATCACCCGATTGGTGAACCCGGGCACCGCGTTCGGTTCCATCACCACCACGGGAACGCGCCGCAGCAACGCTGCCGCCACCGGTGGCCCCGCAACGTATCCTCCCATGCTGAAGACAGCGGCCGGATGATAGCGCAGGCAGTGAATGGTAGTGAATGGCAGCTTCGCCAGCGTCACGACGCGCTGCCTGAGTCCCACGCGATTCAATCCGCCGATCTCGATCTTCTGCAAAACAAATCCCGCCGCCGGCACGAGCTTGGCTTCCATACCCCGGTCCGTGCCCACGAAGAACACCTCGTGGCCCCGGGCCCGGAGTTCCCGCGCCACCGCCAGGGCGGGAATGACGTGGCCGCCGGTGCCGCCGCCGGCGAAGAGGAAACCAGGGGTTGGGGGTGGGGGTTGGGGATGGGGGATTAGTTGCTCGCTGCGCTCGCTCATAGTTTTCTCCCGAGCGAATCGCGGAGGGCGTGCAACTGCTTGCCAAGAATAGCCGCCTCTGCCAGGATCGGATTTATGTGCTGGTCGGCAATGAACCCCAGTCGTTTCGCGATCTCGAGTTGTGTTTGCACCTCCGCCAGCGAGCCCTGCGCCATGGATAAATGATTCAGATAGTCTCTGGTCGAAGTTCGCGAATGCCCCTCGGCGATGTTCGAAGGTACCGAGACCGCGGCGCGACGCAACTGACTGGTCAGCCCGTATAATTTCGGTTTCGGAAAGTCAGCCGAAGCGCGATATACCATCTCCACCACGTCCATGCCGCGCTGCCAAACATGCAGTTCCCGAAAATGGCTGACCTTACTCATGTAGCTGGCTAAACCCCCACCCCCAACCCCCATCCCCAACCCCCGCCTCGTCCATGCCCCGCTGCCAAACCTGTAGTTCCCGAAAATGGCTTACCTTACTCATGTAGCTGGCTAAACCCCCACCCCCAACCCCCATCCCCAACCCCCGCCTCGTCCATGCCCCGCTGCCAAACCTGTAGTTCCCGAAAATGGCTTACCTTACTCATGTAGCTGGCTAAACCCCCACCCCCAACCCCCATCCCCAACCCCCGCTACCCAGCGTGTTCGCTCACATTCATCAGGATCCCCAGCATCGCCAGGGTGCTGAGCAGCGAACTGCCCCCGTAGCTGATCATGGGGAGCGGGATTCCCTTCGTGGGTCCCATCCCAATTACCACGCTCATATTGATGAAGGCCTGAACCACCACCACGACCGTAACCCCAAGCGCCAGGTAGCGGCCGAAATCGTCCTTGATCTTGACCGTAGTGCGCAGACCGCGCCAGAAAATGATGGTGAACCCGGCCAGCAGCCCGACCGTTCCGATCAGCCCCATCTCTTCGCCCACCACCGCGTAAATGAAATCGGTGTGGGCCTCCGGAAGGTACAGCAACTTCTGCCGGCCGTTCATCAGTCCGACCCCCAGCGGCCCGCCTGCGCCGACCGCGATTTTCGATTGTGCGAGCTGATAGGTGGTATCCGCGGTGGTCAGCGATTTTTCGAGCTGCGATTTAATATGTCCGCTAGGGTCCAGCCTGGTCACGATCTTGAACTGCGGATCGAAGAACTGGACCACGCGCTTCATGCGGTACGGGTCATTCCAGATGGAAATCAGCACCCCGATCAGCGCCACGATGCCGGCGATGGCCACGTACCGCCATTCCAGGCCGGCCACGAAAAATACGATCGATGCCACCGCGCCGAGCACCACCGCCGTCCCCAGGTCGCCGCGCACCACCGCGAAAATCACCAGCCCCACCGCCAGCGCCGCCGGCAGGAGCGTATGCCTTGGATTGTTGATGGCGCGCGCCCGCCATGTCACAAAGAACGCCAGAAAAATCACCAGGGCCGGCTTGGCGAGTTCCGAGGGCTGCACCTGTCCCAAGTGACGCACGCGCAGCCAGCGGTGGCCGCTGGAATCGAATACATACGCCGCCAGCAGCAGCAGCAGCGCAATGCCGATCGCGCTGAATGCCACCGCCGGCGTTTGATAATTCCGGTAGGAAGTTTTCTTGAGCGCCATCATCACGATGACGGAGAGCACCCCCCACTCGATCTGGCGGGAGACGAAATACCAGCTCGACTGATACCGCGGATCCATTTTGGCGCTGATGGACGATGCGCTGTAGATGATCAGGGCTCCGAACGACATCATCACCAGCACGGTGACGAACAGGATCCAATCCGTTTTCAGCCGCTGCGCCATATCAGTCTTTCTCCTGCAATCGATTCACGATCTGTTTGAACACTTCGCCGCGATGCTCGTAACTGCGGAACTGGTCGAAACTGGCGCAGGCGGGCGCCAGCAGCACCGTATCGCCCGGGTGCCCGTGCTCGAACCCGTAAGCGATGGCAGCGTCCAGCGTCCCGGCGTCGACCAACTCCACGGCGCCGCGCAACTGGCCGGCGATCTTGTCCGCCGCTGCGCCAATCAGCAACGCAGCGTGCGCCTTGGCTTTCAATGAGGACCGGAGGGCGGCATAGTCCAGGCCCTTGTCCTTCCCGCCCAGAATCACCCACAGACCGCCGGGGAATGCGTCCAGCGCCTTGAGCGTGGCATCCACGCTGGTGGCTTTGGAATCGTTGTAGAAATCGATTCCGCTCACCTTGCGGACAAATTCCAGGCGATGCTCCACCGCGTGGAAGGTGCGGACCGCGGCGGCGATCTTCTCGCGCGGCACTCCGGCGCGAGCCGCGGCGATAGAGGCCGCCAGCACATTTTCCACGTTATGACGGCCGCGAATGGGAATCTCGCGCTCTTCCATGAGCAGCTTGCCATCCAGCACCAGTTTGCCGTTGCAGAGACTGGCCCCAGGAGTGACCCTGCGCCGGCTGCTGAACCACTGCACACTCGCCCGGGTACCCACGGCATACGAGACACACACGGGGTCGTCGGCATTCAGGACAGCGAAATCTTCCGCCTGCTGGTTCTGGAACAGGCGCCCTTTGGCCGCGGCATAGTTTTCGAAGGTATGGTGGCGGTCCAGGTGATTCTGAGTCACGTTGAGCGCCAGCGCGACATGCGCGCAGAACTCCACGATGCTTTCCAGTTGGAAGCTGGAGAGTTCCAGCACGTTCCAGCCATCCTTGCGGGAGGTGTCCAACATGGAAGTGACGGGAGTCCCGATATTGCCGCCCACCTGAACTACGAATCCGGCTTCGCGCAGAATGTGCCCGATCAGACTGGTGGTGGTGGTTTTGCCGTTGGACCCGGTGATCCCGATGGTAGGCCCCTTCAGGAACGGCGCGGCCAGTTCCACTTCCCCGGTGACGCGGGCACCGCGGGCGCGCGCAGCCTCGAGCGGCGGCAGGTCCCAGGGGACGTCGGGTGAGAGGGCGATCAGATCGTGGCCCTCGAACACGGCGGGCGACTGCTGCTCGAAAGGGATAGCGAGGCGCGCCAGCAGGATGCCGGCATCGTTCAACTCGGCCAGCGGCTTCAGGTCTGTGGCACGCACCACGGCGCCCTGGCGCGACAGAAACTCCGCCATCGCCATGCCGGATTTCTTCATCCCGACCACCAACGCTCTTTTGCCGCTCAGTTCCATCCTTATCTCAACTTCAACGTAGTCAGCGCGAAGAGCGCCAGCACCAGGCCGGCGATCCAAAATCGCGCGATGATTTTCGATTCGGTCCAGCCCAGCGCTTCGAAGTGATGATGCAGCGGCGCCATCTTGAAGATGCGCTTACCGCCGCGCAGCTTGAAGCTGCCCACCTGCAGAATCACCGAGACGGCCTCCAGAATAAATACGCCGCCGATAAACAGAAGCAGGACCTCCTGCTTGATCAGCACTGCCACGACGGCCATGGCGCCGCCCAACCCGAGCGAACCCACATCCCCCATAAATATTTCCGCCGGATGCGCGTTGTACCAGAGAAAACCCAGGCTGGCTCCGGTCATGGAGCCGCAAAACACCGTGAGCTCCCCGGTGCGCGGATTGCGGGCCAATTGCAGATACTCGGCCAACTGCGCATGGCCGCCGGCATAGGTCAGGACGGTGAGCGCGCCGGCCGCGATGACCATCAGACCGATGGCCAGGCCATCCAATCCGTCAGTCAGGTTGACGGCGTTGGAAGCGAACACCACCACCAGCGCCACGAAGATGCAGAAAGGCAGCGCTCCAATCACGTATGTCCAGGGATTGCCCAGCAACGAACCAATGAGCAGCGAAGGCTTGAACTGCTTGAGGAACGGAATATTCATGGCCGTGCTGAAATCGCCGTACGCGCGCATCACCAGCAGCACGCCCGCGAACAGGAACCCCATCAGAAACTGATAGGTCAGCTTGCGCCGCCCGGTGAGGCCCAGGTTTCGCCGCTTGGTCACTTTGGAGTAGTCGTCCAGAAACCCGATCCAGCCGTAGCCCAGTAGCGCCGCGATGGCGATCCACACATAGGGGAAGCGCAGGTCTGCCCACAGCAGCGTGGGAATCACAATGGAGATGATGATGAGGATGCCGCCCATGGTGGGCGTGCCGGCCTTCTTCTGGTGGGATTTGGGACCTTCTTCGCGGATGTATTGGCCGATTTGAAATTCACGCAGCTTGTTGATCAGCCACGGACCCAGCGCGATGCACAGGAACAACGCGGTGAGGCTGGCGAACGCCGTGCGGAAGGTGATGTACTGGAAGACGCGGAAAGGGCTGACGTATTTGCGGAGCTGATCGTAGAGCAGGTAATACAGCATTAGCTTTGGAACCTCCCGAGCGCCCGCTCCACCTGCACGCCGCGCGACCCCTTGAAAAGGATGGCATCGCCCGGACGCGCCATAAGGCGGGCATATTCGCCCGCCTCTTCAGGGTCTGCGAAAAAATGCGCGGCGCTCTCCGGAAGCCCGGCGCCGACCGCCCCGTCGACCATCTCGCGCGCGTCGCCGCGCACGCCGATCAATAAATCCACTCCATGCTCCGCCGCATACCGGCCCACCTTGCGGTGCAGTTCCGCGGAGGCGTGCCCCAGTTCCAGCATCTCTCCCAACACCGCGATGCGCCGCCGCGCCGGCGTTTCCCGCAGCACGTCAATCATGGACTGCATCGCTTCGGGATTGGCGTTGTAACAGTCATTCCAGATCGTGATACCGTTCCGCACGGAGCGCTCGCCGCGCATTTTGCCCACGGCGAAACCCGCGACGGCGTCGCGCAAGCGCTCCGGCGCGATTCCGAACTCCCGCGCCACGGCCAGGGCTGCCAGCAGGTTCATCACCGCGTGCCGGCCCGGCAGGCGCGCTTCATACTCCACACCCAGGGCGCGAAAACGGCTGCCGGCGGCTCCTTCGGAGAGCACTTCCGCCCGCACCTCCGAGCCTTCCGAGAATCCGAACGTCACCGATCGTCCCTGATGCACGCGGCCGAACTCGCGCACTCGTGCATCGTCGCCATTCAGGATGGCCACGCCGCCGGCGGGAAGACTCTCAATGAGTTCCCGTTTGGCGGCCGCAACGCCGTCGATGGAATCGAAGAATTCCACGTGCGCATACCCCACGTTGGTGACCACGCCGATCTCCGGCTTCGCGATCGAAGCCAGTTCGCGGATTTCGCCCGCATGATTCATGCCCATTTCCAATACGCCAGCGCGGCACCCGTCCGGCAGCCGCAGAATCGAGAGCGGCACACCCACGTGATTATTGAAATTGCCAATGGTCTTACCGATCGGAAGCTCTACGGCCAAAAGATCCGCGATGGCATCTTTGGTGGTAGTCTTCCCCGCACTACCCGTCACGCCGATAACGGTTCCACCCCAAGTCTCACGCGCCCAGTTTCCTAAACTCTTCAGCGCCTGCAGCGTATCCGGCACCAGCATTTCGCCAGGCGCTCCGCTGCCTCGCTCCACCACCACGCCCGCGGCTCCGTGCGCCACGGCTTGCCCGACATACTCGTGGCCGTCGTGGTTCGGCCCGCGTAGCGCAAAGTATACGTCGCCCGGCTTCTGTGTCCGGGTATCCACGCTCCACCCTGCAACGGCTACCGGCCGAACCTCGCCCCTGGCGTGCATGGCACGCGCAACTTCTTGTAAATCAAAGGTCATGGTTCACTACTGCTTGTGATACCCATAACCTCTCAGCAGTTCTCTCGCCACCGTTCGATCGTCGAACGGGATGGTCTTGTCCTTCAAAACCTGGTACGGCTCATGGCCTTTGCCGGCCAGAATCACGATGTCGCCTTCGCGCGCCTGTTTGAGAGCGCGGTCGATGGCGATGGCGCGATCCGGCTCGATGAGGTGCGGCACGTCCTTCCGCCGGATCCCCACCAGGGCGTCGTTCATGATAGCCAACGGGTCTTCCGAGCGCGGGTTGTCGCTGGTCAGGACCACGAAATCGCTGGCTTCCGCCGCCGCCTGGCCCATTAGCGGACGCTTGGCCCGGTCGCGATCGCCGCCGCAGCCGAACAGTGTGATCACGCGTTTCGGATTCAGGCCGCGGGCCACGGCGATCACATTGCGCAGCGCATCGTCGGTGTGCGCATAGTCCACCACCACCACGAACGGCTGGCCTTCGTCGATGCGCTCGAACCTTCCCGGCACGGCCTTCAGGTCCGCGATGCCGCGGGCAATGATTTCGGGCGCGATGCCATACGAGAGACCCACACCGCACGCCGCGAGGATATTGTACACATTGATCTTGCCGATCAGCGGCGGATTCCACGCCGAAGCGCAGTTTGCCGGACTGTATTTCGAAGCGGAGTCCCTGGAATCCCGAAGAGATGCGGCGAGCCCGCAGATTGGCCTGCGGACCGTATCCATACCAATATGTTTCCGTGTCCGCGCCCACCCCAATCTGGCGCGCGTGTTCATCGTCGCTGTTGAGCACGGCAAACGGCGGAGCAGGCGCACCCGCGCCGCGAAACAGCAGTTGCTTGGCCGCGAAGTAGGCTTCCATGGTGCCGTGAAAATCCAGATGGTCGCGCGTCAGGTTGGTGAACACCGCGGTATGGAAATGCAGGCCATAGACGCGCCCCAGGGCGAGCGCGTGAGACGAGACCTCCATGGTGGCGTAACTGCCGCCCGCCTGGTCCAGTTCGGCAAAAAGGCGCACCAGTTCGAGCGACTCCGGCGTGGTGTTGACCGCGGGAATCACGCGGCCGGCCATGTGGTATTCGATGGTCCCGATCAGCGCCGTGATTTTGCCGGCGGCGCGCAGCACCGAATCCACCAGGAAGCCCGTGGTGGTTTTACCATTGGTGCCGGTGATGCCCGTCAGGCCGATGCGCTCATCGGGCCGGCGATAGAAGTTGAGCGATGCCAGTGCCAGGGCGTGCCGCCCGTGCGTTACCTGGATCCAGGGAGCATGAAACCCGGCGGGCGCCGGCGATTCGCTGGCCACCGCGACGGCGCCGCGAGCCAACGCGTCATGCGCGAATTGCCGCCCGTCCACCCTGCTGCCCGAAAATGCGAAAAACAGAAAGCCTTCTCCCACACGCCGCGAATCGTAGTCCAAACCGCCGATAGCGAGATTCGTAAGCTCGGGCGCAAGGGGTTGTTGCAACCCTACGCCGGAGAGTATCTCGCTTAGTGTCATCTCGAGAATTGGACGCGGATGCGTTCCCCCTGATGCAAAATCGACCCCGCGGCGGGATATTGGACACGGGCTACGCCGTTCCCGTTCGGCTGGATCACCAGCCCCTGGGAAGCCGCCTCGGCCAGTACGTCGCGCATGGTCTTGCCTTTGAAGTCCGGCACCTTCGGACCGTTCCCCGCGGCGGGGCCGGCCTGATCGTCATCCTCGGAGTCCAGCAGGATGTTGTTGTCACTGGCGAATTCGGCGAAGGCGGAATCGTCGTCCGGTTCGGATTGCGTGGACGCCACCAGCGTGGGAAGCGGTTCGTCGGGCAGATCCTTGGGCACCTCCAGCAGGCGCAGGGCTTCGGTGGTCACCGCGTGAAATACCGGCGCCGCGGCGCGTCCGCCGTATCCGTTGACGCCGTGCGTCCCGTTGAGCGTCACCACCACCACCAGGGATGGATTGCTGAGCGGCACAATGCCTACGAACGACCCGTTGTAGTTGTGCGTATAATGCCTGGTGGCGAAGTCGAAAATCTGCGCCGATCCCGTCTTTCCAGCGTCCGAATAGCCCGCCAGCCGCGCCTCGGGATATCCCGTGCCCCCTACGGTTGTGACCCCTTCCATCATCTGGCGCATGGTGATGGCGGTTTCCGCCCGGATGATGCGCACCGGCGGCTCGATCGGCGTCATCTGGCCGCCTTTTTTAAGGATCAGGCGGGGCTGCACCAGCAGTCCACCATTGGCGATCACCGAGGTGGCCCGCGCCAGTTGCAGAGTGGTCACGCTGACCTCCTGACCGATGGATACGGAAGCCAGCGATGTCGCGCCCCACTTCTTGAGCGGGCGCAGGCGGCCACGCGATTCACCGGGGAGCGGGATGCCCGTCCTCTGCCCGAAGCCGAACCTGGTAGCGTAGTCATACATGCCCGCCTGCCCCACCGTCATGCCGATTTTGATGGCGCCGAGGTTGCTGGAGTGCTTCAACACGTCGGACATGGGGATGACGCCGTAATAGGTGTGCGCTTCGTGGATTGTGCGGCCGAACAGGGTCAGAGGCCCGCGCCCGCAATCGATCATGCTCTCCGGCCGCAGGCGCGTAGTCTCCAGCGCCGCAGATAAAGTGATCACCTTGAATACCGAGCCGGGCTCGAAGGGAACGGCCGTCGCGTGATTCTGCCGGTCTACCACGTCCTGATAAGAGACGGGTGGCACATTGGGATCGAACGTGGGATAGCTGGCCATCGCCAGAATATCGCCGGTGTTGGGATCCATCACCACCACGCTTCCGCTCACTGCGTTGTGCTGCGCCACTCCCACGGCCAGTTCGCGCTCGGCCACGAATTGCAGCCGCTCATCGATGGTGAGGGTGATGGGCGTTCCGGGACGGCCAGGGTTCTCGTTCTGCGAATCGATGCCGCGATGCTTGACGTCTTTCAGCAGCAGTTCCTGTCCGGGTACGCCGCTCAGTTCCGCGTCAAGAGCCTTTTCTATGCCGCCGTTGCCGTGCTCGGAAAAATCCACGCCGCCCAGGATGTGGGCCGCCAGCTTGCCTTTGGGGTAGTGACGCTGGCTATCGGTCTGGATCTTGATGTAGTCCAGAGCGACGTTGCGCAGGTGCTGGCCTTCGGCGAAGGTGATGTCCTTTTTGACGATCAGGTAGCCGCGATTGTTCTCCTGGGCATTCTTCAATCTGCCGTACAGTTCCACGCGGTCCATATGCAGGAACTGGCTGAGGATGTCCGCGGCCACTCCGATATCCGGCACCTTGAGCGGATTCACATACACGAACTCGGTGGGAATGCTCATGGCCAGGGGTTGCCCGTTGCGGTCGAAAATGGTTCCGCGAGGTTCGGGAATGGTGCGTACTTCCTCCTGGTGCTTACGCGCCTGGAGCACGTATTCGTGGTGATGCAGCACCTGGAGCGAAATTAATTTGTAGAAGATGGCTCCTCCCCAGAGGAGAACGGCCAGGGCGAGCCATGTCAGACGGCGCTCAACCATACACTTATCCGGCAACCGCTCCCTCCCGGGGTGCGGTTGGCAAGCACCTTATTTCACAATCAACGCGGCACTTTCGGGCTTGTTGTGGTCTTCGAGGTGGACCACCTGTCCCGACTGCGGCGTAACCAGGTTCTGCTTTTTGGCGAGTTCTTCGAGACGCCCGGGGCTCAGCAGTTGGGCCTCTTCCAATTGCAGGGTGCGCCGTTCGTCGAGCAGGCGCTGGTATTCGCCCCGCAAGGATTCCAGTTTGTAACCGGCCAGCGTGTTGGTCACGCTGGGAGCCGCTACTCCGGTGAGCAGCGCGAAGATGACACAGGCGGCGCCGATGGCGCTCCAGCAATCGCCGCGAGCTTGCGGATCGGCCTCCCGCACCAGGCGCGAGTTGTCGATCTTCTTGCAATAGAAGAATACGTCGTCCTGCGGCAGGGCGCGTAGTTGAAATGGATCTTTTACCGCTCTGGCTACCTGGAGCCTGGCGGTTTCCTCCGATTGATTTTGCCGTAGCGCTTCTGTCCTTTTTAAAAATGCCGGCAGCGTCGCCATGGTTCTTCTTCCCTCTCTGAGGCCACTTCCTGTGACCGTTCCTAATTCATTTGCAGTGCGCGAAGCTTGGCGCTCCGCGACGCCGCATTCTCCGCTGTTTCTTCGTCGCTGGGCTGGAGCGGGTGTTTGGTAAGAATCGTGCCGCGCCCGTCCCGTGCCAACGCCCTGAACTTCTCTTTCACTTTGCGGTCGTCGATGCTCATGAAGCTGAGCACCACCATTCGTCCGCCGCTTCCTAGCAGCTCCGGGCCGGTCTGGAGTAACCGGTCCAGTTCTCCCTGTTCGTCATTTACCGCCATCCGGAGGGCCATGAAAGTCCTGGTGGCCGGATGCGTTCTACCCGTCCGGTGCACGGCCCGCTCCACTACATCGGCCAGATGGAGTGTGCTCCGTATGGGCCGTGCTCGGACGATTGCTCTGGCTATTCTCCGCGCTCTCCTTTCTTCGCCTAGCTGAAAAATCAGGTCGGCGAGCGCCTTCTCGGCGTTGTAATTGACTAGATCGGCCGCTGTCATGCCCGTACTCTGGTCCATCCGCATGTCCAGAGGCCCATCCGACTGGAACGAAAAACCTCTCTCCGCCGAAGTAAGCTGATAGCGCGAAACCCCGAGGTCCGCCAGCACTCCATCCAGCGTTTTGAATCCTGCTTCCGTCACGGCGTCGGCCAGTTGACCGAACGACCCGTGATGATACCGAATCCGGTCCGCCCATTCGGCGGTGTTGGCGCGCGCCATTTCCAGCGACTGCGCGTCGCGATCGTTGGCGATCACAATACCGGTGGTCAACCGCTGCGCAATCAGGCCGGTATGGCCTCCCAACCCTGTCGTACTGTCCAGGTATATCCCCTCGGGGCGAATCGCCAACAGTTCCAGCGACTCCCGCGGCATGACCGAGTAATGCATAGGTCATCAGTTCAGCCCCGCCGCCTCCAACTTCGAGAGGTCGTCGGCCGCGGTCATGGCGGCCTCTTTTTTGCGCTCTTCGTAGATCTTTTCGCTCAGCACTTCGATGCGCCCGCGATAGGCAAACAAATGCACCGGCTGATTTTCGATTCCCAACTCGCGCCGCAATTCCGGCGAAAACAGAATCCGCCCCTGGTTGTCCATCTCGACTTCGGATCCCAGGTCCGCCGCATTGAAGGCGACGTTGCGAGCTACCTTGGGATCTTCCCGATAGGTCTCGAAAAACTTTTCGTTTTGACGCCAGACCTCCATCGGGTATATTTGGGCTATGCGACGATCCAGGCTCGTCACGAAAAGCTTCTTTTCCCGCAGCGCCATAAAGTACTGCTGGAAGGAAGTCGGCAATTTTACCCGGCCTTTTTCGTCCAGACGTCCCGGATACATGCCCCGAGGAGCCTCGACCATCGCAAATTGCTGTTCTCCGCCCACTTTTTAGCTACTTAATGACCCCTTTTGGCCACAACTAATAGTGCCACGGGCTCCTGAATGTTTGCAAGAGCTTTTTTGCAGAATCTCTTGATCTGAAGGGAGTTATGTGTCCACAAGGCAATCTACACTGATTGCGACACATACAACATGTTGAGTGCGTGGCGAAGACAAGGCGAAGAAGAATAGGGCCGGATAGAGCATCCGGCCCCGGAGAAGGAAACTACAAGACGCTACTACTGGATCGGAATGCTGGCGCCGGCGCTGTAGTAATTCTGGCCGCCGACCGTGACTCCAACCGAAAATACCTGATTTCCCGTCGGCTCCGTGGCAGGAACCTGGAAGGAAACCATGTAGACACCTACCAGGTCCGGCGATAGCTGCGCCGAGATGAGGGGAATACCTTGATTGGCGATACCGATGACGAGGGTGTTATTGGCCATGGAAATCGCCGTCGGTAGCGGAAGCGCGTTGGTGCCGACCGAGGGTGTCGAAGGCCCGAGACCGGTCACATAAGCGATGATCGTATCGCCTTTGCGCGCGGGATTGGCGGGCGTGACGAAGGTGCCGTCGGGCCGCAGGAAGACGCCCATCGGATAGGTGTTGCCGTTCGGCAGCAGTGAGCAGTTGTGCTGGTCTCGAATACACCCGGACTGGCGGGCTTCAGGTTGACCGTTGCCGTAGCCGAGCCCGCGCCGACGGCGACCGTCACCTGATTGCTGCCGACGGAGGCGGTGCAGGGCACCTGGAAGGTGAGCTGCTGCTGGTCGCCGATGGTCCCGACATTCAGAATCGGAGCCGGAGTGCTGCCGAACATCACTGTGTCTGTACCCAGCGTCGAGGAGAGCGGGCCCAGGCCGAACAGGCTGCTGCTAACCACGCCCTGCACACCGGAGACGAGACCGACAGCGTTGATGGTAGCGAGGCTGCACGGAGAGAGCCAACCGATTTGCTGATCGGCGGCATTGACGAAGCTATTCGCTGTGAGGGTCGGTCCCGGAGGGCTGACCGTGAGATTGAAGGTTTGGGTGAAACCGGCGGCGGTGGCGGTTACGGTCACAGTGCCGGCGGTGGCGGGCGCGGTAACGGTCACTTGCGCCTGGCCGTTGCTGCCGGTGCTTTGTTGCGTGGCCGACAGGATGGCTCCATTACTGGCGGCGAAATTCACCGGGATGCCGGGAACCGGCGCGCCGGTGCTGCTCACCACTGCGACAACCAGCGGACTGGCAAAAGCCGTACTGACGATCGCCGCCTGATTATCGCCGCTCACCTTGCTCAAACCGCCGATCGTGATCGCGGAGATCGCCGTAATATTGAAGGTCGCTTTCAGGCTGGGGTTCGAATTCAGCGTCGCGGTCACGGTGACGGCGCCGACGGCACTGATATTCAGCGTCACGTTGGTGGTGACCTGGCCGCTGGAGTCGCTGGTGCTGGTGGAATTGGAAAGCGTTGCCGCCCCGGCCGGGCTCACCGACCAGGTGACAGCCTGCCCTGAAAGGGTGCCACCGCCCTGCGCGTTCACTACCGCGACAAGGGGCAAACCCAGGGCCGTTCCTGCCGTAGCGGACTGACCGCTCCCACTGGCCACTGCCACGGACGATGGCACGGCGGACTAACCTGCATGGGAAGCGGCGGCGGAACGTTCAGGTAATAGTTTTGGACATCAGCCAAGTGCCAGCGTCGCATTGGGTGGATCCTGCGAGCAATTGCAGAGCGGCACACCGCCGACTACCAATTCAAACGTGCCTGAGCCCGTACCGTTGAACACGGGGGTGCACGTAGCTATACCGTTGGTGTCTGTCAGCACGGAGCCTGGATCCGCCCCAGGGCCCGTCACGCAACTGGCTGTAGGTGAACTCTGGAAATTGATAATTCGCACGCTGACGCCAGGAACGGCAGTCCCACCCACGGTAAGCACGGCCATGGTGAGCGACTGAAAGGCCTGACCCTCGAAACTGTAACCCTGCTGTCCTGAATTCGCTGTAATCGGATCGCCGGCGATGGCCTGCGGCAGACTAGTCGTGTTTTCGGCGATCTGTCCACTGCCGCCGAAGGCGTTGTATGCCTGGGTCAGGTTGAACGTAGCGGTAGCCGAGCCGGCAGTGGCGCTGATCAGAAAGTTCGTGGGCGGAGTTGAGGGAGTGCCCTGCGCACCGCCGCCGGGGACGAACTGATTCGAGGTAGTTCCATCCGCGCCGGTGGTGGTGGTGGAGACATTACCGAAGAAACTTCCGAAGCCGGTTTGGGAAGTGAAGTTCCAATTGACGGTGGCGTTGGCGAGTGGCTTCCCGTTGGTGTCCTTGACCAGAACAACCATCGGATAGAAGGTGCCGGTGTTGGGATCTATCCCGCTGGCCGCCGGGCAGGAACAGAAAATCTGGCCGTTGCCCGACACCGTGATGATGCTGGCGGGCGTTTGCGCGGGCGCCACCTGCACACACAACAGACAGGCCAGTATCGCCGCGAATATGAAATATCTAAATTGATACAAGAGTGCCTCCTCGTTTCGTGAAATAACACGATTGGATCTGGAATGGACGCGGTGAGAACTAAAGTGTAGCATCTCTCGGGCGAACGGGAAACGGTCAGGATGCAAAAAAAAAGAGGGGAGCCGAAGCTCCCCTCTCTTGGTAATTGAAACTACTTTCCTCTTAGTGAGCCAGGGTTTCCTTGGCGGCAGGGACATCGAGGCCGCCGACGGGCGCCGTTCAACACCAGGGCCAGGTAGAGCCCATAGCAGATTACGTGCACCGATGTCGCTGACGAACGCGAAGCCGTGAGCATACTGGAAGTTGCACTGGGCGATCATGTAGCCCGTGAAACCCAGGCCAGCCAGGTTCGTGGCAGACGCATCGCCGGTCCAGGTGGTACCGGTCGGCGACCGTTGGCGTGGTGCTGACGTATCGGAGTGTTGGTGGTGCCGCCGTTGCCGTTACCGTACCAGTTCAGCGTGCAGGTGCCGCTCTGGGCACCGGTGCCAAACGGATCCATGCTGGTATTCGCGATCGCGATACCGGTGTCGAAGCCGGTGATCGTTGGTCACGAACGGGAACAGCAGCAGGGTCTGGCAGATGTTGATCGATCGAGGATGATTCGTTGGCCGTTGAGGTGTCCGCAAACCGCGGAATCGTCAGCTGGAACGGAAGCCGCCGTGCCGGCAGCGTGGTGAACCGGCGGCGTCGGAGCGATAGCTCATGTTCACCGTAGATGGTGCCCGGAGCCGGCGAGTTGTTGGCCGCGTTCGGCGCTGTAAGCAGGTCCACACGCCGAAGTTGAAGGTCTCGTTGGTGGACGGGTTGGTGTTGATGACTTCCCAAACCGCGGTGACCGAGCTGGTGCCGGCGGCTGGGGTGAAGGCGACGTAGTTCCGCGCCGCCGTTGGCTGCCAGTGGTCGGACAGCGGCGGGAGCCGTGTTCGCAGGACGGTCTCGACGCGGTCGACGCGGACAGCATAGGAACTGGTGTATCGTGTCGAGCCGGAGCTCGGCGGTGCTGGCGCTACACTGCGTGGTGCTGACGCTAGGTTGGCGGTCGATACGAAGATCGAGACGCCAGCCGGGATGTTGTTGAACACAGCCTTGAGGCGGGTGCCGTAGTCGGCCAGACCGGCGATAGTGCCGTTCCGTGACCGCGAGTCGGAGCGTCAGCTTCGTCGTAGAGCGGCTGACCGTTGAAGATGAAGCCGGATTCCGAGGGCGTTGTTAGAGGAGCCAGGAACGTTCTGCAATGCCTGGTTCCATCCTGACCGCTGTTGCCGCCAGGTCGGCAGGACGCGGGTCTTGAAAGCCGTACCGAAGTTCTCGTGTAGCGTCAGGATAGTCGGCACGCCGCGCCGCGATTGCGATGCTGCTGCACTGGTTGAAAGCAGTGCCGCACTGCCGCAGGCCGCCGCTGTTGTCAACGTTGCGCACGGCGGTGGTGAGACCGGGCTGGACGAAGCCAGCGATCTGTTGCGGGTTGGTCAAGCGGCACAGAGCTGGAGCCGCTGATCGAAACCGACGCATGAACGGTTGCCAGGCAGTCCGCCGCCGCCCAACGCCGTTGACATTGGCGCGAACGTTGGTGATGCGGAAGACGCGAGCGACGCCGCTGGACACCGGGGGCAGAATCGGAACACCGTAGAAGGTGACCTGGTTGCCGTCGAGGTTCACGACGCCCTGGAACACGTTACGCGCCAGCTACCGCGCCGGCGCCGGAGCCAGTCGCGATGCGTGAGATGATCCAGCCGTTGCCAGGACGTGGTGCCAGCGCGTTTCGCACGCCAACCGGAACCGCGCCGCGGGTGCGGGCAGAGCGATGAACGGAGCGCTCGGGCCAAACCGGCGCCAACCGGCGGCGAGACCGTTCCGGTTCGTCGATCATCAGCAGGGCTTCGCGACGCGTTCCGGCTGCCGAGCATGCGGCTGGTCACCTGGTTAGTTCAAGACTGACCGTGATGTTAGCCGTCGGAATGTCGCCGCCCGCGGCCGCGGGCAGTGCCGCCCGTGCAAGTCGAGCACGATGTCGCCGATCAATTCCGTCATGCCTTCCGCGCGTAGCGTCGGCGTTACGGATGCGTTCGCGGCGCGTGCAAGCAGAATTGCCGCCGGTGCCCACCGGTGACTACCTGCGCGCTGGCCAGCCCGCAAAGAGGGCCAGCACAGCTAGCGCAAGTAATCCATCTGCGAAAATCTGCCATTTCCTTCTCCTTGTAAATTGCGAAAAATTGAATCGGTCGAAGTTCTCTTTCAACCTGAGCCTCAAAGTCAAGCCCTCAAACCGTTCAGCAACCTAGGGAACTTCTCCGTGTCGGGCGGAGAGCTCACTCTCCAACGAGCCACCAAGCCGACCGCCGGATCCTCGTACTGAAGCCTTAACTCTGCTGCACATGATGTTTTATGTTTTGTGTCTTCTGTGCTCGCAGGGTACAAACACAAAATTGCACACTAAAACCAGACGCGGTAAAGATATTCATAACTGATTGCCCGTCCGGTGTCAAGAGAAATTCTTTCCCTTCAACACGAGCGGTTCGGCAACCGGTCTGATTGGATAGTATCCAATGCTGGCACGATTACAACATGCGGACGCCCTGCGTCAATAGTTTCACACCGAATCGTCTCATTTTTTGTCACTGAAGCGATACAGAAATGGAGTAGCCCGACTGTTCTGCGTATTTAGTGTCAGGAAAATCCCCAAGCTGTGCGAATTTGGTGCCTCGAAAAATCAAATTTCTACAATATTCGCGACAAGGTCTGCCATGGTGAGATTGCGAACAGAACAGGGTAGCCGGAACCATATTATATAGGTTGCAGTCCGTGGTAAAACTCGCTCCCTGACGGTCGCGGCTCTGCAACACACTGAATGCACAGAGCCGCGCACGTCAGTAAGCGTCCTTTTCGGAACGCGAAAGT
>CAVVLD010000044.1:0-38449 GCA_963748795.1 uncultured Solibacteraceae bacterium
GAGCGCGGTAGGAATCGAACCTACAACCTACTGATTAAGAGTCAGTTGCTCTGCCAATTGAGCTACGCGCCCTCGGAGGTGTTTGGCTGGAACATGGCGCCGACTGCGCGCCAAGAAAGATTATAGCATTCCGGCAGCTACCGCAGAAACAGTTCCACGCCTCGCTGAATCGCGGCAGCGCCGGCTACCCCCGCGGCGGCCGACAGGAACGCCGGACCCGCGCCGCGCCGCTTCCATTCCTCATGGATGGCGTGATAGCCCAGGTAAAATAACCAGCCGCCGGTGAGGCCCAGCGGATAGGTGATCCAGTGTGTGCCCAGATGCGGCGCCATCCACAAGCCCGCACCGCCTCCCGCCAGTGTGGCGCCCTCCGCCAGACAGCACCACGCCAACGCCGCCGCGCGCGAACGCACCGACGCACGCAAAATACCCCCCAACGCGATTCCCTCCGGCAGTTTATGCAGCCCTACCGCCAGCGGCACGGCGATTCGCAGGCCCAGTGTGGTGGCAAGCTGCGATGTGGTGATCCCCCAGCCATCCAGGAAGCTGTGGAGCGCCGCGGCGGCGATCAGCGGTCCCGCGAATCCGTGAAGTTCGGTTGTGCAGGCGTTGTGATCGTGATCGTGTGCGCAGGTGGGGCAGACAGCGTAACCGTATCGATTGATCGCGTACAGCGCGCCATATCCCACCGCGAAGAGCAGCAGACTCGCGGGCCATCCGCCCTCCTCCGCCAGTTCCGGCAGCAGCCCGAAACAGGCGACCCCCAACAACACCCCCGCGCTGAGCGGCACCACCACCCGCGTACGCTGCCGCATCGAAGTGAGCCAAATGCCTAATGCCGCACCGGAAATTCCGACCGCGGTGGCCAACAGGGGCAGAGCGGCCCCGGCGTCTCTGGAGAAAATCTGCAAGCTCTTACTGTAACAAGCCGGGGAGGTCGTCTCGCCCGTTTTCGGGCAGCGCGCGGAGCTGAGGCACCCCGGCTGCTTGTCCGGTGCGAAATAAACCGCCGGTCTGTTAACCATTCGGTGTAAGAAATGGCGAGCAATTTAAACGATAATCTAATTCAGATGCAAACCAATGGCCGGGACCCCGGGTCACGAACGATTCTGGTGGTAGACGACGAAGATTCGATTCGCGTGCTGTTTCGCGAACTGCTGACGGCGGAAGGCTACCGTGTACTATTAGCGTCGGACGGCCGCCAGGCTTGTGAGATGCTGCGCCAGGGATTGAATCTGGACATGGTGATCACAGACCTGGTGATGCCCAACCAGGAGGGCATCGAGACAATTCGGGCGATCCGCCAGCAATTCCCCAGCGTGCGCATTATCGCCATCTCCGGCGCCTTCGGCGGAAAATTTCTGCGGATGGCCAAACTGCTGGGGGCCGATGCCACCTTGACCAAGCCGATACCTCCCGATCGTCTCTGCAGCACCGTCGCGGAACTATTGGGCGGCGGTTAGCTTCTACGCGGCGGTTTGGCTTTCGCCGCCGCGGCATTCCACGCCTCGGCCAGCGCCTTGCGCACTATCGTCTTCTTAGCCGCTTCCAGAATCACGTTGGTGCAACCCTGGCGTCCCCAGGCCCCCTTCACCGGCACGAAGGCGTCGGGCATGGCGCCCACGAAATTCGCCTGCTGTTCGGGCGGAAGTTTGACCATGGCCCAATTGTCGTGCGGATACCCCAGCGTGGCGAAAATCTTCCCACCCACACGGAAATCGGGGTGATGCATGTGGGCATGCTCGGCGGTGTCGGGAAAGCTCAAGGCCAGGCGGCGAAAATCGTCAGGAGTCATCTCAAGAACGTAACGCAGGCTTAATTCGCGCGCAATGCCACCGATGGGTCGATACGCGAGGCGCGGCGCGCCGGAAGATAGCCGGCAATCGCCGCCACGACGAACAGCACCACCAGCATGCCGAAGAACGTGACCGGATCGCTGCTGGTGACCCCGAAGAGCATGCCGCTCAGCGAGCGTGCCAGCATCCAGGATGCCGCAGTCCCAATCAGCACTCCGGCCCCGGCCAGAGCCAGCGTCTGCGAAATAATGCGCATCTGCAAATGGCCCGCTGACGCGCCCAGCGCCATGCGGATGCCGATCTCCTGCGTGCGCTGTCCCACCGAATAAGAAATCACGCCATAGATCCCGAGCGATGCCAGCACCAGGGCGAACAGCGCGAAGCCTCCCAGCAGCAGCACTACGAACCGGCGCGGCGAGACGGCTTTGTCCACCAGTTGCTGCATGGGGCGGAACTCGCTGCCGGAGATAGTGGGGACAATCGGCAGCAGCGCGGCACGCACGCCGGAGGCCAATGAGGCGGGTGGTTGCGCGCTGCGCACCACCAGGTCTACGCTGGACCAGTCGCCGGTCTGGCGAATTGGCAGATACATCTCATTCCCCGACCCCTCTTCCAGCGCCAGGTGACGGACGTCGCTCACCACGCCCACTACGCGGCTTCCGCCCGCCACTGTCAGGGTCTGTCCCACGGCGCTTTGGCCGGGAAACAGCGACCGCGCCATGGTCTGGTTAATCAGGACCACGCGCTCGCCGTGCTGGTCGTCGCGCGGCGAAAGGTCGCGGCCGGCGATCAGCGGAATGCCCATGGCGCCGATGTACCCGTCGCTCACAATGCGCACGTAGGCGTCCGGATACTGCCCCTTGGGATACTGCACACCTTTGGCCCCCACACCCCAGGAGCGGTTACGGCCCAGGGGCAGGGCATCGGACAAACCAGCCCCTGTCACGCCGGGAACGGCCCGCGCGCGTCGCAGCACATCGTCGAAATAAGAGTTCTGCGCCGCGGCGGTGGTTGGCCTGCTTTCCGGGTCCACACGCACATGCGCGGCGCTTTCCGGATGAAAGCCCAGGTTTACGTCCAGCACATGCAGAAAACTGCGGATCAGCAGACCCGCGCCCACCAGCAGGACGCACGCAAACGCGATCTCCGAAATCACCAGAGCGCCGCGGACCCACTGCCGGCGTTTGCCCTCCGTCGAGCCCCGGCCGGTATCCTTCAGCGCGTCGTGCAGCGCCGTAGCCTTCACCTGCACCGCCGGCGCCAGCCCAAAAACCACCCCGGTGAGCACCGCCATCGCCAGCGTGAAGCCGAGCGCCGTGCCATCGGTGTGCACGTCGCGCAGTAGGGGCAGGCTGAAGGAGTCCAGATGCGACACCGCGCGCGTCCCGGCAATCGCCAGCACCACTCCCAGGGCCGCGCCGCAGCAGGAGAGCGCCACCCCCTCGGTGAGCATCTGCCGCAGCAGGCGCAGGCGGCCGGCCCCAACCGCCGTGCGAATGGCAATCTCTTTGGAGCGCGACGCCGTACGCGCCAGCAGCAGGTTGGAGAGATTGGCGCAGACAATCAGCATCACCACGCCCACCGCTCCGGCCAGCACATACAACGCCAGGCGTATGCGCCCTCGCACGTGTTCGGCCAGCGGCACCACCCTGCCGTCAAAATCGTTTTGATTGGGATGCGCCGCCATCAACTGCGGCGCCAGCGTCCGCACTTCCGCATTGGCCGTCCCCGCGGCGACGCCGGGTTTCAGGCGCGCGACAATCGCCATGGTGTTTCCCCAGCGATTGGTTTCCGGAGTGAGCGGGAAAGCCGAAAACAGGTCGATGTGGCTGCCGGGATGAAAGATGGAACTGAAATCGAAGTCCTCCGGCAATACGCCCACCACGCTGACGGGCTTTTCATCCAGGGTCAGCTTGCGGCCCACGATGGAGGGATCTCCGGCAAATCGCCGCTGCCAGAACCCGTAGCTGAGAATCACCGCATCCGGACCGTGCCATTTACACTCGTCGGCGGTGAAATTGCGTCCCATCACCGGCTGAATGCCGAGCACGGGGAAGAAATTGCCGGTGACCGGAACCTCGCTCAAACGCTCGGCCGTGCCATCCCCTTTGAGCGTGACATCGCCCACCCCGTAGAATGCAAAATATCCGCCAACACTGGAAAAAGACCGGGCCTTCTGTTGCAGATCCAGGAGATAGTTCACCTGCGTGGTCGCGCCGGAGAGTCCGCCGGTATCGTGATTGGTGATCCATGTGAGCCGATCCGGTTCCTGGAAGGGCAGCGGTTGCAGCAGCATGGCATTCACCACGCTGAAGAGGGTCGAACTCGCGCCGATTCCCAGCCCCACTATCAGGATGGCGAACGTCGCGAATCCGGCATCGCGGCGAAGCGTGCGAAAAGTGTACCGCAGGTCGTTCAGCAGTCCGTCCATAAGGCTTCGACGTTTAGTGGCCGCGATGGGTAGCCATAAGCTAAGATGAGATTAGCGCATTTTTGTCATGAACACGGACGTTCACACGACCCGGCTGTTTGTGCCGAACGATCACTTAGACGATACCGTCAACCGGCGCATCGTCCAGTCGGAAATCGAAGGCGGCGTCCATCTGCACGATGTCCTGCCCGGCACCGTGCTGGAAGTGACTACGCAAAATCGCGCGTACACCATCGAGTACCAGGGTCGCGGGCAGGCATTGATTTCAGGCCATCCGGTCTTCTGTCCCGAGCCGGTGCTGGTGAGCATTCACGGGTCCACCTGGGGTGGGTCCATGCTCAAGGAACGGTACATCGGGCGCGGCATGCACCTGGAATTCGGCCACCCGCAGCGCCAGCCCATCACCACTTCGGTAATTGTCGACGTCCGCGAAAGGCGCGCGGCATAGGCTGAAACGACGTTCCGTCATACGGTATCATTCGATGAAATGACATCCGAAGAGCGTCGTCGAACCACCTGGCGCAGAACCCTGCCGCTCCTTGTTTTCGCCCCGGTTCTCGCCATCGCTCAGTCCACGCACCCTACGCCCGAGTCACTGGGCTTTTCCGCGGAAAGGCTGGGCCGGCTCCACGAAGCCATGCAGCGCCCCGTGGACGAAAAGAGCCTGGCCGGGGTGGTTACGTTGCTAATGCGCCACGGCAAATTGGTCGAGGAACGGTCCTATGGGGTGAAGGACTTGGCATCCGGCGCTCCCATGACAAACGATACGATTTTTCGTATCTATTCGATGACTAAGCCGGTCACTGGCGTCGCCATGATGATCCTCTACGAGGAAGGCAAGTGGCATCCGTCCGATCCCATCTCGAAATTCATTCCGGAATTTGCCGGTTTGAAGGTGTTTAAGGGAATGGACGCGAACGGCCAGATGATCGCCGAGCCACCGGCTCACCCGCCAACCATGGCCGAACTCCTGACCCACACTGCCGGCTTTACTTATGGGCTGTTCGGGACGACGCCGGTCGACAAGCTATACATGGCAAAAAACTGTTTTGCGGCTACCAGTCTGTATGACCTTGCCACTTGCTTCGGAAGCCTGCCGCTGCTTTACCAGCCCGGGACGAAGTGGGTTTACAGCGTGTCGATGGACATCCAGGGCTACATTATCGAGAAGCTCTCGGGGAAACCGTTGCCGGCGTTCCTGGAGGAGCGGATCTTCAAGCCTCTGCGGATGACCGATACCGGATTCGTTGTGCCGAAGGAAAAGCGCGCGAGGTTCGCGACGCTTTACTCCGGAGGTCCGGACGGGAAGCTCGTTGTGACCGGTGCGGCGTCGGGGCCGAAAGCTGACTTTGTCTCGATGCCGCGAGCGCCATCGGGAGGAGGCGGCCTGGTTTCCACGGCGAGGGATTACGCGCGATTCGCCCAGATGCTGCTGAACCACGGCGAACTCGATGGAGCGCGCATTCTCTCCCCGGCCACTGTGGACCTGATGACCTCGAATCACTTGTCGCCGAAGCTGATGACAGGCGAGTTCTCGATCGGAAACGCCGTGATGCGGCCGGGACATGGGTGGGGCTATGATCTTGCCGTCTTAAACGACCCGCACGCCGCGGACGAAGTCGTCGGCAAGGGGACGTTTTACTGGGAGGGCGCCGCCGCTACATGGTTCTGGGCCGATCCGGCAAACGACCTTGTTTTTGTGGGGATGACCCAGCACATGTTCGGCAACGGTCAACCGCAAATGAACCATTTAAGCCGTCCCACGGTTTACGGAGCTTTGATCAATCCCAAAATGTAGGGTGCCTTTCGTCTCGCGAGTCTCTGCTTCAAGAGAGAAAAATCAGGGTAGAATATCTACCAGGACGATGTCGAAAGTGGAACTCCTGCAAGGCACCCTGGATATGCTGATTCTGCGCACCTTGCTCTTCGGGCCGGCGCACGGGCACATGATCGCCAAACATCTTCAGCGGACCACCGAAGATGTGTTGCAGGTGGAGCACGGATCGTTGTATCCGGCCCTGCACCGCCTGGAAAAAAAGGGCTGGATCGCGGCGAAGTGGGAACCCGCCGGCAAAGACCTGAAGCGCGAATTCAAGTATTACCGCCTGACGCCGCGGGCCGGAAACAACTGGTCGCCGAGGAATCGAAATGGAAACAGATGACCGGAGCCATCGCCCGCGTGATGTGGCCGGCCGAGGAGGGGTGAAATGCTGAAGAATCGTTCCGTGCCGGTAGACACCATCCTGCCGCACGTCGTGTATCCGGACGTCGCCGGGGCTATCGAGTGGCTGGGCCGCGTGTTCGGATTCCGCGAACATTACCGCTATGGCGACCCGGCGGCCGGCGCGCAGGTACACCTTGGGAACGCCTGGATCATGCTCCGCGGCGCGCGGCCGGGCTCGTCCAGCCCGCTCCAGGCCGGAACCTCGACCCAGTCGCTCACCGTCTTTGTGGAGGATGTGGAAGCGCACTACCAGCGCAGTCTCGCGGCGGGAGCCAAAATCGTCGAGCCGCTTCACGAAACCGAATATGGCGAGCTGCAATACGGCGTGGAAGATCTGGCCGGCCACCACTGGCTGTTTTCGCGGCACGCGCGAGACGTGAGCCCCGACGCGTGGGGAGCCACCCTCGCCGGCTAGTACCGCTCCCGGAACGGGCCTCGCTCACGCCCGCCCCGGCGGTGATATGGTAGACAGAAGGGGGCCGGTCTATGGGTGACCGGACACAGTATCAATGGCACGAATCGCCGGAATTCTCCTTTGCTTTTGCGCCTTCGCTCAAGATGCGCCGAAACCCTCAATGACAGCCCGGGAGCTGTTTTACACGGCGGCGCAGACGCCGCCCGCGGTGAAACCGCCAGAGGTAGCGCACAGGGCAACCAAGAGTCCTCCCAGGGTGGTGGTAGCAGAACGGCCAAAAACCGAACCGCCGGCGGTTCCTCACCCGGGCAGCGCCCTGCCGGGCGGAGCCAAACTGATCACAGTTTCTGCCGGCCTGCCTACGTCCGCCCCGCCGCCTGAAACCGGCACACCGCTCGGGCTGAAGTACTCGCTTTTGAAACTATCGGGCGGCGAGTGGCAGGAGGTCCCCTCGGATTCGATGTTCCATTCGGGCGACCGCATCCGCTTCAGGGTGGAGACCAACGGACCGGGTTATCTCTACATCATCGCCCAGGGTTCCAGCGGCACCTGGCAACCCATGTTCCCTTCGGCTGAAAAGGATGGCGGCAGCAATCGCGTGGAAGGCTTCCACAGCTACGTCATACCGCCCAAGACGCGTTTTGCGTTCGACGACCAGGCGGGCACCGAGAAGCTGTTCCTCATTTTCACACGCGAAAAACAGGCCGACCTGGAAAACATGATTCTCTCCCTCCAGGGAGGCAAGGCCAAGCCTGTATCCTCGCCCGCGGTGGTGCCCGAAGCGGCGCCGCCGGTGCTGCGCGCATCGATCGATGACGAAATGGTGGGCCGCCTGCGCACTACGTATGCGCGCGACCTGATCGTGGAAGCGGTGGAGCCCGATACGCCCGGCGGTGAAAAGAAGGAGAGCGCCGTCTACGTGGTGAACCCCACCGGCAGCGCCGATTCCAAGCTGGTTGCCGATCTGCTGCTGGTGCACAAATGATCCGTCGCGCGGCGCAATTCCTTCTAACCGCGCTGCTCCTGCTGCCCGCTGCGTCGCCCCAGTCGCGCACCATGAGCGTGGGAGCGCATCGCATGGAGATTGCCCTGGAGCGGCTCGATGGAACCGACTGGCACGCCGTCGATCCGGGCCTGGTGCTGGCCCAGGGCGACCGCGTGCGCTTTCGCTTCCGCACCAATTTCGATGGCTTCCTGTACGTGATGAACCAGAGCACGTCGGGCAAGTATGAGCAGTTGTTCCCGCGCCAGGAGACCGGGCAGGATAATCGCATCGCGTCGAATAAGGACTACCGGGTGCCCGCAACATCCAGCGCGTTCCGCATCGCCGGTCCGGCCGGGTTTGAGGTGGTCTACTGGCTGGTCACGCCTGCACGGCTGGGCGACCTCGTGCCGCACCTGGGCACACCCACTGCGCCCGCCAAGCCGCTCACGCTGCTCCCGCGCTGCGACGATACGCTGCTGAAAGCGCGCGGCGATTGCATCGATACTTCCGCCGGCCCCAAACTGGTGCCGCGAGGCGAGGCTGTTCCCGACAACCTGGCGCAGGCCGCCGACAAGGGACAGCGAGATCTGTTATTCATGCGGCAGAAAGACACGGCGGTGATCGCCTCCACCGATCCGTTGACCGGCCCGGTGATTTACGAGTTCCGGCTGGCGCACAGGTGAATGCGATGAACTGGCATCGAGCCCTCGTACTGATTGCTTCCGCCGCGGCCCTCGCGCAGCAACCCCCGCAGCCGCCGCAACAGCCGCAGAAGCGCGATCTGAAGATCGAAAAGCTGGAGGAGCCCACCCTGCCGCCGCGGCAGGTGGTGCCGCGCAGTTACGCCGTCGTCATCGGCATCTCCGCACTATCAGAACCTTCCGGACAATCTGCAACTGCAGTTCCCCGAGCGCGACGCGCAGAGCATGTACACCATCCTGATCAGCCCGGAGGGCGGCAACTTCAAGGCCGAGAACGTCCATGTGCTCACCGGCGCCAAGGCAACGCTGGCGGCCATCCGGCGCGAGATCGATACCTGGCTGCCTTCGGTGGCCAAGGAAGGGGACCGCGTTCTGGTCTACTTCGCAGGCCATGGTTTCATGTATCAGGGCAAAGGCTACCTGGCGCCCTACGACTTCCAGCGGGACAGCATCGCCGCCACCGGACTCCCCATGGATGAGCTCGGGGTCGCGATCGGTTCCAAGATCCAGGCCACCTACAAGGTCCTGCTCACCGATGCGTGCCACTCCGGCGCCATCACTCCCGATGAGACGCAGGCTTTGAACAACAGCCTGAGCAATCTGAACAACTCGCTCTTTTCGCTGACCGCGAGCCGCGATCGCGAGAGCTCCTTCGAAAGTCCGGAGCTGGACGGGGGCCACGGAGTATTCACGTATTATGTGACCCAGGGCATGGCGGGCGCGGCCGATTACGACCACGACGGACTGGTCACCGCCGATGAACTGGCCGAGTACGTCCACACGCAGGTGCGCGAAGCCACCGCCGGGAAGCAGAATCCTACCAGCGACCGCGGCACGTTCGATCCCAAGATGCGCCTGGCGTACGTGCCGGCTAATGCCACGCCGGCCACGCCCCCGCCGCCGCAGTTCGGCACCCTGGTGTTCGAAGCCAACAAAGATGACGTGGAAGTGTTGCTGGACGGCAATTCGATCGGCGTGGCCGGCCCCGGCAAATCGCTCACACTGCCGGGACTCAAGCCGGGACAGCATACCGTGCAGGGCGTGAAGATGGGGTACGAGCCGGATGGTCCGCGGCAGGAGACCGTGTATCCCGGGCGAGACCAGCACGGTCACCATCAAGATCCTGATTCCCCGGCGACGTAAGCAGGCCGCCGTAGACGCACTTGAACGACGGCGTGAAAGACTATCAGAAGGGCTACGAAGAGAACTACCGCAAGGCGGCGGCCCTGTTTGAAAAGGCGCTCGTCATCGAGCCCACCTATAGCCAGGCGGCGTTCTACCTGGGCCTCACCTATAACGCGCTGTTCGATGAAGAGAAGGCCGCCCAGTATTACAAGCAGGCCATCGCCATCGATCCCGACTACCTGGAGGCGCGCGCCAACTATGGCGGCATGCTGCTCGATATCGGCGACGTGGATGAGGCCATCCGCCAGTTCAATACCGTGCTGGTGCGCCAACCCGATCACGCCGACGCGTTGACCATGCTGGCGCAGGCCTACCGGTTCAAGGCGTTGTATCCGCAATCCATCGAAGCCGCGCGCAAGGCCATCGCCGCCGCTCCCAGGAATGCCGAGCCGCATCTCTGGCTCGGCGACAGCCTCCGTTTGAGCGGCAAATGGGCCGATGCCGAACCGGAATACAACCAGTACCTCAAGCTCAGCGATTTCGACAGCAAACTGGCCGGCCAGTTGAACTACTACGTCTTGGGGTCGCTATTCGGAATGGGCCGCAAGAAGCGCGCCGGCACGCAGGACATCTGGAAAGACCTGCGCAGCCTGGCCTACTTCGGCATCTGCGATTGCGAGCGCAAGCTCTTGCGCTACGATACCGCCATCCAGTTTTGCCAGAAAGCCCTGAGTTACGATTCCAAAGATCCCTTCGCCCATTACGCCTTGGGCCTTACCTTCATGTCCCAGGCCGTGAACACCGGAAGCGTCGCGCAACTGACGCCCGCGCTGCAGCACTTCGAGCAGATGATCGCCATCAATCCAGACCTCGACGAAGTCAAAGACGCCAAACAAAACATCGCCAATATTCAGCAGTTTCTGAAAAAGCAGTAGCAGCGTTTCTGACGCGGAGGCACGGAGGCGCGGAGGCAGGACGCGGAGGGAAGTTGGAGGAGTTTGATTTTCTCCGCGTCTCCGCGACCCCGCGATGAGTTTACAGTTCGCTTCAGACGCCAGCAGTCTCTGAAAAAGCAGTAGCAGCGTTTCTGACGCGGAGGCGCGGAGGCAGGACGCGGAGGGAAGATGGAGGAGTTTGATTTTCTCCGCGTCTTCCTCAGCGTCTCCGCGCCTCCGCGATGAGTTTTACAGTTCGATGTCCAGTTGCCGCGAGACCCTTTCCAGGGTCGCGACCAGGCGCTCGACGTGCTTCTCGGTGTGGGCCGCGGTGCAGGAGATGCGCAGCAGGTTCTGCGCCGCCGCCGGACGCAGCACCGGGTTGATGTAGATGCCCTCTTCCAGCAGCGCCTTGCAGAGGCGGCAGAGGTCCAGTTCTTCTCGAATCACCACCGGCACGATGGCGCGTCTCGCCGGGCAGCACGTTGAAGCCGCGCGGACGCAGTTCTTCGCGCAGCAGGTTGGCGATGCGCAGCAGATGCTTGCGCCGCTCCGGCTCCTTCTTCATGATCTGCAGCGCCGCTGCCACCGCCGCCACCGACGCCGCCGGCAGGCTGGCCGAAAACACGAACGGCCGCGCGGTGTGCTTCAGATAATCGACCACGGCGCGCTCGGCCGCGATGAAACCGCCCACCGACGCCAGCGACTTGCTGAACGTGCCCATCACGATATCGACGTCGTCCAGCACGCCCAGGTGCTCGGCCGCGCCGGCGCCGGTCGGCCCCAGCACGCCGATGCCGTGGGCTTCGTCCACGTAGACGCGCGCGCCGTAGGGCTTGGCCAGCTTCACGATGCCGCGCAGGTCGGCGATGTCGCCTTCCATGCTGAAGACGCCTTCGGAGACGATGAGGATCTTCTCCTCCGGCGGGCAGTTCTCCAGGCAGCGTTCGAAATGCTCCAGATCGTTGTGGCGGAAGCGCACCGTGCGCGCCGGCGACCGCAGCGCGCCCTCCACCAGGCTGGCGTGCAGATTGTGGTCGCAGATCATCACGTCGCCCTTTTCGGTGAGCGCCGAAAGCGTGGCGTAGTTGGCCTGGAAACCGGTGCCGAAAATGATGGCCGCTTCCTTGTGCACGAACGCGGCCAGCTCTGCTTCCAGCTTGACGTGGATGTCCAGCGTGCCGTTCAGCAGGCGCGAACCGCTGCATCCGCTGCCGTATTTCTTGATCGCCTGCGCGGCGGCTTCCTTGACCTTGGGATGGTGATCAGGTCGAGATAGTCGTTCGACCCGAACATCAGCACCTTGCGTTTGCCCATGCGGACTTCGCCCGGCCCGCAGCCTTCGCGATCGCCAAAGACCTCGAAGTACATGTAGAGGCCGGCGGCATTGCAGATCACTCGGACGAGTGAAGTTGCGGCATTTCTCGAAAATGTCGTTGGATCCGCTGCCCTTCTTCTTGCCGGTGATGTCGCTAGTCGATACGCGCATGGTCCTCAGTTCCATTCGTAGATTCGGTAGGTCTTGTACCGCTTGGCCCCCATCACCTCCAGGGAGCGATTCATCAGTACATTGTCTTCCAGTATCCAGGACATTTCGCAGTCGCCATAACCCAGCTTCCGGGCATTGCGGACCAGCGTCGCATAAAAGCCCGCCGCCAGGCCGGAGGCGCGGTACTCCTCCACCACCCCCAGTGCAAGAACCCGTACACTTCTGATCAAACGTTGATAATACAGGATTTTGAGGAGCCCTGTGGGAAACAGATCTCCCGTCCGCCGGCTTCAGCGCCTGGTTGACGTCGGGCAAGCGCCAGCGCAAAACCCACGACGCGGCCCTCCACTTCGCCGATCAGCACCAGTTCGGGCTTCAGAATCTGCTTCATTTCCTTGCCCATGGCGGCAAATTCTTCGCTGCGACATGGGAACGAATCCCCAGTTGCTGCCCCCAGGCCGTGCGCTTGTAGACGCTCCAGACGCGCTCCACTTCCGCGTCGAAATCCTTCATGTTGATGGGACGAACGCGCACGTCCGTGGTCTTCAAGCGCCTTGTCCGCCACCCGGTCGATCTTCTTCATCTCGATGGTGTTGGCGTTGCTGCAGATACGCCTAGCAGATCCTTGGCCTTGCGCAGACCCGACCCGCTCCATCAGCGCGGGGTAGTAGGGCGGATTGTAGGTCATCATCACCATCGGGTCCGAATCGAAGCCGTCCACCAGCATGCCGCATTCGTAGTTGGTGGAGGGATTCACCGGGCCGCGCAGAAACGTCGCGCCGCGCTCCCAGCCCATTGCGCGCGCGCGCGACAGCAGCGCCTCAGCCACCGCCGCGTCGTTCACGCATTCGAAGAACCCGAAGAAACCGGCGTTCTCCTCGTGAAAGCGGTTGTGAGCGCTGGTCGAGAATGCCGCGATCCGGCCCACCACCTGCCCGTCCCGGCGCGCCAGGAAGAACTCCATTTCGGCATTCGCGTAAAACGGATGCTTGGCTCGGTCCAGCAATTCCTTGACCGCAATGCGCAGCGGCGGAACCCAATGCGGATCGTTGCGATAGAGCCGGTATAGGGCAATTCGATGAACTCTTCAGATGCGCCTTGTACTGTCTACCGCGACGATCTCAAGTCCTCCCAATCCATTACGCCCCTTTCCTGAGCATTCGGTAAAGTAGCGGGCTAGCCAGGATCAAAACGGATCGCCACGAAGGCTCCCGCCAGCACGTCGACCGTGTAGTGGTATCGAAGATAAACTGTAGCAAAAATGATGGACGGAGTGTAGGCAAAATAGACCCAGAACAGCCGCTTCGATACCATTCGGCTGCCCCACCACGCCAGGATGGTGAGTTCCGTGTGCCCACTGGGAAAGCAATCGTAATGGGCCGATTCCAGACGGTCCAGCGTCATGCTGCATCCCGCTGAAACAACCACAAGCCCTGCAACGGCATGTGCTGCAAGTGTTTCAGCAGGAAGCGCGGCCCTCGCGCCGGCACGATCAGGTAGCCGAGGTACGAAGCCAGAAAGCCGAAAGCGATTAAAAAAGCATAATATTGGAACTCTGCGATATCGCCGCTTTCGCCAGAGCAAAAAGGCCACCAGCAGCACCGCCGGAACAAAAAGCGTATAGACAATCTGAAGAAATTCGGTGAGCCCGGGCGTAGTAGATCCGCTCCAGCCAGACCGTGGGATTGGCATGCCAGATCCGAAAATCCAGATTGGCCAGCCATCTGGTCCGAATCCGTCCGCCGGATGGGCGGAATCAGGATCGCCATCTCCTTGTAACAGGAGGCTACGTACAGCAGCGGATACCAGTTCCGGAAGACCCAACTGGTGGGGTTGGGCCTTTTCACCTCGATATACCATCAGCGCCACGGCGATCACATGCAGGCTGAAGAACACTGCGGCGCCGGGCACCTCGCGCCACCAGCCGAGAATCAGAAGCCCGGTGAAGGTCAGGTAGGCAAGGATCACCTTGTCCACCGCCCAGAAGGATGTGGACAGGCTGTCGGGACCGGTGTTCCGCTTCAATAGCTCAGCCAACCGGCCTCCTTGTACCAGGCCAGTGTCCGGGCCAGTCCCGCCTCCAGCGGGGTTCGCGCCTCGAAACCCAGTTCGGCCGCGGCGCGGCGGGTATCGCACGTCCAGCACATGCACTGCGCCTCCGCCACCTTGTCGCGCGAAATGATACCTGGCTTGCCGCTGGCCCATGCCCAGAGTTCGGCACAGAAGCCAACCGCATGGGCGAGTCCCGGCGCAAGCCGCAGCACCCGTGGCTGTGCGGCCCATCATGCGCGCCGCGATGCCGCTCAACTCGCTCCACGATGCCGGCTTGGGATGGGCCAGAAAGTAGGTCCGGCCCGCGCCCTGCGCGCTGTTCCGCGCCACGATCAGGCCCTCCACCAGATCGTCCACATAAATGGCGCTGAACCAGCGTTCCCCGCCGGAGATTTCGAGCACCAGGCCCTTGCGAAATGGATTTCAGCAACTGATAAACGTCCGTGTCCCGCGGACCGTACACCACCGGCGGCCGCACAATGACCGCATCCGGCATGAGCCGCCGCACCACCTGCTCGGCCTCCAGCTTGGACCTTCCGTAGCTGGTGAGCGGGTGCGGTTCGTCATCCTCGGCGACCGGCGAGCCATCCAGGCTCGGACCGATGGCTGCCAGGGAACTCACGTGCACCAGGCGCACCGGGCGGCCCGCCAGTGCCCGTGCCAGGACTTCGGTGCCTTGCGCGTTGCCGCGTGTCGTAGTCTCTTGGACGCAGGGCTTTGGTGACGCCGGCCAGATGGATCACCGAATCGACTCCCTGCAGCGCCTCGCTCAAGCCTTGGCCGCTGGTCAGATCGCCATAGACGGGTTCCGCGCCGGGCGGCAGAGTAATCTGACGGCGCACCAGGCATCGTACGCGCTCCCCGAGGCTGGTAAGTCTCTGAACCAGGTGGCTTCCGATGAACCCGGAGGCCCCGGTGACGAGCGTCATTACAGCGGACTGCTTCGGAAGGCTACCTCTCCGAAGTAGCTTTCCGCGACGGAGCCGGTGTGCTGGGAATTGATCTGAATCCGCAACCCCTTGACACGCGGCGCGGGTTTCCCATAAGCGTGCTCGTAATCCGCCACCACGTTGCGATTCTCCGATAACCAGCGGTTGGCGGCCGCGCCTCCGGATTCGCAGACCACGGCAAACACGTGCACCAGCGGAATATTGCTGGCATATTCGCTGGTTCCCTTGGGCGCCGAACTGTCCCAAATGTAAGTCGAGCACCTTCCGGTCGGCGAATGCCACCAACACCTGGGCAGCCTGATCGTCGGTACCCGCATGTCGGAAATCGCCGCCGGCCGGTAGTTGGGTCACCTTCCACCGCCAGCTCAGGTACGGCGTCTCCACTGTATTCACATCCACAGACCGCTCCAGCGCGAAGGAGGCTTTCACACTCTTCAGACGCACGCAGGGACCTTCGTTATCCGAACACACCGAGATGTCGGGCCGGCCGTGATTCACCTTGATCTCCCACTCCGACGGTAGCCGCCCCGCGCTCAAACTCGCCGAGTTGAGCACAATGGTGGCCATCGGGGAAGTGTAGGCCTGGAGAACAAACGCAAGAATGGCGCCAAGCGGCAAATACTTTTTCAAATAACCTCGCAGCAGACGAATATGCCGTATCGTTCTATGTTATCGCACTCGATAATCCGTACGCTACAAAAAGCGGCACTGCTGCTTCGGATCGCGCGGTCTCAATGCCGCGTCTTCCGCTCCACCTTCGCCGAGCCCTTTTCCACGGCCCCGGCCGATTTGTTCACCGCTTTGCGACTCTTGTTCTTCGCCTTTCCAGCCGTGGCCTTGGCGGCACGACCCGTCTTCTTTCCCGCGTGCTTTACGTCCCGGCCGGCCGATTTCATGTCCTGTTTCGCCGTTTGGGAAAAGCAGCCGGCAGCCGCCAGCAGCAGGATCGCCCCGCAACGTACAAGTCCGAGTTTCATACCATGGCCATGTGCACCCGGTTGCCCAGTGCGCGAGAATTCACCAGGCGCGGAATACAATAGTTCATGTCCGATTCCCGCAGGCAGTTCCTGAGCAGTGCGGCCATTGCGGTACTGGGCGCGTCCACAGCCTGCCAGAAGGCCTCGCAGCCCGCGGCGGAATTGCCGCCCGGCGCTCCGCCGGCATTCGGTACCACTCCCGCCGCCGGCCCACCGGTCTCCTCCGCCACCTTCTCTGAAGCCGAAAAGCTGGTGCAGGTGCAGATGAGCCCGCCCGAGCGCGAGATTGCCGCGAACAGTTGGCGCGCCACCATGGCGGCGCTCTACGAACGCCGTTCGGGTCCGCGAAAAATCAAAATCGAACCGGAGACGGCGCCGGCGACTCGTTGGGATCCGGTCCTGCCCGGTGTGAAAGCCGGTCCGGAGCATGACCGCTTCGTCCGCGGTAAAGAAGATCTTCCACCGTTGCCCGCCGCTCGATGCGGATATCGCCTTCGCTCCCGTGGCGCATCTCTCCCGCTGGATCGAAACGCGCAAGATCACCAGCGAGCGCCTCACCGGCATTTATCTGGAACGGATCGGCCGCTTCGATCCGAAACTGCGCTGCGTGATCACCCTGATGCGCGACCAGGCGCTGGCACAGGCCCGAAAGGCCGACCAGGAAATCGCAGCCGGCAAGTATCGCGGCCCGCTGCACGGCATTCCCTGGGGCGCCAAGGACCTGGTGGACACGGCGGGCGTGCGCACCACCTACGGAGCCGAACCGTTCCGCGACCGCGTGCCGGCCGCCGATGCCGCCGTGGTGAAGCGCCTGAACGACGCCGGCGCCGTGCTGCTGGCCAAGTTGAGCCTGGGCGCGCTGGCGCTCAACGATATCTGGTTTGGCGGCCAGACCATGAATCCGTGGCTGCTGGAAGAAGGCGCGTCGGGATCCAGCGCCGGCCCCGGAGCCGCCACCGCGGCGGGACTGGTGGCCTTCGCCATCGGCAGCGAGACCGGCGGCAGCATCGTCAGCCCTTCGATGCGCTGCGGCCTGACCGGACTGCGGCCCACCTATGGCCGCGTGCCGCGCACCGGCGCCATGACGCTGTGCTGGTCGCTCGATAAGCTGGGGCCGATGACCCGCGCCGTGGAAGACGCCATGCTGGTGCTGCAGGCGATCTCCGGTCCCGATTCGGGAGACCTGGAGAGCGTCCCCGCCAAACTGGATTTCGACGCCGACGGCGCCGGTGCAGGGCTTGCGCGTGGGCTACTTCCCGGGCTGGATGAAAGAGAGCCCTGCCACCGACGTGGATCGCGCGCGCGCTGGAAACTGTGCGCAAGCTCGGTATGGTTCCGGTGGAAGTGGCGATTCCGGATTGGCCGTACGACTCGCTCGACCTGATTCTGTTCGCCGAGGCCGCGGCCTCGTTCGAAGAGATTACCCTGAACGGCGCCGTGCGGCAGCTGAAAGCGCAGGTGCCTGACGCGTGGCCCAATATCTTCCGGCAGGCGCGCTTCCTCTCGGCCGTGGATTTCGTGCAGGCAGACCGCTTCCGCCGCAAAGTGGCGCAGGAGATGGCGCGCGTCTTTTCCCAGGTGGACCTGCTGCTGGTGCCGTCCCTGCGCGACGAAATGCTGACCATCTCCAACTTCACCGGACATCCTTCGCTCACCCTGCGCGCCGGCTTTGTGGAAGTGTCGGAGGCGCGCAGCGATTGGGCGCCCGATCCGAAGAATCCGCTGCCCAAGTTCTCGCCGCCGCGCCGCGTGCCGCACGGCGTCACGCTGATCGGCCGCTTGTTCGACGAAGGCACGATCGGGCGCGTGGGCCTGGCGCTGGAACGCAGCTTCGCCGTAGCGACGGAACGGCCCTCGGGTTTCTGACCAGCCTCAGGATGACCGCGATCAATTAAGGCACTTCGCGGGTTTTGCGGGAGCTAAACCTTTCAGAATCAGTGAGGGCTACCCCAAGGTCTTCACCACAGAAGGGGGGCGGCGGCCTATTTTGACGGGATTTGGGAGGCCTTGATCCGCGGTGGCGGTTGGGAGGGAAGCGTGATCCGGATCTGGTTCAGGAGTGCCTGCACATCTTTCTCCGGCTGCGTGTGACGCGGCATCACCAGCCAGCGGCCATCCACCATGGGAATCCAGACTTCGACCATCTGGATCGTCGCCAGCTTTTCGAACACCGCGGCCGGCGTCAATCCCGGCGCGTGCATCATCAGGCGGTTCTTCAAAGTGACTTGCAGACAGTAAGCCAGGAACGCAATCAGCACGTGCGCGTCGGCCCGATGTTCCAGTTGATGACGGATGGGCCGGATGCTCAGTTCGCTTTTCAGCGAGCGGAACACACTCTCAATCTGGGTCAGTTGCACGTAGCGCGTCCACAACACCGCCGGATCTTCGCCGGTGAGGTTGCTGCGCAGCAGATAATGGCCGTCGCGTTGTTCGGCGGCTTTCAGCTTGGCCTTGTCCACCTGAAAGGAGAACGTCTCGCGAGTGACCGCCTGGTCCGCCGCCGGCATCTGAATCTTCACGAACCCGAAGGCCCGGCCGGCTTCTTTCTTGGCGGCGCCGATGCGCAGCAGCAGTTGATCGCGCTTCGGCAGGCTCTTGCGCATCGCTCGCAGTTTGCGCAGCAAGCGGGCCAGTCGCTTGCGCCGCATGGCGTTCTCTTTGGCCTGCCGCCCACCGCTCTTGGCCAGCACGTAGAGTTCGCCCTCGTGCTCATACAGCTTCACCTCCACCGAGTCGCGCACCTTTTGCCACGGCAGATCCAGCCACTTCTTTTCATGCTGGTTGATCCTGCTTTTGGGCGTGCCCACCAAATAGAACGTCTGCCGTTCCGGCTCGCGCATGTCTTTCAGAATGGCTTCGCTGGGAACGCCGCGATCCATCACCCACACCCGCCGCGCTTTGCCGTAGGTGTCCTCAATCTTCTTGAGAAAGCCTGGCAGTGTGGTGCGATCCGACGTGTTGCCGTTCATCACCTCATAGGCCAACGGCAACCCATCGGTGGTCACCACCAGCGCGATCACCAATTGCAGACAGTCCGGTCTCTTATCCCGGCTGTACCCGCGCTTGGCCTTCGGATTCTGCTCCATCTCGCCTTCGAAGTACGTGCTCGTCAGATCGTAGAGCAGCACTTCAAAGTCCGCGTGGAACAAGTCGGCCCACTTCTGTTTCAACCAGACAAACAACTCCTGTTTATGCGGCAGCACCCGGTCCAGACAGCGATACAGCCGGTCCTTGGCGGCCACGGCGAAGTCCGTCTCCAGCAACTCGTCCATCGCCCTATCGACGTACCACTGCCGGTGCACGCGAAACTCACTGCCGGGGTCGAGCAGGCAATTCACCACCAGCAGCTGCAACACCTTCTCCCAACTCACCGCCTCGCGCGCTTCCGGCAAGCGCTGCCGCCAAAACTCATCCAGTCCGAGTTGATGCCACAACTCGCACCCCAGCCAGCAATCGCCGAAGCTCCGCGGCCGCCGCAATTCCAGCCCGCTCAGTTTCACCTGGATGCTGTCCAGCACATCGGCGGGAACTTCCCGGTCATCCGGGAACAGGCTCATGGTTCGGTAGTCTTGTTCGTCTTCGTCGAACACCTCCAGCGTCTTGCGCCAGGCAGCCTGCTGCTGGTCGTTGATCTCGCCCAGATACAGCACGGTGCGCTGCACCGTCTTGGCGCCGGGCAAGCGGCGATTCTCCACCACGCTGAAGTAGCGATGATTCTTGCCGTCCTTCTTTCGCGGGGTGCTGCGCAGAAACATCGGAAGCAGCAGAATGCCAGAAATCGAGCGAAAAGAAAAGAGGGTAGGTCTTCACTCAGGCCCTTTTCGAGGCCTTTTGGACATCGTGTTGCAGCCAAACCAAATATAGTTCGGCCGAGCCGAAAAACTCACCGAAGTGCGAAAGTCAGGTTAGTGGCCTTTTGCTCCGTTCTTCGCCACTTCCGTCCGTACCCCTTCGAGCATGGCACGGAGCGCATCGGCTTCAATCAGGTGTCCCCGGCGGACAACCGCGTGAATCCGCCTGGTGTTAGCGATGGCAATCAACGGATTGGCGTCCAAGACGACGAGGTCGGCCACCTTGCCCGGTTCGATGGCCCCGTAATCCTGGCTCACGTGCAAGAACTCCGCTGGGTTCCACGTCGCCGCTCGCAACGCCGCCGCCGGAGACAGGCCAGCATCCACGAGCAGCGCCAGTTCCTGGTGCAGCGCGAAACCTGGCACGCAATACGGATACGGCGTGTCCGTGCCTGCGAGAATCCGCACGCCCCGTCGCTCCATACGTCTCACCAGGTCCTGATAGAGCGCGAACAGGCGGCTGGCGGAGCCGGCATCCAGGCCTCCAAATGGCCCTCCCATTGCCTCGCGAGACCACCCCTTCAGATAGTCTCGCCGCGCGTATTGGATGGGAGCGTCGCCAGGCAGCCTGTGGTCCTCCGCCAGGCTGGCGATCCTATATATCACCAGCGTTGGAGTTTGCCAGACCCCACCCGCGCGGAACGACTCGATTAACGCATCCGCTTTGGCCGAATCGAAGGTGTCCAGCAGCATCTTCCAGGCATTTTGGTTATGCTGCACCATCCATCGCGCCTCCGCTTCTTTTCGGGAGCACGCCAGCAGTAGGCCATCGAGATGTTCCACCGAAGCCTGCCCAGCCCGCGCCACCTCCCGCGCGCTGACCTGATCGGGAATGTGACCGACCATCTGCAGGCCGCGTCTCCGGCACTCGTCGGCAATCGCGAAATACGCCTCGCGCGAGAGTCCATTGTAGATTTTTATGTACGAAAGGCCCATCGCAGCCCGCCGTGCTACTTCCGCCCGCGCCCCACGCTCGTCACTGATGGCAGGAGCATCCATTGGGAACAGGGTCCAAAATAGTTCCGGGCCGAGTCGCCGTTCCCTTGCGACATCCTGTTGGTATTGACGCTGCCGCGATGCGTTCTTTTCCGATGCCGCCATTTCCCGCAGCCCCGTCAGTCCATTGGCCAGATAAAGCGGGAACCAGTCCTCTTCGATTTCGCCGACGTGGACGTGCATGTCCCACAATCCGGGAATGACGAACTTCCCGGAGCTACGGACAATCCGCGCCCCTGTCGGAATGGGCGTCGATGCCGCTGGACCGCGTGCTGTTATCCGATCCTTCGTGATGACGATATTACTGTGCGCCGTTGCCGCCCCATAGCGTGTGTCGATCAGCGTGCAATCCGTTACCGCGATAGTCTGGCCCAGAAGTGCTGGGATGAAAAAAATGAGTACCGCGTAGCGCACGATCAACTCTCCACAGCCACGATCAGCGCTTCCTTGCCTCGATCGCCTTTGCCGTGAGTTCCGCCTGCCGCTGGACCTTTTCGGGCATTCCGGGAACGGGATGGGTGTACCGCTGCACGTCCTCCAGGTCTGGCATCTGGCCCACCAGGTAGAGGCCGCGCAGGGCCTCCCAGACGTGGTTTTGATCGGCCGAAAGGTCCGCCAGGGCGTCGCCTGCTTTCACGCTGGCCCCGTCCTTCTGCTCCAGCGAGCGCACTTCGCCGGGCACGGGCGAACGCACCTCGGCATCGCCGACGTGAGCGATCAGGGTTCCCGGATTGACGTAGTCGCCCAGCTTGAGACGGTACTTCAGCGTGCCTGCCCGCGCCGCCGTGACTGTGTAGGGGCGCAGCATGGCGACCAGCTCGGGACGCGCTGCATCATCTCCATATGCCGAGAGCGCCAGGGCCGCGTTGCGCCGCACCATCGCGTCGGGATCGTGAATCAGCCGCAGCAGCGCCTCGTGGAACGGCTCGTAGCCCTTCACCTGCCCCATGATCCATGCCGCCGTCTGGCGCAGATCCACATTGGGGCTCGCGGCCTGCTCCAGGACATTGGGATACCAGCGCGAGATGTTGGACCCGCGCGAGAGGCGCTCGCCCAGTTGCACCAGCGCGTGCTGCGCATGGCGCGGCGTGCCTTTGTCGTGGAAGTAGTCGTCCAGGGCGGAGTCGCTGAGCGGGCGGCCGAACCACGTGAGATACCAGAACAGAAAAGGGAACAGCACCAGTGCCAGGGCAAACAGCGAGATCAAGAGGTAGGCCTTCCGGCCCGGGCGATTGCTCATGAGAGAGTCATCATATCGCGCCTCACTGTTGCAAAAGGCCGACGTAGGCGCGGCGCGCTTCCGGATCGTCCACGCCGCCATAGGGATGCGCCAGGTAGAGCGCCAGGGCGCGCCGGGCGCGTTCGCGGTCGCCGGAGCGCAGGAACAGGTCGCCGAGCGTGCGGGCGCAAAGGGAAAAGGCGGGGTCGCGCTCCACGTGGAGCGTACATTCCGCCTCCAGGTGCGGCACTATCTGGCTCTTGTCCAGAACGGAAACACCCGCCGGAACGTCGCGCAGGAATACCATCGACTGCGGGTCCTGATACACCAGCTTCCATGCGGCTTCCGAAGGCTGGGCCAGGGCGGGCACCAGCGGATACAGCACCCCGGAGTTGTACTCGAAGCCATTGACGACGATCGCGCCGACGCCGTAGCGCGCCAGTGTCTGGTCGCGCCGCGCATCGCCCGGCGGCGTGCCCAGGATGTAGCGGTAGTCCTGAAATACGCTCTCGCTGAGCGCGCGCCCGTCGATGAATACGCGCTCCCCGCGCCAGATCAGGTATCCGCCATATTCGTACGTGTTGAACAGTGGCGCGGCGATGTGATGCTCGCTCAGGAACGCCGCCGCGCCCGCGGGATAGCGCCACTCCGCGGCGCGCAGTTGGAAGAAGGAACCGCGCACGCATCCCGCGACGAACGCGATCAGCAGCACCGCCGCCGCGGCGTACGATGCAGCCGGCGGCAGGCGCCGCTTCCAGGGAAAATAACTGGCGATCAAAACCGGCGCCAGCAGGCCTACCAGCATTTCGTTTCGAAACGCCATCAGGGCGGCGGCGGCGAAAGCTGCAAACAACAGCCAGTCGGCGGCCCGCACCCGGCGCCAGGAGGCGGCCAGGCTCAGCGCCGCACCGTACAGCAGCAAGTCGAAGGCGTACGGCGGTCCCCACAGGTCGGCACGCGCCCATTCGGTCAGCGTGGCCTGCAGGGCGCTCCGGCGGTAACTCAGGACCGTCTCGATGACTGCGAATCCGTTGGGATTGATGCCGCTGACGGCAATGGCGATGCCGCTCACGGCGAGGATGCGCCGCGCATCGGGAGCGCGCCGCAGGAGCGCTTCGGCGGCATACGCGGCGCAGACGATCCAGCCGAGAAAGAATCCACCATGACAGTTGGCCCAGATCAGCAGCAGCGGAGGGACCAGCCAAAGCCGCTTGCGATGTTCGAAAATCGCGATGCACGCGGCGGTGAACACATAACTGAGGATGCTGGGCCGGTCGTGTGCAAACTCGATGGCCAGGGAGGCAGCCGCCAGCGCCGCTGCGATGCCCCACAGCCAGGAATTCGTCCGCCAGTCTGGCCATGAGTCCGGTCAGGCCGCACAGCAGCGCCAGCAGCAGCGCTTTCCAGAGAACCACCGCACCCGCTCCGCCCAAGCCGATAAATCAGGTACCACGCGGCTTGCGCCAGCCATTCATGCGTCAGGTTGAAGCGGCGCGTACGCTCCTCGCCCGGGTACGCCGGCGCGGCGGTCGCCGTTGTGTACGCAAACGGATCGGGAACCGGCAGGCGATGCCGGGTGACGATATAGCGGCCGGTAGCCAGATGCCACCACGCGTCCGAATCGGACAGTTCGGTGGAAAACAGACCGAGGAGAAAAATCGCCGACAGGGCGAGCAGCAGATTCCGCAAACTTGCAGGATACCATCAGGGCTGCGGCTGGTTTGGCGGAGCGTCCGGTGGGTCGGTGGGCTTGTAGAAGACAATCTCCCACCGCGAATGGCCGTAGATCCAGAGTCGCGCCACGCGGCCCGCCAGCGAATCCGTGCCGTTCGGTCCGGACCCGATCACTTGCGGGTACCAGCCGCTATCCACCAGAATTCGTTTCGGCGCGGTCCACGATTGGGGATCGGCGAGATGGGCGCCGAAGCTGGCGTAGATGCCTTCCTGCGGAAAACCCGGGCTGCAACAGGAATGGTTCAGGAGCACCACGTAGGATCCCAGGTACGTATTCCAGTGCACCGAAGGGCCCCAAAAGGCATCTGTATCGGCATCCTGCCAACTAGCCTTGGCCGGAAAAACGGGAGTGACCTGCCCGCCCAGGCCCGGTTCGGTCCAGCCGCCGTTGCAGTACTTCATCACCGTGGCAGCGGGATTGTAGCGATTCAGAAAGGGCATCCGCGCAATAGCCACGCCCTGAGACTCCAGCGGACCGCCGTAGTTCGAGAACAGGAAATAAAAGTACCGTTTGTTACGGTCGAGGATCACCGAGAAGTCGCCCACCCCGCCGGCAAAGTACCCGTTCTGTGCGGCACAGCTATACGGATCGCCCGAGGTGAGCACCGGGCCCATATCCATGAATGACGCGCCGCCGTCGAATGAGATCGCAGCGCCGATCTGTGGAACGGCCAGCCGGCTACCCGGGCACAATCCCCAATGCTCCTGGTGATACCAGCCGAAAACGGTGCCTGTGTCGGGGTCTTTCCACACCGCCTCCATCCACGTGGGCCAGGGGTTTATGTGAGAAAAATGAACGTCTTGCGGAGCGCCCAGATGGTACTGGTCAGAGCCGGAACTGCGCAGGGGATCGCCGCCGGTGGAGTTCAGAAGCTGCAGGAAACCATCCTGCCAGAAGGCTGGACTGTTGGAGTCCACCTGAGCCGGCATGTCTGCGCCTGCTGCATCCCGAACGTGAGCACGTTGGGAGAATGAGATTGTGCTGAAACACAATACCACCCCTACAAGATACGAAAGCCTCAAATTGGAGGGACGCGCGAACTGTCCCTGAAGTTACCGGGCGTCCGGAAGCAGGGTGTAGGGTCCGATCGCGACGGGCGCATCGGGAGTTCGATCCGTGTAGTAAACAGGACCGAACCGGCGCCAGCCAGGCAAATCGGAAGGCCGGGATTGGAACGGCAAGAGGCAAACCAGGCGGCGGGAATGCAGGGGCATCCGGCCGCTGGCGGGTTGCAGGGCGGTCAATCCAGCGTGGTGGTAGAACATCTGGATCGGTTGGCCCGGCTGGGGGTTCGCGGGATTTCCCGGGAGCACGACCACATAGTCGTTCGGGAAATAGTATTCCAGGTGGCGGCAGGCCACCGAGGATCCGTAATGGACGATGGTGATCGGTCCGCCACGCCGCAGGGTGGCGATGGCGTTGAGAGCGCCTGAATTCATACGGTCCACGGCCGCGACGGCCCGATAGCTGGAGGCTTTTGCGAGCTTGCTGAACGGCACGAAGAAGACCAGTGCGTTGAGCCCGATCACGAGAGCGGCAATCGGAATCACGCGGGCTTTCGTCTGCCTCAGAAAGGCCGCGAGGACTCCGCCTCCGAGCGCGCAGAGAATGGACACACTGGCCAGGGCCTGGTCCGGATCGCCGATGTGGATAAATGCGGAGAACAACAGGGGCGGCAGGAAGGCAAGCCCCAGGAAGGCGGCGTGCCTGGGCCACGCGGCGAGCGAGAACCGGCGAACTACGAACGGGACGGCCCAGATCCATGCGACGGCTCCCAGAAAGTTCCAGGCGACCGCTTCTTTCACCATGTACCAGGCGGAGTGCGCGGAGGCGCCAAATACCGCCGAGGATCCGCTGAACTGCACGTTGGCGTAGTCCCACAGCATCCCGACAGTAGAATGCAGGCCGCCGGCCGCGATCACCGTGGCAGCAATCCAGGGAAGGGAAGTTGCCGCAAGAAGGCCCGTGCCGGCGAGGAGACGGCGTGCAGATCGCCCGCTCTGCCACCACACCCATGCCAGCATCGGAAGCAACAGAACGCTCTCCACGGGCCGGAACCCGGCTGCCACTCCCAGCGCGGCAAAGGCGCCATAAAACCAACGTGAATCTTCGGGCATGTGGAGCGCCCGCCACGCCAGCAGGCAAACGCCGATCGTCGACAGGGCCAGGAACAGGCGGATCTGATTGGTGACTCCGGCAAACCAGAAAACCGGGTTGGAGGCCAGCAGCGCCGCCGCCAGCACTCCGGCCGGCCGTCCGAAAAGATCGGCCGCCAGGAATCGAATCAGCACGGTCGCCGCTCCGGCGGCCAACAGTCCGGCGACCAACAGAACCTTCTCGGGGCTTGCGACCCAAAGGTGAATCAAGCGAATCAGCAGGACGAAGAACGGATATCCCGGGGGCTGCGGCTGGTGCAGCGTGGGATCGAAGCGCTCCAGCGAGAGCGCAAAGTTCGCGCTGTCAAAGTAGTAGAGCAGCCGCGGCGCCGTGGCCCAGCGGGTGCACACGATGAACAACAGCAGGAATGCCGTAAACAACCCCGCCCGGGCAGACGTATAGCGTTCTCCCGGCAGGGCTGGTTTGCCCTGGAACATGGTTCGTTAATCACCCAAGTCTGTATGCGGGCGCAGCCTCCCCAGGCTATACCCGCGTCACGACAACTTGTTTATAGCGCGCAGCCGCACGGGGAACAATGCAATGGTTTCTGTATTTACTCGAACAAAGGCGCGAGGGGGAGCACGAAGGTGGGGTTTTCGGTGCGCAATTCCTGGGTCTCGAACATGCCCTCCGCTGTGCAGCGCCAGGCGCTGCGAGTCTGCGGATTGAGGATCCAGACGTGCGGGACTCCGAAGGCCAGATAGTCCTTGATTCGCTCGTGCATAGCGCTAAGGCGGTCGTCTCGCGAGAGAATCTCGATGCAGATGAGTGGCGGGGTGGTGAAAATTTGCTCCGGTGCATTGCCCGCGAGAATCACGCACACGTCCGGAACGCGAAACCGCGTAGGAGACACCTGAACGCGCTGTGAGGGAACCACGTCAATGCCCCACTCTTTACGGCGGGTATAAAAGTACGCGATGACGGCCATCTGTAAACGCGAATGGTCACGCTCACCCACGTTGCGCTCCACGACCTCGCCATCCACGTAGTCGCAATCGGGACGGAAACTGGTGGACAGGTACTCCCTCACGCTCATCGGTTCGCCGGTCTGCATAAAAACAAAAAGGGAGCCCGCGCTACTCGAACAAAGGTGCGAGGGGAAGCACGATCTCCGGGTTTTCGGTGCGCAATTCCTGGGTCTCGAACATTCCCTCCGTGGTGCAGCGCCAGGCGCTGCGAGTCTGCGGATTGAGTATCCAGACGTGCGGGACTCCGAAGGTTAGATAGTCCTTGATCCGATCCTGCATTCCACTGAGGCGGTCGTCCTTGGAGAGAATCTCGATACAGATGAACGGCGGGGTAGTGAAAATCTGACCGGGTGCACTGCCCTCCGAGAATCACGCAGACGTCCGGAACGCGAAACCGTGTAGGGGACACCTGGACGCGCTGTTCGGGAAGGACCTCAATGCCCCACTCTTTGCGGCGCGTGTAGAAGTATGCGATGACCGCCATCTTGTAACCGCGCGTGATCGTACTCACCCACGTTGCGCTCCACGACCTCGCCGTCCACATAATCGCAATCGGGACGGAAACTGGTGGACAGGTACTCCCTCACGCTCATCAGTTCGCCGGTCTGCATAAAAACAAAAAGGCCGGAGCCCACGGGGGACTCCGGCCTTCATTCTAACGCGAAACTACTCGGCCAGCGTCTCTTCGCCCGTGTCTTCGGGCAGTCCGCCGGCGTACTGCAAACGGGTCTCTTCGTCGTATCCGGGGATCTGGTCGAGCGCCGGCTCTGCCACCGGCTCTTCCACCACGTCCTCGCCCGCGATCTTCACCTGGCGGTAATACTCCATGCCGGTGCCGGCCGGGACGAGGCGTCCCATGATGACGTTTTCCTTCAGGCCGCGCAGGTAATCGATCTTACCGTTGATGGCGGCTTCGGTGAGTACGCGCGTGGTCTCCTGGAAGGAGGCCGCGGAGATGAACGAATCGGTCGAGAGCGAAGCCTTGGTGATCCCCATCAGCTTGGCTTTGCCCTGCGCCGGACGCCCGCCCGCTTCCACGGTCTTCTGATTCTCCGCGCGGAACTTGAACTTATCGACGATCTTCCTGCGGCAGGAATTCGGTATCGCCGATATCTTCCACTTCCACCCAGCGCATCATCTGGCGCGAAATGGTCTCCAGATGCTTGTCGTTGATATTCACGCCCTGCAACCGGTAGACTTCCTGAATCTCGTTGACCAGGTACTTCTGCAGTTCCTTTTCTCCGAGCACGGCCAGGATGTCGTGCGGATCGCGCGGACCGTCCATGAGCGGCTCGCCGGCCTTGACCCGCTCGCCCTCCTGAACGTTGATGTGTACGCCGCGAGGCAGCGAGTATTCGCGCTGCTCGCCGTCTTCGCCCACCACGAAGATCTTGCGCTGCCCCTTGCTCACTTCGCCGTACTTTACCGTGCCGTTGATCTCCGCGATGATGGCCGTCTCGCGCGGCTTGCGCGCTTCGAACAGTTCCACCACGCGCGGCAGACCGCCGGTGATGTCCTTGGTCTTGGTGGTTTCGCGCGGGATCTTGGCCACCACGTCGCCCGCGTGCACCTCTTCCCCGTCATGCACCATCAGGTGGGCATGCGTGGGCATGAGGTATTTCTTGGCTTCCGAGCGCGACCCGCCGGCGCCTTCCGGACGCACGATGATCTGCGGCTGCCGCTTCTCGTCGGGCGAATCGGTCACCACAAGCTGCGACATGCCGGTGACTTCGTCCACCTGCTCCTGCAGCGTCAGGCCATCCACCAGGTCTTTGAAATGGACCACGCCGGTGACTTCCGTCAGAATCGAGAAAGTGTAAGGATCCCATTCCAGCAGGATCTGGTTGCTCTTCACCGGAGCGCCGTCTTCCACCAGCACGCGCGCGCCGTAGACCGCCTGGTAGCGTTCCTTCTCGCGGCCTTTATCGTCCACCACCGAGATGATGCCGTTGCGGTTCATGGCGATCAGCTCGCCCGCCTTGCTGCGCACCGTCTGAATGCCGATGTACCGCGCGAAACCGGCGCTCTTGGCATCCTGCGTGGATTGCTCGTTGATCCTGCTGGCGGTTCCACCGATGTGGAACGTTCGCATGGTCAACTGCGTGCCCGGTTCGCCGATGGATTGCGCCGCAATCACTCCGACCGCTTCGCCGCGCTCCACCAGGCGTCCGGTCGCCAGGTTGCGGCCGTAGCACGCCACGCACACGCCGCGTTTGGATTCGCAGGTCAGCACCGAGCGGATTTTGACGCGCTCGATACCGGCTGCCTGAATCGCCGCCGCCAGGTCTTCGGTGATTTCCTGGTTCACGCCGACGATCACGTTGCCTTCGTAGTCCTTCTGGTCTTCCAGCGCCACGCGGCCTACAATGCGGTCGCGCAGCGGTTCGATGATTTCGCCGGATTCGATGATCGGCTCGACGAAGATGCCTTCACCGGTGCCGCAATCCACTTCGGTTACGATCACGTCCTGCGCCACGTCCACCAGGCGGCGCGTCAGGTAGCCCGAATCCGCCGTCTTCAGAGCCGTATCGGCCAGACCCTTGCGGGCGCCGTGCGTGGAAATGAAGTACTGCAACACGTCCAGCCCTTCGCGGAAGTTCGCGGTGATCGGCGTTTCGATAATTTCGCCGCTGGGCTTGGCCATCAGGCCGCGCATACCAGAGAGTTGGCGGATCTGCTGTTTGGAACCGCGCGCGCCGGAGTCGGCCATGATGTAAATCGGGTTGATGTAGCGGCCGGTGCGGTCGTCCTCTTCCATGGACTTGAACATCTCATCGGAAACCTTTTCCGTAACCTTGGACCAGATTTCGATGATCTTGTTGTAGCGTTCGCCGTGGGTGATGGCGCCGTCCTGATACTGGCTTTCCACGTCCACCACTTCCTTTTCGGCGGCGCGCACCAGGGCGGCCTTCTCGCCCGGCACCACCATATCGTCGATGCCGATCGAAATGCCCGCGCGCGTGGCGTACAGGAAGCCCAGGTTCTTCACCTCGTCCAGCATCTGCACGGTCACGTGCAGGCCGAACTTGAGGTAGCAATATTGCACCAGTTGGCCCAGGCCCTTCTTCTTCAGCAGGCCGTTGATATACGGCATATCCTGCGGCAGGCTGTCGTTCAGAATCACGCGGCCGACCGTGGTCTCCATGTACTGCTTGATGAATTCGATCGGCTCGGTGTGCAGAATGTTCTGGCTGTCGAACGCATGCACCAGGTCGATCACTTTGCCGGTGTAGCGCAGCTTGATGGGGGTCAACGTTTCCACTTCGCCCATTTCGAGTGCGATCAGCACGTCATCGGTGGAGGCAAACGTACGGCCTTCGCCCTTGGCGCCGGGGCGCGCCTTGGTCAGGTAGTAGCAGCCCAGCACCATGTCCTGCGTGGGAATGGTGATTGGGCCGCCGTGCGCCGGCGAAAGAATATTGTTGGACGAGAGCATCAAAGTGGATGCTTCGATCTGCGCTTCGGGCGACAGCGGAATATGGACGGCCATCTGGTCGCCGTCGAAATCCGCGTTGAACGCGGTGCAGACCAGCGGGTGAATCTTGATGGCTTTGCCTTCCACCAGCACCGGCTCGAAGGCCTGAATGCCCAGACGGTGCAGCGTGGGAGCGCGGTTCAGCAGAATGGGATGGTCCTTAATGACCTCTTCCAGGATGTCCCATACCACCGGGTCCTGCTGCTCCACCAGTTCCTTGGCCTGCTTGATGGTGGTGCAGTGGCCGCGCTGCTCCAGGCGGTGATAGATGAACGGCTTGAACAGCTCCAGAGCCATCTTCTTGGGAAGACCGCACTGGTTCAGCTTCAGGTCCGGACCCACCACGATCACCGAACGGCCGGAATAATCCACGCGCTTGCCCAGCAGGTTCTGGCGGAAGCGGCCCTGCTTGCCCTTCAGCGTATCGGAGAGCGATTTCAGCGGGCGGTTGTTGGCGCCGCGCAGTACGCGGCCGCGGCGTCCGTTATCGAACAGCGCGTCCACGGCTTCCTGCAACATGCGCTTTTCGTTGCGCACAATTACGTCGGGCGCATGCAGTTCGATGAGCTTCTTCAACCGGTTGTTGCGGTTGATCACGCGGCGATAGAGATCGTTGAGATCGCTGGTGGCGAAACGGCCGCCATCCAGCGGCACCAGGGGACGCAACTCCGGCGGAATCACCGGAATCACGTCCAGAATCATCCATTCCGGCTTGTTGCCGCTTTTGCGGAAGCTTTCCACCACGCGCAGGCGCTTGGCGAATTTCAGCTTCTTCTGGACGCTGGTCTCGGTCTTCATGCGCTCGCGAATCTCTTCGCTCAGCGCCTCTACATCGACCTTCTTGAGCAGTTCCTTGATGCCCTCGGCGCCCATCATGGCGATGAACTTGCCGGGGAACTCCTGGTCCAGGGCCCGCTTCTTTTCGTCGGTGATCACTTCGCCCTGGCTCAGCGCCTCTACTTCACCGGGATCGACAATCACATACGCTTCGAAGTACAGCACCCGCTCCAGTTCGCGGAGCGTGATATCCAGCAGGTGTCCGATGCGGCTGGGCAGGCCCTTGAAGAACCACACGTGCGAACAGGGGCTGGCCAGTTCGATATGGCCCAGGCGCTCGCGGCGCACGCGCGCCAGCGTGACTTCCACGCCGCATTTATCGCAAATGACGCCGCGGTGCTTCATGCGCTTGTACTTGCCGCACAAGCACTCCCAATCCTGGGTGGGGCCGAAGATGCGCGCGCAGAACAGCCCGTCGCGCTCTGGTTTAAAAGTCCGGTAATTGATAGTCTCCGGCTTGGTGACTTCACCGTGGGACCAGCTCCGGATCTTTTCCGGAGAAGCCAGAGAAATGCGGATGGAATCGAAATCCGCAATCAAATTCGCTCGATCGTAAGGTGAGGATCTCAAAATAGCCTCCAATTTCTGACTCACCACGGAGCCACGGAGGACACGGAGGAAGCACGGAGAAGATCTAAGAGTTTCTCCGTGTTCCTCCGTGTTCTCCGTGGCTCCGTGGTGAACACATATCTAGTCAGCCGCCAAAGCCGTATCCGGCACTTCGCGCGGCTTCTTCATCAATTCCACATCGAGACACAACGACTGCAACTCGCGAATCAGCACGTTGAACGATTCCGGCACGCCGGGTTCGATGGCTGCTTCGCCTTTGACGATGGCCTCGTAGATTTTGGCGCGGCCGTAAACGTCGTCGGATTTCGCCGTCAGCAATTCCTGCAGGATGTAAGCGGCGCCGTATGCCTCCAGCGCCCAGACTTCCATTTCGCCGAAGCGCTGTCCGCCGAACTGCGCCTTGCCGCCCAGGGGCTGCTGCGTAATCAGCGAATACGGCCCGATGGAACGCGCGTGAATCTTGTCGTCCACCAGGTGGCTCAGCTTCAACATGTAGATGTAGCCCACGGTCACCGGCTGCTCGAACTGAATACCGGTCATACCGTCGTACAGAATGGTCTTGCCGGACGTCGGCAGATTGGCGTCGGTGAGCGCTTTCTTGATCTCGCGCTCCGTGGCTCCGTCGAACACGGGAGTAGCGATACTGCACGCCCAGCGCTTTGGCGGCCCAGCCCAGGTGGGTTTCCAGAATCTGGCCCACGTTCATACGGGAGGGCACGCCGAGCGGGTTGAGAACGATTTCCACCGGCGTTCCATCCGGCAGGTACGGCATATCCTCTTCCGGCAGGATGCGCGCGATGACGCCCTTGTTGCCGTGACGGCCGGCCATCTTATCGCCCACCGAAAGCTTGCGCTTCATGGCGATATAGACCTTCACCAGCTTGATCACGCCCGGAGGCAGTTCGTCGCCCTTGCGCAGCTTGCCCACCTTCTCGTCGGTGATCTTTTCCAGCACCGCGATCTGCCGCGACGTCATCTCTTCGATTTCGTCGATCTGTTCGTTCAGCCGCGGGTCTTTGCTGGAAAGGCGCATGCGCTTCAGGTCGCGCGATTTCATCTTCTCGATGAGCTCGCGCGTCAGCTCGGTATCCTTGCTGAGCAGGCGCTTGTCGGTCTTTTCGTCGTGCAGGTCGGCCAGCAGCTTCTTGCCTTCCAGCAGAGCGCCCAGGCGTTTGGCGCGCTCGTCGGTCAGGATGCGGATTTCATCCTGCAGGTTGCGCTGCAAACGCTGGATCTGCGTTTCTTCGATGCTCTTGCTGCGCTCGTCCTTCTCCTGCCCCTTGCGCGAGAAAATCTTGCAATCGACAATGGTGCCCTCGATTCCGGGCGGGCAGTACAGCGAAGCGTCCTTCACGTCGCCGGCCTTTTCGCCGAAGATGGCGCGCAGCAGTTTCTCTTCCGGAGTGAGCTGAGTTTCGCCTTTAGGCGTCACTTTGCCCACCAGGATGTCGCCCGGCTTCACCGTGGCGCCGATGCGGATGATGCCGCTCTCGTCCAGGTTGCGCAGGAACGAATCGGCGATATTGGGGATGTCGCGGGTGATTTCTTCCGGCCCCAGCTTGGTGTCGCGCGCTTCGATTTCGAACTCCTCGATGTGAATCGAGGTGTAGTAGTCTTCCTTGACCAGCTTTTCGTTGACCAGGATGGCGTCTTCGAAGTTGTAGCCGCGCCAGGGCATGAACGCCACCAGCACGTTGCGTCCCAGGGCCAGTTCGCCCAGGTCGGTGCAGGGACCATCGGCCAGCACCGCGCCTTTGGGCACCCTCTGTCCCACCGCCACGATGGGCTTCTGGTTGATGCAGGTGTTCTGGTTGCTGCGTTTGAACTTGGTGAGCTGATAGATGTCCGCGCCCACCTCGCGGGAAAGCTGGCCTTCGTGAGAAGCGCCTTCCACGCGCACGATGATGCGCTCGGAATCCACCGAATCCACCACGCCCGGCCGCTTGCAGAGCACCACGGCGCCGGAATCGCGAGCCGTCACCAGTTCCATGCCGGTGCCCACGTAAGGAGCGTCGGCGCGCAGCAGCGGCACGGCCTGGCGCTGCATGTTCGAACCCATCAGGGCGCGGTTGGCGTCGTCGTTTTCCAGGAACGGAATCAGGCTCGCGGCCACGCTGACAAGCTGCTTCGGCGAGACGTCGATGTATTCGATTTCGTCCCTCGGCTTGAGCACGAAGTTGCCGGCCTGGCGCGCGTTGGAAAGGTCGGGCACGATGCGGCCCTTCTCGTCCAACTGCACGTTGGCCTGCGCCACCACCCACTTGTCTTCTTCCCACGCCGAGAGATACTCGCAGTGGGCTTCGATATTCGGCCGGCTGCTTCTTCGGCTCCCAGTTTGCGATTGACCTCTTCGGCTTCCTGCCGCTTGATAATGTCGCCGACTTTATAATCGGTATCGCCGGGATTCAGAATCTGGACTTCGTCGATGACCACGCCCTTGATCACCTTGCGGTACGGGCTCTCGATGAATCCGTATTCGTTGATGCGCGCAAAGCACGAGAGCGACGAAATCAGACCGATGTTCGGACCTTCCGGCGTTTCGATCGGACAGATGCGGCCGTAGTGCGTGGGGTGCACGTCGCGCACTTCGAATCCGGCGCGCTCGCGGCTCAGACCGCCCGGTCCCAGGGCCGACAGACGCCGCTTGTGCGTGATCTCGCTGAGCGGGTTGGTCTGATCCATGAACTGGGAAAGCTGGCTGGATCCGAAGAATTCGCGGATGGCGGCCATCACCGGCTTGGCGTTCACCAGGTCGTGCGGCATGGCCGTGGACATTTCCTGGTACACGCTCATCTTTTCCTTGATGGCGCGTTCCATGCGCACCAGTCCGATGCGGAACTGGTTCTCCAGCAGTTCGCCCACCGCGCGCACGCGGCGGTTGCCCAGGTGATCGATATCGTCCACCGCGCCGATGCCCTTGCGCAGCTTCAACAGGTACTTGATGGTGGCGCGGAAATCTTCCTGGTCCAGCGTGCGCTTGTCCAGGCTGGTGGCGTCGGCTTTGTCGTGCAGCTTGATGTTGAACTTCATGCGGCCCACGCGCGAGAAATCGTACTTGCGCGGGTCGAAGAACATGCCCTGGAAGAGCTGCGTGGCCGTATCCAGCGTCGGCGGATCGCCCGGACGCAGCTTGCGGTAGATCTCGATCAGCGCTTCGTTCTGCGTCTTGACGCTGTCCTTGCGGATGGTGGCCGAGATCACCGTGCCCACGTCGTCGCGCTCGGGGAAGAAGATTTCGAACTCTTCGATGCCGGCTTCCATCAGCTTGCCGATCACCGTGGGGGTCAGTTCGCTGTTGGCGTCGATCAGGACTTCGCCGGTGGTCATGTCCACCACGTCGGCCACGACGTAGGCGCCTTCCAGATCGTTGGGCGCCACTTCCACCTGCTCGATCTTGGCCTTCTGGATTTCCTTGTACAGCGACGAGGTGATCTTCTTGCCCTGCCCGACTACCGTCTCCCCGGTCTTGGTGGTGATGGCGTAGGAGAGCTTCAGGCCGGTGAGACCTTCATCCACGTTCCACAACAGCTTCTTGTCTTTGATGCCGATCTTGCTGACGCGGTAGAAGGCGCGCAGAATCTGCTCGTCGGTCTTCAGTCCCAAGGCCCGCAGGAATACCGAGCCGTAGAATTTGCGCTTGCGGTCGATGCGGACGTACAGGAGGTTCTTGTTGTCGTACTCGAACTCCACCCAGCTTCCGCGGTAGGGAATGATCTTGCCGAGGAAGTAGCCCTGCGCCGGCACGCGCTCGAAGAACACGCCCGGCGAACGGTGCAACTGCGAGACGATGACGCGCTCGGTGCCGTTGATGATGAACGTGCCGTTGTCCGTCATCAGCGGAATTTCGCCGAAGAAGACTTCCTGTTCCTTGATGTCGCGGACGCTCTTCTTCTGGGTCTCGGGATCCTTGGAATACACCGTGAGCCGGATGGTGACCTTCGAGCGGCGCGGCATACGTCATGCCGCGCTCCTGGCACTCCTGCATGTCGTATTTCAGTTGCAGGCCCACCGGGTCGCCGCACTTGTTGCAGAACGTGACCACGTTCTTGTTGAACGTGCCGCAATGATGGCACAGAATGTCGCCCGCGTGGAACGGATCGGTGCGGATGGTCGCGCCGCAGTTGCGGCAGGTGGAACGGAGATGGTGCAGACCTTTCAGGTTGCCGCACTTGCATTCCCAGTTGCCGATCGAATAATCGACGAACTCCAGGTCGCTGACGCCGCGGAAATCCGAAATCGGGAATACCGAATTGAAAACGGTCTGCAGCCCGATGTCTTCGCGCTCATTGGGCAGCAGGTCCATCTGCAGGAACCGCTCGTAGGACTTCTTCTGTACCTCGATCAGATTCGGAATCGGAATCGAAGTCTTGATTTTGGAAAAATCCACTCGCTCGGGGGCGGCGCCGTTATTTTGAATATCCATTCTTTAAACTCCTGACGGCCGAACAGCCAACGCAAAGAAACTGCGCTTAACAGCACAAAGCCAACGGCGCCCCGGGAGGCAATGCCTCTCGGAGCGCCGAATGAAGAATACCTGGGGCAGGAATCGAGTTTCGAAGTGGAACCGGAAACCGGGGGTTCGGAGTCTGCGCGTGAAGAATGAACCGGTGGAAGCAGGGACGTACGAATCCTGTATGATTGTTGCAGGCAATGAAACGCGCAGAGATCCCCTCTCTGCAGTTTCGCCCGAACTGCAATTGAAGTGCCAGGATTCGGAAATCACAGTCACCAATTGGGATCGAATCCGGCTGAATCGAAAGCCCAACTACTTACTCTACCAGGCCTTACGGCCTACGTCAAATGCACCGCTGTCAGCGATCGCGGCGCCGGCGAGCCGCACCGCTCGCCAACCGACCGACAGCCAAAACTGTCCAGCTACTTTACTTCGACCGACGCGCCGGCGTCGACGAACTTCTTCTTGATGGCCTCGGCTTCGTCCTTGCTGACGCCTTCCTTCACCGGCTTGGGAGCGCCGTCCACCAGGTCCTTGGCTTCCTTCAGGCCCAGGCTGGTGACTTCGCGTACCGCCTTGATGACGTTGATCTTGTTGGCGCCGGCCGCCGTCAGGACGACGGTGAACTCGGTCTTCTCTTCGACCGCCGGAGCCGCTGCCGCGCCGCCGCCGCCGCCCGCCACCGCTACCGGAGCCGCTGCCGCCGCCGAAACGCCCAGCTTCTCTTCGAGCATCTTGACGAGCTGAGATGCTTCCAGCAGCGTCAAGCCCTTGAATCTGTTCCGCAATTGCGTTAATGTCCGCCATTTCCTAAACTCCTTGATATTCAAAAAACATCGTCGAATTACTGCTGAAACTTGTTTTCCTTCACGCCCTGGTCCACCACCACCGCCAGGTTGCGGCCCACCGCGTTCATCGCCGTCACCAACCGCTGCGCCGGAGCGTTGATCAGGTACAGCAGCTTGGCAAAGATCTCTTCCTTCGGACGGCATGGTCGCCAGATCGTTGATCGCCTTGACGTCGATCACCCGGCCTTCCACCACCCCCGCCTTGAACGTGAAGCTCGGATTCGTCTTGGCGTACGCCGTCAGCGCCTTGGCCAGCGCCACCGGATCGCTGGTGGTGTACGCCATCGACGTCATCCCGCGCAGACCCTTCAGCACCTGCTCGGACGGCGTTCCTTCCGAAGCCATCTCCGCCAGGTTGTTCTTCACCACGCGGTACTTGCCGCCCGCGCCCGCGCACCGTCTTGCGCAGTTCGAAATCCTGACCCACCGCAGCTTCTCGTAGCCGGTGACGAACAGGTTCTGCGACCTGCTCCAGGTCCTGGCGCAGGGCCTCGACATCTTTCTTCTTGTCTTCCTTCTTTTTCATGGAAACACCTGTTCGGCTCTAGACTGCGCTGCCGCCTTCACGCTGAACGGCGTCGTATCGATCGCCACGCCCGGGCCCATGGTCGAGCAGAGCGTCGCGCTCCTCACGTACTTGCCCTTGGCCACCGCCGGCTTGGCCTTGATCACCGCCGTGATCAGGCTGGCGGCGTTCTCCACCAGCTTGTCCGGCGTCGAAGCTGATCTTGCCGACCGGCGCGTGAATGATGCCGGTCTTGTCGACGCGGAATTCCACCTTACCGGCCTTGATTTCCTTGACCGCCTTGGCCACGTCCACCGTCACCGTGCCGGTCTTCGGGTTCGGCATCAGGCCGCGCGGACCGAGCACCTTGCCGAGCTTACCGACCGAGCGCATCATGTCCGGCGTGGCGATCACGGCGTCGAAATCCGTCCAGCTTTCGGACTGGATCTTGTTGACCATGTCCTCGCCGCCCACGAAATCGGCGCCGGCTTCCGTCGGCTTCGCGCTGCTTGTCGCCGCTGGCGATCACCAGCACCTTCTTGGATTTGCCGAGCCCGTTCGGCATCACGACCGTGCCGCGCACCATCTGGTCGGCATGCTTCGGATCGACGCCCAGGCGCATGTGCACTTCGACGGTCTCGTCGAACTTGGCGAACTTGATTTTCTGGAGGAGCGGAACGGCCTCTTCGAGCTGATACTCTTTGGCCTCAACCTGTTTCCGCGCGGCTTGATACTGTTTACCTGGTTTGCGTGCC
>CAVVLD010000045.1:0-9360 GCA_963748795.1 uncultured Solibacteraceae bacterium
AGTAATCCAAGTCGCCGCCGGAGAGGCGCACCGGGGCACCGCCCGCCGCCGGCACAACGAAAACCTGCACCGGCCCCTGGGGGCGGGGGAACAGCAGCGGCAGGATGTCCGGCGGAGCCCAGGGCGCTTTTACCGCTTCCGGAGCCACGCGCGCGGTGAATGCCAACGATTGTCCGTCGGGCGACCACGCCAGGGCCAGCGGTTCCACTTCGCCGCGCGTCACCTGCACCAGGGGCGAACCCGGAGTCAGCGCGAGGGAGTGAATCTGCACCTTTCCCGACCGGTCGGACAGAAATGCCACGCGCGTTCCGTCCGGCGACCAGCGCGGCGTCCGGTCATGGAAATTGCCTTCGGTCAGCGCGCGCTGCTGCCGGCCCTTGCTGTCCACAAATGTCAGGTTGGCGTAAAGGTCGTCGTGGGTCCGATCGCTCCATTTTTCGACATAAACCACCCCCTGGCCGTCGGCGCTGATGCGCGGACTCTCCGCCTGCCGCCACAACCAGAGGTCGCCGGGGGTCATCGGGCGGCGTTGCGCCCAGGCACTCAAGCCGCACAAAAGAAGCAGGATCGTTCTTGTCAACAGATTCAGTTTCGCACAACCGGCGGGGGGAGATTAACCATGGTTACCAACTGGCTCTTAACCAAATCTATGGTAATTTTCCGGCATTAAACCGGCATAATTTCACTTGTTATCCGCCTATAATGGTCCTGGTACCGATGGTATTTGTCTGAGGATTAACGGTTGGGCTGCCTTTTTTGTGGAAAAGAGATCGGGCCTTTTCGACTGATTCGCGACGACGAATTTTGCAGTTCGGCGCATCGCAAACAGTATAGGGACAGGCTCGGAAAGGCATTGACGAAGATCGGCGCGCCGGAGCCGCCTCCCGCGCCGCCCGCCGGATTTGTGTCCGATTTTTTAATTCAATCTGGCAATCAAAAATTCGCCGGAATTAATTGGGAATTGGAACATGGATTTGAGCCATTTATTTATCGCCGCTCGCTTCCTTTTTCGATTACACCCCTGCTCGGCGACATGCCACGCTCTCTCGCGGCACCCTCACCGGCCGATATCGTTCTCGCCGGGTCCGGCGCTCCCCCTGCTGAATATCGTAGTGACGTGCGCATGCCGCGGCTGCAACTCGAGGCCGCGACCGGTCTGCCGGCGCCGGAAGATACCGAATTCGTGCCGCCCGCGGCGACGCGCCCCATGCCGCTTCGCCCGGAGGCAGTCGAGCGGATGGTTTTCGCCGTGGCATCGGCAGAACCTGTGGCCGCCGCAGTTTCGCCGGTGCTTCCCGCGCGCGCCTTGGACCTCTCGTTATCGGGGACGGAGTATGGCCGGCCGCTTGCTGCCACCAGCCCCATGCCGCTTCGCCCGGAAGCAGTCGAGCGGATGGTTTTCACCGTGGGATCGGCAGAGCCTGTTGCCGTCGCCGCAGTTGCGCCGCTGCTCCCCGCCCGCGCCTGGGATCTCTCGCTAGCGGGTGCGGAGTATGGCCAGCCGCTCGCTGCCACAAGCCCCATGCCGCTTCGCCCGGAAGCGGTCGAGCGAATGGTCTTCGCCGTGGCATCGGCAGAGCCTGTTGCCGCCGCCTCAGTTGCGACCCGCGCTTTAGATCTCTCGCTATCGATGGCGGAGAGTGGCTGGCTACTCGCGACGGCCGGCCCCATGCCGCTTCGCCCGGAAGCGGTCGAGCGAATGGTTTTCGCCGTGGCATCGGCAGAGCCTGTTGCCGCCGCCGCGGATGTAATTGCGCTGGTGCTCCCCACCCGCGTCCTGGAGGTCCCGTTATCGCGGGCGGAGTATGGTCGGGCCCTACAGGTCTCCACTGCACCTGTGGCACCGGCGTATGCCTCGCCCGCGGCCATCCCCGTAACAGCGTCCGCGGCACCTCTACGGCTGCCGGACCTGCAGATCGCCGCTGCCGAACCACATCTTGCGCCGGTGCCGGTGCCGCAAACCCGCGACCGCTGGGCGGCCACCCCGGCCACCGAATCCGTCTACGCATCGCCGGCCGCCGGGTCGGCTGACGCCGCATCGACCGGACCTTCGCTGCCGAAGTTCCAGATCGAGCCTTTCGAGCTATCTCTGGAACCTGAGCCCGCCTACACGCCGCGTACCCGTTGGACCCCGGCTCCCGGCGTCGAACCGGTGCATACGCTGCCCGCGCCGGAAGCGGCGGAGTCGGGAACGGTTCAACCGTCGTTGCCGAAATTCCAGGTGGTGCCGTTCGAGCCCGGTCTGGCCTCCTCGCCGGAACCCAACGTGCGCGAGCGCTGGACCCCGGCGTCCACCCGGGAGCCCGTTCCCGCCTTGCCCGCTCCCAGCGCCGCAACTCCGCCCGCCGCTCAGCCCCGGCTGCCGAAATTCCAGGTGCCTCCGGCGGATGTCTGCCTCGATCCAGTCCCGGTCCCGCAAGCCTGCAATGAGTGGATGCCGAATCTGTCCGCCGAGCCGGTCTGCATCGAAGTCCTCGCCATCTCGGTCCCGGAATCCTGCGGCGTCTCCGAGTTCCGGCTCCCCGGCATCCACATCTTCTCGGTGGCCGAGCCGTGGATGCCCGTGAGCCTGCGGCCCAAGCCGCCTCTGGTGGCGGAACCGGTCTCGATGCGGGTATGGGCCAAGGCCGCGACCGCCGCGCTGCCCATTTATGCCGAACTGCCCGAACCGCTATGTTCCGGATGCGCGCGAACTCCTGGCGGCGGATGCCGGCGCAATTGGCGTCTCCGGCGCGCCCGCGGCCCGCGGTTTGACGGCCGAGCCGGCGGAGCGCATGGTATTTCCGTTGTGCCAACCGGCGCTAGTGCCGGCCAGCGGCGCGGGGACTCTCCGGATGCCGGCTTTGGTGCACCAGCAGAGGATGGCCGCCGCGCACCTCGCGGGTCATGCTGAGGGTCTTCCGGCAGAGCCGGTGGAAACCATGCCGGCCTGCGGCGGGTGCCTGCCCGTGCCGCTCTCCGCCATACCGGAACTGCAACTGCCCCGGCTGGCGCAGCCGCAAACCAAAGATCCCGGCATGGATGACAGCAACGTGGCCATCCTGCCCGGCGTGCACCCGTCTCGCCCGGCGGAGGCCGCGCATGCCGGCGCAGAGCCGCTGCGCACGCTCTTCGTCGTACCGCCGGCGCCATTTAGTTCCGAACCTCCCGAAGCCAGCGTGTCCGAACAGGGTTTCGTGCCCCTGGATTTCCACTGCCAGCGCTCTTCCGGCGCCCCCACCGGCGGAATGGCCTGGTGCGCACCGGTGAACCGGCCCATTCTTCCCGGCATGTGCCTGCACATCATCGTGGAGCGCACCGAAGAGGCGCCGCCGAAGCCCAAGCAGGACCACCCCGCTTTCACGGCCATCTTCCGCCTGCCTGAAGTGGCCAGCAAGAAGGCCGGCAACGCGGCGGTACGGTACGCCGTCCGGGCGCTCGCCGCCTGCCTGCTGTTGGGGGCCATCTTGTGGTTTGGCATGGGCACGCTGCAACTCGGCAACCAGACGGCCGCGGTAAACCGCGATATCTCGTTCGGCGATATGGCATCGAATTCGTCTTCGCGCGTGTCGTCGCGCAAGTTCACGTCGCCCCTGGCCGGTGGTCCGCGTGCGGCGGCGCCTCCCCATGGCGCGCTGGCACGCATCCGCGCGGCCGTTTCCGACCGTGCCGCCGCAAGCATGACCGACAGCTTCCGCACCGGTATGGAGGCCTGGGGTACCGCATCCAAACAGTGGGCCCCAGGCTGGTCGCGCAACCCCGATGGCTACGTGCAAACCGGCCAACTGGCGCTGTTCCACCCCTCGCTCGGGTACAAGGACTACCACCTGGAGTTCTTCGGCCAGATCGAAAACAAGAGCCTGGGTTGGGCCGTGCGCGCCACCGATACCGACAACTACTACGCCATGAAACTTAAGGTGATCGAGCCTGGGCTCCGCCCGGTTATCGCCGTGGTGCACTATCCGGTGGTGGGCGGCAAGAAAGGCCGCCCGGTGGAAATTCCTTTGAACGTCATGGTCCACAACAGCAGGCCCATGCAGGTGGAGGTGGACGTTCGCGGCAACAAGCTGCTCACCTCCGTGGATGGCCAACTGGTGGATACCTGGATCGATGACACGCTGGTGGCCGGCGGTGTCGGCTTCTTCAGTGAGACCGGCGAGCGCGCCCGGCTCTACTGGATGAAGATCTCCAAGAACGAAGATTTCCTTGGCCGCATTTGTGCTTATGTTGCCAACACGCTGGGCGATGGATCGCGCGCCAGCGCCGATTTATGGCCCGATCAGACACCGAAGCCGACTCCGCAGCCGCAACCCTTGCCGGAGCGCACGCAGGAAGCCGCACTCGACGCAACCGCGGCAGAACTTCAGAACCGAATGACCAAAGTCAGCAGGAGGGAAAAATGGAATTCGTAACAAATGAATCAATTAACGTGGTCTCCATGCCGCTGGGGATAACATCGATCGACGATGCGAAGAATCCCAAGCGTGTGGGCAGCCGGACCTTATCCAAAGCCGTCTCTCTCCACCTTGAGGGCAAGCGCGAAAGCGCCGCCAAAATGCTGACCAAAGCCATTGAGGCGGGCGAGCACGATGCCTCCCTCTACTCGGCCCTGGGACACATCCACTACGAGATGCGCGACTACGATTCGGCCGCCTCCACTTACGCGCAACTGGTGGAATTGGAGCCGCAGCATCGCACCGCGTACTTCAACCTGGCGGTGTGCCAGGGCAACCTGAAGAACTGGAAGGAAGCCGCCGATGCCTTCCGGCGCGCCGCCGAAGTGGATGCCACGCGCGCCGACGCCCTGCTCGGGCTCGGCATTTCGCTGATCCATACCGGCAGCCCGGCGCAGGCCATGGAGCCGCTCGACAAATATCTCCGGCTGTTCCCCGAGCACGAACAGGCGCTGTTCGGCAAGGCCGTGAGCCTGCAGCAGACCGGGCGGCCCAACGAAGCCGTGGAGGTGTATCGCAAGGTGCTGGCGCGCAATCCGCGCTGCGAAGAGGCGCTCTCCAACCTGGTGGCCATGTTCCTCGAACGCAAGGATCACGAATCCGTGCGCCGCTACGCCGACATGCTCACCGAACTGCAGCCCGATTCCACCGTGGCGATGGAAGCGCTGGCCACGCTGGCCTTCGCCGACGGCGATTATCTGAGCGCCGCGCGTTTCTGCCGCAACCTTTCGGAAATGGTGCCCGACCGGTTTGAAAACTGGTTCAACCTGGGTGTCGCCTATCACAAAATGGGCAATTACCAGAAGGCCGCGCAAGCCTACACGCAAGCCACCGTGCTGAAGCCGCAATCCGCGCAGGCGCAGCTCAATCTGGGCGTGGCACACCAGGAACTGAGCGACCTGTCCGCCGCCCGCGGCTGCTACGAGAAAGCTCTGGAAGTGGACCCTCGCCAGGCCGGCGTGATGTGGAACCTGGCGCTGGTGCTGGAACAGCAGGACGAGCGCAACTGGGCCGAGAAGCTCTACGCTAAGATCCCCGAGGACGCTCCCGAATTCAGCGATGCCCTCTTCCGGCTGGGCTATCTGCGGCTGCTGCGCGGCGATTATGCGGCCAGCGCCGACGGACTTCCAGGAGTGCCTGGCCAAGCGCCCCGAATGGCCCGAAGCCTGCCTCAACGCCGGCATCGCCTTCGCCCGCAGCGGGAAGCCCGATCTGGCGAAGCGCTATTTCCAGGAGACCCTGGTCATGCGTCCCGATTCCTCCGACGCCGTGCGCGGCCTCGCCGCACTCGCCCTGGAAGAGCAGAACTACGATGAAGCCTACGAACTGCATCGCCAACTGCTGGACCTGGGCGAGCGCAGCCCCGAGCTGTTCTACAACGCCGCCCTCATCTGCCAGAAGCGCGGACAGAGCGAGGACGCGGTCAATTTGTATCAACAGGCCCTGAACGAGAATCCGCAATTCGCCGAGGCCCTGTTGAACCTGGGACACGTGCTGATGGCCATGGGACAGGAGGACGAAGCACGCTCCTATTGGCGCAAAGCCATCCGCGAAAAGCCCGAGCTGGCCCAGACTTACTTCGAACCGCCGGTGCAGTGAGCAACCTTTCCCTAATCTGCTACGTCTGTAGCAGTAGTAAAGGAAATTGCGCAAATGCCCTCAAGAATTGCTCAGAAGCCGGAGCCGTCTCCGGGTTTTGTGTGCGCAACCTGCGGCCACCTGGAATCTCAACATGGAACTAGCGGCAGCAAACCCTGCCTGGCCATGACCGGCGAGCTGCTGGCACGCGAGTTCTGCTCCTGTGACCGGTTCATCGCGTGGCCCCAGGCCGCTTGAGATCACTCGGAGAAACAGGCCTTCGAGACCTTCAGTTGCGCCCCGGTCATCTGTACCCGGACCTCCTTCAGGTTGCCCTCGCCATCGCGAATTACCTGCACGGTGGGAGGGTCTTTGTCCGGATTTACGACCACCTTGTACAGGCTCTGGTGATACAGCGCCAGCTTATTCTTGCCGTATGAGGGATCGCCATAAAAGTAATAAACCGTGGGAACGCCCTTCTTATCGGCCTTCTCGGACCTCCAGAAATACTCGCCGCACTGCACGTCGCTTTTATCGACCTGTTTGCCGATCTGCGTCTTAAAAACCACATTTTCCCGGTCTGCGGGATAGTCCCCCGTTTGCGCGAACAGCGCCGCGGCCCACAGAATCGCCAGCCATCTCATCACTCGCCTCCGCCGTGAATCTTCGGAAATTCCGCCACCGGCGCGCCGGCCCGCACCCGCTCCAGCACCGCCCGCGCCTCATTGCTTAGACGCCGGGTATCGATCCCTTGACACACCGGCAAATACCCGTCCAGCTTCCGCAGTCCTTTGAGGAACTGCCCCTCCGCGCCCCGCGGATTGCCCCGCTGGCAGTGATAGCAGGCCACGGCCATATGAATTACCGCCTGCAAAAACAAACGATACGGCCCGCGTTCGGGAGTCCAAAGCTCTTCCAGCACCTCATGGCACTCGAAAAACTCCTCGCGGTTGAACAGTTCGATCCCGCGCTGGAAAAGTCCGTTCATGCGAAGACTCGTTGAATTTAGAATAAAGGGAATTCGGGCTTTTGAGTGGCTATAAGGGCTTGCGGGGGCTTGCCCGGCGGGCCGCCCCCGCTGGCGAATCCCCCGGGTAATTGCCTGCGGCAGCAAGGAAGTTTGATCTCCCCCTTTCCCGTTTCCCCCTCCGGGGGAAAGCCGGGGCGGGCGGGTTCCCCCCACGCCGCCAAAGGCAGGCGGCTCCCCCCACAAAGGGGGTTTCAAAGCGCTCCGCTGAAACCCCCCTTGTGCAGCCCCCCGGTTGGCCGCACGCTATGCACCCCAAAGACGTGTATGGCGATCCAATAATCGTGGAAGATCGTGAGCTTTACCGGCGCATTCTCGGCATCGAACATCCTTGGCGCGTGGCCTCTGTAGACCTGCAGTTGGCGCCCAAGGAAGTCCATGTCTATCTGGACCCATGAAGACCTCCCCACTTGGCCCTGCGCCGAGTGCGGCACTCCCAGCCAGTTGTATGACCATCAACCCAGCGGCAGTGGCGCCATCTCGACACCTGCCATATCGCACCATCCTACACGCCGACCCTCCGCGTAGCCAGTGCCCTACCCACGGCGTGCGCGTCGTCAAGCTGCCTTGGGCGGAACCCTCCAGCCGTTTTACCGCGCTCTTTGAAAGTCTTGCTATCGCCTGGCTCAAAGCCGCCAGCCAAAAGGCCGTGGCCGAGCAGTTAGGACTGAGTTGGGACGAAATCCACGGCATCATGGAGCGGGCCGTCAAGCGCGGACTGCTGCGCCGGCAAGCCGAACCGATTCGCCATCTGGGAGTGGATGAGAAGGCCTACCGCAAGGGGCACAAATACATGACGGGTGGTCAACGACCTGGAACGCGGGCGGGTTCTCTACGTGGCCGAAGACCGCAAACAAGAGAAGCTCAATGGCTTTGGGGGACGTTGACGGAGACGCAACGAGAAGCAATCCAGGCTGTGGCGATGGATATGTGGAACCGCATGCGGAGTCGGTCCGCGAGCATGTGGCGGATGCCGACAACAAGATTGTCTTCGACAAGTTCCACGTGGCGCAACATCCTCAGCCAAGCCGTGGACGAGGTGCGCCGCAAAGAAAACAAAGCTCTGCGCGCCGCCGGTGACGATCGGCTGGAAGGGCACGCGCTACGACTGGCTGCGCAACCCGGGCATGGACCCCGATGACCGGCGGGCCTTCGACGCCTTACGCAACGGCGAACTGAAGACCGCGCGCGCCTGGGCCTTGAAGAAGGACCGCCATGAACCTGTATACCTACATCTACCAAGGCCCGGCGCGGAAGCACTTCCAGTGGTGGTACGGCTGGCGGCGCGCAGCCGTCTGACCCCGATGAAGGAGGTAGCTGCCATGCTCAAGCGCCGCTTCGCCAACATCATCACCTACCTCAAGCACCGCATCACCAACGCGACCAGCGAATCCATCAATGCCAAGATTCAATGGGTGAAATACACGGCCCGCGGCTTCCGCAAACAAACAGAACTTCATTAACGCGATCTACTTCCACTGCGGGGGACTGGACCTCGACCCGGCAGCCACTAAATAGCCGGAAGCGCCAGAATAAAATGGAAACTGGCGAAATTATGAATGTAACCGTGGAAATCCCGGATGACATGGGCCCTGTCGCTTTCAAAAGCAGGCGCAGGCGCGTGGATTGTCCGTTGGTCGTTGGTTGCTTGAACTCGCCGAACAGAACGCGCCAGCCTCGTCTGAAGAATCCGCTGCAAAACGAACCTTCGCCGACGTGTGTGCAAAAGGACGGGGGTTGGCGGATCATCTGGACTGACCGGAGACGATCGGACTGGCATAACCCTATTGCCGACCGCAGACGAACTCAGCTTCGGAATTGGTTGGACAACGACCTTGTGACTTTCTTTGCCGGTCGGCTTCTTCCCGTGACCCAGGTAATTGCTGACAGGTGGGGCGTACTTAGTGGTCGTCAGAAAACTATTAGATCAATTGGCTCTAAAACCGCTCCCTCTCACGGTCGCGGCTCTGAACGCGCATCGGAGCCGCGACCGTGAGGGAGCGATTGGCATGGTTACTTCCTGACAAACGCTTAGCGCAGAGCGCAACCTCCGGGACTATCAGGCTTTGGGCGTTGCGCTCTTCAATCCGTGGGAAGCTGCCTGAAAGCGGCCATAACGGCTATCGCCCCACTTCTTGTGCAATCGCGCCAATGCAAAAGCTGGGTACTTGCCTTCTCCTTGGCCTGCCCATTTTCTGGCTTCACGCCGCGGGCCGCCCGCTCCAACTGGCCGACCACGATCGCGTGGAAACCGCGGCGACTCCCGCCATCTCGCCCGATGGACGCTGGGTCGTCTTCGTCCGCAATATCACGGTGGAAGCG
>CAVVLD010000046.1:0-15931 GCA_963748795.1 uncultured Solibacteraceae bacterium
GCAACCACTGCCGGCGCTGATGACGCGAGCCGAAGTAGTTAGAAACAGCTTGACGCAAAATGCCCGTACCCCTGATCTACGGATGGCTCCGGCGCTCTCGACAGATCAGGACCGATATCACGCCTCCATCACCTGACGGCAGTTCGAGCGGTTCCCCGAGTCGGAAATTGATGCCGCCCGGAGGACACTGGACGTTCCCAGTATCTTAATTGAATAGCATAGATGCCAGCAGGCGCCGCCAGTGCCACAAAAACCGCCTCCCGCGCGTTCTTGGTGTGTGAACGCAAGCAGCATGGCCGTACCAACTCCAATCCGGGCCGGCAACAGCGAGGCGCTGGACACCATCTTTCGCGCCCATTACGAGCGCATTACCCGCGTCATCGGCAGGGTCATCCACGACCAGGCCCGCGCGGAGGAACTGGCCGTCGAGGTCTTTCTGAAATGGCGTGACCAGCCGGACGGCTGGCTCTACCGCACCGCCGTGCGGAAAGCCCTGGACGAACTGCGCAGCCAGATACGCCGCAGCCGCATCGAACGCCTTCTCGGCGCCAATCGCAAATCGCCTCCCACGCCGGAACAGTTGTACGCCGCGAACGCCGAACAGCGGCGCGTCCGCACCGTACTCGGCGCCTTGCAGCGCAGGCAGGCGGAGATTCTGCTGTTGCGCAGCCAGGACTTCAGTTACCAGGAGATCGCCGCCGCGCTCGAATTGCAGCCGAACTACGTGGGTAGCCTGGTCAGCCGTGCTCAGGAAGCGTTCCGAAAGGAATATCGAAAACGATATGGAAATCAATCATGAAGACGGCTGGGTGAACGAGCGGCTTGCCGCGCTGGAACCCCAGTGGAATCCCGATTTCGGCCGCGGGCGCCAGTTGTTGCACGCCGGGCTCGCCAAACCCGCGCGCCCGTGGCCGTGGGTGGCTGCTGCCGCTGCGATTGCCCTGTGCCTTGCCGCGCTGGCTCTACCCCAAACCCGGGCGTTCGCGCAGGAACTCTGGCAGCGAATGATGCTGCATCGCGTCGACGTGGTCAGGCTGGACCTCTCGGACCTGCCGGTGCGCGCAAAACTGACCATGAGCGGCATGAAACAGCCGCTTAGCGGTCTCGACGATGCCGAACGGAAGGCGGGATTCCGTCCCTCTCTGCCGGCGGCCGGAGTCTTGCCGGTGAGCCCGTCCCTTTCGATGACCCCGCTGATGTCGGCGGAGCAGACCATCCACGTCGCCGACCTGGCCGCGGCGCTCCGCAAGGTGGGGGCCAACGATGTGCAGGTGCCTCCCGAATGGGAAGGTGTGCAGTTGCGCGCCGGAATCGGCCCGCTGGTCGCGGCGGACTACGGGGACGATGTCCAGATCCTTCAGGCCAAACCCATCGAACTCTCCATCCCCGCGGGATTTCCCTTGGAGCGTTTCGCGGAGGTCGCCTTCCGGAGCCTGGGCGTCTCGGTGTGGGAGGCGCGCGCCCTGGCACGGAAGTTCGTCGCCAATCCAGCCTGGCTCCTCGACATTCCACCGGATGAGCCCGTGAACATTCAGGAGGTGGCTTTGCGGACAGGTGCGGCGTTGCTGATCGAGGATTTCGACGACCACGGCAAGGTCGAAAAGGTGACGGTCATCCGCAGCACCAGCGAGCGAATTCTGGCGGTCATGGCCAAAAGCCGGCAGGTGGCCCTCAGGGTTGCCGATAGCATTCCATAGACGACCGCTTCGTGTCGCTGGGGAACATCGCGTCCCAAAATCGGACACGTGGCGGCGTTTCCCTGAGTGCTGCGACAGCCGATACGGGTTTCCATCGCAGGCAACAAACGTGCATCTATGACGTCAATTATAGTGATGTGTGTGATGGATACTCCTGTTGTTCCGGCGCAGCCGAAGCCGTTTCGGGTGCTGGTTTGCGACGATCAGCCCGACGTGCTGGAGGCCATGCGCCTGTTGTTGAAGGGGCAGGGCTTCCAGTCCGTTACGGTGGATTCGCCGCGGGCGCTGCTGCAAGCCACCCGCACCGACTCCTTCGATCTCATCCTGGCCGACTTGAACTACACGCGTGACACCACCAGCGGCGCCGAGGGTTTGGACCTGCTGGCCAGCCTGGACGCTCAGGGGAATGCCACGCCAGTAGTGGTGATGACCGCCTGGGGCAGCGTGGATCTGGCAGTGGAAGCGATGCGGCGCGGCGCGTGCGATTTCATACAGAAGCCCTGGGACAATGCGCGCGTCATTTCAGTGATCCGCAAGCAGGCCGATACCGAGCGCAAGCGGAAAAGCGAAATGGAGATCGCCGCCAACGTGCAGCAGAAGCTCTTTCCCAAGACCCAGCGCAGCTTTAGATCCATCGACTACGCGGGCGAGTGCCACGCGGCGCGCGAGGTGGGCGGCGACTATTACGACTTTCTGGAAATCGACGATCACACCATGGGGTTCGCGCTCGGCGACGTCAGCGGCAAGGGTGTGCCGGCCGCGCTGCTGATGGCCAATCTGCAGGCCTGCTTCCGCAGCCAGAGTCCCGGGTCGCTGCTCCACCCGGCCAACGTGCTGAAAACCGTGAACCGCCACTTTTTCGACTCCACCGCGGCGGAGCGCTTCGCCACCCTGTTCTTTGCCACCTATGACGACCGCACGCGCGCGCTGCGCTATGTGAATTGCGGGCATCTCGCGCCGCTGCTGTTGCGCATGTCCGGGCAACTCGAGCGATTGGGGCCCACCGCCACCATGCTGGGCGCATTTCGCGAATGGGGATGCAGCGAAGGGTCGGCGGACCTGCTGCCCGGCGACACCCTGGTGATGTACTCCGACGGCGTGACCGAGGCGGGCATCGAAGGCGGCCATGAATACGGCGAAGAGAGGCTCATCGCCAAGATGCGGGAACATCAGTGGGAGCCGGCCGGGCGCATGGTAAAGGCCATTCAGGAAGATGTCGCGCAGTTCAGCCCGGGCGCGCGCGGCGACGATGTGACGGTGGTGGCCGTGCGTGGCGTTTAAACGCTTGTGCGCGTTCGGGTGGCTTGCCTCGCTCGCCGCCGGTCAGGTGCTCACCTCGCAGTATGACAATGCGCGCACCGGCTCCACGCTCCACGAGACCACCCTGACTCCCGCCAATGTGAATGCCGCCAGTTCGGCAAAATCTTTTCGTTCCCGGTCGATGGGGACGTGTATGCGCAGCCTTTGTTTGTGCCGCAGGTGCCGGTGCCCGGCAAGGGCACGCATGACGTCATTTTCATCGCCACGGAACACAACAGCGTGTACGCGTTCGATGCCGCGGCGCAGCCCGCCTCCCCGCTCTGGCGTGTGACTTTTCCCGGTGGCACGGTGCCGGCCACATACACCGGCTGCCGCTTCATCGCGCCGGAAATCGGCATCACGCCCACGCCGGCAATCGATATCGCGACGGGCACCCTCTACGTTCTGGCGCGCACCCGGGAGAGCGGCCGGTTCGTGCAGAGGCTGCATGCCCTGGCGATTACTACCGGCGTCGAGAAGTTTGGCGGGCCGGTGGAGATTCCGGCATCCGGCGGCTTCGACCCGCTCCGCGAATTGCCCCGCGCCGGCCTGCTGCTGGTCAACGGAAGCGTGGTAATCGCCTGGGGCTCCTCCTGCGACGCGGGTCCGTACCACGGCTGGGTGATGGCATTCGATGCGCAGACGCTGGCGCGGAAGGCGGTGCTCAACACTTCGCCCCAGGCCGGCGAGAGCGGCATCTGGCAGGCCGACATGGCTCCCGCGGCCGACGAGGACGGCAATATCTATGTCGCCACCGGCAATGGCCGCTTCACCGTGGCGCAGGGCGGTCGCGATTACGGCGACAGCCTGCTGAAGCTGGATGCCTCCCTACAGGTACGCGACTTTTTCACGCCCTTCAACGAGCATGAACTGAATGCCGGTGACGAAGACCTGGGGTCGGGCGGGCCGCTGGTGCTGCCCAAGACAGCCAGGCGCTCATCCGCGGGTGCTGATCGGCGGCAAGGATGGCGCCATGTACGTGATCGATCGCGACCGCATGGGTGGATATCACGCCGGCGACGATTCCCACGCCGTGCAGCGCATTCGCTTCCGCGGTGGCATCTATTCCGCTCCGGCGTTTTGGAACGGTCACGTGTTCTACCTCGCGACAGGCGACTATCTCAGCGATTTTCCGCTGGCGGACGGGCAACTCGGCAAGCCCAAGCTGGGCGCCAAACGATTTGGAAATCCCGGCGCGACTCCGGCCGTTTCCTCCAATGGGACGCGCAACGGAATCGTCTGGCTCATCGAGACGAAGGCCTGGAACGGCGCCGACCGCCCCGCCGTGCTGCACGCCTACGACGCGGCGGACGTGGAACGGGAGCTCTACAACTCCGAAATGAATAGCGCCCGCGACCGCGCCGGCAAGACTCTCCGCTTCACCATCCCCACCGTTGTAGGCGGCCGGGTCTATGTGGACGCGAAGGGCGAAGTGGATGTCTACGGCCTGCTGCCCGCGGGGCGGTAAACGGCGGATCATTGGGGACTGGCTTCCTGGCCGGCGGCCAAATGATACCACTCCACGCCCGGCGCCCATCGCGGATGAAAGCCTTTCCATGTCTGATTGCCGGCCGGCGATTTCACGGGAAGCGCCAGATATTCGCGGCGGGATGCGTCCCCTTTGAGGTAGAGATCCAGAAACGCCGTGATGAAATGCTGATTGATCGCCGCGATCCGGTCCTTGCGCCAAACCGGCTCATCGAAGAACGCCCGGGTGGTGAAATTGCCGAGAGCTTCCGGAGGCGGCGGATTGCCTCCCACGTTGTGGCGCGCATTTTCGAACACCAGCAGGTACCGCTCCGAATTCACCGCGCCGTTAAAGGCTTTGCGGGTTCCCTGTTCGAACCCCGAAACGTCGTCCTGGTCTCCCGCAATGAATAACGATGGGATGCGGATGCCGGCAAGTCCCTGGGCATCCCAGTTATTCTGCGGTGGTTGATTGCCCCATGGCGCGATTGCCACCAACGCCTTGATCTGTTCCCGGCGGCGCGACTGGTACTCCGGGTTATCGGCGAGCCAGCGATCGAAGTAGCCGCCCGGGATAGCGCGTGCGGAGCCGCCTTGCCGGCTGTACCCGGCTCCTGCCGTGGCGAGCGCGCCATAGCCTCCCATGGAGTAACCCACTATGGCCACCCGGGAAGGATCCATGACGTTGTGAAGAAAATCGCCGGGAGTCGCGCGATCGATCCGCCAGCGCGTCAATGGTGAAAGTCTGATCCGCCGCCCGATTGAGCAGAGTGCTGGTAAACGCGCGCTGCTGGCCGAAGACGGAATCCGTATGATCGATCGCCGCGACCACGTAACCCTTGGACGCCAGATTCTCGGTGAGCCAGGTCATGAATGTGCGAGAGCCCGGATATCCGTGGGAAACCACCACCAGCGGGAATGCCTTGCCGCTCACCGGCGGCGCATCGCGGAGTGCCTTTCCCGCAATGTGAAAAGTGTTCGGAACGCCCGCGCCGTGGTGTCCCTGGCATCGCACTTTCATAGACGACTCGCTCTTCCTTCCCGGCCGGAATGGTGGCCGGGTACCAGATCTCAACGGTGAGAGGTCGATCGTACGAAGGGCGCCTTGCCGGTACTCTTGTCGAAGTGAAGAATGTCCGGTTGGTGCGGATTGACAAGTTCTACCGTGCGGACTCCCACCGCCCAAGGCCCGCGCGCCGCCAGTTCCGGCGCGTCCACCGGCGGTACGCTGTAGTAGGTTGCCGTCTCCTGTTGGGCCAGGCAGCAGGAGCACACGAGCAGGATGCCCAGGAATCTCATTTCCTAATAGTGACACTGAATGCAGTCTCAGTAACTGAGATCGGGGAGCCACCGGTTCGACCAGGGAGACTAGAGGTTTGACCGATCCAGGGAGAACCACAAAGAAAGGAGGTCATGTCATGCGCTGCCGATTCCCGTTGCCCGGTGGCCCCATATTCGGTACCATCTTCATAGATGCCAAGCGCGAAGAAGATCCTCGCAAGCATGCGAAAGAGCCTAAGAACTGGCGCATTGAGGATCTTCAAATGCTGGCCAAGCACTACGGTATTGCCTACCCGCAGAACGGCACAAGCCATGTGTTTTTTACGTTCGACCCAGGGTACCTGCCAGTGCCCGCACATCGGCCCATAAAGCCCGCGTACGTGAGGCAATTTGTCGAACTGCTGGATTCCAGGCTGGCGAGCCGAAAGGACAGGGAAGGATGAAAAAACAAGGGGAACTAGATCTGGACGGCTACCCATTCACGGTGCGGAGACTGGCGGCCGAAGAGGGGGGCGGCTACCTGGTGGAATTCTGAGATGTACCGCTGTGCCAGTCGGATGGCGAAACCATTGAAGAGGCGATTGCAAACGGCCGGGATGCCCTGAAAGGCAGCCTGATGTGCTATTTGCAGGACGGGAAACCGCTGCCGAGGCCCAGTTCTGGCCGGGCCTACAGTGGCACATTCCGGGTGCGCATGTCGAAAACCATGCACGCACAGATTGCCGCCCGCGCGAAACAGGAAGGCATAAGCCTGAATCTGTTCGTGGTGGAGGCGGCGGCCGAAGCAGCCGGCAGGTACGAAAGTCTGGGCGGGGTTGAAACCCGCCGCCTTAAGCGGGACGCGCCGGCGAGACGCGAGAAGGTCAGAAAGACCACTCACAAAGCCATGCCCCGAAAAGGCGCCAAACGGGTGGCGTGAAATAAGGGTGCGCCAAAACTTCGATCAGATCGCGGAAACCAACCTACTCATACCGCAAAGCCACCATCGGATCGATCTTCGTGGCGCGCCGCGCGGGCACATAGCTGGCGAGTAAAGCCACGGCAAGCATGAGTGCCATGACCACCGCGAAGGTCAGCGGATCGCGGGCACTTACTCCGTACAGCATTCCCTGCAACAACCCCGTGGCGAACAGTGCGCAGCCCAGTCCCACCGCTATGCCGATTGCCGAGAGGGCCAGCCCCTGCCGCAGAATCAGCCGTAGCGCATGGCCCCGCTGCGCGCCCAGCGCCATGCGGATGCCGAGCTCCCGCGTGCGCTCCGCCACCGTATACGCGATCAGCCCGTACAGCCCGATGGCCGCCAGCAGCAGGCCCATCAATCCCAGCGCGCCCACAATGGTGGCGCTCACCTGCTGCTCGAAAACCGTCGAGCGCACCAGCAGGTTCATGCTGGTGATTTCGGTCACCGGAACGCCGGGATCGATGGCGGCGATCTCAGCCCGCACCTGCCGCGCCAGTCCGACGGGGTCCAGGCTCGTGCGCGCAATCAGGTGCATCGTCGAAAAGCGCGTCTGCGCGTAGGGCAGGTAGAAGTACAGCTCGGTGGGCTCTTCCAGGCTGTTGATGCGCGTGTCGGCCGCCACGCCCACGATGGTGCGCTCCGTATCGGGCGGATCGCCGGACAGCCGTACGGTCTTGCCGAGCGCATCTTCGTTGGGCCAGAAGCGCCGTGCCATGGTCCGGTTGACGATCATGACGCGGGCCGCGCCGGGCTGATCGTGGTTGTAGAAGTCCCGGCCGCGCACCAGGGCAATGCCCAGCGTGCGGAAGTAGTGCAGGTCCACCGCGGTGTACTTGGCACGCGCTGCGGCGGGTTGGCCGCGATGGTGATATTCTGCGCCATGCCGCCGCCCGATCCGCTAAGCGGCGCGCGCAGCGCCAGGGTGGCATCCACCACGCCGGGAATGCCCGGCGCGCGTGCCATCAGCTTGCCGTAGAACGCGCGCGAGCCCGCCGGGTTATACGGCGGAGAGATTTCGGCCACCAGCACGTTGCTCCGCGTGAACCCCGGGTCCAGATTCATGCAGTAGGTGAATGTCCGTACCAGCAGGCCCGCGCCGGACAGCAGCACGATCGAGAGGACCATCTGGGCTACCACGAGCACGCGGCGGGAATACGCGCGGCGCGCCGTACGCGGAACCGTCGCCGCCGTCCGCATCGCCGGAGCCAGCCCGAAAACGAAGATAGTGATCAGCGATGCCGCCAGCGTAAACGCGAGCACACGCGTGTCCAGCCGGAACTGAAAACGCAGGTAACTCGCCGCGGGCGGAATGATGACCGCGGGCAGCAGAGAAATGAGCACGCGGGCCAGCAGCAGTCCGGCGCCCGCGCCCATGGCGCCGATGAGGCCGCTTTCGGCCATCAACTGGGAGACCAGGCGCCTCCGCGACGCGCCCAACGCCACCCGGACGCCCATCTCATAGGTGCGGCTGCCGGCGCGCGCCAGCAGCAGTCCAGCCACGTTGCGCATGCGATCAACAGCACCAGTGCCACGATGCCCATCAGCAGGTAAGGCGGTTTGTACCGGTGCAGCCGTTCGGAGTCCGTGAGTAGCAGCGCGCGGCAGCCCTTGTTGAATTTCGGCCAGGCCTGCTCCATCTGCGCGGAGATGGCGGTGAGTTCGCTGCGCGCGGTTTCCAGCGTCACGCCGGGGCGCAGGCGTCCCATCACGGTGGAACTGCGGTAAGAGCGCTCGGCGGCTTCGGCCCCGCTCGGGGTCCCATGAGCTCTGTGGAATCCAGACGTCGGAGTCGCGCCACATTTCCACGCCGCGGAATCCAGCCGGTGCAATGCCTATCACGGTGTACAGGCCGTTAATCCGAATCGTGCGGCCCACGATGGAAGGGTCGCCGCCGAAACGGCGCTGCCACAGGTTGTGGCTCATCACCAGCACGCGGGAACCGACGGCATCGCCCGTGTTGAAGACGCGGCCGGCTTGCGCGGCGATGCCCAGCACCTGGAAATAACTGCTGCTCACCACGTTGGATTGCACCGCGTCGGCGAATCCCGGTCCCGTCAGAATGCCGCCGCGGCGCTCCGTGGCCAGCAGGCCGCTAAAGCTCCTGGCGCGCGCCTGGTACTCCAGAAATTGCGGGAAGGAGACGGCATCCTGTGGGTCGCGCGGGCTGGCGGTGTAGAGGTACACAAGCTGTTGCGCATGGGGCACGGGCAAAGGGCGCGTCCAATACCCATCCACCAGGCTGAACACCGTCGAGTTGACGCCAATACCGAGAGCCAGGCACAACGCCGCCACCGCGGTGAAGCCCGGCGCCTTCGCCGGCATGCGAGCCGCGAAGCGAAGATCTCGCAGAAAGTGCGACATTCAGTTCTCCACGGGTGTGCGTTCGGCGTGGTCAATGACAATGCGGTCCACCGCCGCTTTCTGCGGCTCCAGCTTGAGCCCCAGTTGTTCCTGCAGCGCGTCGCAGGAGTGAGAGGCCCGGCGGGTCCACGGCGTCGTCCAACTTCCGGGTCATGGTCCAGGTGAGGCTGAAGTCGTAAGCGCCGGAAAGTCCGGTGCGGTCCACAATGGGCATCCCGAACCAGTTCGTGGAGACCCACCGCGGCAGATTCTGCGCCAGGTCCGCCATGCTCGATTTCTGGCTCTGACAGGTGAGTTGCAGGCCGTCGCGGCTGCAGGCGATCCGGCGGATGCTGTCGGGCGCCGCCGGATTCAGCTTGGGCCCATTCCTGGCTACCACCAGCGCGTAGACGGGTACGGGTTTTTGCTCGTGGTGGAGGGCCAGTTTGAATCGCTCCGTCAGCAGGTTCTGCCAGGCGATTGCAAACATCTCGTCGCGGGTCACGCCGGGGGCGGGCTTGGCGACGATATCGAAGCCGTCGTTTTCGGTCCATGCCGGCCCGTCCACGCGGTCGTTCGGCATCTGCCACGCCATCGCGACGATGAATTTCAGCGGCATGTTGTAGATGTTCAGGCGGTCGCCTTTGCCATCGGCCGCGGGCCGCTCGCCGCTGGTGTTCTTCTTGACCGAGGCCACCTCGAAAGTCTGGCCGGATATCGGACCGGCAAGGAATGCGGCGAGGATCATAGTGCGCAGCATGTCAGAAGCCTCCATCCTGGATCCACCGCCGCCCGGGTTATCGTTGCGTACGGCCAGGTTCCATTTCTTGCGTGTTCCATCGGCGAGTTGCACCTCGTAGGGCACGAACCAGCCGGGATACGGGCCCGACTGGAATGGTTCGCCGATTGAAATAATCCGCAGCCCGCCCCCGTAGCGCCGATAGCTTTCGGGTACCTCGGTCGCAGGATACACCGTGAGCACGCGGTCCCAATCGCGCTGCGCCATCCCCTCCAGGAAAGTCACGGCCGCATCGCGAGCGGTCGCGGGCAGAGCCCCGGTTCACCGGCATCCGGTCTGGCGGCACATCGGAGATCACCTTATCGGGCAGCGCCACCGTGAACAGTTCCGGCGCAATCGATTCGTTGTAGCGGATTTCGGTGATCTCGAAAACTACCGTATCTTTGCCGCCATCGTGCACCATCACCTGCAGGCCGGTGAGTCGGCCGGTTGCGGCGTCGAACTCATAAACCCGGGTATGGTCGGATTCGGCGACGGAAGTGTTGCGGGTCCAATCGCTGGCAGACTCGCCTTGCGCCTTGCGCGCGGCGGTGAGCGTAATGCGTGGCCCATCCCGGCGCACAGCGGCGCGCGATTCGCCCTTCTGCGCCGCCCGCAGTTCGGCGGAGAGCACCTCCTGGGGGTCCAGCAAGGGCCGCAGCCATTCCACGAACCCGTTATTCCGCCCGGCGCGCACCACCCGATCCGGCTTGATGAACAGCGTGGACTGCCGGCCATCCATCACCACTACACGGCCCGGGTTCTCCACCCGCCAGCGCGGCTCGGCGCCGAATTCCTTCCACATCTCCACCGGCTGGAAGTCGTACTGCCTGCCAATGACAGCTCAAAGTTGTCGCCGGGGGCGGTGCGCATGCGCGCCACAATGTGTACCGAGTGAATTCCGTTCAGCGCCTGCACGGATTGCGCCAGAAGATTGGCGGCGGCGTGGTTCGTTCCCAGGCTGCCCAGGTACGGCAGCACGAAGAGAAGAGCGAGCAGAGCGGCCGCCGGCACCAGGAGTCGCGGAAAAGGCCGCCGTTGCGGTTTGCGGCGCAGTTCCGCCGCGAGCCGGCCCATGGTGCGCTGCTTGAAACCAGGCGAGGCGGAGGCGCGGTGCTTGGGCTCAATCTGCGAAAGGGCATTCAGCGTCTCTTCGAACTCGGCGGCGCAGGTGCCGCAGGCGGCGAGGTGTTCGTGCAGTTCCGCGTGATCGCCGGTATCGAACAGGTCCACCAACTGGCGGCGGGCAGATCGGCATGTCATCTTTTGGCCTCCTGGCAGAGAATGCCGCGCAGCTTTTCGACTCCGTAGCGAAAGCGCGACTTGATGGTGGGCAGGGAAACGCCGGCCGCCTCCGCGATGGCCTGGAAAGGCAGCCCCGCGAAGACGCGCAGGCGGATGGCTTCGGCCTGCCGCCGCGGCAAACGCGCAAGCAGCCCTTCGATTTCGGTCAGCCTGTCGGCCTGCGGTTCCGGGGCCGCACGTCCATCGCGTCGCCGCGCCGTTTGCGCTGGCGCAGCAGGTCCGTGCAGCGGTTGGCGACCATACGGTAGAGGTAGGGGCGGACGCGGGTGACGGCACTGTGCCGCGCGCGCTCCAGGTAGGCATGCACCAGCACCTCCTGGACCGCGTCTTCCGCATCCGGCAGGTTGCGCAGGCGGCACACGGCGAAGTGCACCAGTTCATCCTGTACCGCGTCTACCAGGGTTTCGAATTGCGCCACGGTCTGCGGCCATGGCTCGCCCGCTTCGGCGAAAGCCGCCGGACGGCTCAGCGGCCGGTCCGGCGCGACTGCGAGTGTCCCATCCATTTCCGCTGCTATAACGATCCGCGGATGGCAAAAGATCTAAATCACTATCAGATTCTATTGTATGAAAATTGCCAGGCGCAAGAAGCTCATCGCCCGGAGGAAATCGCCCGGGCGATGGCGTCGGGGTCGAACACGCATCCGCCCCAGGTGCCGCCGCTGACGTCCTGAAGCATGGCCCAGAGGCGCGTGTCCTGGGGCAGCGCGGGGTCCGCGGCCAGGTCGGGGCGCGGCGGACGCGCGGCCAGAATGCGCGCGCCCTCCTCAGGGCCGAAGGTGACGCCGCCGGCTCCCACCAGGTCCACGGAGCCGTCGAGGCGCACGCGGTCGACGGTGATTTCGATCAGATCGCCCTCGCGGATCTTGCCCAGCGGACCGCCGGCCAGCGCCTCCGGCGTGACGTGGCCGATGCAGGCGCCGGTGGATACGCCGCTGAAGCGCGCGTCGGTGATCACGGCGACGTGCTTGCCGAAGTCCAGGTAGCGCAGGGCGCTGGTGATTTCGTAAGATCTCTTCCATGCCGGAGCCCATGGGGCCGCGGCACATCAGCACCAGCACGTCGCCGGCCTGAATGCGGTCGGCGCCGGCTCTTGATCGCGGCGATGGCGGCCTTCTCGGTGAGGAAGACGCGCGCCGGGCCGGTCTTGCGGTACACGCCGTCGGCGTCGACCACGGTCGGGTCGATGGCGGTGCTCTTGATGACCGAGCCGTCGGGCGCGAGGTTGCCGCGCGGGAAAGTGACCGTGGAGGTGAGGCCGCGGCGGCGGGCGCTGTCCGGGTCCATGATCACGTCGTCCGGGATCGACGCCATCGCGCTCGCTTCAGGATCGCGGCGGAGGGCGGCGCGGCGTTCGCTCTGTTCCCACCAGTCGAGCAGCTCGCCCAGCGTTTCGCCGGAGACGGTGAGGGCGCCGAGTCTCGAGCAGCCCTGCGCGGCGCAGGTGCAGCATCACCTCGGGCACGCCGCCGGCCAGGAACACCTGGACGGTGGGATGCCGACTCGGGCCGTTGGGCAGGACGTCGACCAGCCGCGGCGTCTGGCGATTGACGCGCGTCCAATCGTCCACCGACGGGCGCCGGCAGGCCGGCCGACGCAGGCGATGGCGGGCAGGTGCAGAATGCAGGTTGGTCGAGCCGCCGAACGCCGCGTGCACGCACCATGGCGTTGCGCACCGAGGCATCGGTGAGAATGTCGCGCATGGCGATGCCGCGCTCTTCCAGGGCCAGCAGCCGCGCGCGCCGAGCGGCGCGCCATGTCGAGCCAGATCGGCTGGCCCGAGGGCGCCAGCGCGGAGTGCGGCAGCGACATGCCGAGCGCTTCGCCGACTACCTGCGAGGTGGCGGCGGTGCCCAGAAACTGGCAGCCTCCGCCGGGCGTGGCGCAGGTGCGGCAAGGTCACGCGCGGCGGCTTCTCAGCGTGATCTCGCCGTGCGCGAAACGGGCTCCGAACGATTGCACCTTGCCGGCGTCTTCGCCCTCTTCGGGCAGCAGGGTGACGCCGCCGGGAACCAGCACGCACGGCAGATCGTGCATGGCGGCCAGGGCCATCATCATGGCGGGCAGTCCTTTGTCGCAGGTGGCGACGCCGAGGACGCCGCTGCGCGTGGGCAGCGAGCGGATCAGGCGGCGGAAGACGGTGGCGGCGTCGTTGCGGTAGGGCAGGCTGTCGAACATGCCCGGTGGTGCCCTGCGTGCGGCCGTCGCACGGGTCGGTGCAGTACGCGGCGAACGGGATGGCGCCCAGCGCTTTGAGTTCCTTGGCGGCCGCCTCCATCAGCAGGCCGACCTCCCAATGTCCGGTGTGGTAGCCGAGCGCGACCGGGGTGCCATCGGCGGCGCGGATTCCGCCGTGGGTGCTGAGGATCAGAAACTCTTTGCCGCCCGAGCGTGGCCGGGTCCCAACCCATGCCGGCGTTCTGGGCCCAGCCGAAAGTGTCGCCGGAGGGGCGTTTCAGCAGCATTTCGGGCGTAATGGGAAGAGATCCAGCAGGGCCGCGGGCCTTGGACGGAACATCGAAAAGGGAGGGGTCGGCGGAATCCAGAATGCGGTCGAGAGGAGTGCTCACAACCCTACTATATTTGACTTGAGACCCCCATACAGGGTATTTTGCAACTATAGCTTTCCATCCGGCGCGGTAGCCAAGTGGTAAGGCAAAGGTCTGCAAAACCTTTATTCGTCGGTTCAATTCCGACCCGCGCCTCCAACAAAATCAATACCAAGCCCGCACGGAATCAGTAGTTTCCCCACCTGCCAAAAATCCAGCCAGTTGCAGGCACATTCTGTCATTTGGATCAAAGATCCACCAACTGTCACCAACTCCCCGAGTCACCAACCGTCGCAAACCGGTTGTGGGAGCAGATTTTTGAGCCGGTACTTTCGTGGTAGAATTAGATTACCGATTTTCCGCAAGCACTGATCTCACAGCGAGGGGCTTCCGGCTAGCCCGTAGAGAACGAGCGCACTTGCGACAGTCTCATTAGCCGGTGAAAGAGAGACTGTGTGCAAAAGCGACGTCGCCTCAATTCACACCGAATATTCCACGACATCAAGTTCTACGCTGTCGAGATCGCAGCAATAATCGTGTTCCTCGTCTGGCTCTTCACCGCCGTTGTCCACGAAGTTCGGAGTCTGGTGGGTGCGGAGTTTGCGACCTCCGTTCGTGCAGCGGAACCTCACGACCCATGCAGTGCAACGCTGTCGCTTTTCCGGTCGGACTGACGCCGAACGCCCTAAGCCGAATAAGCTGAAGCAGAGCCCCATTTGATGCGCGGTATCATGTGCGACGGCGAGCTTTTCGAAGGTGTTGACCCGTTGCACGCCGAAGCATTTGTGGTGTGGCGGGGCTTCCAGTTCGCATTATGGTGGGGCAAACCCGAAGAGGTCCCTGAAAATGAATCGCTGTTCGCGGGATTCCTTGCCGGATCGAGGATATCCCGAGAGCGGGTCGTGAGCGTACTCGAAAGGGAGTTAGCTCTCATCGGCCAATATCGCCGGGTCGACACGCGCAGAGCAGCCTTGCGTGAATTGTTGGAGCGGACCCAAGAAAGGGGAACGCAGGGCCGATCTGTTAAAATTAAACTAGTCAAATTGACTAGTCAGGATTGTTGAATGCGTGAAATCCAAGCTTCCGAAGCCAAAGCCCATCTACCCCAGTTGCTCGATGACGTGGAGCGGGGCGAAACACTTATTATTACCCGCCATGGCCGCGCCATCGCGAGGATTGTGCCCGAGGTGGATCGGCGGCAAGAAGAAGTCGACAGAGCGCTGGCGAGTATCCTCGAGCTTCGAAAGCGAACCGGCAAGGTCACCCTTGAGGAAATACGGTCCGCACGCGAGGAAGGACGGAAGTACTGATGCCGTTCGTGCTCGATACATCGATTCCAGCTTGCTGGGCGTTTCAGGATGAGCAAGACGCCAGGGCCGATGCCGCATACGCCCGAATCAAGACCGAAGAAGCGGTCGTCCCCAGTCTCTGGTGGTTTGAGATCCGCAACATCCTTGTGGTGAACGAACGTCGCAAGAGGATCACCGAGTCGGACACGGGCGTTTTCCTGCGAGATCTTGCAGGGCTGCGGATCCGAATCGATCGTGAGCCGGAGGAAGGCGCCGTCCTCAGACTGGCGCGGACCCATCGCCTGTCCGTCTACGATGCCTCGTACCTGGAACTGGCGCTGAGGGAGGCGATACCACTCGCAACCTTGGACGGCGAACTTGCAATCGCCGCCCGTAGGGAGGGAACCAATCTAATATGATTAGAGACCGATCACGAAGTGGACCGAAGGGTGGACCGGAGCGCAGATTTTGTCAACTGTGTGGCCGTTCAGGATATTTCCCACCGGTCTGCAAAACCTTTATTCGTCGGTTCAATTCCGACCCGCGCCTCCAGAAACCCTCGTATCTGACAGAAGCCAATGAGATTGGTGTTTGCGGAAAGATGCGGAGGTTTGGCGAGGGAACAACGAAAATCGTTGTCGCACTCGGACTGGATCCGGACTGAATCATTGCACGCTCTCCCTGACTCCCGGCGGCTGAACATTCTTCCCTTCAAGGTGGGCCGAGTACTTATCCATGGCGGCGTTCTGAGTGCCTGGCTGATGTCGACGTAGCGCATGACCGTGCGGAGGTTTGCGTGCCCAAGAATGGCTTGCAGAGCGCCGCCGCCGCCTCCGGTTACCTCGGCGAATCGACTTGCGAAGTTGTGTCTGAAGTCGTACAGCACGAACGCTGACCCAATTTTGTCCTGGACCTCTCGGTGCGCATCTCGACGCTGATATGTTTGGGTGGGTGCCGCTCGCTTTG
>CAVVLD010000047.1:0-17910 GCA_963748795.1 uncultured Solibacteraceae bacterium
GTGAGTATCGCCCGAGCGCAGTCGGAAATGGATGCGCTGGCCGCGCAGTATCGCGCGCAACGCCCCAGCGGCCCTGACGCCAGCCCCTCCATGATCGTCCACGTGGGCGATCTGCGCGACGAGACCGTCTCCGGAGTCCGGCCGGCCATTCTGATCCTGTTCGGCGCGGTTTCGGTGGTGCTGCTGATCGCCTGCGCTAATGTGGCCAGCCTGCTGCTCTCGCGCGCTCCGGCGCCAGAAGGAAATCGCCGTGCGCACCGCCCTGGGCGCCACGCGCGGCGGCCTGATCCGTCAACTGCTTACCGAGAGCCTTCTGCTTTCCCTGTTGGGCGGAGCATGCGGCGCGCTGCTAGCTTCGTGGGGCACGCGCGCGGTCGCCGCCCTGGCCGCTGCCAACCTGCCGCACGCACAGGAGATTCATACCGATGGTTACGTGCTGGCCTTCACCCTGTTAGTTTCCGTGGCCAGTGGTGTGTTCTTCGGGCTGGTGCCGGGATTGCAGGTTTCCCGGCCGGATTTAGTCGGCGCGCTGCGGTCAAGGCCGCGGGTCCACTGCCGGACCGCGGCGCAACGCTGTGCGCAATCTGCTGGTCGTCTCGCAGGTGGCTCTCTCCCTGCTTCTGGTCATCGGCGCCGGCCTGCTCATTCGCAATTTCCTGCAACTGCGCAATCTGCGGCTGGGCTTCGATCCCGGCCACCTGCTGACCATGAACATCGCCCTGCCCACCGCCCGCTACAGCCGCACTCAGGATGTCGCCTTTTTTACCGAACTCTCCCGGCGCGTGCGCCCGCTTCCGGGTGTCCGCGCTGCCGGGGCCACTTCTTCCCTGCCCCTGAACACCTTGCGCCAATCGCCCGCGCTGCCCGAAGGCTATCCCGTGGTGCCGCTGGCGCCAGCGGCCCCTGTTCAATATTGTAGGCGTCACACCGGGCTATCTCGATACCATCCGCGCCACTCTGCTGCGCGGCCTGACTTCACCGACCACGACGGGGCCAAGGATTCCGCGAGTCATCATCGTCAACGAAATTCTGGCGCGCACCTATTGGCCGAATCAAAACCCCATCGGCAAGCACATTCTGGTGGGCCGTCAGGTGAATGCCGCCGAAGTGGTCGGAGTGCTGGCCGATATCCGCAACCGAGGCCTCTCGGCCGATGCCAACCCCGAAATTTTCTTCCCGTTCGCCCAGCTTTCCTGGCCCTTTATGAACCTGGTGGTCCGCACCCAAAACGCACGGCATTGCGCAGCGCGTTGGTGGCCTTACGGGGATCGGTGATCACGGGCGTGAAGCAAATGGGGAATGCCTTCGTACATCCCCAACTCCACGCGCTTGGGGTCCACCATGATCATGCGCACTTCGTCCGGCGTGGCCTTGTACATGATGGACATGATCATGGAATTGATCATGACGCTCTTGCCGGAACCGGTGGACCCGGCGATCAGCAGGTGCGGCATGGATTCCAGCGACGCCACGCGAATGCGCCCGTTGATGTCCTTGCCCAGCGGGATGGTGAGGTGCGAATGCGATTGGCCGAACTCGTCGGATTCCAGCATCTGCCGGAGCGCGATCAGTTCCCGCTTGGTATTGGGCACCTCGATGCCCACGGTGGGCTTGCCGGGGATGCGCTCGATCAGAATCGATTCGGCCTGCAGGCCAAGGCACAGGTCCTCGGTCAGATTAATGATGCGGCTGTACTTGATTCCGGCATCGGGCTTGAATTCGAAAGTCGTGACTACGGGACCGGGATTGATCTGCGTTACGTTGCCGAGCACGCCGAACTCTTCGAACTTGCTCTTGATGCGGGCGGCGATGTCCTTCAGTTCCTGCTCGTCGTACGCGTTGCGGCCGGGGACCTCGTTCAGCAGTTCGGTGGCGGGCAGCTCATACATGTGGGTCAGCGAGGCGGGAGGCGTAAGTGCGGCGGGTGCGGCTACCGGGACCGGACGGGCGGAGGCACGGGTGGCAGGTCTTCCACCTGGCAGATGGGAATCTCCTGAATTTCGGCGAAGCCTCTATCTTCCGGCTGCTCTTCGTGAGTCTGCCAGGGGGGCGTGTCGGCGGCAACGCCGGCAGCGGCGACGGGTTCCGTTTCCGGCTCGGGAATGATGGCCGTCTTCTCTTTCTTTTTGGTGCGGCGCGTGGTCTGCGCGGTTTCCATACGCTTGCGGTCGCGCTCGCGAGCCCTCCTGAACGACCGGGCGCGCATGCGTTCCCGCCATGCCTGCCACGCCTGCGCGCGGCGGCGGAAGAATGCCGCGGGCGGCGCGAACCATGCGGCCAGCGCCGAGAGCGTGAACTTCGAAACCAGATAAATAGAAACGATGAGCGCCGTGCCCGTGGCAATCAGCGTTCCGGCGAGGTTCAGCGTGTCCAGAAGATAGTTGGATACCAACAGCCCGAGCGAGCCGCCCAGCGGAACCGTCGCCGCCGAAAATCCGCACCGGCAGTAGCGAAAGACAGGGCAGAGCACACGCTGAACGTGAGCAGCACTGCGCCGGCGATTTTGATGCCGCCCGCTTCCACACTCTCAGAGCGGATCCATCGCCAGGCCAGCGCAAACACCAACAGCGGGAACAAGAACGACGCGGCGCCGAAGGCTTGCAGCAGCAGGTCGGCGAAGTGCGACCCCGGATACCCCATCAGATTCAAGGGACGCGCGGCGGACGCGGTGTTCCACGAGGGTCTTGCGCGTGATAAGACACGAGGCTTAACAGCAAAACGAGCCCCGCGGAGAGGAGCAAGAACCCGGGCGTTCGTTGAGCCGTCTGTATGCTGTGTCGGCGATAAAAGCTTCATCACGCTGGCCGGCGGATGAAAGCCAGAGCAAGCACTATTATGCCAAAAATAATACGGTAGAATACGAACGGACGGAAGCCGCCGCGCCGCAAATAATGCAGAAACCAGGCGATCACAATGCACGCCGGTAATCGCGCTGACGCCGACTCCCACGACGAAACCGGTGGTGAGCATGGTCGTGGAGCATGTGCGCCTTGTGCATGTCCCAGAGCGCCTTGGCCGCCGGCGCCGGTAATGGCGGGTGTGGAAAGCAGGAACGAAGAGCGGGCGGCGGGCTTCCGGTCCAGGTCGCGGAACAAGCCCGCGGAAATGGTGATGCCGCTGCGTGAAGTGCCCGGCACCACTGGCCAGCGCCTGCGACAGTCCAATGACGAGCGCGTCCGGCAGACTTACGGACCCAAGGTCGCGTAACTTCCGGCCGGCATTCTCGGCCACCCACATCAGAACTCCGACGGCGATGAGCATGGCTCCCATGACCCACGGGGTGCGCCAGGAGCCTTCCGCCTGTTTGTTAAACAGGAATCCGCAGATACCAACTGGGATGGTGGCGATGGCCATCAGCCACAGCAGCATGGGGTTTTGTTTCAGTTCCCCATCGTTGCCCACGCGCAGTCCGAAGGCCTGGCCGATCAGTTGTACCCAATCGGCGAAAAAGTACAGCAGAATAGCGAGCAGCGTTCCCAAATGGAGCATTACGTCAAAAGACAGGGCCTCGGTCTGCCAGCCCAGCAGCCAGGACGTGAGGTACAGATGCGCCGTGCTGCTGACCGGTAAAAACTCCGTAAGGCCTTGCACGACGGCAAGAACGATTACCTGCAAAATTGGCATTAAAACTTAGCCTGCGCGATGAGAGTGAACGATGTAAGTTGGGCGGCACGTATCCGGAGTGGACCCGTACGTGCTCCCTGATGGATGTGCTGGTACATTCATGAGCCACGAGCGGGCAGTGACCGTATATACTATCGACGAGCCGTACGAGAGAGCTTTGCCGGCATTACGGGAAGCTCTGAACGCAGCCGGAGGCTGTCGATATCCGGCGAGATCGACCTCTCGGAGCGGATTCGCCGGGAGGTGGGGCTGGATTTCGGGCGGTGCCGCATTCTCATGATCGATTCCCCCTATCTGCTGGTGGAGGCGCTGGCCCTTGACCGCTCGGCCGCGGCACTGCTGCCGCTACACGTAGTGGTCTCTGGGCCGCGAATGCGAGCCGGTGACGCACGTGCACTGGATGAGCCCGGCGGGCGCTCAGACGGCATGCGCGGCCAGTTCGACCACGGCTGTCAGCACGTCTTGGACGTCGACGGCCTGGTAATGCGGCGTGCGGGGCCGGGCGAAATCGAGAAATTGCGGACGGAGCCGGTTCAGCCGTTCGCATTCCTTCAGAATAATCTGCGCGCATTCGCCCCGCTGTTCGCTGGTCTGGTCGCTGCAAGACCGGCGGCCCCTGCCAACCGCAGATGCGCGGTTGGTTTGCGCCAGGCCCGCGGAGAGTTGGCCCACGGGCTGAACGCTCCACCACTACCTGCTCGAAGCTGTCCTGCAATTCGCGATAGACTTCCGTGAGCCGCTCGGTGGTCCGTTCCATCGCCAGGCGGTGTTCGCGCTCCCGCTGCGCCAGAATTCCAGTGAACACCCCCGCGGCGCAAAAGACCACGATATCCAGAAGTTGGTCGCTGGCGTAGGAAGGCATCACCCGCAGCAGGTGAAGGCTATAAGGCAGGCTGAATGCCAGCCAGCAGGCCCGCAAACAAACCTCCCCGCCAGCCGGAGTACATGCCGGCGAAAACAATAGGCAGATAGTAAAGGTGCCTGCATGTGTGTCCATGCGGCAGAGTAAGCGGTATCGCGACATGCAGTCCGCCGCAGAAGAGAATGGCCCCCAGGATGGCGACCCAGCGGGCAGTACGCATCCGTCCGGGCTTGGCCCGCAGCCACAAAGAGGTTTTCAAGTCAGAAACCACTACCAGTTTATCCGGAAGTGTGCCCGCCCGGCCGCTTCCGGCAGCCGCGCGGGCACGACTCTGTAGCAGGGACTGAGGTCAGCCTGAGGAGTGGGGGAACAATCCAGGTGGGAGGGTCTCACTGAAAAGCAATCAGAATCTTGCTTCCGCCCAGACGGATCTCTCGGATCTCGTCGATGCCGTCCACCTTCTGCGAGGTGATAGCGGTCTGGCCGAATTTCTTTTCACCGGCTTCGACTTTGGCCGTCACCTCCACCGATTTGCCGGTTTTCACTTCGGTCACTCGCACTGACGCCGTATCGATTGCCAGCTTATAATCGCCCGGCGCCAGTGGATTGCTGCCGATCTTCGACGGGTTCGATAAGCTTATTCTGTACGTCTTGACGTTCGGGGTGCCGGCCACCAGCGAACCTGCCAGAATGGCTAACGCCAGCGCGCATCCGTGCCACATCTTCATCATCTGAAAACCTCCATCTGATCGCTTACCCGGCTTTTAACAGCACGCTCCGTTCCACGCGGAAATCATGCGAAATCAGCAACTGGACTGTCCCAAATGGAGCAAGCGCCCGAAGGTACGCACGCAAAGCGGACACGTGCACCGCCCAGGAAGACTGCGTTTCCGTCCGTCCGGTGTTGGTATCCGAATTGCAAAACCTTGGCGGATTGAAACGAGCGGCCCATGTCTCGGAGGATGAAGGTCAGGGTAATGCTCACCGGGGCGGAAGACTTGTTTGACCGACGCAGTCTTCCGCCCTCTCGCCTATGGCTCATCCGCCGTCGGGCCGTACATCTGGGGCACGGGAATATCGTTCAGCCGCAGGTACAGGCCGAGTTGCGCCCGGTGATGCACATTGTGGTTCATCACAAAGGAGCGGATCACGGCGACGCGAGGCATCGTGAATATCTTTTGCCCGCCCGCCAGTAGCGTCCAATTGCCCATCATCTGTTCGTTCTCTGCTTGCGCTAACGCTTCCCGCGCTGCACCCACATTCTTGTCGTACTGCTCCAGCAGTTGTTTCGAACTGTTGATAATCTCCGCCTTGTAGGGCTCTCCACCGGGCGGTGCGAAATCCAGTTCGTCCTTCGTCAATGTTTCGACCGTCCACCAGGGCATCTGCGCGATGTGCGTTGCCAGTTCGCCCATGGTATAAGACTTGGCATGCGGCCTCCAACCGAATTTCTCATCCGGACAACGCTCCAGAACCTTACGGGTGGTGGCGGATTCCTGATCGAACTCAGCCAAAAGTGCATCACTGATACGCATGAAAACCTCCTGGAGCAGTTTCGCCTTTTATTCGCCATATGTCAAGGCCTTTCATGAACCCGACAGTCACCCTGAACGGCACACAGATCTACTTTGAAATCCACGGCGCCGGCGATCCGGTCCTCCTGCTCCACGGATTCTCCGGCTCCAGCGCGGATTGGGCGCGCACCATCGCAGCCTTGGCACACCCGCTATCAGCTCATCGTGCCCGACCTGCGCGGCCACGGCCGGTCGGAAATTCTCTCGCGGCCTTTCCGCCACCAGGATGCCGCGCACGACATGCTCGCGCTGCTCGACCACTTGAAGCTGGATTCGTGCAAAGCCCTCGGCGTCAGCGGAGGCGGCAACGTCCTGCTACACATCGCCACCATGCAGCCCGATCGCCTGCAAGCCATGGTGTTGGCGCCACCCCGTACTTCCCCGCGCAGGCGCGCCCAATCATGCGCGACTATCGCCGGCACCTCTCCGCCGAACAGTGGGAGTTCCTCCGGCGCGCCCATCCCGGCGGGGACCCGCAGATTGAGGCGCTCCTCCGTAAGGCACGGAATCCTTCGCGGACAGTTACGACGATCTCAGCTTCACGCCGCCTCTCTTGGCCACCATTCGCGCGCACACGCTCATCGTGCAGGGCGATCGGGATCCGTTCTACCCGTTGGAACTTTCAGTCGAAATGATCTCTTAGAGCGCCCGCACCACGCCTAGAGCCCTGTCGATCTCTTCCGGACTGTTGTAAATGTGCGTGCAGTGCCGGATGGCCACAGCGCTCGAACCGCGCGGGCGCAGCTTCGCCCGGTCCCACATCTCCTTCGCCAGTTGCGGACCACTCACGCCATCGACGCCGTACACCGTTATCCCGGCGCACATCGAATTGTCCTCCGGCGAGTAGATTTTCACCTTGGGAATCTTGCGCAGCCCCGCACGCAGGTAATCGCCCAGATATTTGATCCTCTGCTGCACCCTCTGCGGGCCGATCTGATTGTGAAAATCCAGCGCCGCCTCCAGGCCCATCATCATCGACATGCTGCCCGTGCCGCGCTGGCTGAATCGCAGGCCGTTGTCGTCGTGATTGTTCCACGAGAAACTCGCCACGCTGGACCAACACCGGGCGCGCGATCGCTCCGCAAATACAGAAAGCCCTCGCCCGCCGGAGCCAGCATCCATTTGTGGAAAGCAGCCCACGTAGGCATCGCAGCCGATCTCCTTCACGTCCACTGCAATGTGACCGAACGCCTGCGCACCATCGATCACGGTGAAAATTCCGCGCTCGCGCGCCGCCGCGCAAATCTCCTTTACAGGCAGAATCGCGCCCGCCGCCGTGATCACATGCGAAAGGAACAGTACGCGCGTGCGAGGCCGCATGGCGTTCATCACGATGGCCACAATTTCCGCCCGGTCATGCGCCGGCTTCGGCAGTTTGAACTCCGTCACCGTCCCGCCGCGACGTTTGGCCGCGTTCAGCCACGGACTGGTGCCGCCCACATGCTCCTGATCGCTCATGATGATCTCGGAGCCCTCGGGCAAATCCATGCCCGACGCTACAAAACTGTTGGCCGAAGTCACGTTCTCCGTGAGCGCGAGTTCCTTGACATCGCAGTTCAGCAGGCGCGCCGCCTTCCCGCGAATCGCCGGCACGTCGCTATAGCCGGAGATCCAATCCGGTCCGCTGTAATCCCAATCGGCCACATCGGTAGCCATTTTGCGCAGGTGTTCTACGGTCTTGTCGAAAACCACGCGCGGCATGGCTCCGATCGTGCCCGTGTTAAAGAATGCTTTGTCGCGCGAGAGCATAAACTGATCGCGCACCTTCGACCCAATACGCGGGATCGGTTGGGGACCGGAAAAGCCTGCTGCGGCAGAAACGGAACGGCCAGGGCAGATTTCAAAAAACTGCGGCGTGGTGTCATGAGAGGGATTATACCCGCGCGTTCCCAAAACGAACAGCCATTCTCGAAAACGGACACCGCACAACGAACAAAACTCCTTATTTTCCAATATGTTCAGTGGAATTCCAATTGCACATTGCATACCTCCGAAATGGTGAGCTACTTGAGGAATTCCCTAGTCCTTGTGCTGGTTGCGTCGACGCTTTACGCGCAGTCCTCGGAAGTGTCGATCCAGACGCCCAAACAGATGCCGTTCATCGGCACGGTCCTGCACCCGCTCCACATGGAGAAGCGCATCGTGGCACCGGCGAAGTTGACTAACTCGCCGCGCCTCGAACAACTGGTCCGCGCCGGCAATCTCTATCTCTCCGTGCAGGACGTCATCGCGCTGGCGCTGGAAAACAATCTCGATATCGCTGTCCAGCGATACTCGCCGTTTCTGGCGCGGGAGGTTCTGCGCCGTGCCGAAGGCGGCGGCATTCTGCGCGGCACCGATACTCCCGTGGTGGCCGGTCCCACCAGCGTCAGCACCGCCGGCGTCAGCACCAACGCCAATGGACTGAACGGCGGCGCCCTCAATGCGGGGGGGCAGCGTTGTAACCCAGATCGGACCCACTCCGCCCAACCTCGATCCCAGCATCTTGCACGCAATTTTCAGTTTTGGACGCGTCACCACGCCGCAATCCAATCTCGGCCTCAACGCCACCGAAGTCCTGATTACCAATTACCGTAACTTCTACACGCAGTATAGCCAGCAGTTCATCACCGGAACTTACTTCCAGCTGGACTTTTCCTCAGTCCCGCCAACTTACTAACAGTTCCAGCCCGCTCTTGAACCCGTTACCTCCAGCGCATTACTCGAGTTCTACATCACCCAGCCGTTGCTGCAAGGCCTCAGCATTGCGGTTAACAACCGCGATATCCGCGTGGCGCGCAACAACCTGAAGGCCAGTATGATGAGCGTCAAACAGCAGGTGGTGGTGACCATCAGCGCCATTCTCAACCTGTACTGGGACCTGGTTACTTTCAATGATGCCGTGCGCATTAAAGAGCAGGCCCTGGCCACCGCGCAGAAATTATTACAGGACAATCAAAAGCAGGTCAAGGCCGGCGCCCTGCCTTCCGTGGAACTGACGCGCGCAGCGGCCGCCGTTTCTTCCAGTAAGGAAGATCTGCTCTTTGCGCAAACCAACGTGGCCCAACAGGAAATTGTGCTCAAGAACGCGCTCAGCCGCAACGCCATACAAAACGCCTGGCTGGATGACGTGCATATCGTGCCGCTGGACCACATCGATATTCCCGAGACCGACGAATTGAAGGCTGTGCCGGAGCTGATTGGAGAGGCGCTGGCCAATCGCATTGAAATCGATCAGGCCAAGCTCAATATCCAAAGTCAGGAGATCATGCTGAAAGGCGATAAGAACGGACTGCTGCCCAGTATGCAGGCCTTCGCCGACGTGAGCAACAACGGATTGAGCGGCGTGGTCAACCCGCTCTACAACGGCCTGAGCGGCGCTCCCAATCCGTACTTCATCGGCGGCGAATCCAACGTGGTGGCGCAGCTTCTGCGTCGCAATTTTCCCAACTATTCCGCCGGGATTTCAGTCACCATTCCCCTTCGCAACCGCCAGGCGCAGGCCGATACGGTCACCGACGAATTGAACCTGCGCCAATCGCAATTGCGGCTGCAAGGTTTGTTGAACCAGGTGAAGGTGGACGTGAAGACCGCGGTGATCGGGTTGCAGCAGGCACGCGCCCGGTACCAGGCGGCCGTGGATACCCGGGTACTTGCCGAGCAGAGTCTCAAGAACGAACAGTTGCGATTTCAGTTCGGCGCCTCTACCGTTGCTCTTGTGATTCAGGCGCAGAACGACCTGGCTGCCGATCAGACCGCCGAAGGCCAGGCCGTAGCCAACTACTCGCACGCGCGGATCGCGCTGGATCAGGCGCTCGGCCGTACGTTGGACGTGAACCACGTTTCCATGGACGAAGCCGTATCCGGAACGGTGCACAGAGAGTCGGTTCTGCCCGCTAACCTGCCGGCCCCCGTCCGTCAGGAGGTGCGCCGATGAGAATCGATTCTGGCCGCCGAATGCGCCTGTCGCACCTCGCGATCTGCACCATCCTCAGCTCGCAACTGGTGGCGCAGCAAATGCCCATCCAAGTCGCGCCGCCGCCGTTCCGGTTCCCAATCCGCTCTTACGCGCCGCAGCAGGTGCCTCCCATCCGGCTGGCCAACGGCAGCCGGCTGCACGATTTGATTCGTGCCGGCAAGCTGTATCTCAGCGTAGAGGATGCCCTGGCTCTCGCCATCGAGAACAACCTGAACCTGGAAATCGACCGCTACGGCCCGGAACTGGCCAGAACCGCGCTCGAACGTGCCAGGGCCGGCGGCCCCATACGCGGCGTGCCCAGCGCCATTTCACAGATATCCGCGGCGGATAGCGGAATCGGCGTCAACGGCGCGATCGCCGCGGCCGGACTTACCAACGGCGGGGGCGGCGGCGGGGGCGGCGGCAACGGCGGCGCAACCATTCAGCAGGTTGGGGCGATTACTCCGGTACTCGATCCTTACATACAAAACTCCACGATCTTTTCGCATACCACCCAACCGCAGTTCAACACTACGGCCAGCCAGACCGAGGCACTAGTCGACAGCGTGCGCGCCTATAACACCCAAGTGACCCAAAAACTGCTCAGCGGCGGCACAATCCAGTTCAAGGACTACGAATATCACGATCAGGAAAACGCTCCCAGCAACGTGTTAAACCCGGTAGTCGGGCCTTACATGCAATTGGCCGTCACCCACAACCTGCTGCAGGGCTTCGGCGTCAAGCTGAACGATCGCGGCATCCGCATTGCGCTGGCGAACGTGCAGGTCGAGGGTCCCTCGAGAACTTTCGCGCTTCCCTGTTCAATCTGGTGGTCAACACTCTGAATCAATACTGGGACCTGGTGGCCGCCAGCGACGAACTGGCCGCCCGCCGCCATTCGCTCGAAATCGCGCAGAAGTTCCGCGACGATACCGCGCGCGAGATCGCGGCCGGCGCCTTGCCGCGCGTCGAAGGTCCGCGCGCCGAGTCGGAAGCCACCAGCCGCCAAATCGATCTGTTGGATGCGCAGCAAAACCTGGCCGTCCGGGCCATCTCGTTGAAGCAAACGCTCAGCCGCACGGATGATCCCTTATTAGATAACGCGGAGATTGTGCCGCTCAATCACATCGATGTTCCCGCCGTCGAGGAACTGCCACCCCTCCGGCAACTGCTCCAGGACGCCCTGGAGAACCGCCCCGATGTAGCCGTCTCCAAAATCCGCGACCTGACCAATGAAATGAACCTGTCCGGCACCACCAACCCGCTGCTGCCTTCTCTCCAGGTGCAGGGCGTGCTGCAGAACCGCGGCGTTGCCGGCACTCCCGTCCCCGGACAAAGCGTGAATCCCTATTTCATCGGCGGTTACGGCACGGCACTAGGCCAGATTTTCCGGCGCAATTTCCCGACCGAACAGGGAGCCGCGGGATTTTCCGCGCCGTTTCGGAATCGCCAGGCCCAGGCCGATTATGGCGTGGACCAGTTGCAGTATCGCCAGGGCGAACTCACCAGCCAGCGCGATCTCAACAATATTGTGGTGGCCATCTCCAGCCAGATGAACGCCCTGCAGCAGGCTCGTTCGCGCTACACCGCGGCCAAGGATACCCGCGTGCTCCAGGAGCAGCTATTGGCAGCCGAGCAGGAGAAATTCACCTCCGGCCTTTCCACCTTTAACAACCTCATTGTGGATCAGCGCCTGCTGGTGACCGCGCAGATTTCCGAAGTGACCGCCAAGGATGCGTACGCCCACGCCCGCATCGCCCTCGATCAGGTGCTCGGGGAAACTCTCTCGAAGAATCACATCTCGCTGGATGAAGCTTTGTCCGGCAGGGTGGCTCGCCCCTCGGTGGTTCCCGCGAACGCGAAGTGACGGGTTAGACCCGGTAGGTATCCGGCCGCCAGTTCTTCACGGCTTTCTTGATGGCGTCGGACGTCATCTGCTCCTGCGCGGCTTTTTGCGCCAGCCCTGCAAACTCGCCGTCGGAGGCAAACCGCAGCGCAATAACCTGCCGGATGTCGAGCCGTGAATCCAGCAATTTGCCGGTGAGCACATAGTGCCGTAGATTTTCCTCGGCGCGGATGGCGCGGTCCTGCGCTTTCAATGCGAAGATCCGCGCAAACAACGTCAGGATGATCACGCAAACCACCATCACCACAATCAGCGAGGCGCTATAAAAAACGATGTGGTCGCCCCAACTCTTGTACAGGTTGACGCAGGCGCCGATCAAGGTCAGGAACAGGATGCCGAACAACACTCCGTGAAACATCGGCACGAACTGCCGGTGGTTGGCGTAACTTTGGCTGGCCATTTCTCCCAGAATACAGCTAAAACTTCAATCTCTCCTTATTAATCTTCAGCACGACTCCGGCGTTGCGGTCCGCCACCTCGCTGACTTTATACTCCGCCGATGTGCCCAGCACCTGCGCTACCTCCGAAGGGGTGAGCTTGTAATCCTGCGCCAGCCACTGCGCCATACCGGCCGTAGCCATGCGGAATGCATCGTCGATCGAGCCGTCCAGCCCCACCGCCATAATGTGCGTCGCCGTTTCCACCCGCGGCCCCATGGCCGATTTCCTGGGAATCACATCCACGGTGAATTCCACGTCCATGGAGGTCTCCAGGGCATTGCCATTCAATTCGCCATCGCCCTGCGCGGCGTGCCCATCACCCACATACAGAAGCGCGCCCGGAACGCTGACCGGCAGATAAATCGTGGCGCCCTCCGCGATTTCGTTGAAGTCCATATTTCCACCGAACCGTCCGGAATCGCCCGTTCCCGGAGGCGCCTGCGCCGGCCCCGGCGCCACCGCGATGCAGCCCAGCATGGGATGCAAAGGCACCGTGTACCGCGCCAGGTGCTCTCCAGGTTTTTCCGATGTCGCCACGCCGCGCGGCAGATCCAGATGCCAGCGGACGTTTTTCCCGGCGTCCTTCAACTTCACCGCCAGGCCGCTGTCCACTCCGCGCGGCACAATCGCATCATCGCTGATGGCCCAGTCGCGATTCAATTTCAGCCGCGTCAGATGCACCGCCAGCATATCGCCCGGCGTCGCCGTCTCAATGTAGAAAGGTCCCGTTTCCGGATTCCCGCCCAGCACGCGGGCGACGCCCTTCTCATCGGTGCCGCCGGCATCCACAGTGGTCGTGTGAATGGTATCGCCGGGCCACACCTTCAGCACCGGCGCATTGGCCGCGGAAAACTGGCGGTAGAATATGGTGGGCGTGAATTCATGCCGCTCCGGCGCGCCGGTGCGCCGCTGCGGAACCAGCTCAGCCGTGAACGAGTGCGTGGACGGATGTGCCGGATCGCCGGAATCGACCACGACCAGGGTCCCCGACATGGCGGCGCCGTTCCAGGTTCCCCGGCCATCCTCGCTCCCGCCCTCCGTGTCCTTGGCCAGAAACCGGATGCTATTGCCGTTCACCGTTCCCTCCAGCTTGTCTCCGCCGAACGTGCCGGTGAGCTGATCGCCCTGCCGGTTCAATTCCATTCGAAAGTAGAGCGGCGTGCCGTAAAAATCCGCCTTTACCATCCACCGCCCGCTTTGTGCCGGGAGAAGGCCCGGAATCAGAAACCAGAGAAGCGCAGCTTTTCGCATGTTCCTGTTAGACGGGAACCTGCCCGGAAGGTTGGGTGGCGCGAGCCATCGTGCCGGCGCCATGGCGTTTGGCGGCCGATTTCCCGGGAGGCGGCGGCCCTCTTCCTGTCCCATTCGGGACAACGCAAGGGTGCGTATCGTACGTCTTGCGGCATCCCGACCACCAGGATCGGCGTAGCATTTCTCTGCATCCGGAAGTTTTCGCCAGTTTTATGCGGTGGCCTTCAACTTGCCCCTGGTGGGCTAAAGGATGAACACGCTATGCCCGGTGATGGGGATGTCAGCTATTGCATGCGGGAGCCATATGCAGGCGCGATCGAAGCCATCCGTCGATCGCTGGCCAGCCGCGGACTCAGAGTAGTGGGACAACTGGACGTAGCGAGACGCCTGAAGCAGTCGCTCGGAATCGTCATGGGGCCTTGCAGTATTCTCTTCGTGTTGCCGCTGCCCGATGTGCTGAGTATTGCCAGCGCTCATCCGTGGGCAGCAAGCTTTCTGCCGCTGCACGTTGTTGTCTCCGCCGCCGGCGAAGAGACCCGAATCCAGGTGCAAAACCTGGTCTGCCCCGATCCCGGGGAGGCGGAAACAGCGATTGCCGCCGCGCTATTGGTAATTCAGTCGCGCATCGCGGAGGCAGTCGGTGCGATTGCGAGGCGCCGGGCAGATCCCGACCGGTCGAAACGGCCTGTGAAGTGCCTTAGCAGTGAATGAGTATGGTGGCGCCGATGAATCTTGCAACTACCGGTAACATTCGTATCATTCGTGAAACGGTCGAGAGGTCGGTGCCGGTGATTCGGCGCATGCTCCGGGAGGCCGGCCTCAGCGTGGTAGAGGAATTCAGCCTTTCGAACAATCCGCACTTTCAGTTGGAAACTGCCCGCCGGTCGTGCATCGTGCTCCTGGTGGACACACCGGAGGCGTTGCTCCAATCAATCGCTCTCGACCGCGTGGCGGCGGTGTTCCTTCCCGTTCACGTTGTGGTCAGCGGAGATGGTGACACCAGTTACGTCTATTGGGCGCATCCGCTTGGCGGGTTCCGGACAGCGGCCGCCCGTGCCGGCGAAGACTCCGCTGGAGGAACTCAATGCCCGCGTCACTCAGGCCCTGCGGGCTCTCCCGCAGGTTGCCAGGGCTGCTTCGCAGCAATCGTCCGGTTAAGTAAGAACTCGGCGCTTGCCGATTGGAGGCTCATGTTTAACAGCTTGGATGAGGAAATGAAACACGACAATCAGGCCACATCGACACCGCGGGAACGCCGGCTCTTCTATGCCGCCGTGACGATGGTTTCGATTATTCTGTTCGGCGGCTTGTACGCCGCAATCAAATACCTCGAATAACCGTGTGGGCCCCAGCCCGCGTCTCCGGGCGAATGTGCCCGTTCCCGCTTGCACTGGGGATCGCTGGCGGATATTGTGCTCTCGGCCGTCTACGGGAGTTCGATGTCTGCTTCCGGATGACTGAAAGCCGCCAGGCGGCTTCCATCGGTAAAGGTCAGTACGGCATTAGCTTGACAGACGGTGTCGCCTGACCAATACTGGTAGTGTACTGGACAATTCTGTTCAGGCGCGTATCCTCTGCACTAAGGCTGGCGATCCGGTCCTTCCTCTTAGGCTAACCCGACAGCCCAGGAGGTTTGCCGTGCTCGAAACACTCCCCGGTCCTGCCACACTGAGATGTTGATGGAGAATCCAAAGACGCACTTCATTCTTAAAGGTTTTAGTCAGGCTATGGAATTTCGTGTTTTCGAATTTGAGGGTTTAATGGCCAACGCGATACGCGCGTCATTTACCGTCAGGATCGATACCGGACTTGCCAGGAAATATGGCATTCGACTGCAGGAACTGCCGCTATTGTGCAGGAGCGTGCTGGATCAGTGCGGCGAAGGGGAGGAACAACGGTCCTTCCTGTACACTGAGGCGCACATGTCCGAACATGCGTGCGGCCAAGCTGCGCGGGAAGAGGCGGCAAAACATAAGAAATCGCGTCAGCCCACGCCCGCCCGCGCCCCCTGGCCGATGCCTCCCCGCTAAACCGCGAGATCAGCGGCAGATTGCTTTGTGATTTCCGCTTTCCGCTGTCCCGGCTGTGGCTCCTTACGAGGAGGTCGTCCCCCGCGGGTGCGCAAGAGCAAGCGGAGGCTTCCGCTGGCGCCAGAGGACCGCATTCGGAAAACGCTCAGGCTGCTGCTGCGGCGACGCGCGGCTCGCGGCTGGTCATCAGCGCCACTACCGACACATAGATAATTGCGGCGATCGGCACCAGAAAGCCCACCCGTACGTTGCTATGATCGGCGATGAGCCCCATTAAGGGAGGCAGGCAGGCTCCTCCGACGATCGCCGTGACCAGCAGGCCGGATATCTCGCTGGCACGCTCCGGCAGGCGTTCCAGCGTGAGGGAGAACACCAGCGGAAAAACGTTCGCGAATCCGAGGCCCGCCACAAAGAACCCGCCCGCCGCGATACTGCTGGCCGGAGCGAAGAGTCCCAGCAACCCGGCCAGGGAAACCACGCAGGTAAGAATCAGAAATTTCGCGGGCGCCACCCAGTTCAGAATCAGGCCGCCGCAAAACCGTCCCAGAGTCAACGCCGCAAAAAAGAGCCCGGTGCCGAGCAGACCCACGCGGGTAATGTCCAGATCGAATCGCTCCTTTAAGAAGAGCGGAATTCCGGCGCTCAGGCAGACCTCGGCTCCCACGTACAAAAAGATGGCGCCGGCCATGGCAAGCACGTACTTGTCTTTCAGCAGCGCCAGGCAGGAACCGAGTGTGGCCGCTTGCGGTCCCGATTCCTCCGGCGGAACGCGCAAGCCGCCCGCCGCCAGGAGAGTGACAATGAGGGCCACGCTATAGACCGGAAAGATCACCTGCCAGTTCGCGCCGAAAAATCTCGCAGCCACCACCGGGATGACGGGACCCGACAGCGAACCGATGGCCTTCACGAACTGTCCCAGCGAAAGATTGCGTGCGTACTTGCCCTTGGCCGAAACGTCCCGCATGATCGGGTTCCCGGCGACTTGCAGGATTGCCGCGCCCGCGCCTACCAGCACGATGGTGAGCAGGAAGCGCGGGAACCAGGCCAGCCCGAAACTGGCGTTCAACATACCTGCCAGAGCCACGCCCAACCCCAGCATCAGGACAACCTTTTTCCCGTGGCGATTCTGAAAAATTCCGGCGGGAATAGACAGCAGGCCGAACATGCTGAGACCCACGAAGGGAATCAGCGACGCGACCGCATTGCTTAACTGGAATTCACTCTTCGCGAGGCTTACGAACGGCCCCACGGCATCTGCGAAACCCATCGCAAGGAATGCCAAAAACACCGGAAACGCTCTTAGTTTCATTCTTGCCGGCGTCCTCCCGGACGTCCTAACCCCATCGCAACACAAAGCGCGGAAACATCGCCAATCTGCTCGCCGAGGCTGGCGGGCACAATCCGGCAAACCGATGCCGAGGATGGGATGGCCTCGCGCAGCATGATCCGGCGCGCCGGTTCGAGCAGCAGATCGCCCAGCCGCATGGCCAGTCCGCCAATCACGATCCGTTCCGGATTCAGAATATCCACCAGCACGGCCAATCCTTCACCCAGCCTGCGGCCGGTGGATCTGACGATGCGGATTGCCAGTGCGTCGCCCAGCGCCGCTGCTTCGCCTACATCGCGCGCGGTGAGGCACTCGTTGGCACGCAGCACATCTGCCAGAAGAGACGTCTGCCCGCGTTTGACGGCCGCGCGAACTACCTTCTCCGCCACTTGCGCCATGCCGCCGCCGCTGGCCCATCCTTCCACCGATCCCGCTTTGCGATATCCGACCGGGCCGGTTCGCGTGAGCCGCACATGGCCTATCTCGCCGGCATTGCCGTTGGCGCCTGCGTAGAGCCGGCCGCCGGCGATGATCCCGGCGCCAAGCCCCGTGCCCATAGTGAGAAAAACCATGTTGCGAGTGCCCTGCCCCGCTCCAAAGCGGTGCTCGGCCACGGCGCCCGCGTTAGCGTCGTTCTCCAGGCGGCAGCATGCTCCGAATTCCTTTTCCAGAATGGCCTTGATCGGCACGTCGATCCAGCCCGGCAGATTGGGCGGCGACTGGATAATGCCGCCGGCGGCATCGAGAGGTCCGCCGCAACTGACACCGATCGCCTTCAGCGATTGGGTCGCTACGCCGCGCGCCGCCAGCGATTCACGCAAACCCTCGACAATCATTTTCAGCGCGCGTTGAGGTCCGAGTTCCGGGAAGTGTCGCGAACTCAATGCGCGAATCGACGTCCGGTGGCACGGCCGACAGCAGAATCGCGGTCTTCGTGCCGCCGATATCGATCCCGGCGT
>CAVVLD010000048.1:0-14848 GCA_963748795.1 uncultured Solibacteraceae bacterium
GGACTGACAAGCTTCGCACCGTCTTGCGCGAATATCCTTAGACCGCAGCTTGGCGCGGCGACGTCCCCAAAGCCGAGCAATTTTGGTGTCTGGCCGCCAGGGCTCAAGAAGAGCCTCGCACAGGCCGATTTCGTCGCTGGAGAGCTTTCGGCGGCGGTGGCAGGCGACAGGTTTCAGCCTTGCCCGCCCGTCATGCCTTGGGAAATTCGAGGCCCATCTCGCGGTAGCGCTCGGGGTCGTCCGCCAGTTCTGGCGAACCTTCACAAACAAAAACAGATGCACCGGCGCCTCGACGCCTCCACGATCTCCTTGCGCGCTTCCATCGAGATTTGCTTGATCGTCTGGCCCTTGGCGCCGAGCACGATCTTGCGCTGGCTATCGCGCTCGACAAAGATCGTCTGGTCGATGCGGACGGAGCCGTCGCGAAGCTCCTTCACGCTGTGGTCTCGACCGTGGACGAGTATGGAATTTCCTCGTGCATGGAATCGAGACCAGTTACGTGGACATGAGCCGGCCGGAGACTGTGAAAGCGGCGCTGCGGCCCGAAACGCGGCTGATCTGGGTGGAAACGCCCTCGAATCCGCTGATGAAGATCACGGACCTCGCCGGCGATCGCCGCGATTGCGCGCGCGCCGGACCAACGCGATCACCGTCTGCGACGGCACCTTCGCCACCCGGTGCTACAGCGACCGCTGGATTGCGGCATCGACATGGTGATGCACTCCACCACCAAGTACATCAGCGGGCACAGCGACGTGGTGGGTGGCGTCCTCATCACGCGGCATCGATAACTACCTGTTCGAGCGGGCGCGCAAGTCGCAGCATTACGGCGGCGGGGTGCCTTCGCCATTCGACTGCTGGCTGACCCATCGCGGAATCGATACGCTGCCGTACCGCGTGCGGGCCCATTCGGAGAACGCCATGCGAGTTGCCTGCCGGCTCGCCGCGCACCCGCAGGTGGAACGGGTGCATTACCCCGGGCTGCCGGGTCATGCCGGACACGAGATCGCCGCGCGCCAGATGTCGGCGTTCGGAGGCATGCTCTCGTTTGAGGTGCGCGGAGATCGTGCCCGCGCCATGAGCGTGGTGGCGTGCTGTGAACTGTTTATTCGCGCCACCAGTTTGGGCGGCGCCCATAGCCTGATCGAGCATCGCGCCTCGGTGGAAGGGCCGAATACGAAGACGCCGCAGAATCTGCTGCGCTGTTCGATTGGCCTGGAGCACGCGGACGATCTGATCGAGGACCTGGAGCAGGCGCTAGCCCTTTGACCACTCACGCAGCACCCGGTCCGCGTCCTGCCGCGAAAAAACAATCGGCGGCTTGATCTTGATCACGTTGTGATACGGGCCATCGGTGCTGAGCAGGATGCCGCGGTCTTTCATGCGGTTGACCAGCGCCGTGGCTTCGGCGGCCGCCGGTTCCTGCGTCTCGCGATCGCGCACCAGTTCGACTCCGAGGAACAGGCCCAGCCCGCGGACATCGCCGATGAGTGGATCGCGGCCTGCCAGAGTCGCGCAGGCCGGCCATCAGGTACTCGCCGGTGATCGCGGGCATTCTCCTGCAGGCCCTCTTCGCGAATCACGTCCAGCACCGCGAGCCCGACGGCGCAGGAGACCGGGATTGCCGCCGAAGGTATTGAAGTACTCCATGCCGTTGTCGAACGACGCCGCGATCTCCGGCGTGGTGACCACGGCGCCCATGGGGTGGCCGTTGCCGATGGGCTTGCCCATGGTCACGATGTCCGGCACCACGCCCTGGGTTTCGAACATCCAGAAGTGCGAGCCGGCGCGGCCGAAGCCGGTCTGCACCTCGTCGGCGATGCACACGCCGCCCGCCGCGCGCACGGCAGCGAAGGCCTCGCGCAGATAGCCCGGCGGCAGGATGATCTGGCCGCCGCAGCCCAGCGCCGATTCGCAGAGGAAAGCGCGCCACGCCTCCGGCGGCTGCCGCGGCTCGGCGACAGTGCCCGCGTACGGGCCGCGATGCCCGCGATAGACGTCGGGCATCGGCACCACTTGCACGTGCGGCGGCCGGCCGCGTCCGCCGGGGCCGTTGAACTTGTACGGGCTGATGTCGATCAGCGCGTTGGTGTTGCCGTGGTAGGCCGTATCGACCACGATCACGCCGTTCCGGCCGGTGTGCGCGCGCGCCAGCCGCAGCGCCAGTTCGTTGGCCTCGCTGCCGCTGCACACCAGGTAGACCACGCGGAGCGGCTCGGGCAGGGTGGCGGTGAGGCGCTCGGCGTACTCGGTCAGCTTGCTCGTGCAAGTAGCGCGTGTTGGTGTTGAGCAGCGCCATCTGTGCGGCGGCCGCGCGGGTAACGCGCGGATGGCAGTGGCCCACGTGCGCGACGTTGTTCACGCAGTCGAGGTACGCCGCGGCCGGTGGCATCGTAGAGGCACTGCTTCCAGCCGCGCATGATGTGCAGGGGCCGGTCGTACGAAAGGCTCAGCGACGGACCAATGGTACGGCGGCGCGCACCGGGAAGGTCGGGCTCGGCCTCGCAGACATGGTGGAAGACCTCTGTGGGCCAACCCGGCGGCAAGTCCGCGAGCTTTTCCAGCAGAGCCCAGGCAGGGGCGCTTGAAATATTCAGGTACTCGTTGTGCGGCGCTTCGGAATGCTGCCACGCGGCATAGCAAACGCTCATGGCGAGCCGCGCGCCGGCCAGCGGGAAGAGCGCATCGAGTTCGGCTTCGGTGAGTGCGCGCACGCCGTTGTATGCCGCCACCACGAGAGCCGCCGCGGCAATGGGGTCCGGCTTGGATAGCATTACGTAGGCCAGGGCGATCGCCAGGTCACACACGGTGGCGGTGTGGACCATATCGCCGAAATCCAGCAGCGTAGTGACGCGACCGCCCATCACGAGCACGTTGTAATCGTTGGCATCGCCGTAAATGACACTGGCGGGTAGTGAGCCCCAGGGAATGCGATCCCAGGCGTCGAAAAGCGGCTCCACCAGGGCGCGGCGCGCAGGCGGCAGCAGCGGCAGGTGCCGGCGAGCCAGCGGAGCCTGTACCAGGTCCCAATAGAAGGTGCGATGCGCGGCGGGGTGGGAGAAGGATCGCAGGGCGTTGTCCGTCTGCGCCAGCGCGCTGCCCAGCGATGCCAGCAGTTCCGCATCGTGCGGTTGAACGCCGGCGAGACACGTGCCATCCACCCATGTCAGCAAGCGGACGTAATGGCCGTCGACCTGCTCGATCTTCCCCACGGTGCGAGGCCAAACCAGATCCGTCCCGGCCGCGGCGAGAAACTGCAGCGCCTTCGTCTGCATGTCGAGTACATCGAGAGTCTCGCCGGCGTTGGCGATTTTCAAAACGTACCCGCCGAGGCGAAAGTTCTGATCGCGTTCGCTGGGCAGCGGCTCGGCCTCCGCGCGCACTCCGTAATACTCCCGGGCGATGCGGGCGGCATCTTCGGGGGAAAAGCTGGGCGCTCGCTGGACCAGAGGGGTCATGGAACTTCCAGTGTGCCACGGTGCACAGGCGTATATTAGAGCTGATATGCGCAGAGTTTGCGGTATTTTTCTGATGGTAGCAGGCGCCTGGGGACAGTCCTCGTTGAGCTCCCCGGATGGCGCTATCGAGATGACCATCTCGACGGATCGCGGCCTGGCGTACACCGTGAATTTCCATGGCAGGCCGGTGATTCTCCGGTCCACCCTGGGACTGGAACTGGCCGGCCAACTGGTTCTCGGCGCCGCCGTGCGCGTGGTGAGCGCCCAGCCCGGATCCATCGACGAGACGTACACCATGGTGACCGGCAAAGCCAATCCGATTCACGATGTCTGCCGGACCCTGAAGGTGGAACTGGAAGAGACCGCGGCGCCTTCGCGCAAGCTGACCCTGGAGGCGCGCGCATATAACGATGGCGTGGCGTTCCGCTACCTGGTGCCCGAGCAGGCAGGCATGAAGGAAGTCCAACTGGCTTCCGAGCACACCCAGTTCAAACTGGCCAAGGATGGCACCACGTGGCCGCTGATTCTGGAGAATTTCCAGACGCCATACGAGGACAACTACTCGGTTCTGCCGCTGACCGGCATCCATCCCGATTCGTTGGTGGGCCTGCCGCTATTGGCCGAACTGCCCGGTGTGGCCTGGGTGGGGATCACCGAAGCCTACATCGAAAACTACGCGGGCATGTATCTGCAGCGCAATACCCGCGATGCCCTGGTGCTGGCGTCTAAGCTGTCGCCTTCGCTGGAAGACAAGGGCCTCGCGGTACGCACGGCGGCGCCTATGCAATCGCCGTGGCGCGTGATCCTGATTGGCAGCGAGCCCGGCCGGCTGATCGAATCCAACATCGTGACCAACCTGAATCCGCCGTCGCAGATCGCCGACACGTCCTGGATCAAGCCGGGAAAAACGGCGTGGGACTGGTGGAGCGGCAGTTACGCTGAAGGCGTTAGCTTTTAAGCCCGGTATGAACACCGCCACCATGGAGCATTACGTCGACTTCTGCTCCCAGACCGGCCTGCCTTACATGCTGGTGGACGCCGGGTGGGCGGCCAACGGGACGGGGCCGAACTGGTCGCGCGCCGACCTGACCCGCACGGTCGCGGCGATCGACATGCCGGCCATTCTGGAACATGCCAAAGCGAAAAACGTCCGCATCTGGTTGTGGGCCCACTGGAGCGATGTGCAGCGCCAGATGGACGAGGCTTTCCCGCTATTCGAAAAGTGGGGCGTCGCCGGCGTCAAGATCGACTTCATGAACCGCGACGACCAGTGGATGGTGGACTTCTACCATCGCGTGGTCAAACTGGCGGCGGAGCATCACCTGATGATCGACTTTCACGGCGCCTACAAGCCGGACGGCATTCGTCGCACCTGGCCCAACCTGATCACGCGCGAGAGTGTGATGGGCGCGGAGTACAACAAATGGAGCGGCCGAGTCACTCCGGAACACAACGTGACGCTGCCGTTCACACGCATGCTCGCAGGGCCCCTGGATTATACGCCGGGTGGATTCAACAACGTGACGCCGGCGGAATTCGAGCCGCGCAACCTCCAGCCGATGGTGATGACTACGCGCGCGCACCAACTGGCGCTGTACGTGATTCTGGAAACCGGTCTGCAAATGCTGGCCGATTATCCGGAGATCTACAAGGGTCAGAAGGAGTTGGATTTCCTGCGCGCGGTGCCGGTGGTGTGGAACGAGACTCATGTGATTACCGGCCGTCCAGGAGAGTACGTGACCATTGCGCGGCGCAACGGCCGCGAATGGTACGTAGGCAGCATCACCGGATCGCATGCGAAGGAACTGGAGATCCCTCTGGAGTTTCTGGGGAAAGGCGAGTTTATCGCAGAGATCTATTCCGATGGATCGGGGCCGAAGCAGACTGTGAAGGAAGAAAAACCCGTCACCGCCTCGACTGTGCTGCGTGTGAGGATGGCCCCGGCAGGGGGCCAGGCGATCCGCATCCGGCCGGCGAGGTAGACGAAAATCGTTTCAGGCTAGAACAACTCGCCGCCGCTCAGGGCCAAGATCGTATTCGGGAATGCTTTCAGCTCCGGGCATTGCCTCGCCGCCTCGGAAAGGTCTTTACCGCGCAGAATTCGGGTGGCATCTCGCGATTTCGAATAATCGTCGCGACTGGTTCCAATCCTGAAAATCTCGCGGATATGGTGCGACGGCGGATGGGTGTGGTTTACGGATTCTGGAGGTCCCGGCGGAGCCCCTTTGTTGTGTCCCGCGAGCGCCTGGATATCTCTCCAAAAGGGCAGGAGCCATGCTTCGAAATCATACTGTGCCGCATGCGGGTAGAATCGGTCGTTCTCGCCGACCCACTTGCGCATTTGTCGCTTGGCGTCGCCCGCGTCCGTGAAGTCCTTCGTTCCGGTGTACACGTCGGTCAGTGCAATTACCGCATCCGTACCGGTTCGCAAGAGCAGTTCAACAGTCTTCCGCAGTTTCTGTTCCTTTGGGATCCGTCCGTCGTATGGAAAGGGATCGATCTTCGGCATTCGCCCCGCAAGCCTGCGCTGGAGAAACTCCACCAGATGGGGTTTAAAGGCCTTTTCAGTTCTTCCCTCGACAAGGATGGTAATTCTCATGAGCGCCCCCCATGCGCCCATTACGCCAAAGCTCGTCCAACGAGTAGTCGTTCAGCCACTCACTCAAATCAAGATCGTCGGCTCTTGTTAGATGAGTCATGCCGTCCTCGGTAGAGTCAAGCACGACAACTTCAGGCGGTTCGAGGAATCGGATCAGAGTATCCGAATGGGTGGCAATAATGAGCTGCGTGCGCTGCGAAGCTTCCCGGAATTGATCCGCCAAGAGGCTTAGTAATTCGGGATGCAGACTCACCTCCGGTTCATCGAGGAGAGTGAGTGCGGTAAGTCCGGGACTCTGCAGGAGCGTTGTCAACCAGAGAAACCGGAGCGTACCTTCGGATAGTTGATGCGCGTACAACGGTTTCGAAAAACCACGCTCTCGCCAGGCCAGGGCCAGAGTGCCGGCGGCTACCGGCGGGAAATCCAGCCGGTCAAACCGCGGAAAGGCCGCGCGTAGCGAATCTTCGATTGCCTCGAATCTGGCTCGATTGGTTTCCCTGAGATAGTACAGGCACGATACCAGGTCCTCACCATTTCTTCCGGGCAACTCCGCCGGCCCCATCGCCTGCGGCAGCCGGATTGGAGAGCGAGGATCGACGTTCAGGACGTGATAGAAGGTCGAAGATGCAAGCCGGCGACGGAAATCCTCCGGCTCCTGAAACATCTTAGGAACCTGGGAAAGTGACGTCTCCAGAGGATTGTGTTCCCAGGTTGGGGGCAGGGGTCCTTTCTTCTCCGGATCGTAGTATTTCACGTCTCCTTCATAGGAATTGATATAACGAAAGGGCGGTGGTTCCGGACGCCTCTGCTGGCTCAGAACCTCTTCTCGAATAGCGTGTGATATTCCCTGGGAGCGAATCCACAAAGAGTATTCGAGCGGTTGATGCCCGGGAACTTGCATCGTGATCCCGAGCCCTAGTTCCGGCGCACGGTCATACGTGAGGATGTTGGCAAGTCCAGACAGTTCAGAAATGGAAGAACTTAATTTCCCTTGCGCGGATGACGCCAACAAGGATAAGACGTCGAGCAGGGAGGTTTTCCCCGTTCCATTCGCGCCGATCATCACCGAAAGTGGATGCAGCGCAAGCTTCACATCGAGCAGACGTCGAAAACCCTGAACAGAGAGCTCGCCGAAACGTATTGAGGATGGATTCATTTTTCGCGGCCGTTTCAAGCGGCGGCCGTCCCACCAGTGTACCTGCTAGTGAGCCTGTTCTTACCGCATCCTGCCTTTGACCGCGGCGTCGAAGGAGATATTGTTTTGGTCCAGAATGGTGCCGGTGGCTCGCTGGAGGGCCGCTTTGGCCTTCACCCAGGAGCTCTGAGCGGCCACTTCGGTGCTCTTGGCCTGGGCCAGCAGGCTCTCGTACTGAATCACGAAGAATGCCGTTGAGGCGCCCACTTCGAACTTCGCCTGCTCGGCGTCCAGGCTCTCCTGCTGGAATTTGCGCGCCTGCACGGCGGCCTCGTAACTGGCGCGCGCGCGGCGCATGGCGATGAGTGCGTCTTCCACTTCAAGCTGCGCCTGGTTCTGTAGCTGCTTCATGCGGATTTGCGATTGCTTCACCTGAATTTCGTCGCGCGCCAGGTCGGCTTCGGCGATGCGGTTGTGAATCGGCAGTGTGACCTGGAGGCCGATGCCGTAAGTCGGATAGTCTCGCGCCAGCATCTGGCCCAGCACGCTGCCGTAGCCGCCGAGAAAAGCCGGATTGGTGTTGTTGACGTAACCGGTTCCGGGGCCGGCCAGGCCGTTGTTCTGCATGATGCCCACCAGGTCCACTTCAGGCAGCGTGGCGTTCCTGGTGCCTTGCAGACCCAGGATGGAATTTTCCACCTGGATGCGCGCCTGCCCAAGGTCCGGGCGGGTGGCCATGGCGTCGGCGATCAGGTCCTGGATGGGACGCACCTCTTCCTGCGCGGGAATGCTGAGGGTATCGGTGGGAATGATGCGCGCCGACCGAATTTCCTGATCTTTGTTGCGCGTGAGCACGTTCTTCAGGATGGCCTCTTCTTCCTCGCGCAGTCCGCGGGAGTTGATCAGGTCCTGCCGTGTGGAGTAAAGCTGGGCGTTGGCGCGCGTAAGTTCCACCTGGGCCAGCGTGCCTTCGTCCACTTGCGCTTTGGTATCGCTCAGCAGCTTTTCCGCCAGGGTCACGGTTTCCTGTTTCACCTTCTCGTCTTCGTACAGCGCGACGAAATCGGTGTACAGCCGGATCACACCGTAAACCGTCTGGATCAACTGCTGCTGGAACAGAAGGCTGGTGATTCTCTGTTCATTGCCGGCAATGCGAATGAAGCGGCGATTGAGGCTGATGCCGAAACCGCGCAGCAGCGGCTGCGTCACCGTGAAGCCCAGGCTGGATCCGGTGAAAGGATCGTAGCTGGTATTGAGCGAGTTGAGGTTCTCGTGGAAGTTGTTGAAGTTCGCCGAAAGCTGGGCGCCGGTGGAGAAGCCCTGCTGGAAACCGGCATTCGCGGTAGTGCCGTTGGTGACCAGGGAATTCGTGCCGTAGGCCAGGATGTTGGTCTGGGGCGTGGTCTGGTGCATCCAGCTCAACTGTCCCACCAGCACGGGATCGTAAATCGGAATGGCGGTGCCGGTAGCCTGGCCGATGGGACCCTGCATGGAAAGGCTGGTGACGGCTCGCCGAGCACGCCCAGTTCGATGGCATTGGCTGCCACCGCCGTCCCCGAGGTCGCGGTTCCCGCGGGCGCGACGTTGACCACCAGGGGGCTGAGCGGCCCGCCCACACCGGCTGGGACCTCCGCCAGGTTGTAGTTCAATCCGCGCGTGACGCCGCCGCCGCGCGTGCGCAGCCGTTCGGCATCCACCAGGGGGAGATTGTAGCGCTGCAATTCGATATCGAGATTGTTCTCGATGGCCAGAGCCAGCGCGTCCTGCAAAGAGAGATACATGTTGCCGGCGCGAATGAGGTCGTGCACCCGCCGTGAGTTATCCAGACTTACCGGGCCGCTCATGGGCGGCATCGGGGCAACTTGATTCGGAACGGGCGCCTGCTGCGGCGCGGCGGCACACAGCAGTGACGACAGGAGCGTACTGAGTATGGATTTTCGCGTCATGAATGACTTAACTTTTCTTAGCCGGGGCGTTGGCGGCGACTGCACGGGTTTGACCTTGGCTCCTTCACGGGTAGCGTCGCTGGGATTGACTACCAGTAACTGCCCTTCCTCGAGGCCGGACAGCACTTCCAGCGACGCGCCGAAATCGCGGCCCAACTCCACGCGCGCAAAATGCACCGTGCTGTCGGGACGCACCACGGCCACCTGCGGGCCGTCGGCGCGGATCACCAGCGTATCGCCCGGAATCACCAGCGGCGGATTCTTGCGCGGAACGGAAAGATCCACCTGCGCATACATTCCCGGCGCTAGTTGACCGTCCGCATTCACAACCTGCACTTCCACCAGCAGCGTGCGGGTGGCCGGGTCGAGCGCATTGGAAGTGCGCGCCACAGTGCCGGGGAAACTCCGGCCGGGCAGGTCCGGGATGGTCAGCGTGGCCGTCTGTCCCACACGGACCGATGCGGCATCGGCCTGCGGGACATTTAAATAGGTTCGCAGGCGGTCGGTCTGCGCTACGCGATAGAGCAGGGTGTTGCCTTCGGACACCAGCACGCCGGTATCGATATTGCGCACCGTGATGACGCCGGCGAACGGCGCGCGAACGGTCTGATAGCTTTGCAGATCGTTGAGGCGGGATACGTTCGCCTCCATGGCGGCGGAATTGCTTTTGGCCGCGGCTACGGCCTTCTCCAGCGCCTGCACGTTGGCCTGTTGGGCGGCCCACTGCATCTGGTAGGTGTCGTTGTCCTGGCGCGACACCACACCTTTATCGAGCAGTTTCTTCCAGCGCTCGGCGGTCACTCGCGCCAGGTTCTCGTTGCTGCGCCCCTGCTGAAGCGAGGCTTCCGCCTGCTGCACCGAAGAGTTGGCCTGGTCCACCGCGGCCTTGGCCTGGCGGATCTGCTGATCCAGTTCCGGCGCTTCGATTTCCGCCAATACCTGTCCGGCTTTCACGCGATCGCCGATATCCACGTACCGCTTGCGAATATAGCCGGAGGCGCGCGCCAGCACGGGAGCTTCGGTGACCGCCTGGATGTTGCCGGGCAGCACCAGGTTGCCGGTCGAGGCGCTACGGCCAATCGCCACGACGTTCACCAGGGGCAGCGAATCCGAATTCGTCTGCGCCTCCGCAGCCAGAACCTGTTCGCGATGCTGCCGCGGCACATAACCCGGTAGTACCCGGCCACCGCCAGAAGCGCGAGCAGCATCACCACCACCAGCAGACTGCGATACGTGGGCGGTTTGCTTACCGGGTCGCCGTGTCCGGCGGAGCGCCGCTTCTGTTCCTCCAACTGGCGCTTGAGCTCTTCGATTTCAAGGCGCAGGCTTTCTTCGGTCGTATTGATATCGTTCATTGCAAATCCTCACTGAGCATCACATCGTCCTGCAGGTACTCGTGTTCTTCCTCGACAATCTTGCGTTCGTGATCCACGGGCGGCTTGGTGCGCAGCAGGCTATACACCAATGGAACCACAAACAAGGGTGGTGACGGTGGCCAGAATCAGGCCGCCGATGACGGCGCGGCCCAGCGGCGCGTTCTGTTCGCCGCCTTCGCCCAAGCCGAGGGCCATGGGCAGCATACCGATGATCATGGCGCTGGCGGTCATGATCACCGGGCGGATGCGGGTGTGGCCGGCCGAGAGCGCGGCCGAGCGGGCGTCCATGCCTTCCTCGCGCTGATCGTTGGCGAACACCACCATCAGAATGCTGTTGGCCGTGGCCACGCCGATGCACATGATGGCGCCCATCAGCGAGGGCACGCTGAAGGTGGTCTGGGTGAGAAACAGAATCCACACGATGCCGGCCAGCGCGCCGGGCAGCGCCATCAGAATGATGAACGGATCGAGCCACGATTGGAAATTGACGGCCATCAGCAGGTAGACCAGCACGACCGCGAAGATCATGCCCAGGCCCAGCCGGTAGAAGGAGCTCTGCATGGTGCTGATCTGGCCGCGCACATCGAGCGTGGTGCCGCGCGGCAGTTTGGCGGAGGCCTGGTTCACGATCCGTTCACCGCGCGACCCACCGAGCCCAGGTCGCGGCGGTCCACGTTGGCGTAGACGTCGAACACCGGCTGCACGTTGTAGTGATTGACAATTTCCGGGGCCACGGTGCGCGCCACGCCCGCCAGGTTGGAGAGCAGTTGCGGTCCGGTCGGCGCGGCGCCGGGATTGCCGAACGCCGCGGAGGCCTGGCTCGGGCCGGCCCCCACGAACGCATTTCCGGCATTGGCCACTCCGGCCAGCGACGTGGCGTATTCGATACTGAATGCGAAAGCCGGCGCAATCGGCGTGCGCATCAGCGAGTCCAGCGAATTCATGCGGTACTGCGGCGTCTGCACGGCCACGAAATAGCTGACGCCGGTGTTCCAGTCGAGCCACTGGGTGGGCGCCACCTGTCCGCTGGAGGCGAGCGAGATCAGCAGGCTGTTGCTGACATCCTTCTGGGTGAGCCCCACCTGCCCGGCCTTGTTGCGGTCCACGTTGACGTCGATTTCCGGCCAGTCCACCACCTGGTGAATGTGCACGTCCGCCGCGCCGGGAATGGCGGCGATCTTCTGCGCGCAGATTCTGCGCGATCTGGTAATTGGCCGCGGCGTTCCGCCCCACCACCTGCACGTCGATGGGCGCCGGCAGTCCGAAGTTCAGAATCTGGTTGGTGATGTTGGCCGCTTCGAAGAAGAAGACCACATCCGGGAAACTTCGTGCAGGCGCTTGCGCAGTTGGTCGGTGTACTCCGCGGTGGAACCGTGCTCTTCCTGATTGAGCGAGATCAGAATGTCGCCGTCGGCCACGCCGAGGGTGGGGTTGTCGCCGAAGGCCAGGTTGAAGCCGCCGTTGGGGATGCCGATGTTGTCGATGATGGTGTCGATTTCGCGCGGCGGAATCACGTTGCGGATCTCGCTCTCGATGTTGGCGAAGACCACCTCGGTCTGCTCGATGCGCGTGCCGGAAGGCAGCGCGCGCGTGCAGGCGCATCTGGCCGGAATCCACCGTGGGGAAGAAATCGCGGCCGATAAGCGGAGCCAGGCAAAGCGATCCCGCGACGAAGAGGCCGAACGATCAGATCACCGGCGCGCGATGGTCCAGGCACCAGTGCAGCAGCGAAGCATAGGAAGCGCGCATCTGCTCGAAGCGGCGGTTGAAGAGGTAGTGCACCCTCCAGATGATGCCCTTGCCGCCGGCGGTTTCGCCGTGCTTCCCCTGCGCGTAGAGCTTCACTTCGGGCTGAAGCATGTAGTGCACCATGGTGGGGATGATGGTGCGCGAAAGCAGGTACGACGCCATCATGGCGAACACCACGGCCATCGCCAGCGGCGTGAACAGGTACTTGGCCGCGCCGGTCAGCAGCAGCACCGGCACGAACACGATGCAGATGGAGAGCGTGGAAACGAAGGCCGGCGCGGCGATCTGCTGCGCGCCATCCAGCACGGCGCGCACCAGCGGCTTCTTCATCGCCATGTTGCGATGCGTGTTTTCGATTTCCACGGTGGCGTCGTCCACCAGGATGCCGACGGCCAGCGCCAGCCCGCCCAGCGTCATCACGTTGATGGTCTGGCCCAGCAGGCTCAGCACGATCAGCGACACCAGAATGGAAAGCGGAATGGAAATGCACACGATGACCGTGCTGCGCCAGCTTCCCAGGAAGAGCAGGATCATCAGGCCGGTGAGAAACGCCGCCGTGATGGCCTCGCGCACCACGCCGTTGATGGCCGCGCGAACGAACAGCGACTGATCGAACAACTCGCGCACGTGCAGTTCCGGTGTGCAGGCCCGCCAGGATCTTCGGCATCGCCGCCTTCACGTTGTTGACCACCTCCAGTGTGGACGCCTTGCCGTTGCGCAGTACGGTGAGCAGCGCGCCGCGCGTGCCGTTGGTGCGGACGATGCTGGTCTGCACCGAGTAGCCGTCGCGCACCTGCGCCACGTCGCGAATGTAGACCGGCGCGCCGTTGACCACCTTGATCGGCAGGTCGTTCAGCTCGTCCAGCACGCGCGGGCTGCTGTTGAGCTGGACCTGGTAATCGATGTCGCCGATCTTGGCGTCGCCGGCGGGCAGAATCAGGTTCTGGTTGGCCAGCGCGTTGGAGACGTCGACCGGCGAGAGCCCCTTGGCGAAGAGCTGGTCGGGATTCAGATCCACCATCACCTGCCGGAATTTGCCGCCGTACGGCAGCGGCACGGACGCGCCCTGAATGGTGGCCAGCTGGGTGCGAATGAAGTTCTGGCCCAGGTCGAAGAGTTCCTGCTCGCTCAGGGTCTTGCTCTCCAGGCCGAGCTGCAGGATGGGAACGCTGGATGCGTCGTACTTGATAATGCTGGGCGGGGTGGTGCCGGGCGGAAAGATGCGCAGCAGGGTCTGGGAGATGGCGGTGACCTGCGAAAGCGCCACTTCCACCTTGGCGTTGGGCTGGAAGTAGACGCGCGTGACGGAGACGCCGTTGTAGGACTGCGACTCGATGTGCTCGATGTCGTTGACGGTGGTGGTCATGGCCCGCTCGAAGATGGTGACCATGCGCTTTTCCATCTCTTCGGGCGAGAGGCCGCCGTAGCTCCACACGACGCTGACCACCGGGATATCGATGTACGGAAAGATGTCCACCGGCATGGTGACGATGGCCGCGATGCCCAGAATCGCGATGAGCATCGCCATGACCACGAAGGTATAAGGGCGCCTAAGGGCGAGTCGGACTATCCACATTGCTGTCAGTGCACATTCCCAGCTACGGAGCTGGCGCTGGTTGGGTTATTAGCTTCCATGATATTCGATGAGCGGGGAATGCGCATGATTCCAGCGGAGCAGGACCGGGTAGCCCTTTGGGGCTAGTTTACGGTAAGGTTATCGTGGAGTCTCCCCATTGGAAGTCCATCTCATCGACGGTACGTACGAACTGTTCCGCCATTACTACGCTCTTCCGTCGGCACGGGACGAACACGGCCGGGAAGTTGCCGCCGTGCGCGGCGTGCTCGCGTCCATCCGAGGCATGATTCAGGCGGGCGCCACTCACGTGGCGGTCGCTACGGACCATGTGATCGAATCCTTCCGCAACGGATTATGGTCGGGCTATAAGACTGGCGAAGGGGTCGACCCCGACCTTCTCTGGCGCAGTTCCCGCTGCTGGAGGAGACCCTCTCCGCGGCTGGGATCGTCGTCTGGCCCATGATTGAATTCGAAGCCGACGACGCGCTGGCCGCCGCAGCGGCCGAAAGCGGCTGGTCCGCGATCCGCGCGTCGATCGCGTCATCATCTGCACGCCCGATAAAGACCTCGCTCAGTGCGTGCGCGGGACGAGTCGTCCAGTTGAACCGCCGCACACGAGTCCAATCGACGAAGCGGGCGTGGTCCACAAATTCGGCGTCCTGCCGGCGTCGATTCCCGACTATCTGGCGCTGGTCGGCGATGCCGCCGACGGCTATCCGGGTTCCGGGATGGGGGGCGAAGTCGACGGCCGCCGTGCTTTCCAAATTCCTCCACATGGAATGCGATCCCGCCGATGGCGGCGATTGGCACGTGAACGCCGCCGACGCCAGTTCGCTCGCCGCCACCTTGGGCGCGATCGCGAAATGCGCTCCTGTTTCGTACGCTCGCGACGCTCCGGACGGACATTCCTCTGTTCGACGACATCGGCCCAACTGAAGTGGGCGGCGTAGGCATTGGCCACCGAGGGACATGTCTGTTGGCTGGGGACCGCCATAGTGACCTTTCCGAG
>CAVVLD010000049.1:0-16141 GCA_963748795.1 uncultured Solibacteraceae bacterium
CGTAGTCGGTGGCGGGTTCCACTTCCTTGTAGCCAATCTCGGCCACCTTGGCCAGCGTGCCCTCGTAATTTTTGGGGAGCAGATCGCGGACCGTGTAGAGTTCCAGTCCCATCTGCTTCTTCCAATCGATGGACGTCTGCGCCATCAGCAGGCCGGCTCCGGAGGCGGCCAGAAAGCTACGGCGGTTCATCATAATGGGCCCTCCCTTAATACAGGGTAAACGAGTACAAGGTATCGCCCGCGGCCACCAGGATGTACTGGTGGCCGTCGAGCATGTAGGTCTCCGGCGCGTTGGAGACGTTGCCGAGGCGCGTGTGCCAGAGGATCTTGCCGTTGGCCGGGTCGTACGCCACCAGGTTGCCGGCGATGTCGCCCGCGAACAGCAGGCGTGCCGGCGGTGGTCAAGAATGCCGTTGGCCAGGTTGCCGCCGGTGCCGGGATATCGATGCCGCCACGCCACCTTGCCGGTCTTGTAGTCGATGGCGGTGAGGAACGATCCCAGCGAGCCCAGTCCGTCTTCCTCTTTGCCGCCCAGGCCCATGGCGCCGCGCGGATCGGTCTCGGTCAGGTAGTACATCGAATAGGCATCGTTGCTGGGAACGTAGAAGAGTCCGGTGTCGGGAGAGTAAGCCGGGGGCGGCCAGTTGGTAGCTCCGCCGTTATTGGGCGAGACCAGCGATCCCGGCACGGTGGAATCCTTTGCGGGAATCGCGAATCGGCTGTCCCTTGGCATTGATATCCTTCGCCCAGTTGACGGAATCGGCGAACTTACTGGTCACTAGGTGCTCGCCGGTCACGCGGTCGAGCGCGAAGAAGTAGCCGTTGCGGTCGGCGTGCAGCACCATCTTGCGCGGTCTTGCCGTTGAAGTCGCCGTCAACCAGTATGGGCGTTTCGGTGGAATCCCAGTCGTGCGTGTCGTGCGGATTCAACTGGTAATACCAGGCCATTTTGCCGGTGTCGACGTTGATGGCGACGATCGAGCACGTGTACAGGTTGTCGCCGTCGCGGCTGGGAGGATTGGTGTAGGCCGGCGACGGATTGCCGGTGCCGACGATGTAGAGATGCGTCTCGGGATCGTACGAGCCGGGGATCCAGACGTTGCCCGCGCCGTGGCGCGGCGCCGTCCAGAGCTGCCCCAGGTTTCCAGGCCGGGGTCGCCCTTCTTCATCGGGACGGTGTAGAAGGTCCACTGCACGTCGCCGGTTTCCGGATCGCGCGCCTGACGTAGCCGGGCTCGTCCAGATCGTTCCCGGTGCCGATCAGGACGTGATTGCCGATCACCACCGGCGCCATGGTGGAGAAATACTGCTGGTTGAAATTGGCGATTTCCTTGTGCCAGCGCTCCTTGCCGGTCTTGGCGTCGAGGCAGACCAGGTAGTCGTCGGGCGTTTCCAGGTACAGCCAGTTGCCCCACATGCCCACGCCGCGATTGCCGATGTGGGTGCCGCCCTTGGTCTTCCAGAAGTAATGCCACAATTCGTGGCCATCGCGGGCATCGACGGCCCAGGCGTTGTCCGGCGTGGAAACGTAGAGCATGCCGTTCACTTCCAGAATGGATGCGCGGATGTTGGCGCCATTCCCCGCCGCCGGTATCCGCAGTGCCCTCACCGCCCACGATGGTGGGTACTGCCGCCGCCGAATCCGCGGCCGCCACGCCCGCCGCCCCCGCCCGCTCCGGCGGTGACCCGCGTGGCCCACGCCAGAGTAAGATTCTTGACATTACTTTGATTTACCTGCTTCAGCGAACTGTAACGCTTGCCCGAGTAATCGCCGGAGTAAGTGGGCCAGGAGTCCGCCAGCGGCTTAGTCAGCAGGGCGGGGTCGAGCGGCTGGCACAACAGCATGCCCGGGAGTGAGAATGAGTAGTGCAGAGAGGAATTTCATTTCAGGGTCACCAGGTAAGAAGTAAGATCGTGAATCTGTTTGTCGGTGTAAGTGGGTAACAACGCCTTGTGCGGCTCGAGCGGATCGTGAATTTCCACCTTGGGAACATCGCCGTCGCGCCGGAAGGTCCGCTGCGTGCTCTTCGGAATCGGTCAGGGTAACGATGAAGTCGTCGATGCGCACCAGCCGTCCCGTCACCTTTTCACCGGACGCCAGGGTCACCGTAACGGTAGTGGGCGGCACGTTGAAGGTAGATCCTCCGCGCCCGCCGCGTCCTCCACGGCCTCCGCCGGGCATCAGGAACCCGTTCTGCATAAGTTTCGGATCGGTGATCCGCGACGCGATGCCTTTCAAATCGCCGGTGGGCGAATGACATGAAGCGCACTTCGTTTTGAATGTCGCTTCTCCCGCGGCGGCATCGCCCACCAGAATGCTGGGGGGCACCATACGGGAAATGTCGTACCCGCCCACGCGGAAACTGTGGATGTAGGCGGCGATATCGGAAACCTGCGCGGTGCTCAGGTTCAGTTTGGGCATCTCGCCCCTGCCGTTCTGGACCACCACGGCGATGGCTTCGCCGTTCTTGTCGTTCAGCACCAGTTCCGAACGCAGCAGGTTGGGACCGCCTTCGCCGCCGCGTGCATCGGACCCGTGGCAGAAATTGCAGTGAACGCCATAGAGGGCTTTGCCGCGCTCCACCGCTGCGGGGTCGGAGGGTGCGTGCTGCGGAAAGGCGCCTCCTCCGCCTCCACCTCGCCGGCCCGCGGGCCGCTCCGGAGGGGCCTGCGGCGGACCTTGTGCCGCCAGCGGCAAGGCGGCGGCAAGCAGGAGCAGTATCCTGGCGTAACCGGTAGTTTTCATGGAATCCCTTTTCTGGAGCATTAGTAGGATAGGCGTTGCGGGGCTGGCTGGAGTTACGGAAACCGGAAAGGTGTTGGGGGCAGGCCGGATTAGAGGCCTGCCCCCGCTGGCTCAGAATTCGAAACGGGCCGAGAATGCCATGATGCGAGCCGGCAACGTGCTATTGAACACGCCGGCGGTCAGGCTGGTTTGATTGCCACTGGCATCGTAGGTCATGCCGCTTCCCAATCCGATGAACTCCGGATGGTTGAGGACGTTGTAGGCCTGCGCCTGCAACTTGAGCCCTCTCCGTTCCCCGAATAGCGGAATGAATTTCGACATGGTGGCATCGACGTTGGTGTAATCGGCAGCAACATCACGCCGGAACCGCCGCCGAGATTGCCCAGAACCGGAGTCGTGATGGTGGTGCCGATCGCCGGGAGGCGCGAAGGCCCCCGGATTGAAATAGTGACCGGCGGGAACGTTGGCGTAGGGATTACCGATCACGTTGATGCGCGCGCCTCACGTCGGGAGTCCCGGTGTAGTCCGGCGTGCCGCTGACGATGCTGAATCCGGGATTGAACGGCGGACCGCTCTGGATCGACCAGATGCCCGGACAGAGTCCAATGATCCACCACGGCGCCCAGGATTTTCGAGTGCATCTTCTGCCCGAGGCCGGGAATGTCGTACGACCAGTTGAACTGGAAGTTCTGTCGCCGGTCGAAACCCAGGCGTCCGTAGTTGTACGACGCGTTGTTCGGAACCACCGGGTTGAAGGAGGTCAGTCCCATGGCATCGGGACCACGTGTAAGCCGCACCCAAGACCAGGCCATGGCTGAGCCGCTCCTGTAACAGTCGTGGTCATCGCGTTGTAGTTGGAAGAGCCCAGGTGATTGTAGGTGTTCAGCGTGTTAAACCCGGGATACTTGGTGCGCAGCAGAATGTCGGGCAGCGTCTTGTTGCCGTTGGTCGGATCGGCGTTCTTCGGATTGAACGGAGCCCGGGTGCCGATCGGAATCGGGTTGATGTCGTACGAGAGTTGCTGGTTGTAGCCCCAGTCGCCGCTGTAGCCCACATCCAGAACCATGCTGCGCGTGATCGACCGTTGCACGTTGATGCTGGCGTTCTGCGCGCGATCCCAGGGCACCTGCGCCGTCGGCCAGGAGTTGATGGTCGAAGGGCCGAACACCAGGCTGTTGCCGCTGGTCGCGATCTGCGCGAACGTGGTGTAGTTCACCTGCGGCGAGTAGGAATACGGCGCCTGTCCGGAGAGGGCGTACACCTGGTTGCCGTCCAGCCGGTTGTAGTAGATGCCGAAGCCGCCGCGCAAGTGCGGTCTTGCCATCGCCCGTGAGGTCGTAGGCAAAGCCGAAGCGTGGCGCCAGCGCCAGTGCCGACTGGTTGTAGGTGGAGAGCGGAAGTGCCGTTCACGCCCAGTAGCGCCATGCCGTCCGCCGGATTCCCGCTGTTCGGCACGTACAGGCCGATGTAGGCGACCGGCGCGACGGTCCCGGTGCCGGGATCGATGGCCACGCGCTTGCCGCCGCTGGTGCCCGGAATGTAGATTCGCGGCGCCGCCGAGGCGCTGTACTGGCTCGGGAAGAAATTGGAGAACGTGTTGTTCAGGTCCACCTGCGGCGTCTGGTGGTAGAACCGGATACCGAAGTCGAGCGTCAGCCTCGAGGTGATCCGCCAGTTGTCCTGAATGTAGAACTCGGAGTTCCAGTACTGCGTGTTGAACACGGCCCGCGCGGTCGTCTGGCTGTAGCTGTCGCACATACCCTAGCAGCGCGTTGGCGTAGCCGTCGGTGGTGTTGCCCAAGGCCGTTGTTGGTGTCCGGGCTGAAGTTGAAGTTGCCTTCATAGGCCGGAGTCGAGGGCTGGATCTTGTTGTTCTTTTCGATGTAGACGCCGGCCTTGAAGGTGTGCCTTCCCGACGATCTTGCTGAGGTTGTCGGTGAAGGTCCAGATGGTGTTGAAGTTTTCGTAGTTGCCCGCAGAGGTGCCGACGCGGGTGAAGCTCATCGCCGAGCCGCCCGAGACCGCGCCGAACTGGAATTCCGGCAGAAGGTTGAAATAACCGTTGGTGGCGGATGCGCCCGTGGGAGTGGTGGTGGGAATCGGGAACAGCGATGGCGGAGTTGGGCAATCAGCGAGCGGTCCTGGCTCTTGCCGCCATCGGTGGTGTAGTACGACCAGGTATTCCAGCTTTCGCCCACGGTGAACTCATTGATCAGCGTGGGCGAGATGGAATAGGTCACCGTGCCGGAGTAGCCGTGGCCCGGGTTCGGATGGTCGATTGGCGCGATTCCGGCTTGCCCCAGCGTTCCGCCGACGTCGCTGCTGAACTGCACGCCCTGGTACAGCGAGATCATGTCGTCGTGATCGTTGATGTAGCGGAAGTATCCGCTCAGCTTCGAGGTGGGGTTGACGTCCACGCGGAGCACATCGTTGCGCCGCGGATGCGTGGCGCTGGCGGATTCGAAGTAGTTGACGATGTTGGCCTGGGAGCCGGTACCCAGCGAAATTGGGCAGCGGGAAGAAGTTGAGCATCGCCTGGCCCAGCGGCGTGATGCGGTTGGTCGGAATGATGTTGCCCGGGAACGGCGCATCGCCGTACGGTGGGATCGATGATGGCGGTCAGGCTTCCGTTGTTCTGAAAGCTCTTGGAGAAGTCGCCCTGGCGCTCCAGTGCGGTGGGGGTGTACTTGGTCTGCGATCCGCCGCTCACGAATTGGCCGGTATACTCCTGCGACCAGAAGAAGAACAGCTTGTTCTTGGCCGTGTTGAAGTGCTTCGGAATATAGATGGGACCGCCGATGGTGTAGGTTTCCACGTTGAAGCGGTACGTGCGCGATCGGCGAGTTCGGCACGTTCTGCGGCATTCCGGCCGTTGCGGTTGTTTTCCCACTGGTTGGCGTTGAACCCCTCGTTGCGGTGGTTCCAGACCAGGCTGCCGTGGAACTGCTGGGTGCCGTTCTTGGTGACCACGGTGATGGTGCCGCCCGAGTTGCGCCCGAATTCGGCCTGGTAGTTCGAGGTCAGCACCTTCATTTCCTGCACCGCGTCGGCGTTCGGTTCGTAGTGCAGCGTGCTGTTGGAGCCGGTATCCATGTCGGTGATGCCATCCACCGTGAAGTTCAAAGCCGACGTGTTGCCGTTGATGGTGATGCCGCGGATGGCGTTGGGCGAAGTGACGTCGCGGTTACCGGCGTTGGTGCCGTTGTAGCTGTTGTCGACGACGCCCGGGATCAGCTTCAGGTAGCCGAAGATGTCGCGCCCGCGCAGGGTCACGTTGCTCAACTGGCTGCCTTCGATGGCTGTCGGCCTTTTCCGAACTGGCCAATTGGATGGAGACGGCTTCGGCCGTCACGGTGACGGTTTCGGACGTGTTTCCAATGGCGAGTTCCAGTTTGCCGATCTGCCGCGTTTCATTGGCTACCAGCACGATGCCGTTCTGGGTGAATCCCTTGAAGCCGGTGGCGTGGACCGAAACGGAATAGGTGCCCGGAGCGAGGTCCAGAAATCGGAATACTCCCGATGTGTCAGTCGTTACCGTGCGGGTGGTGCCCGTATCGGCGGACGTTGCCGTCACCTCCGCGCCGGGAACTACTGCGTTGGCGGGATCCATAACGGTCCCTTGCAATTGGCTGGACACCGTCTGCCCAAACAGGCAGGCACCGAATAGTGTCAATGCACAGAAAGCCCTGTGCGAGTCTCTTAAACGTAATTGGCATTCTCCCCCCTCTTGTGAAAGTCAAACTCCGAAGCAATTCGTACCGCGAACGGTTTACCCGAGCCCGTCCAGGCAACAGCGATCCCCATCAAATGTCGGATGGCGTTGAAATGCTATGCCAATCTGGGTGTCCGCGCAAGGTTGTTACCGTACAGGCGCGGTAAGTTAATTGGTTTCAGTAAGTAGAAAGGGCGTAGGAAGGCAGTTCCTACGTCCATTTCACCGTGAAATCCGCATCCCGATTGGACGCTTGGACGCAAGCGGCGTAGAATATGCGGTGGCGCTTCATGTCCCGCTTCCTGCTGGTTTCTCCCGGTCCTCGTGGCGGTCGCCATCGGTCTTTCCGCGGACGAGTCCCCGGCCATCCGGGAGGCGCTGGCCGCCCTGCAGCGCGGTGATTTCGCCGCCGCCGAACAGGTGCTGCGGCCGGAGGTGAACGCCCGGCCCCAGGATAGCGGCGCCCTCACCCTTCTCGGTGTCGCCCTGGACAGCCAGAAGAAATATAAGGAGGCCGAGGAGATGCACCGCCGCGCGGTGGCCGGTGCTCCCAACTCGCCCGACGTTCTGAACAACTACGCCAATCATCTGTTAGGGACCGGCGATGCGGCCGGGGCGCGCAAGCTCTACCTCCGGGTGGTGGCGCTGGATCCGGCGCATCGCAACGCCAACGTGCAACTGATCCGGCTGGCTCTTAAGAATAAGGAAGGCGCCGAGGCCCTGGGCTATTTCGGACATCTGCCCGCCGCCGGGCAGGATGCTCCCGAACCTGGCGCCGCTGCATATCGCGGCGTTGTACCTGGTGGGCAGCACTCAGGCGGCGGACAACCTGGCCGCGCGCTGGCTCGGCGCGACCCGAAGCGACCTGGCGGCGAGCTTCTCTTTCGGCCTGGCGCTCGCCGATGCCGGCCAGTATCCCAAGGCCGAAACTTTCTTCACGCAAGCGCTTGCACTGGCGCCCGCGGATTTCAACGTGCTTTTCAATTTGGGAGTGGTCGCCTGGCATACCGGCAACTACCAGCGGGCACGCGAAGTTCTGGAAGCAGCCCAGCGGCAGCAGCCGCAAAACGTAGACGTGCTCTACGACCTGGCAGCCGTGGACCAGGCCGCCGGCCAGGCCGAAACCGCCGTCGCGCTGCTGGCTCAGGCCGCGCGGCTCGCGCCCGATCGCAGCGACATTCAAAAGCTGCTGGCCATTGCCACCGGCGATCTCGGCGCGCTCGCCGATTCAGCCGCGGCCTGGGATCGCTATCTGAAGCTCGAGCCGAATGACGATGTGGGCCGCCGCGAGCGCGGCTTCACGGCATTTCAGATGGGCCGCTTCGAAGAAGGCGTGGCGGAACTCCAGCGGTTCGTCGCGCGCCATCCCCAGGACGCCGTGGGTCACTTCGAACTCGGCGCGGCCGAGAACAAGGACAATCCCGCGCAGGCCTTGCAGGAGTTCGATCGCGCTATCGCGCTGAAGGCGGATTTCCCCGCGGCCCATTCGGCGCGCGGCAGCCTGTACTACCAGATGGGCAAACCCGAGCAGGCCCTGTCAGACCTGGAAGCCGCCGCGGCGCAGCGTCCCGCCGATGCCGTGCAGCCTCGATCGCCTGGGGCAAACCTACCTGGCGCTTGACCGCGCTAGCCGATGCCGTGCGCGTGCTGCGCCGCGCCGCCGCTCTCGCCCCGGACGATTCCAAAACGCAATTGCACCTGGCACGCGCGCTCGCCGATGCCGGCGAGTCCGCCGAATCCAAAGCCGCCATGGACCGCTTCCGCCAGCTCGGTCCGGTGGTGAACAAGGCCGTGCCGGGCGGCCTGGTGGATTACCTCAGCCTCACTCCCGAGCAGCGCCGCGCCGATTATCGCGCCCGCGTGGAAAAGATGGTGCGCCAGCATCCTGCCGATTCGGCTGCGCTGGTCACGTATCTGCGGCTGCTGCTCGAGGCGGGTGAGAACCCGCGCGCCGCGGAAGTCGCCCGCCAGATCGGTGCGTTGAAGCCTCCCGCGACCGTGCTCGCGGAGGCCGGGCGGGCGCTGCTCGAAATGCGGCAGTACGAGGCGGCGCGGCCGCTGCTCGAAAAAGCCTCCTCCCTGGCTCCCTCGCCGGAATTGCAACTGGACCTCGCCATCGCCGCTTTCCACGGCTCGGGACCCGCCGCCGGGCTGAACCTGCTCGATCGAATTCCCCAAGCTGCCCGCGGCGGCGAGTACTACCTGGCGCGTGCGGACATGCTGTACGAATCCCATCAGGCCACCGAGGCCTCGCCGGCGTTGGAGCAGGCTTTGCGCGCGGCGCCCGGGCAGGCCAGCGTGTATCTGCGGGCCGGCGTTTTGCTGCTGCTCCACGGGCTAACCTCAGACGCGCTGCGCGTCAGCGCCGAAGCCCTGAAAGCGCTTCCGCAGGATCGCCATATCCTGCTGCTGCGAGCCGTCGCGCTCGAACTCTCCGGCAGCACCGCGGACGCCGGCCTTCTTCTGGCGCAAATACAGAATCGCTGGCCCGAGTGGCCGGACGGCTGGGTGGCGCATGGCGCCATTCTGGGCATCCACGGAGATCGCCGGCAGGCTCGCGCGGCCCTGGTGACGGCCGTGGCGCTGGGCGCCGGCACTGCCGATATCAAGGCCTATCTCGACGCCCTCTCCGGCAGCGACGGTGGCAAGCCTCCCGACCTCATCCGTCTCCTGCTCGCTCCGCCCGTGCCGGAATGACAGCAACGTAAAAAGAAAAAATTGTTTGACGGTTCCTTCACCGCGCGTGATAGAATCTCGTCCCAGAGGCGGAGTTAGTCCTAATGGGTAGCACCACGATTGTGCGATCTGAGCCCCTCGTGTCTCGACGCGAGGAAACCATTCGCCCCCGCCGCGAAGATGTCCGCGAGCAACTCGCTAGGCTTCTGGCAAGTCCCCTTTTCAATCACAGCAAACATTATCCGAGCCTGTTGCGCTACGTGGTGAACGAAACTCTGGAAGGCCGCGGAAGCCACCTCAAAGAACGCGCGCTCGGGGTCGAAGTCTTCAATCGCGATCCCGATTACGATACCAATGCCGATCCCGTGGTGCGCACATCGGCCTGCGAAGTCCGCAAGCGCATCGCCCAGTATTATCACGAACCGGGACACGAAACCGAAATTCGCATCGATCTGCCGTCCGGCTCTTATGTCCCGGAGTTTCGTCTCGCCGCGCATCGCGCCGAGGCCGTCGATACCGAAGAGCGGAGCGCCATGCCCCGCCTGTTCTCTTTCGTCGATGAAAGGGTCCGGCAGCCCCGTGTGCAAATCATCCTGGCCGTCATCGCCGTGGCTGTCCTGGCAACCGGCGCGGCCGAATCGCTCGCCAGTCCGAATGCGGTGGAGAGCTTCTGGGGCCCCGTCTGGGCATCGTCGGATTCGGTGATGATGGGCCTCGGTCCCACCCCCGCGCTCCTTCCGCCGCCCTCCTCCGTCTCCAATCCCGATCTCGGCCCTACCTACCGCGACACCATGAGAGCCGACGCTCTGGCCTTCTCCGATGCCCTGACCATGGCGCGCATTACCGGCCTGACTCGCGAGTTCTCCAAGAAGAAACTGGATGTGCGCCGCGCCACCGCCTTCACCCTCACCGATCTGCGCAAGGGGCCGGCGATTCTGGTCGGCGCGTTCAACAACTCCTGGTCCATGCGGCTCGATCACGATCTGCGCTTCACCTACGTCTGGAACAACGATACCCATACCGGCTTCATTCGCGACCGGCAGAATCCCAACAATCGCAATTGGGTTCACGATCCGGCCATGCCCTATTCCCAACTGACTCAGGACTACGCCGTGGTTTCGCGGTTTATGGATCCCCTCACCGAAAAAATGCTTGTAGTGGTGGGCGGCATGGGCCGCGATGGAACCATTGCCGCCGGCGAGTTTGTCACCGAACCGCGCTACCTGGAAAAACTGGCGGCGGGCGCCCCCAGGCATTGGGATCGCATGAACCTTCAGGTGGTGCTGGCCACCGACATCGTGAAAGGCAATACCGGCCCTCCGCGCATCGTGGCCACGTACTTCTGGTAGAAACCAGCCGAAAAAGCAAAAAAGTTCCATTACAAAACCCGCGCGCCATCGTTACGAAACCGCGCGCACGGTACTGTTCTCCGGGCGCAATCCGAGGGATGATGTTGCTGCGGTCTGCTGCTCCCTTTCCTGGCGAGCCGTTTTCGCGTCCTGCTCGCAGCAGGGCAGCGCCGCGTCCCGTCGTTGTGTCTCCTTTGCGCCGGACCCTCCGCGGTCCGGCCTTTTTTTTCGGCCAGGCATGTATAATTCATTCCAGGGATGAGTCTGAAAAAGAGGGATGCGATTTCGCGGCGTTCGTTTGGACGGCGCGCGGCTTTGGCGGCCGCGATAAGCGCCGTGGATCCTGCAGCGGCTTTGCCGCAGGGACGCGGACCCCAAACCCCGTTGCCGCCCTCTGACCAGGCGGAAGTGGATGCCAAGTTCGCCGGAGTGGTCCGCAAGTATGGCGATCGTCTGTCCGGAGAACAAAAAACGCGCGTGCGCACCGTACTCGGCCGCCACCAGCGCATGTTGATGCGCATCCGCGAGTTTCCGCTGGAAAACGGAGACGCGCCCGCCACCGGCCTGCGCCTCTATCCCACGGACACACGGCAATAGCCATGCTCGGCGAAGAAATTCTCTATCTCCCCGTTCGCGAACTCGGCGCCCGCATTCGCAAGCGCACGCTTTCTCCCGTGGCCCTGGCCGAAAGCTACCTGGAGCGCAGCCGCGAGCTCGGTCCGCGCCTGAATGCCTGGGCCAATCTCACCCCGGAACTCGCGCTGGAACAGGCGCGCGCGGCCGAAAAGGAAATTGCCGCCGGCCACTATCGCGGGCCGCTGCACGGCGTGCCCTACGCGCTCAAAGACCTGGTGGCGGTCAAAGGGTATCCCACTACGTGGGGCGCGCCGCCGTTCAAGGATCGCCAGTTCGACTACAACGCCGCCATCGTGGAGAAGTTGAATGCCGCGGGCGCGGTGCTCCTCGGCAAGGCGGCCATGATCGAATTGGCCGGCGGCCTGGGGTATTCCAACGGCCGGGCTTCGTTGACCGGACCGGCCCGCAATCCCTGGAATCCCGAGTGCTGGACCTGCGGCTCCTCCAGCGGATCGGGCGCCGTAGTCTCGGCGGGCATGGCGCCGTGGGCGATCGGCAGCGATACGCGCGGTTCCATCATCTGCCCCACCACCTGGTGCGGCATCTCGGGCATGCGTCCCAGCTTTGGCCGCGTCAGCCGCTACGGCGCCATGGCGATTGCCTGGTCCATGGACAAGCTCGGTCCCATGGCGCGCACCGCCGACGATTGCGGCCTCGTCCTCTCCGTGATCGCCGGGCACGATTCCCGGGATCACGATTCGCTTCCCGCCTCCCTTGCGGATTTCCATTACGCCCCCGCGCCGCCGCCAAAGCCGCTGCGCATCGGCAAACTCACCAACGCGTGGACGCGCATGGCGCCCGGTCTCGAATCCGCCATCGACGCCGCTCTCGCGACCCTGGAAAAAAGCGGCGCCAAAGTCAGCGATGCGGCCCTGCCCGATGGCCCCTTCGAAGACGCCGCCGAACTGACCATTCTCATGGAAGCGGCCTCCGCATTTCAGGATATGGTGCGCTCGGGCAGTTGCGCCCAATTGGTGGACCCTCTCGGGCAGGTGAACGGCTACATCAGCCAGGAACTCTCCGCCGCGGACTACCTGCAGGTGCAGCGCGTGCGCACGATCCTGCAAAAACGCATCGACCGGCTGTTCGAGTCATACGATGTGATCGCCACCGCCGGCAGTGCCACCGCGGCGCAACCGCTGGTCCCCGCGCCGCGCGCGCAAACCCAGCCGGCGGTCGACAACAGCCAGCGCGCGCCCGACGGCATCTCCAGCCTTTGCGGTTTGCCCGCCCTCAGCGTGCCGTGCGGCTTCAGTGCCGATAATCTGCCTTACGGCATTCAGTTCATTGCCCGCGCCACCAACGATCACGCGGTGATCGACGCCGCTCGAACTTTTCAGACCCTGACCGACTGGCACAAACGCCACCCCAAGATCGCCGCATAGTAGCGGTGCTCTTGAATACGTCGGTGAACTTATGAAACGGCGCAATTCTGTTCACTGCCACCTCACACGCAGGGCTGTGAAGGAGCGGCTGTAAATGCTCCGCGCGAGTTCCAGCGTCGATGCATCCTGTCTCACCGGTTGACCCGCGGCAATCCCCGCCAACACGCAAACCACCAACAAGCGCGAAAACAACTGCTCCAGCAGCCGCGCCAGGCTCCGGCCCTTCCCCGGCAGCAGGCACCCATACACCACGAACTGCAACCCGGACGCGAAGACCGCGCCTCCCGCAACGGACGGAGCGCGTGAGGCAAACTGCCGGCATCGCGCTGCCGCCGCGCCCTGCAGCAGACCGCGGTACTCATTCGCCCAAAATCGCCACCCCGGCGGCCGCGACTGCGCCAACTCCAGCAACACCGTCCGCATTTCCCTGCCCGCGAACTCAGCCCGGAATTCGGCCGGATAGAGCATCATCAGTAAGTCAAAAATCCACAACATATGCTCATGCCCCCCGATCCTCAATCGGGCGGCGGCCGCTCGCCGAGAACGCAGGCGGGCCAGGTCAGCCGCCAGACAAGCCCGTCCCGCCGGAGTCAACCGGTACGATTGTTTGTCGCGCGAGGTGTCTTCCGCCTCAAAGCGCTCAATCCATCGATCCTCCAACATGCGACGCAGCGCGCCATACAGAGTCCCCGTGCTCAGCACGACCCTCCCGCCGCTCAACGCCTTGATGTCCTTGATGATGGCGTACCCGTGTTGCGGCCCTTCCGCCAGGCTCGTCAGGATCAGGAAGACCGCCTCGCTCAGCGGCTCATGCTTCTTGGTGACATGTCGCATGGCGGTATATTGTCACGGGAAAAGCGCCCTGTCAAGAGGATGTGTGATTCGCTGGTTATTTCGCGGTGACTACCACCCGGTGCTCCACCGGGAAGTTCATCGAGCGCGCCAGGCAGCACACCCGGTGGGCCCGGTCGTGCATCCTCTTGCCTCCTCCACGCGCGCGGGGTCGGTTATCCTCATACGCGGCTCAGCACCACTCGCGTGAATTCGCCCGCTCCACCGGCGTGCTCCGCCATCTCTCCCAGCGCGTCGTCGGTGTATTCGGTGATCACGATGCCGGCGTCGGCGCACAGGTGCAGCACCCGCGGCGTCTGGCAGGCCGAGAGCGCGCCGACGAGCAGTTCTTCGGGGTTGTAGCGGCTGTGGTCGCCGCTCGCCACGGCGGAAGATCCCTCGATACAGGCCGCCTTCCGGGCGAGCTCAGTTCGTGATTGCGGCTGTACGCGGCATACGCCGAAGTTCCCGTGCCCAGGTTCCCGGTCCACCGGACGGCCATCTGAAAACGATGCTGGTTCACTAGCTGATTACGCCCTTGCGAATGGCGTACAGGATCAACTCCGCGCCGCTGTGCAGGTTCAGCTTCTGAAGAATGTTGCTGCGATGCGTCTCCACGGTGTACAGGCTGAGGTTGAGGATCGTGGCGACATCCTTGTTGGTCTTCCCCTCCGCCAGCAATTGCAGCATTTCGCGTTCGCGCGTGGTCAGCAGCTCGTAGCTGTCCTCGACCTCCCGCTCCTGCATCTGCCGCATGTAGTCTTCCACCAGCATCTTGCTGATCGCCGGACTGAAGAACGCCTTGCCCTCGTTCACGGCGCGGATCGCGTTGATCAGATCGTATTCGGCGGAATCTTTCAGCAGGTAGGCGCGCGCGCCCGCTTTCAGCGCCCTCAGCACGTAGCCTTCGTCGGAATGCATGCTCAGAAAGACGATCGCGGTGTGCGGCAGCTTCGCCGAGATCTGGCGCGCCGCCTCGATGCCGTTCAGAGTCGGCATGGCGACATCCATCACCACGACGTCCGGGCGTGTGTTGTTCCGCCAGCGCGAGCGCCTCGCGCCCGTCCGCTGCCTCGGCAACCACGTGAAACCCGGGCTGGCTTCGAGCAGCAGGCGCAGGCCGTTGCGAACCACGGTATGATCGTCGGCCAGCAGAATGCGGATGGTTCAGTGGCTACGACGACCCGGCAGGCGACCGCAGTCCGCCGTGCCCCGGCTGGATTTCACCGCGAACGTTCCGCCAAGATGGGTCACCCGTTCCTCCATCCCGAGAAGGCCCATGCCGCGCTCCTGTTCGGGCGGAAGCCCTTCCCGTCGTCCTGGATGGACAGCAGGAGTTGGTCCGCCTCCTGCCGACCGTGACCGTCACGGTGTGCGCCCCGGCATGCTGCACGCAGTTGTGCAGCGCCTCCTGCACGATGCGATAGACGCAGGTCTTGTGCTCCTCGGGCAGATCTTCGGAAACCCTTCGGCGGCCACCCTCACGCAGACGCCGGTGCGCTTGGAGACTTCGCGCGCCTGCCATTGCAGCGCCGGCACCAGTCCCAGATCGTCCAGCATCGAAGGCCGCAGCAGCAGCGCCATGTTGCGAACCACGCTGATGGAGTTCTCCACCCGCGCTTGATCTCGTCGGCCTTGCGTGAGCGCGGCCTTGATCGCCGGTTCGAATCAGCGTGGAAAGATTGGCCATCTCCACCAGAACTCCGGTCAGCGCCTGGCCGATTTCGTCATGCAGCTCGCGCGAAATGGATCTCCGCTCGTCCTCCTGCGCCTCCACCAGACGCGCGGAAAGCTGCTGCAGTTCCTGCCTGGGCTGCGGAGGTCCGCAAGTGGCGCGCCGTTTCCTTTTCGAGCGCCAGGATTTTGCGAATGCTGAATGCCGCCAGCAGAACCCCCAGCCCGATGGTCAGCGCGACGCCACGGTCAGCCGCCTTCGGAACTGGGAAGATCTGCTCCACCCGCGCCTTGCCCACATTCAGCTGCGATTCGTCGATGTCGCCGATCTGCTCGGCGATGCCGAGCATGGCCTGGCGCCGTGGAAAGACTGCGTCGCGCAGAAAGATGTAGCCGGCGATGCGCTGCCGGGGTCCAGCCGAATACCGGTTCCAGCACCGTCCAGTAGTCCGGTAAGTTCTCCGGTCAGCGCCTGGAAGGGCCCGGCTTCCTGCGGTCTCAGGGACGGTATTTTCCAGCGCCTGTCCATGTCGGCGCGGGTTTCGATCAGGCTGTAGCGGTGGCCTTCGGCCTTGCCGGCCTCCGGTTCCAGCAGATAGTCGCGCACGTAGGTGCCGGAGACGTAGACGTCCGCGCGGATCCGCTCCAGCAGGCGGGTCCGCGTCAGGAAATCCTCGCGGATGACGTCGTTGGAGGTTTGGATCTGCTGCAGAGCCTGCATCCCGTCGAACCCGGCGAAGGCCATGAGGAGCAGAAGACCGCCGAATCCGGCCATCAGCACCAGCCGGCTGTTTCCCGTCATGGTTCGATTGTGCCATACAGCGCGTTGGCCCTCGGAACCTGCGTACTTCCGCGCGAGGCGCAATCCGGTGTTTTGATCGCGACTGTCGCGGGTACAAGTGACCATGCGGAGGGGGGGTCACAACGTCCCGTAGTTTCGGCCCGCCGCCGCGACGAACGAGTGCGAGTTTCCACGTTGACTGCACAGCCTGATCGCAGCCGTGGCACTTCTCTCCGACCATGTCGGCCAGACCTTCGCGCCAGATTCGACGAGAGGTTTGCAGCCATACGACGTGGCCACAGACGATCGAGTTGGAGGTTGCAGGCGAAACCGCGCGGGTGCCGTCGCTGA
>CAVVLD010000050.1:0-70864 GCA_963748795.1 uncultured Solibacteraceae bacterium
AAAAATCGTACGCTTAGGCCTTCCAAGGATCATTCGACTAAAAGCAAACGCTCTAGAAGTCCACGAGGAGAGAACTTCTTACCGTATTTAATTAAATTTCCGTTTCGTGTGCGCACCCAAAGTAACGCTTTTCTTTTTCTGGCGTGCATCGGCGACAGCCGCCTCTTCTGCCTCGCAGTGCAGGACTCAAAGTCGTTGAGCGCCGTTTACTACAACATTACGTCCTTTATGTTGTACTAATTCTTCCTTCACTCTGTCCTTCCAAAAGCCGTACTTTGAGCGTCACGAATTTTGGTGGGGACGTGATCCTTCACGCGCTGCCCTTGCATCCGCTTCTGAAATGCCTCATTCGCTTTGAATGCGGCCCGGATAGTCTCATGCGTTCTGACGACCGTGCCGATGCTCTCCAGGAGAGAGGAGAGCTGCGAAGTAGCCGAGCCTCCTCCAACCGCATTTACGGCGGCTCGCAACCGATTCACCAGGGGAGCGCGTCTCCGGAAACAGATCGGAGTGGTCTGACTGACTTTAAGCAACTGCCTTCGTCTGCGGTTGCCGCGTTTCTTTACGCAGTGTGCGCTGACGCCTCATTGTCACAAATGCCTTGTTCCATGTGACAAAGACCTGAGAGTCCGGCAGCAAGTAGTGGAACACGTTCTCGCGCGGACCGACAATGATCACGCGTTTGCCTTGAGCCAATGCTAAGCCAAACTCAACGTGGCGCCCACCGGTCGCAAGGATCGTGTTCGGTATCTCGGTAAAAATAATGACCGCATCAGCTGCCATGAGGTCTTCACAATCATCTCGGGCGATCCCGAAACTCCATCTAGGCATCTTCCGGAAGTCGAGCCATCGGGACGTCACAGTGTCGCCTATCGAAAGCAATTGCTTGCGGTATGCGCAAAGTTCCACACGCCGAGGGTATCTAGCCGCTAAATGGTATCGCATGTTCTTGGTTTGAAATAGCGCGCACTGGGAAAGACAAGCGGAGATTATCTTTTCACGCTAGATACCGCTCTCTTGTCAAGAAAATGAATGGGTTAAACAGCTTTTGTTAGCCGCTAAGACTTCAATCCCAGTCGACCGTACCGTAGAAAGCGCGATGCAAGCAGCATCTATTCAAAGCCTTACGCACCTCAACGTACCGACCTTGGGTCAATTGGCCCTGCATGGCAATTCATAGAGCGCCCAGCGGACGTGCTGAAAGTGTGGCTGACGCGGGAGCCAATCCAACGGTTGACCCCTGCGCAATTCGATCGCTCCTCGCTGCACTCAGCGCCGCTGCAACGATGCCGGAGATCCTGGCCGAGGACGACTATTTTCGCCGGTCGTGATGATGCGGGTGATTGCCATCGCTAATAACGGCGTTCAAAAGCGGGCTCAAGACAACCAATCCGCATTCGATCAGGAGAAACGTTTTGAACCCGAGGCTGGCGCTGTGGCCGACAACGGCGACGAGGATAGCAACTGCGACTGGAAATACTGCAAGCAGACAGACGTAGTTGAGCATTCGGATCAACTTCTGATGGGGCATGTTTAGCGCGACCGCCTTCCCATAGACAAGCTAGACCGGTTTTCAAGCTGGAGCCACACCGATATAGAACCGTAGTCCATGCCTGATTAGGAATCACGATGGGCGAACCGGGAGTAACCGCCCGCTTGTTCTCTAGAAACTGCGTGTCCATTTTCACTTCCGGAACACCTTACAGATCCAGGTCTGTGAAATCCTGACATTTTCGCGGTTCTTTCGAGACGATCGTATTTTCGAACCCGAAGGATTCACCCCCCCGGCCGGAGCGGACGCGAAGGCAAGCGCCGAGAATGGGCACTCTGAGGTGCACATCAAGCTCCCACGAGGATTCGCTTTGCTTTCGCCGGTTTTTCGTTTCTTTAGTTCTATTGCACTGGCGGCGGGTGCTGCCTTCAACGTGTACTTCATTTTGTCAGGTTGCTGCATATCCGGCAGCCTGACAAACCATAGCATCTATTCAGTTCCTTCAGTGTTCACCGCCTATGCGCTCCGGGCTCGCCCATTGTGACGGGCCAGCTTGGGCTTCCGTTTAAGCCCTGCTTCGGTTGGAACCGCGGAGGTGGGCCTTGGCCCGCGCTCGCCGCCGCGGCCCCCAGAGATTGCAAAAACCGAATCAGAATGAACGGGCCGAACACCACGCTGACAACCGCCAGCTCAATGTTCATGGCTGCTCCTCCTTTCCCGGTTTGTCCTGCCACTATGGCGGTCGCGGAAAGCCGCGCTGCTCGTCTCGTCGGGCGAAATCGGGCGATCGAGCGGCGGCTCTGATGGCTCCGTCGATTGTGCAGGCTGGTTTTCCGCTTTGCTCGAAGATTTTCCCTCTCCAGAGACGTTTTTTTTGATCGCCAGGCCATACCAGCCCGGCCGACTCTCGCGCCGGGCTGCTCCAGCGCGCCCCTTGCGCGCCGGAGCTTTCCCTGACTGACTCCATTCCCCCTGCCCCGTCCAATTGTTTCTCTCGGCGGCCCTGATTTTTCCCCCTCTTGAAACAAATGCACGGCCGGATTCAAATGCTCACCGGCGCCAGACTCGTGCTTCGTAGCATGAATGACGGATTATCTGCCGCTCGCCGAAGCGCTCGCTATCCATGACGACCAGATCGAGCGCTACGGCGGATCTCCCGGTATCCGCGATCCCGGCCTGCTCGAAGCCGCCCTCATCACCGCCGACGCCGAAGCGGCTTACGGTTTCATCGCCGGACTTTACGAAGCGGGCGATTTTACTTTTGTAAACCTCGCCGCCTGGCTCCGCGCAAACGTCGCGTTGTGACCGCGCCTTTTTAACACTGCAACCGCCGCGAACGAGGTTCGCGTCAGCTGAAGTTGGCGCTCACCTTGCAAGGCCACTGTGGACGAGTTCTGACTTTTTTACAGATTTGATTCTCCCGGGCACAAAGGTCGATTTGTCAATTTGCGTCTCGTTATAGATGGATTTTTGTCACGAGCGCTACGGGACGGGCAGGTAGGGGAACGGTAGGATTTCGCATAGAGGTTAAATTCCAACAAAGGTACCAAAACTCTCACAAGGCCCGTGACTCTGACATCGTTGGATGTCCTTAGACGCTGACCCCCTGGACAGCCTCCTGATACGCCTGTTCGACCGCGCCCAGTGAGAGGTGCTGATAGATTTCCAGGCTCTTTTTGCTCTCATGACCGGAGATCAGTTGGATCTGTGCATCCGATAGACCCCGTGAGGTGAGGTAAGTAATCATCTGATGGCGGAATAGGTGGGGATGTACCGGTTGAGTGATCCCCGCCTGCGCCCGGTAGCTCTGCACGATCTGCTGGATCCGCCGAGGAGTAAAAGGTCCACAGCGGCTTGTTTCGAACAGGTATCGGTTTTTGGGATTTGCCTGCAAGTGACTCTTCAGTACCAGCCGAAAGCTGGCCGGGAAAAGGATATAGCGGTCTTTGGCACCCTTGCCTTGGTCGATGAAGACCTTGCAACTGCCAAGATCCACTTCGGCAACCTTGATCTGACCAATTCGCTGACCCGTACTGCGGTGAAGAATAAGAACTTCAACATGATCTCGTGTTCCACGTCCCCGCAATCCTGGATTACCCGAAAGAATCGCTCAGATCCGCCTCTGCCAGTAACTGAGGCGCCGAAAGCAAGGGAAAAACAAATGAAGCGCATTTCCCAAGCTATCGTCACCTTGTGGTTTGCGGTAACCACGCTTGCACCTACAAGTGCGTTAGCGCAGACGGCGAATGCTCCGTTTGATGGCGTATTAAAGCTCGTTGAATGGTTCGCAAAGCTGAATGTTCAGTTTGAGGAGATCGTGAAAGTTGAGAAAGAGGCTCAGCTACTGCGCTCAGTGGATCGTTTACGCAAGGACCTGTACGCCCTTGAGGTCGATACACAGATCCTCAAAGACAACATTCCTGACAAAAGTCCGAACGTGGAGCAGCAGAAGCAACTTCAAAAACTCATCGTTGGGTTGCAGACATCGGTTGATCGTCTAAAAAGTAGAGTCCGAGAAATCGGCGCTGATCTTCGGCTGGATGAAGAGGGGCTGGACGAAGAGCTGGGCGTCGAATCCGCAGTAACCTACGAGTTGAGACTACGGTCAGGAGTCTTGACCTATCTGGAACACACCATCTATTACGGGCCCTGGAATGTACAAGAGGTTCGAGATCGGGTTGAGCAAGACCTTCAAACAGTCCGGGCTGCTCAAGTAGCTGTGACGACGTTCCGTCATAAGCTGTCATCGGCAAAGTAACTGTTTCCGGATTGCCGGGATTCACGGCCCGAGCTTGGTGTCGATTGCAGTTAAATCGTAGACCAGAAATGGGCGTCTCTCCCTCGGAGTCTACGATTTAATTGCAATCGACATCCGAACTTGCCGTTGTTTCTGTAGATTCTTTCGCAACTCCAACCATCATCGCTCGCGCTGGCCCGACGACGCGGAAAAAATTCTTCGAGTTTTTTACGGTACCGATCCGCAATACCAACACACGAGCCGCCTACTATCGGGCGATCCAACAGTTCTTGGCCTGGGCGGAGCGCGCCGGGTATCAGGACCTCGAAGACATCGAACCGATCACGGTTGCCGCATATATCGAAATCCTCCAACGCCGGGCCGCGCCGCCCACGGTCAAACAGCACATGGCCGCCATCCGGATGCTGTTTTCCTGGCTGACTGAAAAAGGTGTCTTGGCCATGAATCCGGCGCGGGAAGTCAAGACCGAGAAATTTTCGCGGTCCGAAGGCAAAACGCCGGCATTTGTTGAAGGCGAAGTTCAAACGCTATTGGACGTGATCGAGGCGTCCACGCACACTGGCCTCCGCGATCGCGCCCTGCTCGGCACTCTTGCTTACACGTTCGCCCGGATCGGAGCCGTCGTGAATCTGAAGGTCCGGGACTATTATCCTTCCGGGAAACGGTTTTTTCTCCGATTCAAAGAGAAAGGCGGAAAGGAGAAAGAGCTTCCCGTACACCACAAGTTGGAAGAGCTCCTGGACGAGTACCTCAAAGCGACCGGTCTCGGCAACGAGCCAGTCTCTCTTTTGTTTCCGGCCGCCTTCGGCAAAACCGGGAAGCTATCGCGCCGGCCGCTGGTGCGCACCGACGCCGCGGACATGCTCAAACGACGCCTCAAGCAAGCGGGGTTGCCGGCCCACTATTCGCCTCACTCATTCCGGGCCACCGGCATCACGAATTTTCTGGAAAATGATGGTACCCTTGAAGCCGCTCAGCGGATTGCGGGCCACGCCGACAGCCGAACCACGAAACTCTATGACCGCCGCGGCCAGAAGGTTCTGCTGGAGGACATGGAGAGGATTCGGTACTGAATGCATCGCTACATGCATAGATATTGCTTCACCAAGTAGCGGTCCAGCTAACATAAGAGCATAAAGCCGCTCTAAGTCACGCATCCGAAGCCGCAAGGAACATTTGTCGCATCGGTCCTTTAACCGTGTCCGAAAAGCAACTAAGCCAGAATGGAACCGGATGTGTGCGAAAGTCTTGGGTCTCAAGCGCGCCATAGAAGGACGTCATAACATCGGCGGCGATCTCAGACGCCTTCTCTTTCGTTACGGCGTTGGTAGAATTCCGTTCACCAGCCTCGGTTTCTTGTTCACATCTTAATTGGATGTGTGTAAAGCTACCGCTCTATGAGAAAAATAGCCTTTTTTGTGTTTTCCGTAGTTCTCATTTTGGAGCCAGTGTCGCCCGTTTCCGCCGCGCTTGATCTCCTGAGATTCGAGAACTTGGTTGTCTTCGGAGATAGTCTCTCGGACAACGGTAACTTGTTTGCACTAAGCAATGGTCGTCTGCCAGATCCTAACCTCTATTTCAATGGTCGGTTTTCCAACGGTCCTAACTGGGTGGATTACTTTCCTTCAGTAGCTTCTTCGGTCACTCATTTTGGACCAGTGACTGCCTTTTACGCAGCGCACCAACCTAATGATCATCCGACGAACTTTGCTATTGGCGGCTCAACATCTGCGAATCTTCTTCAGTCGGGGCCAAGCATTTTCCCGCCGAATCCAACTCTCCCCGCTCAAATTCGAGATTATCTCAGGGTCAAGCTCACCGCCTCCAGTGACGACCTGTATGTTATTTGGATTGGGGCAAATGATTTTTTCGTCCCAGGCATTACTCCCCAGGAAACGGTCGCAAATATTCGCGCCGGGATCGCTCTACTTTCGAGTGCCGGTGCGAGAACATTCATTGTCATTAGTATTCCGGACATAGCGCTGACTCCTCAGGTAAAGGCTGTTCCGACGATCATTCAAGCAGCGAGGCAATTTGTGTTTACCGTTGATGCTTTACTTTACGTAGAACTACTGCCATTTGCCTGGCTGCACAGAATTACCGTTGACATTGTGGACATCAATCGCATCTTCATCCCGCTGGTTCTCAACCCAGGCAGGTTCGGTTTTACTAACAGTTCAGGGTTCGCCCTTGATCCGAGCACCGGCGGCGGGGATACCAATCCGGACCATTACGTTTTTTGGGATGGATTTCATCCAACCACAAAAGCGCACCACATAGCCGCAGAGTTTATCTATAAAAGCATAGCTTTGAGCAGAGTTTTCCCTGGAACTTTGCCGTTCGCCCGCAGAACCATCGAAGAGGTATCGCCTTAGTCGAACAATGTTCGGCTGACTTTCGCTTCGCCTGAGGCTTTTGGCAAATCTGATTGTTTTCAAGTGTACCACCGTCCCTGGCGGCAGCAAGATTCAGGCTGCAAGAAAGCTATTGGCAAGCGGCACGCCGCCACACGAAGTGGTGCACGGACCCCCAAGACAATCTCGGCACTCTTGCGCGGAATAGCTTTGACTCCACGCTTGATGAGCAACTTTTGGACCTCCTCGGGCTGGACCGGGATCTTGCGGTAACGCGCATCGATGGCTTGGGCGCTCAACTCCAGTCGATTGAGTGTAGAGTGACCCGCCAGCGCTTTGCCTTTGTCTCGGTCCAAGATCCGATCCTGTCCGAGCGGAGCGTTCTTGCCGCAGATTAATCCATGAACTGGATCGCGCCTGAGGTGGTCGTGATCGTTAAGATCTTCGTAGCCGAGCACTAGTCCATGAATCCGCTGACTAACGAGCTCCTGAACGCTGTGTTCGACATAGCGCTGGTCACGGTGGTCAAAAAAACACCCGGCAAGATCTCGTACCAGACCACTGTGGCGCTCAAGTTCGCGCAATATCAACCCTCCCCCGTCGCTCGAGAGATATCCACCTCCGAAATCTACCTCTACTTTTCGCTTACCTAAATCTTGAAATAACCATTTTTCCTCAGTACAGTCTGTCATCGAAGCGGCGTCCTTTTTGTAAAGTTTAACTTGTTCGCTGACAGCCATTTCCACGGCATATTTCACCAAGCCGCACAACGACGCGGGCTTCGCCTCGCGACTGGAGACGGCGCTGCAGAATTCTCCGGGCGTGGAATCCGCCGCGCTGGCCTATCCGGTGCCGTTCAGCCAGGGAGGCCTCACCAGCGGGTTCGGCATCCGCAACCGCGAGCAGCAGCCGGGCGAGCCGGAATTCCACGGGGAAGCCTACTTTGTCACCCCGGCGTATTTCCGCACGCTGCGCATTCCCCTCATCGCGGGACGGAATCTGGCGGTCACGGATACCGCCGGAGCACCGCTGGTGTGCCTGATCGACCGCAAGCTGGCGGACCGCTTCTTCCCAAACCAGAATCCCATTGGCCACGAAATCTCGATGTATAAAGGATGGGCCCGCATCGTGGGCGTGACCGCGGCGGTGCGCGCCGATGGACTGGAAGAGGAGACGCGTCCGGTGGTCTATTATTCGCTGCCGCAGATCCCGTTCTTCGCGCAGTCCGCCGTGGTGCTGCGCTCGGCCGTGCCCGCCGCCGCGCTGATCCGCGATACGGTGCGGCGCACCAACTCGACGGTGCCCGTCTACGACATGCAAACCATGGAGGAGCGTATGGGCGAAAAGCTGGGCATCCGCCGCGTGCTGGCCGCGCTGCTGGCGATTTTCGGGGCCATCAGCCTGCTGCTGGCGACAATCGGCATTTATGGCGTGATCGCCCAGGTGGTGGCCGAACGAACGCAGGAGATCGGCGTCCGCATGGCATTGGGCGCGCGCCCGGCGCAGATTCTGCGCCAGTTCATGGCGCAAGGGCTGCGCGCCGCGGGACTGGGCCTGGCGCTGGGCGCGATGGTCACGCTCTACGTGCAGAAGTGGATTTCCGGCCTGCTGTACCAGGTAAAGGCGTTGGACGCGGGCACCATCGGGATCTCGCTGGCCGCCACTCTGCTGGTGCTGCTGTTGGCGGTGTGGTGGCCGGCGCGCCGAGCCTCGCGCATTTCTCCGCAGACCGCCCTGCGCTACGAATGACGGGCACGGTATCCTGAAAAGCGGAACACTTATGGCACGCACAGAATCTGTAATGACCGGTCTGGGCACGGCGGCTCCCGAGTTTCAGCTACCTGACGTAGTGTCCGGGCAAACCGTGAGCCTGGCATCTTTCGCCGGCAAAAAGGGACTGCTGGTGATGTTCATTTCGCGCCACTGCCCCTACGTGCAGCATGTGAAGCAGGAGCTGGCGCGGCTGGGGTCGGACTACCGCGGAAAGGACCTGGGCATTGTGGCGATCGCGTCCAATTACGTGCCGCAATACCCGGATGATTCGCCCGAAAGCCTGCGCGAATTCGCGGCCGAGCTGAAGCTGGCGTTTCCGATCTGCTATGACGAATCGCAGGAGATCGCCAAGGCGTACCAGGCAGCCTGCACGCCGGACTTCTTCTTATACGACGAATCGCGGCGGCTGGTGTATCGCGGACAGTTGGACAGCAGCCGGCCCAAAACGGATATTCCGGTGACGGGCGCCGACTTGCGTACCGCCATCGATGCCCTGCTGGGCGGGCAGGAGATCGCCGCAATGCAGCGGCCCAGCCTGGGATGCAATATCAAGTGGCGTCCCGGGAACGAGCCGGCTTATTACCGGGTCTAGCGGGCAGCCACAGCAGCCAGAATAACGCCAGCGCGGTCAACGCGGCGGGAAGCAGATACCACGGCCAGGGACCCAGGGCGTCCAACAGAGATGCATTCTTGGGTTTGCGGCAGAGGTACATGTAGTTGGTGCCGCAGATTTTATTGAACGCGCCGGCCAGCACGGCGTATCCCAACAGCAAGCCGTAGGCTCGCCAGACCGCGCCGCGCCGCAGGGGGCAGATTCCTCCGAACACCAGCACGGCAACGGCGACCACAATTGCCCCATGGGCGATGAAGAAGTAGACGGCGGGATAAGAGGGCCACGGCGACCAGAGATCCGGCGTCAGCAGCGCCATGCCGGCGCCGGCGAGTCCCGCGAAATATGCCAGTTCGACGATCGCCGGAATCATGGTGAGGCACGCGAGCGCGCTGGCCCACAACGTGAGATCGCACAGTTGCAGGGGCAGGTTCCAAAGGTGAATTCCCTCATGGGAATATCGAAAACACCACCAGATAAACTCGTTGACGATCAGGCCCCACCCCAGGATGAGGCGGACGGCGTAGCGGCTGGCGGGCACTTTGCGGCACCACCACACGAGAATTGTGGCCAGTACGGCAATGGCCGCCAAAAGCGCCAGGTGAAGAGGGCCGAACAACCGCATGGCACCTTCGAGTCTACTGGATTGAGACGGGCGGGAGGCCCGCGCAGGTGGCGCGATCCCCTGGAATGGAGTAGAATTCGAGTCATTCCATAGTTTGCGTTAACGGAGGGTTCCGTGAAGGTCTCGCGTACGTTTGCTGCCGCCATCCTGGCAGCAGCCGCCACAGTTGCGATCGTGGCGCAGACAAAGTCGCAGCCGCAGGATGAGGAGTATCGCCAAGCTGGTCAAAGAGTGGACGACCCAGCCCAACTTCATGAGTCCACTGGTAGACCATCTACCTAAAGTGCCGGGCATCCCTACCGTAAAGGACGTACTGGGATACTACAGCGGGGCTCCCAAGAAACTGACCCACGTGGCCGACCTGGCAAAGTATTACAACGCGCTGGCCGCCGCGTCCAAGCGCGTGAAAGTGTTCCAGATCGGCAAGACGGATGAAGGGCGGGAGTGCCTGGTGATCGCCGTTTCCGATGAAGACACCATTCGCAACCTGGATACATATAAAGGATACCTGGCCAGGCTGGCGGATCCGCGCGGGCTCACGGCCGAGCGAGGCCAAGGACATCATCGCCAAGGCCAAGCCCATCTACATGTTCACCGGAGGCCTGCACAGCTCCGAGACCGGACCGCCCGAAATGCTGATGGAACTGGCCTACCGGCTGGCGGCCGAAGAGAGTCGCCGCTGTTCGACCAGATCCGCAAGAACGTGATCGTGATGATGAGCGCGGCGGCCGAACCGGATGGCCGCGACCGCTACGTGGACTGGTACAACCACCACATGCTCTCGCAGGAAAGCGAGAACGATCGCGTGCCCGGTCCGCCCTACTGGGGCAAGTACATTTACCACGACAACAACCGCGACATCAATTACTCCCAGGTGACGATGCGGAACTGGCTGAAGTTCTACCTGGAATGGCACCCGCCCATCATGCACGACCTGCATGAATCCGAGCCGCTGATGTATACCTTCAGCGGACAGACGCCCGCAGAACCCCACGCTGGACCCGATTCTGTACGCCGAACTGCCGTGGTTTTCGCGAATTCGAATTGACGAAGATGATCGGCTACGGCATGCCCGGCGTGTGGACGCACGCGTTCGTGGACATGTGGTCGCCCGGCTACCTGGGCTTCATGTCTTCGAATCACAACGGCATGTTGCGCATGTATGAAACCATGGGCAACGGCGGCGCCAACACCATGCCGCGCACCATCGGCGGCGGCGCGGGTGGACCCGGCGGCGGAGGCGGCGGACCGGAAGCAGCGGCCGCTCCCGAAGGCGGACGGGGCGGCGGCGGCCGTGGGGGACGCGGCGGCGGGATGACGGCGCGCGACTGGTACCGTCCGCTGCCACCTCCGCGCACGCTGGTGTGGTCGCATGCGCAACAACACCAATTACATGGAAACGGGCGTGCTCTCGGCGCTGGAATTGACGTCGGCATTCTCCAAGACGGTGCTGGACAACTTCTACATGAAGAGCCGCAACTCGGTGAAGAGCGGCGAAACCGAAGCGCCGTTCGGCTACGTTTTGCCGGTACAGCCGGACATGACGCGGGTGGCGTTCATCGTCAACATTCTGCGGCTGCAAGGGCATTGAAGTAGGGCGCGCCACGGCGGAAGTGAAACTGAAGGACGGCACGTTCCCGGCGGGCTCGCTGATCGTCAAGCGCAATCAGCCGTACGGGCGGCTGGCGAAGATCCTGCTGGAGAAGCAGAATTATCCCGACCCGAGCCTCACCACTTACGACGACACGGCCTGGACCATGGGCCTGATGAGCCACGCCGAAGTGAAGGAGATCGCCGACAAAGCCGTGCTCGATGTGCCGGTGCAGCCGGTCGACGTCCTGCACATCACCGGCGCGGTGAAGGGCGACGGCCCGGTGACGGCGATCCTGCACAACGGGTCGAACTACATCGCCACACTGCGCTACCGGCTGAAGGACCTGAAGTTCGAAGCCATCGAGCAATCCACGAAAGTAGGCGATACCACGCTGCCCGCCGGGACCATGCTGGTGGCATCGAGCCCGCGGGTGAAGGCAGAGGTCGAAAAGCTGGGCCTGCAGGCGGTGGAACTGGAGCGCGCGCCGAACGTTGCCAAGCACGCGGTGGACCTGCCGCGCCTGGCCGTGTTCAGCACCTGGGGCAGCACGCAGGATGTGGGCTGGGTGCGCTATGCGCTGGATCATTTCGAGGTGCCTTACGACCTGATCTATAAAGAGCGCATCAAGCGGGGAGGCCTGCGGGGATCTACGATGTGATCGTGATTCCGAGCCAGGGGCGCGGCGGGGCCAAGGGCCTGATCTTCGACGTGGAGAGCCGCGGCAAGGCCATCGACTATCAGAAGACGCCTTCGTTTCCATCGCTGGGCGCATACGGCGAATCGGCCGATATCACCGGCGGCATGGGACTGCAGGGCGTGGCCGAATTCGATAAGTTCGTCAACGATGGCGGCGTGCTGCTCACGCTGGGGGCGGCCAGTTTCTTCCCTGCGGAAATGGGCATCACGCGAACCGTGGACGCGGCCCGTACAACGGGAACCTTTTATGCACCCGGGCCGATTGTGGAGGCGGAGATTCTGAAGCCCGCGCACCCCATTTTCTACGGCTACGACAAGACGACCATTCCGGTGCGATGGGCCGGCGGTCCGCTGCTGCGCGCCACCGGCAGCGACGCTCGCGCCTGGACCCTGATGCGATTCCCGGGCACGGACGGCTCCGTGTTGAGCGGCCTGATGCGCGGCGTGGCCGAAACCCGCGGCCGGCCGGCGATTATGGATGTCCCGGTGGGACAGGGCCACGTGGTGTTGTACGCCACGAACCCGGCGTATCGCTGGCAGAACCTGGGCGAGTTCAACATGCTGGCCAACGCCATCCTGAATTTCAACGACTATCCGAAGCCCGCGCCGGGCAGCGGAGGCCGCGGCAGCACGGCAGCGGGACAACAATAGGGCGGCTTGCGGCTCACGCCGTCCAGTATCACGGCGTATTCGCCGCTTCGCGGTGAAACCATGGGCCACGTGATCGCCAAACAATCTGGTCCATCGCTGCCGGACCTCGCCACGGTCACCGCGATTGCGCTCGTCGCTTATGCCGCGTCCAACGTCCTGCATGAGGCTGTGGGACACGGCGGAGCCTGCCTCGCTTTAGGCGGAAAAGCCCTGGTGCTCTCGTCGGTACATTTTGAATGCGGGGAACAGGCGATGAGTGCGCTCGCCATTCGCGGCGTCGCAGCAGGAGGCACGATCGTAAACTTCCTCGTGGGTTCGCTCGCGCTCGTCGTCCTAAAAAAGGCTAACCCGCTGCGCACCCCGCACGCAGCCTACTTTCTCTGGCTCTTCACCACGTTGAACCTGTTAAGTGGAGCGGGCTACTTTCTCTTCTCCGGCGTCGGGGACATTGGCGACTGGGCCGACGTCGCACGCGGCACCATGCCGCCCCTCCTCTGGCGTCCGGCAATGAGTGTCTTCGGAGGAGCGCTCTACTTTCTTCTCGCTCGCCAATCGGCGCAATGGTTGCGTTCGCTGGTTGGCAGCGGCGAGCTCTCGGTGAGGAGAAGCAGACTGCTCACCGTCCCGGCGTATATCGCAGGAGGCGTTCTCTACTGCGTCTCCGGACTGTTCAACCCAGTCGGCCCCGTCCTCATCGCCATTTCCGCCGCGGCGTCTTCTTTCGGTGGCGCGTCGGGGCTTCTTTGGCTAACCCAGTTCCTGCGTCGCGGCGAGCGGTCAGCAGCGCCCGCCGCCGCGCTGGACCGAAGCTATGTCTGGATCGTCGCAGGATGCGTCGTCTCGCTGATCTTCGTTGCGACTCTCGGGCCCGGCATTCAGTTTTAGTAGCCGTCAGGGAATAACTCTGCGCGAGGCTTCAGCCTCGCTCCCCGTGTTTATCGCACCACAAACAGCGGGACTAAAGTCCCGCGCGGGTTAAAACCCGCCCCACAACACAGCCAACAAGTGATCCAATTATGTCCTGACAAGCGCTTAGGTTCAACGCGACTTACGCTCCCGCCCGGTCCGGGAGGCGTAGGCATAAATGGCGGGGAAGTCGGCTTTCTCCAGGTACGGGTAATCGTTCAGGATTTCGTCTTCACCCGGCACAACGGTGATGCGGGAGAGGGCTACTTCCAGCTCGCCCAATACTCCTGCCATTCCACCTGTTCGCCGGCGGGCAATACGTGGATGGGGTTCAAGCCGTCCAGCATCACGGCGTACTCGTCGGTTTGCGTCTTCTTATGCTGATTGGCGAGCGCCTTGGGGTGCGGGCCGTGATGAATGCCGCGCGGATGCAGCGTGGCGTATCCCGGCTTGATGTTGTCTTTGCTGAAGAAATCGCCGTCGTGGTAGAAGAGGAACTCGTCGTAGTCGGTGTTGCGATGGAAGAAGGGTACGCGCAACGCCTCGGGATCCTGCTCCAGGGGCCGCGGCAGAAAGCTGCACACCACCGCGCCTTCGGTGACAAACGTGGTGTGGGCGCTGGGCGGCAGATGGGCGCGATGGCTCATCACCGGGCGGATGTCGCGCATATTGATTTTCCACGTGGTCAGGTCGCCCTTCCATCCCACCACGTCGATCGGGTTGAACGGGTAGAAGACTTTGGAGATTTCGTCATCCACCTTGATGCGCACTTCCCATTCGCGGTCAGGCCCGCCTAAGTGCGGAGCCGGCTCGGGCACGGTGATGGCGCCGGGGTCGTAGAGCGCGTGGTGGCCCAGCAAGCCCTTGTCGGGCTGTTCGAACTCGGTGCGCGACTGGATGATGAGGAAGAAATTGTCTTCCGTCTTAGGCAGCAGGCGATAAGTGACGGCGCGGGGCAGCACCACGTAATCGCCGGGCTCGTAAGTCATCGGCCCGAAATCCGTCTCGATGGTGCCGCGCCCGCGATGCACGAACAGTAACTCGTCGCCATCGGCATTGCGGTAGTAGAACGGCATGGCCTGGGAGCGGCGCGAGACATACAGGGTCACGTCGTCATTGCCCAGGAAGGCTACCGGCATGCCGCTGGCGTCCTGCATGTCCGATGGCGTGAGCTTGTTCAAATCGAACAGGTGGGGCCGCAATTTGCCCTCGAAGCGGATCCAGCCGGTGGGCGGATGCGCGTGATAGAGATGCGAACTCTTGCCGTAGAAGCCTTTGCGGCCGTGCTCCTCTTCGAAAGTCCCCTCAGGGATTCCCACGTGGGCCTGTTTGGCGAATTTCCCTCTTTTGAGCGGGTACATAGCGTCTCCTCTTTGCAGCCGGACAGGCCCGGAGGCCTGTCCTACAGATTCCCCCTGCGCGCCTGTTCGCGCTCGATGGCTTCGAACAGCGCCTTGAAATTGCCTTTGCCGAAGCTGCGGCTGCCTTTGCGCTGGATCACTTCGTAGAACAGCGTGGGGCGGTCTTCCACCGGGCGGGTGAAGATCTGGAGCATGTAACCTTCATCGTCGCGATCCACCAGGATGCCGAGTTCCTGCAGCGCGGCGATAGGTTCGTCGATGGGGCCGGTGCGCGTGAGTAAGTCCTCGTAGTAAGTGTTGGGCACGCGCAGAAACTCCACGCCCTGCCGCTTGAGCGCACTTACTGTTTCGATGATGTTACCGGTGGCCATGGCGATATGTTGCACGCCGGGACCGTGATAGAACTCCAGATACTCTTCGATCTGCGACTTACGCTTGCCTTCGGCGGGTTCGTTGATGGGAAACTTGACGCGTTCGTTGCCGTTGGACATGACTTTGGACATGAGGGCCGAGTATTCGGTGGAAATGTCCTTGTCGTCGAAGTGCTTGAACATGCGGAAGCCCATGACGTCGCGATAGAAGTCCACCCAGCGGTTCATCTCGCCCCAGCCCACGTTGCCCACCATGTGGTCGATGTACTTGAGGCCCACGGGCCGCGCCACCTCGTCTTCGCCTTCCACGGCCACGAAGCCCGGCAGAAAGGGGCCGTTGTAATTGCGCCGTTCGACAAAGGTATGGATGGTATCGCCGTAGATGCCGATGGCGGCCACGCGCACCTCGCCGAACTGGTCGCGCAGGGTTTCCGGTTCGCGCACGCTGCGCGCGCCGCGCCGGGTGGTCTCGCGCCACGCGGAGGCGGCATCGTCCACCCAGAGGGCAATATCGTGCACGCCATCGCCGTGGCTGCGGACGTGATCGTTGATCGCGTGGTCCGGGGCGAGCGCGGTGGTGAGTACGAAGCGGATCTTATCCTGAGTTATGACATACGAGGCGCGATCGCGCACGCCCGTCTCCGGGCCCTGATAGGCCACCAGCCGGAATCCGAAGGCGCTGCGATAGTAATAGGCGGACTGGCGCGCGTTGCCTACGTAAAACTCGACGTAATCCGTACCGTTCAACGGCAGGAAGTCTTTTTCAACCGGTGCGGGATGCTCCAAGATTTGCGGCATAACTCCTCTTCAATGCCTCGACGCAGAGGCGATTGTCGTCGTCGGTGCCGGTAGAAATCCGCAGACAATTCGGCAGCCCGAATGCCTTGAGCGGGCGGACCACCACGCCCTGCGCCAGCAGTTCTTCAAAAATACGGCTTGCGTCCTGCTCCCTGGGCAGAACGGTCATTACGAAATTAGCCTGTGAAGGGACTACGGTCAGCCCCAGATCGGTGAGGCCCGCGGCGAGATAGCGGAGCCCGCGGGCATTCAACTCGAGCGAGCGGTGCAGAAATTCCTGGTCGGCCAGCGCGGCAATCCCGGCCGCCTGCGCGGTGCTGGACGGCTCGAAGGGCAGTTTGACTTTCAGCAGATTGCGAATCAGCTCTTCGTGGGCGAAGCCGTAGCCGATGCGCGCGCCGGCCAGTCCATACACTTTCGAAAACGTGCGCAGGGTAATCACGTTGTCGTAGCGGTAGTGCATGGAATCGGGATACCGCGGATTGTCCTTGGCGTACTCGAAATAGGCTTCGTCCAGAATGATGAGCACGCGCTCGGGAACGTGTTTGTAGAATTCGTCGAACTGGTGCCGCGTGAAGATGGTGCCGGTGGGATTGTTGGGGTTGGCCAGGTAGATGATCTTGGTGTTGGCGTTGATCTGCCCGGCCAGGGCAGGAAGGTCGTAACCCCAGTCGCGATACGGCACGGTGCGGTACTTCACACCGCGCGATTTCGCCAGCACCTGGAAGCCGATGAAGGCGGCCTCGGTGGTCAGCACTTCGTCCTCGTCGCACAGGAAGGCGCGGATGATATTGGACATGATGCCTTCCGACCCGCTCCCGGCGATGACGTTCTCCACTTTGACATCGTAGGCGCTGGCCAGCACCTCGCGGAGGTCCAGGCCGCCATTGGGGTAGATATTCAACCCGCCGACCACCTTGACCATGGCCTCGATGGCTTTGGGCGATACGCCCAGCGGATTTTCGTTGGAAGCCAGCTTGGCGATGTGCGCGAGTCCGTACTGTTGGCGGACGGATTCGATGGTGCGCCCGGCTTCGTAGGGCCGCAGCGATTCGATGTACGGAGGAACTAAGGGCACCGCTTTTATTCTACAGTGGGGCGGGGACAGGCGAGCGTTTTTCGAACACCCGCCCCGCGGTTTGTGTTATTCCGCGCCGCCCGGGGTCAGGAGGAAGCCATGCAGGGTTCCGGTGCTTTTCTGAATCGCCAGGCCGATGATCTGCCCGCGGGAATTGATGGAGCACGGGAGTACCAACTGCATACCGGAGGAGGCGGGAATGAGGCTGGTGAGGTCCGTCATCTGGCCGTTCTGACGGAGAAACGCGCGCAGATTGAAGTCCTCGTCCAGCGATACGCCTACGATGTTGCCGGCGTCGTTAATGCTGAACGCGGAGCTGTTCACGTCTCCGGGGAGCGTGCCCAGGTCCTGCATTCCGGCCGCTTTGGTCCACACGAACGCATGAAAATTCCGGTCGCCCTTCACGTCCGAATAACCGACTACCTGGCCCTGGTTATTCAGGTTCAAAGCCACAATGCCATTCCCCTGTCCGGTACCGCCGAGGGTGCCGAGGTCGGTCATGGTTCCGGCTTGCCAGAACAGGGCGTGAAGAGGCTGGAGATAGATCAGCAGATTCGGATTGAAGAGCGAGCATTGGCCCGAGGCGCCGACGGCTTCGCCGTTGTCGTTGATGGCGAACGCGGTGCCTTCCAGATCGCCAGGCACGATGGGGAGTTCCCGGATGCCTGCGCGTTCCCAAATGACGGGCCGGAACTGGAACTGCTGGGGCGCCGGACAGCCGGGGTCGCGGATGTTATTCTCGGCCAAGCCGACGACTTCGCCGCGACTGTTGATTTGGTTGGCCGCCCCGTTTTCGCCTCCCAGCGTGGGAAGCGCCATCATGGCGCCGTTCATCCACAGGAAAGGCCGGCAGGTAGTGGGAACGAAGGGCAGACCCAGCGCCCGGAAGCCGCAAAAGTCTTCCACGTACGGATCGAAATTGGACGTTTGCGCCTGGCCTACGAACTGGCCCCTTTCGTTGGCGCCATAGGCCACGCTGTTCTTTCCACCGAGCCCGGGCGCGCCAATATCGAGCTTCAGCCCTTTGTACCAGAGGACGGCATGCTCGGTGCCGTCGGGTTGGTTCACGGTGCCGGCTATCAGGCCGTTCCTGGTGATGAAGTAAGGCTGCCCGGTGGCGCCCAGGGCGCCGAGGTCGGTAATGGTGTAGTGTGGCGTCTGTGCCATGGCCAGCGCGGCGAGTAAGCCGCCGATGGCGGTCGAAGTAACGATGGATTTCATAAAGTCCCTCCATTCCAATAGGCGTAGGGCGCGGCGGGGAACTATCATGCGAAATCGCTGCGGTATAATTCAGCCCATAAGCGAGGCAGCGGGTGACTCCATCGGATGAGACGGGGGTAAGTGAGATCAGCACGCTCCTGCGCGCCTGGAGCGGCGGGGACCAGGGCGCGCTCGACAAGCTGACCCCCATCGTTTACCGCGAGCTGCACAGCCTGGCCCGCCGCTACATGCAGCGGGAGCGTGCCGGCCACAGCCTGCAAACAACAGCTTTGGTGAACGAAGCGTACCTGCGCCTGGTGGACTACAGCCGCATGCAGTGGCAGGACCGGGCCCACTTTTTTGCCGTCTCGGCACAGTTGATGCGGCGCATTCTGGTGGACCACGCGCGGCGCAGGAATCTGAAACGCGGAGGCGGCGTGCCGCATGTCTCGCTGGACGAGGCGGCCATGGTGGGGGCAGGCGAGACAGCGGACCTGGTGGCGCTGGACGACGCCATGAACGCGCTGGCCCGGCTGGATGCACGCAAAGTGCAAGTGGTGGAGATGCGCTTCTTCGGCGGACTCAGCGTGGAGGAGACAGCCGAGGTACTGAAAGTCTCGGCCATTACCGTGATGCGCGACTGGAGCACCGCCAAGGCGTGGCTGTACCGGGAACTGGGAGGCGGCGATGGACGCCCGGCGATGGAAACAGGTCGATAGCCTGCTTCAATCCGTGCGGGAGCGTCCGGCGGGCGACCGCGATGCCTTTCTGCGGGAGGCGTGCGCTGGCGACGAAGCTCTGGAGGGCGAGGTCCGTTCGCTGCTGGCGTGGTGCGACCAGACGGGAGACTTTCTGGAGAGCCCGGCGATGGAAGTGGCCGCGAGGGCGATGGCTCTGCGGGAGGAACAGGGTGAATCCTTCACGGGCCGGACGATCTCCCATTACCGTGTGGGGGAAAGGTTGGGCGCCGGCGGAATGGGCGTGGTGTATAAAGCCGAGGACATCCGCCTGCATCGTTTCGTGGCGCTCAAGTTTCTGCCCGGCGAGATTGCGCGCGACCCTCGGGCGCTGAGCCGATTTCAACGCGAGGCTCGGGCCGCGTCTGCCTTGAACCATGCCAATATCTGCACGATTTATGAAGTGGAGGAGTTCGATCGCCAGCCCGTGATCGTCATGGAGTTGCTGGAAGGGAAGACGTTGAAGCAGACGATCGGGGAGAAGCCCATCGCCACTGAAGAGCTGGTGGCCTTCGGAATCCAGATCGCCGACGCATTGGAGGCTGCCCATGCACAGGGAATCATCCACCGGGATATCAAGCCCGCGAATCTCTTCGTGACGCGGCGGGGCCAGGCCAAGATTCTCGATTTCGGACTGGCCAAAATAACCGCTCACCGCGAACGGGAAGAGGTCAACGGAGAAACAGCGGCGGAGACGCTGACGCTGGAAGGCCAACTGTCGAGTGCGGGGAGCGCACTGGGGACGGTGTCTTACATGTCGCCGGAGCAGGTGCGCGCCCAGGTCTTGGATCCGCGCACCGATTTATTCTCGTTCGGGGTAGTGCTGTACGAAATGGCGACGGGCAGGCTGCCATTCCGAGGGGAAAGCTCGGGGATGGTGTTCGATTCCATTCTCAACCGGGCGCCGGTGCCCGCGGCGCGCTTGAATCCGGACCTGCCGGCGGAGTTGGAGCGGATCATCGACAAGTGCCTGGAGAAGGATCGCGATCTGCGCTACCAGCACGCCGCGGAGATCCGCGCGGACCTGGAGCGGCTCAAACGCGATTCGACCCCTAGCGAGTCCAGACAGGCCAGGAGGCCTGTCTTACTGCTGGCCGCGGCGGTCGTGCTGTGCGGTGCCGGCTACTGGTACTTTCACCGCGCACCGAAGCTCACCGATAGAGACACGATTGTGCTTGCCGATTTCGTCAACAAGACGGGCGATGCCGTGTTTGACGGCACGCTGCGCCAGGGGCTGACGGTACAACTGGGACAATCGCCGTTCCTCAAGCTGCTTTCCGACGAGCGGATTCAAAAATCCCTGGGTTTCATGGGCCGGCCCGCGGACACGCCGCTCACGCCGGAGATCGGGCGGGAAATCTGCGAGCGGACCGGCAGCGCCGCCGTCCTGGACGGTACGATCACGAGGCTGGGCAGTCAGTACGTGGTGTGGTTGCGCGCCAGGAGTTGCCATTCGGGAGACGTGCTGGACGAAGAGCAGGTACAGGCGGCAAAGAAAGAAGATGTGCTGAGTGCGCTGACACAGATTGCCAGTAGATTCCGGATACGTGTGGGGGAATCGTTGGCCACGATCCGGCAACACGATACTCCGCTGGCCGAAGCGACCACGCCGTCGCTCGACGCACTGAAGGCGTATACCGCGGGTTTGCAGGCTCGGGGCGCGACTGGCCCCGCGGCGCTCTCCCTCTTCCGGCGCGCCATCGACATCGACCCCCAATTCGCCATGGCCTATTCGCTTCTGGGGCACAAATACGGGGAAATCGGAGAGTCCGACTTGGCCGCGGAGAGCACCAGGAAAGCGTATGATCTGCGGGATCGCACCAGCGACGCGGAAAAGTTCTTTCTCACCACGTCTTACCATTTGCGGGTGACGGGGAACATGGAAAAGATGCAGGAGACTTGCGAAGCGTGGGCGCGAACCTATCCTCGCGAGCAAATGCCGCACGCATTTTTGTCGACTGTTTACCAGGTCATGGGCAAGTTCGACAAGTCCATCGAAGAAGCTCAGAAGGCGATCGCACTCGATCCGGATTATGGCCTTCTGTATTCCAATCTTGCCTTCGTTTATGTCTACGAGAACCGCCTGGAAGAGGCCGAGAGCGTGCTGCGGCGTGCCGCCGGCCGAAAGCTGGAATTCCCGGATCTGATGGTTCTGCCTTATGACATCGCATTTCTGCGGGGAGACGTGCCGGGGATGGAACGGGCGGCGGCGCTGGCCGGAAAATCGGGAGAAGAAGACGTCATGGCCGATAAGGAGGCGTTTGTGGCGGCATACTCCGGCCACCTGCGGCAGGCAAGGACTATGTCGCGGCGCGCGGTGGAACTGGCCCAGCAGGCGTCCGAGCGCGAGACTGCGGCACTCTACCAGGTACCGGCGGCGTTGCGCGAAGCTTTCTTCGGAAATGCGGTAGAAGCCAGGCAGGGCGCGATGGCCGCGTTGGCACTTTCCAGGGACCGGGAAACTGAGTATGGCGCTGCATTGGCCCTGGCTCTTTCGGGAGAAAACTCCCAGTCGCAAAGGCTCGCTGAGGATCTGGAAAAGCGTTTCGCCGAAGATACGTCCGTCAGATTCAGCTACGAGCCGGCGCTTCGCGCGGTGCTGGCGTTGAACCACGGCGAACCCGCCAGAGCGATCGATCTGCTGCAAACCGCGGTTCCGTACGACTTCAGCGAGCCGCGCAGTAGCATTCACGGCTTTTACGGCGCCCTCTATCCGGTGTATGTGCGGGGCCAGGCGTACCTGGCCGCGGGACAGGGCGCGGAAGCCGCCATGGAGTTCCAGAAGATTCTGGATCACCGCGGCACCGTGCTCGGCGATCCCATAGGTGCGCTGGCACACTTACAACTGGGCAGAGCGCTCCAGTTATCGGGAGACACAGCCAGAGCAAAGGCGGCTTACCAGGATTTTCTAAAGCTCTGGAAAGACGCCGATGCGGACATCCCGCTCCTGAAGCAGGCTCGGGCGGAATACGGCACGCTGCAGTAAGTGGATTGCTCAATGTCCGTCTGGGGGCGGACCAATTCCTGGGAGTCGTCCGCCCATGGCCAATCCCACCAGGCTCAAAAACGCATATTCAAACGCGGTCTCGCGGAACTTCTCATAGCGGCCGGATGCGCCGAAATGGCCCGCCCCCATGTTGATCTTGAGCAGCAGCAGGTTTTCGCCGCGTTTTGTGGCGCGCAGGCGGGCGACCCATTTCGCCGGCTCCCAATAGGCGACCCGCGGATCGTTCAACCCGGCGGTCACCAGCATGTGCGGATACTCCGCCGGCTGCACGTTATCGTAAGGCGAGTAGGAGCGGATGTAGTCGTACCACGGCTGCTGGTTGGGGTTGCCCCACTCTTCGTATTCGGTCACGGTGAGGGGCAGCGAGGCATCCAGCATGGTGTTCAACACATCCACGAAGGGCACCTTGGCAATCACCGCGTGGAACAGACCGGGGCGCAGATTGACCGCGGCGCCCATAAGGAGACCGCCGGCGCTGCCGCCCAGAATCGCCAGCCTCCCGGCGGCGGTGTAGCGCTCGGCGACCAGATGTTCGGCGCAAGCCACGAAATCGGTGAAGCTGTTTTTCTTGTGCAGCAGTTTGCCGTCGTCGTACCAGGGACGCCCCATTTCACTGCCGCCGCGAACGTGGGCAATGGCGTAGACGAATCCGCGGTCCAGCAGGCTGAGGCGTTCGGAAGCGAAAGCGGGCTCGCTCGAATGGCCGTACGCGCCGTACCCGTAGAGCAGCGCCGGAGCGCCGCCATCGCGCTGGAAGCCGCAGCGGTAGACCAGCGAAATGGGCACGCGGACGCCGTCCGGGGCAGTGGCGAAGATGCGTTCGGAGCGGTATTGCGCGGGGTCGTAGCCGCCCAGCACCTCGGTCTGCTTGCGAAGCTGGCGGGTGCGCAGGTCCATGTCGTAGTCGAAAATGGAGAGCGGCGTGATCAGCGAAGTGTAGGCAAAGCGCAGCAGCGGCGTATCGAACTCCGGATTGGCAGTGGGCGTCGCGGTGTAGACGGGTTCGGGAAACTCGATGCGGTGCCGCTCGCCGGTGGAGAGCTTCTGGATGGCGATCTGGCGCAGGCCCTCGTCCCGCTCGGTCAGCACCAGGTGATCGCGAAAGGCGTCGACGCTTTCCAGCATGACGCCGGGGCGGTGCGGCCGCAACTCTTCCGCGTCCGCGAGGGAAGGCGCCGCGGCGGGCGTGCGGATCAGCCGGAAATTCGGCCCGGTATCGTTGATGCGGATGTAGAAATGGCTGCCGTGATGGGCGGCATCGTACTCGACGCCCTGCGCCCGCGGCAGCATCACGCGGAACTCCGCGCCGGGCGTGTCCGCCGGCAGGAAGCGGTATTCCGAGGTGACGTGGCTGAAGATATCGAGGAAGATGTAGGCGCGGCTCTTGCTGCTGGCCACATCCACCTCGAAGCGCTCGTCGGTCTCGTGCAGCAACAGCACGTCCCCGGCCTGTCCCAGCGACGTGGCGAAACACTTTATAGGGGCGCTTGGCCTCATCCACGGTGGTGTAGAAGAAGGTGCGATTGTCGTTGGCCCAGGCGAGCGAGGCGCTGACGCCGGGGATGGAATCGGGCAGCAGTTCACCGGTGCGCAGGTCCTTGATGCGGATGGTGTAGACTTCGTCGCCGTCGAAATCCGTGGAGTAGGCCAGAAGCTGATGGTCGGGACTCGGCTCGAAGACGCCCACGCGGAAGTAACTGTGGCCTTCGCCGAGGGCGTTGCCGTCGAGCAGGAGTTCCTCCTGCGCGTCCATACTGAGCCGCCTGCGGAAATGCATGGAGTACTGCTTGCCCTGTTCGGTGCGGGTGTAATAGAAGTAATCTCCCTGGCGCTCCGGCACGGAAAGGTCAGTCTCTTTGATGCGGCTCAGAATTTCCCGGTAGAGCTTCTCCTGAAGCGCTGCCACCGGCTGCATGATCGCGGCGGTATATGCGTTTTCCGCGGCGAGACAATCCAGCACGGCGGGATTGGTCTTTTCACGCAGCCAGAAATACTCGTCAGTGCGGGTGTCGCCGTGCAGTGTGAACTGCTTCGGACGGATGGGAGCAACGGGTGGAATCAACTTTTTAGTGTATACTTGACCGGCGGAAGAGGGGATCACCTTGGCATCTCAGGTACCATCGCCGGAGCCGGCGTCACCGGCCCTGGTTTTCGACACGCTTTTTGCTTTTCAGAAGACGGCCGCACTGCGCGCGGCTATTGAACTGGACTTGTTTCGCGCCATCGGCGAGGGGCCGTGCGACGCGGCCTGCCTGGCCGGGCGCTGCGGCACATCCGAACGCGGCACACGCATTCTGTGCGATTACCTGGTGGTGCAGGGCTTTCTGGTCAAGCACGGCAACGTCTACGGTCACACGCCGACCAGCGAACAGTTTCTGGACCCGCGCTCGCCGGCCTGCGTGGCCTCTACGGCGCGCTTCCTGGCCGCGCCGGCAATGCAGGAACCGCTGAACCGTCTGGCGGAAATCGTGCGCACCGGGCGGACCGTACTGCCCGGCAACGGGACCGTGGAGCCGGACAACCCGGTGTGGGTGGAGTTCGCGCACAGCATGGCTCCCATGATGGCGCCGGTGGCCGCGCCCTTGGGTCAGACGGTGCTGCGGTGGCGCTCCGGACCCATGCGGGTGCTGGACATCGCCGCCGGCCACGGTCTGTTCGGGATCGAGATCGCGAAGCAGAATCCGGAAGCCACCATCGTGGCGCAGGATTGGGCGCGCGTGCTGGAAGTGGCGCAGGAGAACGCGCGCAAGGCGGGGGTGGCGGACCGCTACGAGGTGCTGCCGGGCAGCGCCTTCGACGTGGAATACGGCGGGCCTTACGACGCCATCCTGATCACCAATTTTCTGCACCACTTCGATGTGGCCACGTGTGTGGGCCTGTTGAAGAAGGTGCGGGCGGCGCTGCTGCCGGGCGGAGTCGCCGCCACGCTGGAATTCGTGCCGAATGAAGATCGCGTCTCGCCGCCCATGCCCGCGGCGTTCGCGCTGACGATGCTGGCTTCGACGGCGGCCGGGGAAGCTTACACCTACGCGGAGTTGGAAGGGATGCACCGCGAGGCGGGCTTCGCCTCCGTGGAGCCACCGGTGGGGATGGGCCCCCACTCGGTGGTGATCGGAAGGAACTAGCGGCAAGCCCTCTTACTGGAAGGTGGGCGTGCCGGCGACTCCGGAGGCGGCGGTAATCACGCCAAGGTTCAGGTTGCCACCTGCGGTCAGCGGCATGGGGACCTGAACCAGGTTTCCAGTGGAAATCTCCAGCAGGGTGCCGCCGGTAGTGCCGCTGGCCGCGGGCATCTGGCTGAGCACCGAGGTAGGAACGGTGAAGCTTCCAGCGCCTGGCGGTAGTGGTGCAGATGAAGGTGGTGGACGTGGTAACACCGTTGGAGACCGAGCCGGCCGTGCCCACAATCTCGAGCGGGTCAGTTGCGTTGCCGCCGGTCCAACTGAGGGGCAGTCGGCTGGCTACGATTCACCGTGGTGGGCAGACCGCCGGTCACGACGAGAGGCGCGCCCACGGTAATCGACCCGCTGAACTTGCCGACGTCCGCTCCCCCCGCGGCGTTAAAGGTGTATTGCCCGCCCACAATGTTGCCAGTGACGGAGCCGGGAATGATGGAACTTCCAGAGCAGCGAGTAGACGATTTCCTTGACGTCATTGACAGTGGTGTTGGTTTCGGTGAGTGCCTGGTTGGTGAGGCCCGACCCGGATGGTCCGGTCACGGTGATGTTCCCGGCATCGAGCCAGGTATAGGCCGGAGGACTCACGACCGAGCTGCCGGAACTGGTCGCGGTGGTGACCGTGCACGATCCCTGCGTAGTTGGTGGTACTGGTCCCGGTGCTGGCGAAACTGGCGAGTTGGAAGCCGGTGTACTTGATGAATCCGCCGCCGATGGAGGCGTAGGTCCCGGATACTCCGGAGATGGTCTCGGAGAAGCTATCGATGACCAGGCTGCCGACGGTAAAGGTGCCGCCGTTATCGAATTCCTGCAGTTGCGAGGTGGTGAAGTCGGGTGCAACGCACGCGCTGGAATTCGCGTCCGGCGCGATGGCGATAAACGTGGCGTTGCTGAGCGTACCGTTCACCGAAATCTGGAAGCTGAAACGGCGCAGCCGGTCGGAACATTGGCCGGCAGGGTGAAGTTGATCTGATCTTCACCGGCGTAGCCGGCGCGTCCGGCATAGGCCACCGGAATGGTCATGCCGCCGACGATGGCCTGCACGGTCACTCCGTGGGTGCTGAAATCGTAGACCGGCGAAGCCGAGTTGTCGCCGCCCGCGAGCGGTCCCATGCCGGTGCCGTACGCGATCATGGCCTGGCCGGGATGGGCGGGGGAGATCGGCGTGCCGCTGATACGTCCCGCTGGTGAAGCGGTTGAGGTCGTACTCCGTTGCCGAAACGTAGTTCTGGATGGTGGCCAGGCCGCTGCCGCTATTGTCCTGGGTGAAGAGCGTGAACTTACTAGCTACTACCGTAGACGGCAACAGGGAGCGCTGACCGATCCGTTGGTCACGGTAACGTTGTAATTACCGGTTGCGACGCTGGAAGGAAGAATGCCGGCCAGTTGGCAGGTGCCGCTGGGGTTGTATTCGTACCAGAGAAGCGCATCGGTGCCCGCCCCGCCCGACTGTCGGCGTGAAGGTGATCTTGACGCCGTCGGTTCCTACCGTCGGTCGCGGAACGTTATAGAACGTGGTGCCGCTGGGGCAGAGATTGGAGCCCTTGACGATGAAGATGCTGCCCTGCGCGATGTTGTTGCTGTTGCTGGCCGCATCCCAGACGTGCGGTGATCGTCGGGGTGGGTGTCGCGGTGCCGCCACCGCCTCCGCCACCGCCGTGGTGACGTGTTCCGCTGCCGGTGAAGGTAAGGTTGACGCCGGTCGCCGGCGAGCGCACCGGAGCCGGTCAGCGAGGGGAATGATCCCGTCGTACCGTTATAGGAACCGGTGCCGGTCGCAATGGTCATCGAGCCGGTGCCTGAGGTGCTCGCCCGTCAGTATGGATGGCGGTAAGGTCAGAATTCCGGTCAGGATGGACGAACTGCCGGTAAAGGTGATGCTGTAACTCGCAGTGATCGAAGGGGACAGACTCGTTACTGTCGCCACGAACACTCCACTGGTGTCGGGAATCCCCGGGCTGAAAGTCGCCGTTCCAGTCGCCGTATATTGGTTGGGTGACGATACTCCCGATAGTTGCTTTCACCGTCATCGTGGTGGTAGTGGTGGCTGCCTGCGCGCTGGCGCAGACGAAGCAGGGCCGCGGCTAGAAATGCCGATATACGAAACATGAATTCCTCCTGTTCATCGAGGGGCAGGCAGTGGCGCAAACCCCACCAAACATTAATGCCCTAAATCTCGCCGCCGTGACTGATTATCTTAAGTACAACGTGCGAATTCGTACATCTATCGCAAGCTGAGACCGCCATCCACCGCCAGCATCTGGCCGGTGACGAAGTTCGATGCGTTCAGGAAGTATACCACTGCGTCGGCGATTTCGGCCGGCGTGCCGCCGCGCCGGGCGGGCGTGGCCGCAATCATGCTCTTGCCGCGCTCGTCGATATCGTCGAAGGGAATCACGCCCGGCGCCACCGAGTTCACCGTGATCTCCGGCGCGAAGGCCTTGGCCAGCGCCCGCGGTCAGCATGATCACGCCGGCCTTCGACGCGCAGTAGTGCGCGTGCTCGGCCCACGGCCGGATGCCGCCCAGCGAGCTGATGTTGACGATGCGGCCGCCGCCGGTCTTCTGCATCAGGCGCGCGCCGTGCTGGCAGCAGAAGAAGACCGCCTTCAGATTCACGGAGTGGATGAAGTCCCAATCCTTCTCGGTGATGTCGAGCGGGTCGAAGCGGGTGAAGCGCGCGGCGTTGTTGACCAGGCCGTCCAGGCGCCCCAGGCGCTGCTCCACGTCGGCGAACATGCGCTCGATCTCGGCCACGCTCTCCAGGTTGGCGCGGAACAGTTCGGCGCCGCCGCATTCCTCGGCCGTGCGCGCGCGCCTCCGCCTCCGACCGCTGGTAGTGGATGGCCGACGCGCGCGCCCTCTTCGGCCAGGCGCAGCGCGATGCCGCGGCCGATGCGCTTGGCCGCGCCGGTGACCAGGATGACTTTGCCCTGCAGGCTCGTATGGCTCCTAGCCGTCGATTCACGCTCCTACGGTCGGGCTCTCCATGGACTTCGATCTCCTCCGGCTCCACGCCTTCGCGCGGCCGGCTCCGGCAGCCGCCCGGTCAGGTGCGCCCAGCCCCAGAATATCGCGGTGGTGGAGCTGAGCGCGCCGGCAATCGCGCCGATGGTGCGCGGATCCCAGTACTGCGACGCGATGCCGGCCAGCGTCATCGAAACCATCATCACGGACCATGTGCATCGATTCCATGGTGGCGAAGACGCGGCCGCGAAACTCGTCGGGCACGATGGCGCAGCAGCTGCGACATATTCAGCACGGAGCTGACCCCGACGCCCGGCGCGCGAGAGCGCGATGAACACCAGCGCCCAGGCGAAGCTGCGCATCTGGCTGAACAGGATGTACGACGCCGCCGTGCACCATGTAGCAGATGACGATGGTGCGCTTGTAATTGCGTGAAGCTCAGGCGGCGGCCCGATGGTGTAAGCCAGCGCGCCGCCGCACAGCAGGCCGACGCCCGGCGCAGCCCCAGATGATGCCCGAGGCCGGCCGGGCCGCGATTGAACACGATTTCGCCGAACACGCTGAACAGAATCTGCGCCGCGCCGCCGCCGGTGGCCCAGCCGATGTTGACCATCAGCGAGGCCCAGGATCAGCGGCACCGACCGCATGTAGCGCAGGCCCTCGGCGTACTCGTGCCAGGGCCGCACCACTTCCGCTTCGGTGAGCGCGCGGCGCGGCGGGCGGAATCCGCGGCCCGGCAGAAACAGGCGCGAGATGCAGAGCGCCGAGAACGAGGAACGAGAGCGCGTTGCCGACGAAGGCCCACTGGTAGCCGAACTGCATCACGCTGGCGCCGCCCAGAAACGCGCCGATGGCCAGCGTGGTCCACTGCGTGGTCTGGGTCAGCGAATTGGCGGTGTGCAGCTCTTCGCTGGTGGCGATGGAGGGCAGAATGGACGGCGCGCCCGCTGGTGAAGAACGGCGACGCCAGCATCAGCAGCGCGCTGAGCAGGTAGAGCAGCCAGGTGTCGTGGCCGGTTCACGGTGAGGATGAAGCCGAGCGCCACCACGGCGCGCATCAGGTCGCTCGCGATCATCACGCGCTTGCGGTCGAGGCGGTCGAGCACCACGCCGGCCAGCGGACCCGCCAGCATGGCCGGAATGGCGCGCGCCAGCATGACGCCGCTCACCACCAGGCCCGACTGCGTGGTGGCCACCGCCAGGCTGAAGACGGCGATGTTGTTGAAGTGGTCGCCGATTTCGCTGACCACCTGGCCGATCCACGTGTTCCGGTAGTTGCGATTGTCGCGCAGCAGCGAGACGAAGGCGTTCAACCGAGAGACTCCTCGCGCACCGTGATGCCGCGGATGAAATCGGGATCCAGCGCGTAGCCGAAACCGGGCTCGTCGCGGATCGCGATGGTGCCGTGCGGGCGTGGTCTCGACCGCCGGCTGGATGATGTCCTGCTTCCAGTAGCGCTTGCTGGCGGAGACATCGCCGGGCAGCACGAAATTGGGCAGGGTGGCCAGCGCGATGTTGTGCGCGCGCCCGATGCCCGCCTCCAGCATGCCGCCGCACCACACCGGAATTCCGGCCGCCTGCGCCACATCGTGCAGCCGCCGGGCTTCGCCGAAACCGGCCACGCGGCCCAGCTTGATATTGATGATGCCGCAGGCACGCAGCCGGATGGCCTGCTCGGCGTGGTGCGCCATGCGGATGCACTCGTCCAGGCAGATGGGCGTCTGAGGCGCGCCTGCAGCTCGGCGTGATCGATGATGTCGTCGTGCGCCAGCGGCTGCTCGATCATCATCAGGTAGAAATCGTCGAGCTTCTTCAGATGGTCCGCGTCGGCCAGGGTGTAGGCGGAGTTGGCGTCGGCCATCAGCTTGATGGAGGGGAAGCGCTCGCGCACGCGGCGCACCACATCGACGTCCCAGCCCGGCTTGATCTTCATCTTGATGCGCTGGTAGCCGGCGGCCAGTTCGCGTTCGATCTTTTCGAGCAACTGCTCCACCGAATCCTGAATGCCGATGGAGACGCCGCAGGGAATTTCGCGGCGCGCGCCGCCGCCGATCTTCTGCCACAACGGCACGCCCGCCTGGCGCGCTTCCAGGTCCCAGACGGCCGTCTCCAGCCCGCCGCGCGCCATGTTGTGGCCGCGGATGTGCGCCGTCAGCGGATAGACGTCTTCGGCGCTTTTGAGATCGCGCCCGAGCACGCGCGGCGCGGCATAGTTGCGCACGATGAGCCAGGCCGAATCGGTCCACTCCTCGTTGTAGAACGGATTCTCCCCGGCGGTCACTTCGCCCCATCCGGAAGCGCCTTCGCTTTCCACCTCCACCAGGATGATGTCGCGCGAGTAGGTGCGGCCGAAACTGGTCTCGAAGAAGTGCACCAGCGGCATGCGGATCTGGCGAAGGGTGATGCGTTCGATTTTCATTTCCACGGCTCCAACAGGTAGGCTCCTTCGGTGTCCGAGCGCTCGAAGCGCGTCACGGCGAGCCCGTCCGCAAAGGCCCTCTGAAATCTTTCGGCGTTCTCGCGCTGGATGGCGCGCGCCCGCTGGCTGTCTTCAGCGCGGATGCGCGCGATATCGGCCGGATAGGCGATGCGCAACTGCGGCGACGACTCCACCTTCCCGCCGGCCAGGATGGTGGCCACGCGCGGCGAATCCAGCCACCATTCGGCGTAGCAGCGGTCGGTGGGCAGGCCGCCGTGCAGCGGGCTGGCGGTGAGTCCATACTGATTGGGGTTGTAGCGCCGCACGATGGCGCCGAGCCGCTCGATGTTGAAGAAGGCGTTCTTCAGTTCCAGCGGATCGAAGGTCCATTCGATCAGCCGAATGCCGCGCGCCAGGGCGTCGTCCCGCTGGCGCAGTTTCAACTTGCGGCCGATGCCGAGGTCGCGATACGGAGACAGAACGCCCAGCATGTGGCTGTGCAGGTAGGGCATGTTACCCGCCTTGACGCCGGGGATGGCGAAACAGAAGGCGATCATTTCCGGGCCGTCGTAGGCGCCGAAAACGTGACCGCCCACCTTGCTGACCACCACCAGAAAGCGCAGGGGCAGCAGTTCCACGTCGTCGAATCCCCAGATGACTTTCTGGAGCCGCAGCACGTCCTGAAACTCTTCGAGATGGAAGAGCTGGCGGATCTCGATCATTTTTTCGCTTCCTGCCATAGCGCCTCCATTTCTTCGATATTCGAGCCGGCGAGCGTCTTGCCGCGCTCGGCCAGCTTACGTTCGATGTAGCCGAAGCGCTCGCGGAATTTGCGATTGGTGCGGCGCAGCGCCTGCTCGGGGTCCACTTTCACGAAGCGCGCCAGGTTCACCAGCACGAACAGCAGGTCGCCGATCTCGTTTTCCAGTTCGTCCTGAGACGCCAGGCGGCGCGCCTCGTCGAGTTCGGCCAGCTCTTCGTGCAGCTTTTCGATCACCTGCTCGGGGTTTTCCCAATCGAAGCCCACGGCGGCGGCGCGGGAGGCGATCTGCTGCGCTTCCACCAGGGCCGGGAGCGCTCGCGGAACCGAGCTGAGCAGGCTCTCCTCTTCCCTGCCCTTCTCCTTCTTTTCGGCGGTCTTCACTTCGCCCCAGATGCGCTTGACGTCGCCCGCGGTCTGCGCCGACTGGTCGCCGAACACGTGCGGATGGCGGCGGACCAGCTTTCTGTTGATGGCGTCGAGCGTATCGCCGATCTGGAACAGGTTTTCCTCCGAGGCCATCTGGGCGTAGAAGACGGCCTGCAGCAGGAAGTCGCCCAGTTCTTCGGCCAGGTCCTTCCAGTCGCGGCGGTCGATGGCGTCCAGCACCTCGTAGGTCTCTTCGAGGGTGAACGGCTTGATGGTGTCGAAAGTCTGTTCGCGGTCCCACGGGCAGCCGCCGGGAGCGCGCAGCCGGCTCATGATTTCGACCAGTTGTTGAAACTTTTCGCCCGCGTTGGAATCGTTTTTCATGTTGGGGAAGAGAGAATTACGGTGATTTTTCAATGTAACATCCGGACACGCTGGAAAGGGGAAAGGATCGGGCCATGGAATTAGAGACGCTGCAGTATCCCATCGGGCGGTTTCACTGGAAGATCGAAAATGGCGCGCAACAACGCGAGAGCTGGCTGGCGGCCATTGCGGAGACGCCCGCCGGAGTGCGGCGCGCGGTCGCCGGCCTCAGCCGGGAGCAACTGGATACGCCTTACCGGCCGGGAGGCTGGACGGTGCGGCAGGTGGTGCATCACTACGCCGACGATCACATGAATTCCTACATCCGCTTCAAGTGGGCGCTCACTGAGGACGCGCCGGTCATCAAGGGCTACCTGGAAGCGGTGTGGGCCGAGCTGCCGGATGCGCGCACGGGCCCCATCGAGCCTTCGCTGGAACTGTTGGACGCGCTGCACCAGCGCTGGATGGAGGGTTGGCGGGCTTTGACGGAAGAGGACTGGCGGCGTACCTTTGTCCATGCCAAACGGGGTCCGGTAACGCTGGAACAGTTGGCCGCTCTGTACCACTGGCACGGCCGGCACCATGTGGCGCAGGTCCAGGCGCTGCGGGCGCGGAACGGCTGGTGAAACGGCTCAACCTGAAGTGTGCAGCAGCATGTGTTGTTGGGGCGGACCCCTGGTCCGCGGCCGACGCCCTCGTCGGCCTCCCCGTTTTCTGGAGGCATTACCGGCCGGCGCGAGCAGCGGGTCCAGGGGGACCCGCGCGGACGGGGGCGTCGCCCACACAAAGGTGAACAGACCTGGGGATGGAATCTGAAATACCTGGCAGGCCTCAGTTAAAATAGGGGCTGATGAGCGAACCAGATTCCAACCTTGAAACGCAGCAGGAAGAGGCCAGCTTTCCGGTGCCGCCGGCGTCTTTCAGCTTCCTGATTTTTTCCATGCAGGCGCAGGCCCAGATGCAGCTTGGCCTGATGCATTTCGGTGAAGGAGAAAAACCCGAGCCGCAGCTCGACCTGGCGCGGCACACCATCGACATGATGGGCATTCTGCTGGAAAAGACCAAAGGCAATCTGACGCTGGACGAACAGCGGCTGCTGGAAAATTCCGTCACCGAGCTGCGCTTCCGGTTCGTCCAGGTTTCCGAGGACGTCAAGCAGGCCGGCCAGAAAGCCTGAATGGCGGTACCTCTCAAGATCACGGTACTGGGCTCGGGAACCAGCGTGGGGGTGCCGATGATCGGCTGTCATTGCGCTGTCTGCACCTCGGCCGATCCGCGCGATAACCGCCTGCGGCCCTCCATCCTGATCAGCTACGAAGGCCGCAATGTGCTGGTGGATACCACGCCCGATTTCCGCACGCAGGCCCTGCGGGCGGGCATTCAGCGGGTGGACGCCATCCTGTTTACGCACAATCATGCCGACCACCTGATGGGGCTGGACGATGTGCGGCCGTTCAACTTCCGGCAGAACGGGGCGATCCCGATCTACGCCGCGCCGGACACCATGCAGCACATCCACCGCTGTTTCCCGTACATCTTCGATGGCGCCGAGCGCAACACCAATGTCCCCAAGCTGGAGCAGCGCCTTCTGAACGGCGACCGCTTCGATCTGTTCGGCCTGGAATTCGTGCCGGTGCCCATCCTCCACGGGAAGCAGGAAATCTACGGCTTCCGCTTCGGCGAGGCCGCGTACCTGACCGATCACAGCGAGATTCCGGAAAGTTCCATGCAGATGTTACAGGGCCTGGACGTGTTGTTTCTGGATGCCCTGCGCTACAAGCCGCATCCCACGCATTCCACGGTGGAGCGGTCGCTGAAAACGGTGGAGACGCTGGCGCCGCGCCGCGCATTCTTCACGCATCTCTGCCACGACCTGGGACACGAGCGAGCCGAAAGCATGCTGCCGGCGCACGTTCGCCTGGCATATGACGGACTTGAGATTGCGGTGGGCGAGGCGGCATGAAGCTGTATCGCAGTCTGCGCGGAAGTGCCGCCCGATTTCGGCCCGAGCGTGCTGACCATCGGAAACTTCGATGGCGTGCATTTCGGACACCGGCGCATTCTCCGGCGGGTGAAGGAACTGGCGGACCGGCACGGCTGGAAGGCCAGCGTTCTCACCTTCGACCCGCATCCCACGCGCGTAGTGGCTCCCGAACGGGCTCCGCTGCTGATGACTTCGCCGGAGCGCCGCGCCGAACTGATGGAAGAGGAAGGCATCGAACAGGTGCTGATCCTTCCCTTCACGCGCGACCTGGCCCAGCTTACGCCGGAGCAGTTCGTGCAGCAATTGCTGGTGGACTGTTTGGGTGTGAAAGCCGTGCTGGTGGGCGATAATTTCCGCTTCGGCCACAAACAGGCCGGCAATATCCGGGTGCTGGCGGAGCTTGGCAGCCGGCTGGGCTTCGAGACCGAGATCGTGCCCGCGGTGGCGTTGCGCGGCCGCGTGGTAAGCAGCAGCGGCATTCGCGAACTGATTCAGCGCGGGCGCGTTTCCCTGGCGGCGCGCCTGCTGCAGCACGGGTACGGGCTGGAAGGCGAGGTAGTCAGCGGGCGCGGCGTAGGGTCGCGCGAAACGGTCCCCACGCTGAATCTTTCCACCACCGCAGCGCTCATTCCCGCCCGCGGCGTTTACGTGACGCGCACGCGCGACCTGGGGAGCGCGCGCGAGTGGAATTCCATCACCAACATCGGGTACCGGCCCACTTTCGGCAGGAGCGACCAGTTGAGCATCGAGACGTTTCTGCTGGAAGCGCTCGCAGGAGAAACGCCGCACCGCATTCGCGTGGAATTCTGCTGGCGGGTGCGCGATGAGCGCCGCTTCGATTCGCCGGAGGCATTGAAGGCGCAGATTCTGAAGGACGCGCGCGCGGCCCAGGCGTACTTTCGCCGCCGGCGCGCGTGGACCGGGAGACAGGCACCCTGCACCACTCATGATTAGCGGCCGGTTCCTTATCAGCGGGCTCTCGATCATTCTGATCGACCTGTTGCTGGCCGGCGATAATGCCCTGGTGATCGCGCTCGCGGTGCGCTCCCTGCCCCGGCGCGAACGCCGCCTGGGAACCAGTCTGGGCGCGGCCTTCGCGGTGGTTCTGCGGGTGGTGCTCACTTACTTCGCGGCGCGCCTGCTCCGTATCCGCTACGTGGAACTAGCCGGCGGGCTGTTCGTTTTGTGGATCGCGTTCAAAGTGCTCCGCGATGCCTGTGAAGCGCCCGACGCGGCGCCTTCGCCCAAGCGCCTGCTGGAGGCCGTATGGTACGTGGTATTCGCGGATCTCACCATGTCCACGGACAACATCCTGGCCATTGCGGGCGCATCGCACGGCGATTTCTGGCTGATCCTCTTCGGCCTGTGCGTCAGCATTCCGTTCGTGGTCTTCTCCAGCAATCTGCTGGCGGACCTCATGAACCGCTACCCGTGGACAGTCTACCTGGGCGCCGGCATTCTGGGGAAAGTCGGAGGAGACATGGTGTTCGCCGATCCGTTTGTGCAGCAGTTGCTGCACCCGGCGAATTTGCTCCGCTATAGCGTGGATAGCGCCCTGGTGATGCTGCTGGTCGGCACCGGCGTTTTCCTGAAAAGACGGACCGCCTGATTCCACCGCTAGCGCGATCCATCCGATCGGAGCCGGTACTGCGAAACGTCTTTGAGCGCGCCGTAACCCGGAGGCTTGAAACCGGCATGTCCCGAAATTCCCCGGACGGCGTCGGCCGCGTCCACCGCGACCAGCGACAACTGCTTCGCCATCCGCACTCCCGGCGATTCCTGCATGTTATAGCCGCCCATTCCGGAATCGTAGATCAGGCCCCCGCCAGCTTTGAGAAATTCAATCCCGCCGCCTCCGACTCCGCCGCCCACCGCGTTTCTGTGGTCGAAAGTCTGTTCCAGGGTTCTGCCAACGCCGCCTTTCTTGTGGCGCAGAATGTATACCGGCCCGCGAGCGTCGCTGATGGTCACATCTTCTCCCACGAACGTGACAATCATTCCGTCTGTTCTCGGCACGGTCACTGTCTTGCCTTCAAACTTGACGCCAGAGGGATCCGCTTTGCCGTTATTCGCAAAACCGAGCGACTTCGGCTCTGCGCCCGCCGCTGCGGCTGGCGCGGCCGAACTCGGCGCCATCCCGCCCGTTGCCCCTGCCACAACCATTGCGGCCGCCGGCGCTGGCTCTCCGTGGCTTCGCGCGTTGAATGCCTGATAATCGCTGTACGATTTCTGCAATCTTGCCGAATCCGTTCCCGGCTGGGCCACCACCCGCTCCTGGCCATTCACCGTGATGATTGTCCCCACCAGTTTTCCTCCCTGGAAAACCTGCGTAATGTTCCCGCCGGGCAGGAAGCGGAACGTGTAGTCATCCCATTTCACTTCGCCTTGCGCATTCGCTCCCCCCGGCCCGCCGCCCCACCGCCCTGGGAAGCCGCGGTGCTCCGCGTGAAGTTCAGAGCCATGGGACTCCCTGCTCCTCCCTGGCTCCACATGCCCGAAAGTGAGTTCCCGTCCGCGCTCACAAACCCCGTCCAGCTCCCTTGCACCACTGGAACGGAAAAGCTCAGCGTCGTACCCTCTGCCCGGATGTTCTCGCAAGTCATCCCCGCGAGACCGGCGTCCGTGTTATCCGCAGTGCATGTCAATTTACCGTTCGAATCCGAAGTCAGGTGGAGCTTCACGTGGTAAGGTCCCAGCACGCCCTCGTAATCGCCCGCGAGACGGGGGCTGGCCTGTCCGAACAGACTTACTCCAACGCATAGCAACAGAGCGGGCGTCAAAATGTAATTTACGCAGTTCATCGCTGATATACCTATCGTTCCGGGATTTCCATTTTGGCTCGGGGATGGGACTGAGCATATCACCAAATCGCCAATTCTTGATCTCCGAAGCGCAGTTTTTTTCTATGGCGCCTCTTTTGCCAACGCCAGGCGCCAAATTCCAGCCATCGGAAAACTGAAGACCGGGAAGCTGCGTATTTTCAGTGATTTCCACACGCAAGTTTCCAGTGCTTCGTTCGCGCTATGACCTGCTGTTCAGAGATGAGTGCTGACCAGCTTTGAACTTGTCTTTCAACTTCGTGACATCGAACTCCCGCCGCCGCGCGTTCAACCGCATAGTGCGAGTTCCGCGAGTTCCAGTTCCTTCTGGTCAACCAGCCCGAATCGGTCGGCGCCTCTTACTTGACTCCCACTTATCGTCTTCTACGTTATTACATGACCGTTAACCCAAGTTCGTCACCGTTGCCGGCGGCTGCCTCTGATGCTCGTCCGCCACGCAACGTATTGCGGGGCAGCGCCATCTTCGCCGGCCAAGCACACAACGTAGAGATGGGTGCGATTAACGGCGCATTCCCCACGGCCAGGGATGAAACGAGGGCCATGCTCTCAGCCATTTCGACCGAGTCGCTTAAATCGGGATTTCTCCCGTGCGGATGTCGCCAATCGCCGTGATGAGGTAAAACCCGGGAACCGATCCGCAGTGTTTGTCGTTCCCATCATAGCCTCGTCTCGCTTTGCGCTCTTTGCGACTTTGCGGCTTGGCGAGAGATCTACGAACGTTCTAGCGGAACCCATGACTCAATCGGACCAGGCTGTCGCGTATTCGTGTTTCAATGAACGGGGACACCGATATGTCGACGAAGATGCAACACCCGGGCCGGAGGGCATTTCTCTTCGGAGCGGCCGCCGCCGGGAGCGCCGCCTCCCTCTTGAGCGCCCAACAGCCATCCGGGCCGCCCCTGCCCGATCCGCTGCGGCCGCCCGACCGCGTCACCGCTTTCGGAGAAGGCCGCTCTGCCCCCATCCCGCTCACCCGTAGCGGCGACAAATGGCAAGGCCAGGATGTCGAAGTCACCACCACCATCCGCCTCGCCCACGGCAGGGAAGAGCGGCCGGTCTCCATAACTGCTCCGCGCACCCGCCTCACGCGTCTCCGCCTACGCTGGGATGGCTCTTTTCCGCCCGCCTGCCGCTTCCTCGGCGATCACTGGGAGCGGTCCTATGGCGACCTGGAATGGCGCGGTTTCGTCGGCGAACGCCTGATGCCCTGGTATTTTCTGGCCCATGACGGCCGGGTCCTGCATGGTTACGGAGTCAAGACCGGCGCAGCCTCGGTCTGCTACTGGCAGGCGGACGCCGGCGGCATCACCCTGTGGTTGAACGTCGCCAATGGCGGCGCGGGCGTCGAACTCGGCGCGCGCAGTCTGGAAGCGGCCACCATCGTGACTCGCAAAGGCAATCCCGCCGAATCCCCCTTGGCCGCCGCGCGCGCCTTTTGCCAGGTCATGTGTGAAGCACCCCGGCTTGCCGCCAAACCGATCTACGGCAGTAACAACTGGTATTACGCGTACGGGCAAAACGTCTCTTCGGCAAGCAGCCTGAAAGATGCCGCGCTGATGGCGGAACTCGCCCCCGCCGATTCTCAAAACCGGCCCTTCGCCGTGCTCGATATGGGATGGGGCGCGGCGCGCAACGGCGCCGGACCGGTCGCGCAAACCGCCGCCTCGTATCCCGATATGGCCGCGCTCGCGCAACAGATGAAGGCTCTCACCGTGCGGCCCGGCATTTGGACCCGCCCCACCCTCACGGTCGAAAAGCGCGCCGAAGGCTGGCGCCTGCCGCCCGCCGGAGGACGCTCCAAGGGCGAGCTGATCGCCATCGATCCGAGTATCCCGGAAGCCCTGGCTTACATCGGCGAGAGCATCGCCACCATTCGCGGCTGGGGGTACGAGCTCATCAAGCACGATTTCTCCACCTTCGATCTCACCGGCCGCTGGGGCTTCGAAATGGGTCCCGACCTCACCGACCGCGGCTGGCACTTCCACGATCGCTCGCGCACCACGGCTGAGATCATTCGCGACTTATACCGCGCCATTCGCCAGAGCGCCGGAGACGCCGTGGTCATCGGCTGCAACACCATCGGTCACCTCTCCGCCGGTCTGGTGGAAGCGCAACGCATCGGCGACGATACCAGCGGCCGCGAATGGGGCCGTACGCGCAAAATGGGCGTCAATACCCTGGCATTCCGCATGGACCAGCACAATACTTTCTTTGCCGCGGACCCCGATTGCGTCCCCATCACCAGCGATATCCCCTGGAATCTCACGCGGCAATGGCTCGACCTGGTGGCCCGCAGCGGCACTGCCCTGTTCCTTTCCGCCGACCCCGGCACCATCGCGGCAGACCGCAAGCCCGCGCTGAAAGCCGCCCTCGCTGCCGCGGCACGCGCGCAGGAACCCGGTGTGCCGCTCGATTGGATGAACACCACCACGCCCGGGCAGTGGCGTCTCGATGGTAAAACCGTCCGCTATGATTGGTACCAGGGAGACTGATCCGATGGACAAGCAAGAGCCTTTCCAGCCTAGCCGCCGGAACCTTGGCCAGATGGCGCTCGGAGGCGCGTTTGGCGCGCTGCTGGCACCCCGGCAATCCACAGCGGCGGTGCATCCCAACGCGCCCGGTATCAAGCTGTGCGCCCAAACCGGAGGCACTCCAACCGACGACCAGTTACTGTTCCTCAAGCAGCTTGGCGCTGAGTACGTCAGCGTCGCCTCGCCGCCGGACATGCGCACCGCCGAAGGATTTCTGGCCATTAAGAAACGGTACGCCGACGCCGGCATCACCGTATGGAACATCGGCAACACCAGCGTGCATAACATGCCGGAAGTCACCCTTAACCTGCCCGGGCGCGATCAGAAGATCGAAGAGTACAAGCAGTATCTCCGCAACCTGGGCAAGGCCGGCATTTACTATACGACTTACGCGCATATGGGCAACGGCATCTGGTCCAGCGGCCGGGCCACCATCCGCGGCGCATCCGCCCGCGAATTCGATATGAACAGTCCCGACAAAGCCGGCGTCTGGGACGGCAAAACCTGGAAAGAGCCACTCTCCCACGGGCGTGAATTTACCAAGGAAGAAATCTGGGATAACTTCACTTACTTCATCCGGCAGGTGGCCCCGGTCGCCGAAGAGAACAGCGTGCGCATCGGCATCCACCCCGACGATCCGCCTGTCCCCGTGCTGGCCGGCGTGCCCCGCTGCATCTTCGGCAACTTCGAAGGCTACCGGCGGGCGCTGGAAATTGCGAACAGTCCCAACGTGGGCATCTGCCTTTGCTGCGGCACCTGGCTGGAGGGCGGAAAGGCCCTGACCGGCAAGGATCCCGAAGAGATGATCCGCTATTTCGGCGCTAAGAAAATCTGGAAGATCCACTTCCGCAACGTCAGCGCTCCGCTGCCGCACTTTGTCGAAACCTTCATGGACAACGGCTACTACGACATGTTCAAAATCATGAAGGCCCTTCACGACGTGAACTTCGACGGCATCGTGATCCTGGACCATTCGCCGGCCATGATAGGCGGCAATTACGCCCAGACCGCCTATGGCTTCGCCTACATGCGGGCCCTGCTCAAACGCGCCACAGCGTAAGCAGTCAGTGTGTTAGAGGGCGATCAGATTTTCCAGCAGATCAATTTCAACTCCGTCATCTCTTCGATCGCGTAGCGCGGACCTTCGCGCCCGGTACCGCTTTCTTTCACGCCGCCGTAGGGCATGTGGTCGGCGCGGTACATGGGGATGTCGTTGATCATCACACCGCCCACTTCCAGCTTTCGCGCCGCCTGAAACGCCCGCTGCATGTCGGGGGTGAAGATGCCGGCCTGCAACCCGTAGGGCGTCGCGTTGGCCTGTTCGATAGCGCGATTCCAGGTCGTCGTAGGGATAAATCGCGACCACCGGGCCGAATGCCTCCTGGCACGAAATCCGGCAGGCCGGCGGCACATCCACCAGGATCGCCGGGGTGATGGTGGCGCGCGTGCGCTGTCCCGCCGGTAATCACCTTCGCCCCGCCGGCGACGGCTTCCGCGATCCACTTCTCGATGCGGACGGCCTCCGCTTCATCGATCAGTGACGAAATATCGGTCGCCGGCTCGTAGGGATGGCCGATCTTCAACGCCTGGGTCGCCGCCTTCAGGCGCTCCACGAACTCTCCGGCGATGGAGCGGTGCACAAACGCCCGCTGCACGGAAATGCAGACCTGCCCGCTGTGCGCAAACGCCCCCTGCACCGTGCGCGATACGGCGGTGCCCAGGTCCGACCCGGGCTCGATAATGACCGCGGAGTTGTTGCCCAGCTCGAGCGTGACCTTCTTGAATCCGGCGCGCGATTTGATCGTGCGGCCCACCTCCGGGCTCCCCGTGAACGTCAGCATGGCGACGCCCGGATGTTCCGCCAGCGCCATCCCGATCTGCGCGCCGCTGCCGGTCACCACGTTGTACGCGCCTTTCGGCACGCCCGCCTCTTCCATGGTGCGCGCCAGGCGCAGCGCGCTGAGCGGAGTTTTGGTGGCCGGCTTGTGAATCACGGCATTCCCCCCAGCCAGAGCGGGCGCCACCTTGTGCAGCGCCAGGTTCAGCGGCACGTTGAACGGCGTGATGCAGGCGATCACTCCGAGCGGCTCCCTGACGGTGATGGCCATGCGCCCCTTGCCCGTCGCTGAGAACTCCATCGGGACCACCTCGCCGTGGAGCTGGCGCGCTTCGTGCGCCGCGGCAATCAGGGTCTGCGAGCGCCCGCTCCACCTCCACTTTCGCCTCTTTGATGGGCTTACCGGTTTCGGCGCAAACGATCTGCGCGTACTCGGCCAGGTCGCGGCGAATGCCGTCGCCGATGCGCAGCAGCAGATCGGCGCGCTCGTGATTGGCCAGCTCGCGCATGGCCCGGAATCCCAGGCGCGCCGCGGCCACGGCGCGATCCACCAGATCCACACCGGCGCGGGGCACTTCTCCCACGGGTGTGCCGTCGTAGGGCAGCCGCACCACCTCGTGCTGCGCCGTATCGACCCACTCGCCGCCGATGTAGTTCCGATACGAATGTTGTAATTGCGTTGATGTCGTCATGAAGTCAGGACCTCCTGTGGAATGGCGGCAGCCGGCAGCGTGAAGCCGGAATAAGGGATCACGGCGACGCGCGCCGCCGGGCCCGCCTGCCGCACAAGCTTCGCCAGAACTGCTTCGTGCTCCGCCGGCGACGACCGGAGTGAAATGGCAGCGCCGCACGAATTCCGCGTCCAGGCTCGAAACCAGATGTACATCGTACAAGCGCCCCAGGCGCGCCACCCAATACGCCTTGTGTCCGCCCACCACGAAGTCGCGCAAGAGCGCCTCGCGCATCTCGAAATCGTCGCGGTAGCGCCGTACATACTCTTCGAAAGACCCGATGCCCGCACCGTTCGGGCACTCGGCATAGAACAGAATGGCGCCGCCCGGACGCAGCGCCTGGCAGGCGTTCTCCAGGCCCTTGTGCGCCTGGCGCAGGTCGATATCCAGCGGAAAACCGCCCGCCGACGCAATCACCAGGTCATACGGCTGCTGGAAACTCCACGCGCAACATGCGGTCCACCGTCGCGGCATCCTTCGCGGTGCGCCAGGTCGTAATGGCCCGCCACCACGCGGATCAGCTTGCCCTCGGGACTCAACACCACGTTCACCAGAAAATCCGGGTCGGCCATGCGGCAGGCTTCCAGCAGATCCTCGTGCGCGGGATTGCCGTCCAGTTGTCCCGACCGGCAGCGCGGATCGAAAATCATCCGGTGATTGAACGTCGTGGTGCGAAACCCCGCCACGCCCGGCGCCAGGCTCTTGCGGCCGCCCGAATAGCCGGCGATCAGGTGATAGATGATCTCGCCGGTGAGAATGATGCGGTCGGCGTCCCACACTTCGCGATTGATCTCCACGCGGTTGCCGAAACTGGTGGTGCCGATCTCCACCAGGTTGGGCGTCGTCGGTGGCGATGTGGTCGAAGCAGCGAATGCGCGCGTAGATCTCCGCGCCCGCAATCATGCGCCGCTCCTCGTCGGTCTGCCGCCGGTGGATGCCCAGCGCGAACACGATGAAAATGTCCTTGTCCGGCACCCCGGCGGCATTCAGGGTATCGATAATGGGCGGCAGCATCAGGTCGGTTCGCGTCAGCCGGGTGATATCGTTGACGACGATGGCCACCCGCTCGCCCGGCCGCACGATCTCGCGCAGCGGCGCGCTCCCGATGGGATGCTCGAGCGCCTCCCTGACGGCGCCCGTCTCATCGCCTACCGGATCGCCGGCGCGCGGCACAAGCCTGTCGCCGGCCACGCGAACGGGCAAGCGGGCATTGCCGTAGAGCAGGTCGCAACTCGGCGGAGAGATCAAGCTCATCCCGATTCTACCAAGGGGAGTGAAATCGGCTTCAGGCGGTCTCTTGGCTTTTCGGAAATTCCTAATGGTTACAACAATCTGGGGAATCTGCTTTCGCTCAACGAGCAACCCCGGTGAATGGAACATATCGAGTTCGGACACATTTTTGCACAGTGAAATAGCAGGGGCGCGGGGTGCTCGAGTGCCGCGTTGTCAGTCGAACGCGATGCGCAGAGGGCTCGAACGAGCATTACCCTTGGAACATATTGGTCCGAGTGGTGTCCACGATATAAGTGATGGCGTCGCCAAAAACGTCCGGACTGGGCGCATTCATAATGGCCCTGGAGAGACGTTCTCGCGCTAGTGGAGCGCGTTTGGAGCGAAGCGGAAGTGATCAGCATCGTGACGCCAAAGATCGGCGAATTGGCCCAGAGGCGGCTCTGTCTCGCTCCATCCCGAGAGGCTAGCGAGAAGCTGCCGCGACATAAAATGGCCGTCCATCAGGTGCATTACAAGCCGGGAGGCGGCGTCATCTACATGATCTTGACTCCATATGTCTTGAATGCCATACTTGATTAATGGGATGGGACGTCGAAGTCGGCGACGAGTTCGAACCGGAGTTTAAGGAACTGCCCGAGGACGTGCGAACCGAAATCCTTGCTCACGCCCGGCTCCTGCAGCAATTTGGGCCGCAAATGGGGCGTCCGCGTGTCGATACGTTGAACGATTCCCGTCACGCGAATATGAAAGAGCTCCGCTTCAGTGCGGCGGACGGTGAGTGGCGCGTCGCTTTCGCCTTCGACACGAAGCGCAAGGCCATCCTCCTTGTTGCAGGCGACAAATCCGGCGGAAGCCAGAAGCGGTTCTATAAACAACTCATCGCTCAAAGCGGACGACAGGTTTGACGCCCATCTTGCCCGGTTGAAAAAGAAGGAAAGGAAGTAGCCATGTCCAGGAATGTGAACGAGATCATCCGTACGCTGAGTTCCGCGCAGCGCAAGAAGGTCGAGGCCCGCGCAGCAGAGCTGATCGCGGAGGAGATGACCCTGCAGGAACTCCGGCGCGCGCGGAAACTCACGCAGGTAAGCGTGGCAAAGGCCCTTGGCATCACGCAGGACAGCGTTTCGCGACTCGAGAAGCGCAGCGATCTCCTGCTTTCTACCTTGCGCAAGACCGTCCAGGTGATGGGCGGGAACCTCTCGCTCGTGGCTGAGTTTCCCGACCGTGCTCCCGTAGTCCTGTCCGGCATTGCCGAAGCACGGCCGGAAGCCAAGCCGACCCGCCGCAAGCACGCACGTGCGTGAACGCTGATCGCTCGGGGAACCGTCCGGAAGAAACACGAAGTTTGCCGGGAACAGCGAACGCCCCCTGCGGCTAAGGCAGGCGCGCCGGCCTTTCGGATACTATGAATGCTTGACGCCCAAAATCGCAGTGCTCTCGGAAATCGCCCTGTTCGCGGCCCTCAGCGAAAGCGAACTGCAGGGACTTGCTCAACGGGCGGTGGAGAAGCGATACGCGCCGGACGAAATGCTGTTTTGGGAAGGAGAGGAGTGCGCCGGCATCTTCCTCATTGTTCAGGGGAGCGTCAAGATTTTCCGGACATCTCCGGGCGGCCGCGAGGTGATGCTATCGATCGAGTCCGCGCCCGCCTCGGTAGCAGAACTGCCGCTGTTCGACGGCGGATCGTATCCGGCCTCGGTTCGCGTGGTGGAACCGGTGGTCTCTCTCTTCATCAACAAGAACGACTTCCAGCAGGTCTGCCGCCAGTATCCCGAAGTCGCCCTGAAGGTTCTCGCGGTGGTGGGCCGCCGCCTGAGGCACCTGGTAGGGCTGGTGGAAGCCATGACCTTCGGCAGTGTCACGCAGCGGCTGGCGCGCCTGCTGCTCGACGCCTCCAAAGGCGCGGGCGCCGCGACCTTCGATCTTCCCCTGACCCACCAGGAACTGGCGTCGCGTCTCGGGACCGTTCGCGAGGTCGTCTCTCGCAATCTGACCCGCTTTCGCGCCCAGGGTCTCATCCGCATCCAGGACCGGCAAGTCGAGATCCTGAACAGGGCCGGACTCGAACAGGAGGCGGAGGCCCACAGTTGACCAGCCGCTATCGCTTTTCCAGTGCGATGGCGCGGGGAAACAGAATGTTGTTCTCCAGATGGATATGCACGTGTAAGTCCGCTTCCAGCACCTGCAGCCCTTCATAGAGCGCTCGAACCGTGTTGCACGCGTACGGAGGCAGCTCAAAATCGTTGGTCAAAGTGCGGATTTCGCTCAGGGCATCGCCCGCGTTCCCGTGCTCGCGCTCCATCATCGCGATCGGGTTGGCGATGGATCCGAAGGGTACGGGAGGCATGGGACGGTTCTGGACTTCGGCGCGGCCGTACTGCTCGAGGAACGGAAACAGGATGGCTTCCTCTTTGTGCAGGTGCATTTCCAGTTCGGCGCGCAACGCGGCGAAGACCTCCGCCATGCGCGGAAGCACTTCCGGATCCCGAGCACCATGTACGGATACCACCTTATCCAGGCGGTGGCCAAGCACCGGAAGGTCGAGCTTCAGGTAGGCATGGTGAGTCGCCACGATGTGCTTCACCAGCTCATCCAGCGGCGCCGTCCGCCAGTCCCGGGCAGCCGCGCTGGCAGTCTTGGCCTCCTCGATTTCCCGCAGGATGGTCTCCGGCTTGATTCCTTTCGTGAGGCAAGCCTGGTCCAACGGCTGCTTTCCGCCGCAGCAGTAGTCGAGGCCGTGTTGTTCCAGAATGCCGGTGGCACGCAGCGAGGTGGCGGCCAGGTCGGCCAAGGTCATGGTAGTCGTCATTGGGGTCTCCTTAATTTCCTTCTGACCTCATCTTGACGCCTGGCCAGGACATGGTCAGTGACTCCTGTCACGCGCCCTGGAGCGGCGCACCGGCAGGCACCGCTACCCGTCGCGGCGAAAAAGGCGCACAATCGTGGTAGGAGAAGCCAATGATGAAGGGCACGGAAGCATTGGACATCCTGCGCGCCCAGGGCTACGCCGTGGGCACACCCGACGTCCACACAGGCAGAGTCAGGGTTTGGATTCACGACAGCGATGAAGCCGTGGAGGTTGATGCTGGAAGAGAACTCCACGAACTGGCAGAGGGTAAACTCACCTTCGCGGATATCCGGTTGCGGCGCGAGGACGAAGCCGTCGTCTGGCCGGATTAGTTCATTTCGTCTGTCGTTCCAGATCCTGATTCAACCGGCGGACCTTTGGCCCGTATACGGGATCGCCGGTGAGATGTCCGATCTCGCGACGGCACAGAGCCTTGTCTCCCGCCAGATATGCCACCTGCGCCAGAAACCAGCATTTGTAGCCCGAGCGCGAGCCGGACTCTTCCGCAATCCGCGCCTCTTCCAGGGAACCTGTCACGTTGCTCAACTCCAGCAGGACATACCCGCGCAGCACCCGCAGGGCCGCGTTCTGAGGATTGTCCGCGGTCAGCCTGCTCAGATTTGCCAGGGCCGCGGCGTGCTGGTTCTGTTGAATCAGCCTGACGGTTTCGTCCACCACCTCGCTATCCCCCGCTTTCACATCCTTCAGCGGCACCGCCATCGCCTTCAGGTCCAGGTCGGGATTTGCGTTTCGCGCCGGGCCACAGGCGAATACCAGACAGAGCGCCAGCATCCCTGCCGCCACAGACCAGCGCTTCGTTCGCATACCTTCATATTCGTTCGTCACGCTGGAAAAGTCACGGTGCCGAAGCCATTCGTCTATCCCTCTTGACCGGGAGCGTTCAAAATGCTACAGGTGATAGCATTACGATGCATAGCATTTCTCGAAAGAGTCTGAGTCCCCTGGAGCAGAGCTTCATGGACTATGTCTGGACCCATCCTGACTGCACCGCCGAGATGTGCCGCGAAGGGCTGGCAAACCATCGCGTCTTTAAGGAGTCCACCATCCGGACCGTACTAAAGAATCTCGAGAAGAAGGGCTACGTCACTCATGACGTCCGCGGGCGAACCTTCTTTTATCGAGCCGTCGATACCAAACGCAGCGTCACCATCGAAGCCGCCCGCCAGGTGATCGACCGGTTTTGCGGCGGTTCCGTTAAGGAACTGCTGGTAGGCCTGGTGGATAACCAGGTGATCAATCCGGACGAATTGCGGAAATTAGCCCAGGAGATCGCATCGCGCAAGGAGAAGAAACCATGATGTTGATTTGGTTCCTGGGCGAATGGGCGGTGCGCTCTTCTCTCCTGATCCTCTCCGGGGCCTGGCTACTCTGGCTCTTGCACATAAGAAGCCCCTCCTTCCGCCTCACGGCGTGGACGGTCATACTCGCCGGTTCCCTGATGATTCCGGTTCTTACCAGGACCCTGCCGGACGTGCCAGTATCCATCGGGCGCGGGGCTGTGGGGAAACCGGCAGCCGTTCCAGGCGCGGCCATCCGCGAGCCGATGGCAATCTTTCCGCCGGTCGCAATACCGGCTTTGACTGCAGGTCCTACCCCGCGCCGTCCGGTGAGCGCAAGGCCGTTCGACTGGGCACGACTCGCCGCCATATTATACGTGCTCGTGGCGGGCACGCTGCTGCTGCGGATCGCCATCGGCCTTCGCATCAGTCTCGGACTCCGCCGCCGGAGTCGCCCCCTTGGAATTCGCGGCACAGGGTTTGAGATTGGTGAGTCGGATGGCGTCGCATCTCCGGTGACGCTCGGAGTCCTTCGCCCCGCGGTGTTGCTGCCCTCCGACTGGCGCGAATGGAATTCGGCGAAACTCGATGCTGTGATCGCACATGAACGCTCGCACATCCGCCGTCACGATCCGGCAGTCCAGCTTATCTCGGCGATTCATCGTGCTCTGCTTTGGGTCAACCCTTTAAGCTGGCTCCTCGACCGCAGCATCGTCCGCACGGCGGAACAGATCAGTGACGACGACGCCGTCGCGGTGACCCGCGATCGCTTCTCGTATGCCGAAATCCTACTCGAATTCGTCCAGCGCAACGTTGCCCAAACCAATTCGCTGGGAGTCCCGATGGCTCGTTATGACCGTCCGGATAAACGGATCCGCCGCGTCCTTAACTCTACCGCGATTCCGCGCCAGATCACCCGTTGGAGCATGGCGGGGATTATGATACTCGCGGCGCCGCTTGTGTATCTGGCGGCTTCGGCCCATCCACAATCTGCTTCCCAGGCGTCTGCCCGGGCAGTCCCAGTCCCCCACGCTCCGGCCGCGCCCTCACCGGGGCCGGTTCCGGCTGTTGCAGCCCAGCCGGCGCACCAGGATCAGGGCGCCGCGGCGCAGTTGCCTGCATTCGAGGTTGCCAGTGTTAAGCCCGCGGATCGAAATGCCAGAAGATCGTGCTGTATCACGATTCATCCCGGCGCCAGAGTGGAGATCCATGCCCTTTCGCTGAAGACCCTCGTGGCGGCCGCTTTTCGCTTGTCGCCTTTCCAGGTTTCCGGCGGCGACCCCTGGATCGGACAGGACGAGTACGACATTGAGGCCAAGCCGCCAGAGGCATTGCGATCCAGCATCAAAACTCTGAGGTATACCTGGTATGGAATCGAAGATGAACATCTGCGCCAGATGCTGCAAGCGCTGTTAATCGATCGATTTCAGTTGAAGTTTCATCGCGAAACGAGGACCGGCGATGTGTACTTGATGGCACGGAGCGCCAGGCCGCTTGCTCTTCGTCCAACGGAGAGCTCTCACGCGGCTGCCGGCCTCACATCCGATGACGGCTCCATTGGAACCGTTGGATACGCCGGAGCACGATGGGGCGTCTTCAATACCTCGATGCCGCAACTGGCGAGGTTCGCGTCTGATTTCATTCTCCATGTTCCCGTTCTGGACCGGACGGAGTTGAACGGACCGTTCGATTACAGGCAGCGCCAGCCGGACTTGGAGCCCACCTATTCAGGCGACCAGTCAGACTCTTTCCTGCGGTTCTTGCGGGAAGCCGGCCTTAAATTGGAGCGGACGAAGGGGCCAGTCGAATACTTCGTGATCGATCACGCGGCAAGACCAGCGCCGAATTAACCTGCGCCACCCTCAGGCAGACGTCCCGATTTCTAAATCGGACAGGAACGGATCCTCATCGTAACTGCGGCCATAAATCACGGGCACCGGCACTTCCAGCAGGCGCAGGTAGACCGATAGTTGCCCGCGATGATGATACCAGTGGTTCAGCATGATGGTGCGGAGCAACACCACGCGCGGCATCGTGAAGATGTTCCTCGCGCCGGCATTCAGACTAAAGGTGGCCATCGCCGCCGCTTCCGTCAGCCCGTCCATGTATGCCTCGGCGGTGGCGATATTTGCGTCCAGCGTAGTCAGAACCTCTTCCATGCTGCCCGGTTGCGGAGGGTTGAAGTTGGCGCTCGAGACGTCGAACTGATCCAGTTGCGCCAGCTTCGGGATGCTCCCCGGGACCGACGCGATGTGCATAGCCAATTGGCCCGCCGACATCGAGTGAGGATGCGGCCGCCACTCCAGCTTGTCCGCCGGCACGCGCTGCAGGACTCGTCTGGTGGTGGCCGATTCCTGTTGGAATTCGGCGATCATGGGTTCCATCAGTTTGATCATGGTTCATTTCTCCTTTGCGTCTTGACTGGATTCCGCGCGCGTCTTCACGCGCTCGTGGATGCGGTCCCACCCTCCCGTAACCCGCTGCCGGTGGCTCTCCTGGATCAATCCCAGGGCCGAGTGGCGAAAGCTGATGAGCGTCCCTCCCTCCACTTCACTCAGCCGGTACTGCACATTCGAAACCACGGGGTACGACATGAATAAGGGACCCGTAATTTCAAGCAGGGTGGGCCGCTTAATGGCCTGCACCAGTCCCCAGAAGTGGCCGTCGCCGTTGCCCAGGTCGCGATACCATCTTCCGCCGGGCCACGCCTCCAACTGCATCGGCATGGGCTGTCCATTGGCCTCGTTAGCCGGACCCATCTCTTCCAGCATCGCCGCGAAAGTGGCCTCCAGCGACGCGCTTACGTGAATCTCCTGCGTCACGGTGAGCGTTAAATCTTCGATAGTCTGTAAGGTCGAATTCATTTCTTCTCCTGCTCGGCGCGGTCCTTGATTCGCGTTAACTTGTCGCGCCAGTATTTCTCGAAAGTCCCGGTCCATTCGTGCAGCGGCCGGATGCCCTCCGCGTTCGTCTTATACAGCATCCTGCGGCCATCCCGCCGTACCTGTACCAGTCCCACATCCAGAAGCACGCGGAGATGCTTGGAGACCGAGGGCTGCCCCAGCCCCAAACTCCCCACTATGTCTCCCACCGCCCGTTCCTGCAGCACCAGGTAATTCAGGATCTCCCGCCGCCTTGGTTCGGCGACTGCGTTGAAAGCATCGGAGGTGGTGGCTGCCCGGGGCACTTCTTAGATTATATTCCTATATGGGAATACGTCAAGCGGTATTGTGGAAGGATGCTTCGTTTTTCGCTGCTGCTGCTGGCCGCCATCGCCGCCGCCCAAAACGGTCCCGACAACCAGCCTTTTCCCGCCTACCGCATCATAGGCAACGTCTACTATGTAGGCGCCGCCGATATCACCGCCTACCTGATCACGACACCCGCCGGCCACATCCTCATCAACAGCGGATACGAAAACACCCCGCCGCTTATTCGCGACAGCATCGTCAAACTCGGGTTCAAGCCGCGCGACGTGAAAATCCTGCTCAACAGCCAGGCCCACGGCGACCACGTGGCCGGGCAAGCCGAAATGCAGCGCCTCACCGGCGCGAAGATCTATTCCAGTCAACCCGAAGTCGCGGTGCTCGAAAGCGGCGGCAAAGCCGACCCGCGATGGGGGCGGGAGCAAACCTATCCGCCGGTGAAGGTGGACCACGTGGTGCACGACATGGAAGAAGTCACACTGGGTGGCGTGACCGTGGTCGCTCACATGACCCCAGGTCATAGCATCGGATGCACCACCTGGACCACCCGCGTTACGCAGGGCGGCAAGTCGTACGACGTGGTCATTGTGGGCGGCACCACCATCAACCCGGGAGTCGAGTTCGTCCGCAAGCCCACCTATCCCGGAATCGCCGAGGATTATGCCCGCACCTTCCGCGTTCTGCGCGCTCTGCACTGCGACGTCTTCCTGGGCGCGCACGGCGGCTACTATGGCATGAAGGAAAAGTACCGGAAGATGATCGCCGGGGCGGCCGTGAATCCTTTCATCGACCCCGAAGGCTACCGCACCTTCATTGACCGCGCCGATAAAACCTTCCAGGAAGCGCTGGCCAAGGAGAAGGCCGCACAATGAAGACGCCGCAACGCACCACCATGGAGGGGCGTTCGGTGATGCTGGTCCCGCTCGATCCCGAGGCGCACGCCGAATCGCTCTTCACCAAAACGCATGGGGACGAAAAAGAACAGATCTGGCAGTACATGGGCGATGGTCCGTTTCCCGATCACGCTGCCTTCGACGAAAGCCTGCGGCGCAAAGCGGCCTCCGAAGATCCCTTGTTTTACGCCATTCTGGACCGCACCGGCAGCGTCGCGATGGGTTACGCTACGTACCTGCGCATCGAGCCGGCGCACCGCTGCATCGAGGTGGGCAACATTGTCTACACGCCCGAATTGCAGCGCACCACGGGCGCCACAGAAGCCATGTACCTGATGGCGCGCTACGTATTCGAAGAGCTCGGATATCGCCGCTACGAATGGAAATGTAACGCGCTCAACGCGCCTTCGCGCCGCGCCGCTCTGCGCCTGGGATTCACCTTCGAGGGCATCTTCCGCCAGCACATGATCGTCAAAGGGCGCAATCGCGACACCGCCTGGTTCGCCATGCTGGATTCCGAATGGCCCGCCCGCAAAGACAGTTTCGAGCGCTGGCTCTCGCCCGAAAACTTCGACTCCGCGGGCCGTCAAAAGGTGAGTCTTTCGTCGCTTCGTTGAGCGTTTAAGACCTGTGGAACTTACACCCTCAGTGCCGCTTGAAGTACTGCACCTCGCGTTCGTGCTGCTCCGCCGCGTCGCGCGTATGGAACGTCCCGAGATTTCTCCGCTTGCCGGTTTTGGCGTCCGCTCTTCGGGAATAAAGCCGATATTCACCGCTTTTTAGTTTTCGGATCATAGCGACCTTATCAAAAGCACGATTGGGACCAAAAAGTTCCGGCCGTAACTTCACAAATCGATGACCACGTCGCGAACCGGTTGGGAGCAGCAAACCAGAAGATTGCCGTCGGCAGGCTTTTCCAGTGGCTCCGGTTCGTAGGCGACCGTCCCCGAAACCAAACCGCTCTCGCAACTGTGACAAACACCGGTCCGGCAAGCCCAGCGGACCGGTACGTCGCACGCTTCGGCCAGTTCCAAAATGCTCTGGTATCCGGACGCCTTCCAGTGCGCCGCGATGCCACTGCGCGCGAACGATACCAGCGGACCGGTGTTGGCGTCGTCGCCGGGCGGATGCGGACCTCGCGTCGCCGCGGCGGCGATGCCAGGAGTCATCGGCTCGCTGCCGTTGAAGATTTCGAAGTGAATCCGCTCCGGCGGCACGCCCAAGGCCGCAAGCGCCTCCTTCATGTCCGCCATGAAACCGGCAGGCCCGCAGAGGTAGACATCCGCCTCTCGCGTGACGCCGGCCTGGTCGAAGACCGATCGCGACAGGTGACCGGCGGCGTCGAAATCCTCGCCCACCTTGTCGTGCGAGTCCGGCCTGCTGAAACACACGTAGCTGCGGCCGTGCGTGAGCGCGAGCATGAGACGGCGCACTTCGGCGGCAAATGGATGATGTTGCCGGTCGCGCGCCGCGTGCAGCCACAAGACCTGCCGCGTGGAGTGTGCCGCCGCCAGCGCGTGCAGCATCGCCAGAACAGGGGTCGCCCCTATTCCCGCGCTGAGCAGTACCACCGGCCGCTCCCCGGACTGCAGAATGAAGCTTCCGCGCGGCGAACTGACATCGAGACGATCTCCCACCCTCAGATGCTCCCGCAGGTAGGCACCGGCCGCCCCGTTCGGCTCGATCTTCACGCTGATTCGATAGCTCTCTTTAGCAAGGGGACCCGAAAGTGAGTAGCTGCGAAAAAGCGGCGGGCCGCCGGTCGACATTTGAAGACGCAGGACCACATACTGGCCCGGCAGAGCCGGCGGCAGAGGCTGGCCCTCCGGGCTCTGCATCGTCAGCGAGACGGACATCCGCGGACTCCTGATCGATCGCCGTCACCGTGAGCGGTCGGAAACCAGGTGCTGCGGGATGCGCTGCCTCTGCCGGCGCGAGCCCCGCATTACCACCGCCCGCGCCAGTGGTTTGGCTGCGCAGCAACGCCTCAAACGACCAGCGCCATCCCGGCGAAAGCGCGTCAATCCGTAACGCCATTTCCAGTCGATCGCGCGGATGATTGGGTGAATAAAGGAGCGCGTTGATTTCCGCGACGGTCATGCGCTCCTTCGCCTCCCCCACCTTTACGATTTCGTCGCCTGCGCCCACCGCGCCTTCCTGCAGGACCCGGAAGTAGAACCCTGGCCGTCCACTGGATGTCAGCAATGCGGGCATCCGGGGCTCCTTCATCCGAATGCCGACGCGATAGCAGGTAACGCGGGGTTGCGTTACTTCGAACAGCGCGCTGCCAATCTGGTAACGGTCGCCGACGCACACGGCATCATCGGGCAATCCTTCGATCGTGAAGTTCTCGCCGAACTGCCCGTGAACGAAGCCGGTCCGGTTCAGGTGCTCCTGCCAGTAGCGATACGATTCGATCTGGTAGACGAAGACGGCGCGCTGCTCCCCGCCGTGCCCGGCCAAGTCGCCCTGGCCGTCTCCGTCCAGATTCAACCGGCCAACCCGGCAGCGGCCACGCACCGGATCCTTCCAGATTCCGGTGTGCACCGTGCGACCCTTCCACGCGATATCGCGTGGAAGTCCGACGTTCACCGACAGGAGTCGAGCCAGGTCGCTCGTTTTTGCCCCCTAGCCGTTTGCGGGATGCCGCGCCCCAGCGACGGCCAGACGCGGCAGCACGGCCCATGATACGTTCGTCTTCTTCGTAGAAAGCGTCCGTCGTCGGCCACCGGCTGACCTTCCAAACTTAAATCCTAAGCTGCCGATCCATCCGGCGCAATGCGCCGATGTCATGGACCATACAGACTCCAGGCTTCCTCCCCTCGATTGTCTTTTGAGGGATTTCGAGACTAAACGACTACCGGCTGAAAGCGGTTGCGAGTGTGTTGGTAGGCGGACCCCTGGTCCGCGGCCGACGCCCTCGTCGGCCTCCCCGTTTTCTGAAGGGATAGCGGGTCCAGAGGACCCTACACAAAGGCGAAGGGTTTACACCTGGAGATGGAAACTAAATCTCGCTTTCAGCGTATAAACCGATAAGGCCCTTCGGTCGATGATCGACTGGAGTATACTGGACGAAATGCCAAGGTGACCGATGAGCATCCGGCGCTTCTTGCGGCGCGCGCAATGGGATCGGGAACGATCCGAAGAGATGGAGTCCTACCTTCGGATCGAGACTGACGAAAACGTCGCCCGAGGCCTGCCGTATGACGAAGCGCGTGCGGCGGCCCTGCGGAAGCTGGGCAACGGCACCGTGATTCGGAGGAGATCTATCGTATGAACACCGTCGCCTTCCTCGATGCGCTGGTCCGCGATATGCGTTACAGCCTGCGCGTGCTGGGGCGCAGTCCCATGTTTACCGCTGCCGCGCTGCTGACGCTGGCCATTGGGATCGGCGCCAATGCCGCGGTGTTCAGCGTGGTGAACAGCGTGCTGCTGCGGCCGCTGCGCTATCCCAAGGCCGAGCAACTGGTGGTCCTTCATCAGGATGCGCCGGGAGCAGCGGGACTGGCGAATGCCTCTGACGGACTGGCCCTTTCGCCATCCATGTATTTCACCTACGCCGAGCAGAACCGGACATTTCAGGCGCTCGGCGTGTGGACTCCGGGGACCGCGAACGTCACGGGCATGGCGGAGCCGGAGCAGGTTCACACGGTTTCCGTGAGCTGACGGAGTGCTGCAGGCGCTCGGCGTTCCGCCGGCCGCCGGCCGTTGGCTCCTGGCGGCCGACCAGATTCCGCAAGCTCGGACCCGGAACCTTTCAGTTTCTCGGGACGTTCCTCCGACGGTCATGCTCAGCTATGGATACTGGCAGCGTCATTTTGGCGGGAGACCGGTCGGTAATCGGACGGAATCTCACCGTGGATTCCCTGCCGCGCCAAATCGTCGGCGTCATGCCCCAGGGCTTCCGGATAGTCAAAGCAGAGCCCGATTTGATTCTGCCGCTGGCATTCGATCGAGGCCGGGTGATCCTGGCAGGCTTCGGATTCAATGGCATCGGAAGGCTCAAACCCGGTGTCACCATTGCGCAAGCGAATGCGGACCTGGCGCGGCTGTTACCGGTTTGGATGGACACCTGGTCGAACGGACCCGACAGCAACGGCCGATGGTACGAGAACTGGAGAATCCGGCCCACGCATTCGCCCGCTGAAGCAGCAGGTAGTCGGCAACGTCGGCGACGTCTTGTGGGTGGTGATGGGGACCATCGCGCTGGTGATGTTCATCGCCTGCGCCAACGTTACGAATCTGCTGTTGGTCCGCGCGGAGGCACGGCAACACGAGCTGGCTCTGCGAGCCGCGTTGGGCGCAGGGGTAGCACGCATCGTCCGCGGCCTGCTGGTCGAAAGCGTGATGCTCGGCCTGATGGGCGGCGCGCTCGGTGTGGTGGTCGCGTATGCCGGCCTGCGCCTGCTGGTGGCGATTGGTCCGGCCAATCTGCCGCGCTTGAACGAAATCTCCGTAGATCCGCGCACCTTCGGGTTTACGCTGATGCTTTCGGTGTTGTCGGGGCTGTTTCTTGGACTGGTTCCGGCCTTCCGGTACGCCGGCCCGCGGATTTCCGCAGCGCTGCAGAGCGCGGGCCGGACAGCGAGTGTCAGCCGCGAGCGGCATCGTGCCCGCAACGTTCTGGTGGTTGCCCAAGTGGCTATCACGCTGGTGCTGCTGGTGAGCGCAGGGCTGATGATCCGCACGGCGCAGGCGTTGCGAACCGTCGAGCCGGGGTTCACCGGCGCGGAGCATCTGCAAACCGTGCGCATCTCGATTCCGTCTTCGCTCATTCCGGATCCCCAGCTTGTCATCAGGACGCAAAACGACCTGGCCGACAAGCTGAGGGCGATTCCCGGGGTGACGTCGGTTGGATTTGCGAGCGAGGCGCCGATGGAGGCGGAGCCTCCCAACTGGGACAATGTGTTTCCGGAAGGCAAGACATACCCAGGCAACGTTGCGCCCTTACGGCGGTTCGAGAATGTTTCTCCCGGGTTCCTGCACACCACTGGCGCGCGGCTGATTGCGGGCCGCGAATTGACGTGGACCGATCTATACGATCTCAGACCGATGGTGATGATTTCCGAGAACCTGGCGCGCGAGTTCTGGGGCACTCCCTCGGCCGCGGTCGGGAAACGGCTTCGCCAGTATCCGAGCATGCCGTGGCAGGAAGTGATCGGCGTAGTTCAGGATGTTCGGCAAAATGGGATTCAGGAGAAAGCGCCCGATATCGTCTATTGGCCGGCCCTGATGCCGCAACTCTTTCGTTCCCAACGGCGGCCTCATTGTCACGCGCGCCGTCACGTTCGTGATCCGAAGCGACCGCGCGGGTACGGAAGGCTTTCTGAACCAGGTGAGGCAGGCAGTGTGGTCGGTGAATGCCAGTCTGCCGCTGGCCTCGGTCCGCACCATGCAGGAGATCTACGATGAATCGCTGGCGACCACTTCCTTCACACTGGTGATGCTGGGAATCGCGGGCGCCATGGCGATGATGCTCGGTCTGATCGGCATCTACGGCGTGATCTCGTACACCGTATCGCAGCGGAAACGAGAGATCGGGATCCGGGTAGCGCTGGGGGCGGAGCCGGGAGCTTTGCGGTGGCTATTCGTGCGGTATGGGCTGGCGCTCGCCGGCGCCGGCACCGTGATCGGATTGGCCGCCGCAGCCGGGTTGACGCGGCTGATGAAGTCCGTGCTCTTTGGCATCAGCCCGGTCGACCCGCTCACCTACACGGCAGTGCCCCTCGTTCTGGTTGCGGCCACGGTATTGGCCAGTTATCTGCCGGCTCGCCGGGCGGCGGCAGTGGATCCGGTCGAGACGCTACGGGCGGAGTAGGCTTGATGGGCGAAACGCACGAACAACAAGGAGAGCCACTCCGCCCAGCCAGAGGCCGTCGGCTGACCGCCACGCAAAAGATTGTATCCCAGCACCAACGCCCGTCTGGACATAATCGAGCCGGTAGACCGACTGGGAGTAATTCCGATTCTGCGCCACGATCTGAATTTCAGGGTCCTGGGGCACGAGGCAATTCACAAGGTATGCGCCGAGCCGGCTTTGGTGACGATTCTCGAAAACGAGTCTTCGCCTCGAGCCGCCGCCCGGCAGAACGGCTTGGAATTCGATACGAATCGCGCCCAGCCCCGCTTTGATCTGGTCCATGCCCGGGAAGCGCATCGAAAGCAGCCGGAGCGTCAGCGGATGGCCATCCAGCGTGAGGGACAAATCGCGCAGCACTCGTCCCGCGTACGCCCGCTGTTCGCTTTCCGAAAAGACTCCGTCGCCATTGGTATCGATGTCCGCGGCCACGATGGGAAACACGGCCACGCCCGGCGTCAGCGTGATCTCAGCCTGAAGCCGGGTTTTCCCCACCGAGAAGAGCGTCTCCTGGAGATACTCGTCGAGCCGGTGCGCCAGTGCAGGCGCCGCGCCCAACAGAAGTACGGCAGCAATCAGCCGGGTTTTCATCGGGCGGCGAGCTTCTTACCGTAATCGTTGGTGGGATCGCGGTACATGGTATGAACATGCAGGGATGGGTCGCCGCCCAGGCGCTGAGGCGCATATTCGATGACCAGATGCGGACCCTGAATCCGGTAGTAGGCCGTGATGTTACTGCCCGCGGCAGCGGTGACAGGGCCGCTCCACGCAAACCAGGTTTCGTCGATATCGGCTTTCAGTTCGGCCATGCGGGCCTCCGCCGCGGACTGGTGAACAATGCCGGCCCATTCCGATATGACGTCGAGCAGCATGGTGCGCTGCCGCGGGTTCATGGCGGACGCCTTCAAACCTTCGGGCACGATGGTTTTGCCGTCCTGGCCCGGTCCGAGCACAAGGTCCGCCAAACGGTAACTCAGAATCGCCTGCTTGCGCTCGTTCTCATCCAGAGCGTTGAGCAAGGCTAAAGCCTTATCGCTCTCCTGGCCGAGAGGGCGGACGGGTTTTCCGTTCACGGTGTACAGCGCCGGTTGGGCGCCGGTCAAGGTTGGTGTGAGGATGCCGCGCTCCCCGGCAATAGTCACATTCAGAGCCAGGTGATGACCGCCAAATTGTAGCATCCAGGGTGCGGTGGAAGAAGGCGTTCCCAGGATCGAAAGGTAATAGAGATCCTGGCCAAACATGGGGCTGTTGCGTTCGTTGTGCTTCAGCGTTTCGTCCGCCTCCATGATCTGTTGGACCTTTTCGAAGCCTCTCGGGCTGAGCACGGAAGCCACCAGCGCCAGCGCCGCGGAACGCTGCGCAGGCGACAGTTCGCCCATATTGAGGCCGGCCCGCCGGACCATGGTTGTGGGCAGGTTGGACCAGCGAGCGCGCTGCTGTGCGTCGTCAAAGGCAAACAACACGCGCTGTCGCTGGCCGGCATCGAGCGTCGCCAGAAATGCGTTGGCGGAGCCGGCGATTCGCGAGCTTACCGTTTGCGCGATGGCGGCGCTGAGCGAAAGCGCGACCAGGGCGCAGACACGGATGGTTCTCATGAGTAGTCCCTCCTTACAGGTTCCAGCTTGACATGCTGGACGAAGGGACGCTGTACTGGGGTTGCCGGTTATGGCGAGGCGGGTTAAGGATTGTAAAGCGTGCGCGTCCGCCCCTCAGGCAGGCGTCACTGCTCGCGCAGCACGATCACGGGATCCACACGAGTCGCCCGCCGGGCGGGCAGCACGCAGGCCATCAAACCCACCACCGCGAGCGTCACGATCACCGCCGCCATCACGGCCGGGTCCAGGGGTTTGACGCCGTACAGTTGACCGGCCACCACGGTGCGCATAGCCACCGCGCCCAGCGCGCCCAGCACCAGGCCGCCGCCGAGCAGCCAGAGCGCCTCGCGCAGAATGAGCTGCACGACTCCGCCCGCCGTGCACCCGAGGGCGGTGCGGATCCCGATTTCGCGCTGGCGCTGCGTGACCAGGTACGCCAGCACGCCGTAGATGCCGATGGCCGAGAGGAACAGGCCAGGCAGCCGAAGAACATGGCCAGCGTCAGCGACGCCCGCCGCGACGCCAGCGCCAGGTCGCCGCGCTCTTCCATGGTGTGCACGTCGAAGAGCGCCAGGTTGGGCGCAATGGCCGCGAACCGCTCGCGCACGCGCGCGGATGGCCGCTCCGGTGTCGCTGGCCGTCTTGATCGCCAGGGCATAGCCGCGCTGGACGTTCTGCGCGTACGGCATGTAATACGTGCCCACCGGATTGCCGTTGCCTTCCACACTGGCAGTGTGTACCGGGCGCACGATCCCCACCACGGTCATGCAATGGGTGTGCTCGTCGGTCTTCAGGAGGTTGTGGATGTCCTGTGGCAAATACATGCGCCGGCCAAGCGGGTTGCGATCGGGCCAGAAGTGGCGCGCCAGGCGTTCGTCCACCAGAATGGCGCCCGGGCGCGGATTCGCGGTCGCGCTCGTCGAAGGGGCGGCCGGCTACCATTGCAATGTGCATGGCCTCGAAATAGCCCGGCGTCACGGTAACCTGTTCCGGCGAAATCAGCGACTCTCCCGGCTTCATGATGTAGCCTTCGGCCAGGATGACGCTGTCGTTATGATTGCCGCCCCAGGGAATGGTCGTGGTGGCGCCCGCCGCCGTCACGCCGGGAATGCTACGAATGGCGGCCAGTGTCCGATCCATCAGCGAATTGACGTCGGAGTCCTTGGGATACAGCGACTGCGGCACGCTGGTGGCAGCGGTGACCACGCCAGACACATCGAAGCCCGGGTCTACGTGCAGCAACTGGCGGAAACTCGCCAGCACCAGGCCGGCGCCCGCAAGCAGGACGAACGCCAGTCCGACCTGCGCCACCACCAGGCCCTGCCGCACCCGCCGCGCGCGCCGGCCGCTGGTGCCGGACCGGCTTTCTTCGCGCAGCACTTCGTTGACTTTGGCGCGCATCACCTGCACCGAGGGAATCACACCGATGACGATGCCGACGAGCGCCGCGGTCAGAAGCATGGAGAGAACCACCATGCCATCCACGCGCACTTCGCCGGCGCGCGGCAATGTTTCGATGCCGCTATGGGCCAGGGCTCGTAACAATCCGGTGCCCAGGGCCGCACCGGCCGCGCCGCCGGCCAGGGCCACCAGGATGCTCTCGGTCACCAGTTGGCGCATCAGACGGCCCGCGCCCGCGCCGAGGGCCAGGCGCGTGGCGAATTCCTTGCGCCGGAGCGTAGTCCGCGCCAGCACCAGGTTGGCCACGTTCACCGCCCCGATCAGCAGCACGAAGGCCGCGCCGCCCCACAACAGGTACAGCGCCTTGCGCACTTCCTTGACCAGCATGTCCTCCAGCGGCATGACTTTGGAGTAGTAGCCGGCATTGATCAGCAGGTCGCGATAGGACGGAAAGCGGTCGAGGTTGGCGCGATTGAGGGCGTCCACCTGCGCCTGGGCCTGCGCCATGGTGGCGCCGGGCTTGAGCCGCCCGATATTCTGCCAGTTGTTGGAATGGTGCGTCTGGCGATCCTCTCCGTTGAACGCGGCGGGGATCCAGATGCGGACGTCGGGATCGATGAAATTGAATCCGGCCGGCATCACTCCGACCACGGTGAAGGGCTGGCCGCTCAAGCGAACGTCGCGGCCCAGGGCCGCCGAGGGAGATCCGAACAGCGTGCGGCTCAATCCGTCGCTGAGAATGGCCTTGTGTTCGGAGCCGATTTCGCCCTCGCTATCGGAGAAGGCGCGCCCAAAGGCGGGCGGCACGCGCAAGAGGCGGAACAGCGAGGGTGTGGTCACCAGGCCGGTGACGCGCTGCGGCGTGCCCTGGATGTCGATCGTCTGGCCGCGGACGTGAAAGAGGGCCTGGTCGGAAAAGGCGGGAACGTCGCGCAGGCGGTCGAAATAATCGCCGGTGGCGCTGTTGTAGCCGAAATCCGCGCCGGCTTTGGGGTAGCGATTCGCGGTGACCATGATGGAGCCCGCGTCCGGCACCGGCAGAGGCCGCAGCAGGACGGAATTCACCAGGGCGAAAGTGGCGGTGTTCGCTGCGATACATACCGCAATGGTCAGGATCACTGTGAGGGTGAATCCTTTATCGCCCGCAAGCGTGCGGATGGCATGCCGGAGGTCTTGGAAAACGGAACCCATACCAGCCAATACGATGGCGACCCCTGATGTTGTTGCAAAAATTTGCGGGGGGTCACTCGAAGTTCAGCGCAGTCATCGGATCGACGTGGGTGGCCCGGCGGGCCGGATACCAACTGGCGAGCATGGAGATGACGATCCACGCCGTGCCGGCGGCGGCGAATGCGATCGGGTCGAATGGACTCAGTCCGTACAGAAATCCACGAAGCAAGCGGACCGTGGCAGCGCTGAGCAGCAATCCTGCCGCGATCCCGATGGTTGAAATGCGCAGTCCGTGCGCCAGAACCATCCATTGCACGTCTGAAGGCACCGCGCCCAGAGCCATGCGGACGCCGATTTCGCGCGTGCGCTGCGCCACCGAGCATGCCACTACGCCATACACGCCGATGGCCGCCAGCACGATGGCCAGCAATCCTAACGCGGCCAGCAGAGACGCTTGCCACTTTATTTCCCAGAGCGAACGGGCCACGGCATCTTCCAGAGTCCGGCTATCGTAGATAATCAGTTGTCCACCGCGCCGCTGCACAAAATCGAGCACGGGTTTGGTCCATTGGCCCGGATTGCCCGCAGTGCGAACGATGAGGGAGAAAAAGCCGTTGCCGCCGGGATCTTGCCGGCGAGAGACATAATAGAAAGGCTGTGGTTCTTCGCTGAGGTCTTCGTACTTCGCGTCGCGGGCGACGCCAATCACCGTTGCCGGTTTCGGAACGCCGCCATCGCAACCCTCCAGCCACACGGTTCTGCCGATGACATCCTTCTCCGGCCAAAGTGTTCGTGCCATCGTTTGATTGACGATGACGTTCAGCATGCCGCCAGGCGATTCCGCGGGCGAAAACCCGCTGCCTCTCACGATCGGAATCCCCATCACGTCAAAATAGTTGGGATCGACAGTGTTTGTCAGCGCTTTTCTTGCCGTTTCCCGCGACGCGCCGGCGCAGCCAACACCGACCATGGGAAACACTCCCCAGGCAAGCGTCGCGTCTTTCACGCCGGGCAAGTCGCGAGTTTGCTGGACCAGATTGGCAAAGACGGAGGCGGAGATTTGTTTGTCGGCCCCACGGTCGGGCGCCGAGAGGTTTACGTATAGCCGGTGGTCAATGGCGAAGCCCGGGTCGACGCTTTGCACGCGTTGCAAGGCGCGTACCAGCAGGCCTGTGGCGATCAGGAGCGCGAGCGAGAGCGCCACCTGGGCCACCGAATAAATTTCCCGTTGGCGGGAATTCCGGCTGTCGTGGCCCTTGATCGCGAGATTCAGGTTCTGACGGCTGCAGGCGAGGGCGGGCGGCAAGCTGAAGAGAACCGCGCACAGGATTCCCGCGAGAGCGAGTAGCAGCGCCACCCGCCAATCGATTCCGAACACGAGGCCCTGGTACACAGCAAAGGGGACGCTGGGCAGAGACCACTCCAGGGCGGACCCTGTCCAGTAGCCGAACAAAATTCCCAGCAGCAGACCGCCGGTAGTAAGCACCAGACCCTCCGTCAGCGTCTCGCGAAATAGACGTGAGCGGCTCGCTCCCAACGACCTCCGCAGCGCCATCTCACGCCGGCGCACGGCGGCGCGCGAGAGCAGCAGGTTGGCCACATTGACACAGGCGATCAACAATACCGCCATGGCGACCGCGCTCCACAACTTCACAATGGGCATGAGAAGCGGGCCGCCACCCTGCGACAGGAAGCCGGACGCGGGTTGGACCCGCACCGCGCCATGAAGAAACTCATCGCCGGGAGAGAAAGCGCGCACTCGCGCGCCTATCACGCCGAGTTCCGCGGCCGCGTTCGTCAGAGTGCCGCCCGGCGCCAGGCGGGCGATCAGGTCTACCCGGGACTTGGCAGAGGCCGGCAGCGGAACCCAGACATCCATCCTCAGGGGAGAAAACGTCCCCGTGAATTCGCGCGGCGCTACGCCCGCGACGCGGAAATAACTCGTCAGGATGCGGAGCCGCTTACCGACGACGCTGGCGTCACCTCCAAAGCGGGTCTGCCAGAGACGGTAGCTGATGACCGCTTCGGGATCGCCCGCGGAGTTTGCGTCCGCCCGAAACCACGTGCCGATGGTTGTGCTCAGTTGGAGCACTTGCGGGTAGTTCGCCGAAACGCCTTCCACCTGCACCATAAAAGTCGTGTGGTCGACTTCCATAGGATCAACGGACCGTTCCTTGGCAGCCGCCCGAACGGTACGCAAACTATCGCGAAATCCGAGAAATCCGCGCCAGGTACAGAAGTCCCCGGATTTGCGGTCGATTTGCACGATCCGGCCGGCCTCGGGCACCGGTAGCCGGCGGAAGTAGAGGCTATCCAGAAAACCGAAGAGCGTGGTGTTGACACCCAGCGCGAGCGCCAGGCAGAACATTGCCGTGAGTGCGTATCCGGGATTGCGGCGAATGCGCCGCACAGCGCGGCTGAAGTCCGTGCCAATGCCGGGGAGGGCGCGGCGGTAGAGCGAAAGCCTCATCGCCATACAACTGAGCGCCTGCCACCAATACCAGAGCCGGCCGCCCCCGCGCGCTTCGAACGTTTCGCGCAGGTCGCCGGCCACAGCATCGGCATCGCGCCCGCCCACCAGGCGCCGCAACAGCCATTCCGCGAACTCTGGAGGTTCGGGAGGAGACATTTGTTCTATATCGTAGATCAAATCCCGCGCCGTCACAAGAGCATAATATTGCTTGACCCTGACGTAACGTCAGGCCTGATGATGTTTTCAAGAGGCGGCAGTTGAAACAGGACACCGACACGTTGTACCAGGTGAACGAGTTCGCCGAACTGGCGGGCGTGACCGTTCGCACGCTGCATCATTATGACCGGCTGGGGCTCCTCAAGCCCAGCCGGCGCAGCCACAGCGGATATCGCCTGTACGGCAACCGCGACCTCGCGCGCCTGGAACAGATTGTGGTGTTGAAGTTTCTGGGGCTGCCTTTGAAACAGATCCGGGACCTGCTGAAGAAGGAATCCGGGCTGCCGGAGTCGCTGCGACGGCAGCGGCGGGTGCTGGCCGAAAAACGGCGGCAACTGGACAGCGCGATCCATGCGATTGAAACGGCCGAGCAGTCGCTGAAACCGAAGCAGGAGCCGGACTGGAATCTGTTCAAGAAGATCATCAAGGAGATTGAAATGCAAAACGATACGGAGTGGTCGAAGAAATATTACACGCCGGAAGCACAGGCTAAGGTCGAAGAGCGCAAGAAGCTGTGGTCGCCGGAATTGCAGGAGAAGGTGAGCAGGCAGTGGTCGGAGCTGTTTGCCGATATCGAGGCTTCGCTGCAGGAAGACCCTGCGGGTCCGAAAGGTCAGGCCCTGGCCGCGCGCTGGAAGGAACTGGTGACGGGCTTCACGGGAGGCGATCCGGAAATTCAGACGGGCTTAAACAAGATGTGGGCGGATAAAGACAACTGGCCCGAGCCCCGCCGGCAGGAGTATGCCATCAAGCCGGAAGTGCAGGCGTTCATCATGAAGGCGATGAAAAAGTAGACGCAAAAAAGGGGACAGACGCATTTAAAAGACGCAAAAAAGGGGACAGACGCATTTAAAAAATGCGTCTGTCCCCTTTTTTAGGCACGTATGTTCTTTGTTTGCGCTTATAAAATGCGTCCGCCCCTCTTTCTTAAGCGCGTCTGTCCGCTTTTTTAAATGCGTCTGTCCCCTTTTTTAAATGCGTCTGTCCCCTTTTTTGCGTGGTAGGAACTGCGCACGAGCGGGCCGGATTCGACGTGGCCGAAACCCATTTCGTATCCCGCCTGCTTCAGGTCTGCAAACTCGGCCGGGGTCACGTAGCGGACGATCGGCAGGTGTTTGGGGGAAGGGCGCAGGTACTGGCCCAGGGTAAGGATCTCGACCTGGTGCGCGCGCAGGTCGCGCATCACGTCCAGGACTTCGCCGGCGGTTTCGCCCAATCCCAGCATCAGTCCACTCTTGGTGGGGGTGTGCGGCGAGACATGGCGGGCGTGCGCCAGCACATCCAGGGAGCGCTCATAGCGCGCGCCCAGGCGCACCTGGCGATAGAGGCGCGGCACCGTTTCGGTATTGTGATTCAGCACGTCCGGCGCAGCTTCCATGACCGTTTCGACGGCCCCATGGCTGCCTTGGAAATCGGGGATCAGCACTTCCACGCCGCAGCCCGGAACGCGCTCGCGAATGGCGCGGATCACCTGCGCGAACAGCTCCGCGCCGCCATCGGCGCGATCGTCGCGATTGACGCTGGTGATCACGGCGAACTCCAGGCCCATGGCCTGCACGGCTTCGGCCACGCGATTGGGCTCATCGTAATCCACCGGCAGGGGAGCGCCTTTCTGCACGGCGCAGAAGCCGCAGCGCCGGGTGCAGACATTCCCCAGGATCATGAAGGTGGCGGTGCGCTGATTCCAGCATTCACCCACATTGGGGCACGCGGCGCTTTCGCAGACCGTGTGCAGCCGCAGGCGCTCGATAAGGTCTTTCAGTTCGCGATAGTTCTGCCCCACGGGAGCGGGCGCACGCAGCCACGCGGGGCGTTCTGTTTTGGAAGCGATGGAAACCAGCACTTGCTTCTATTGTAGCCGGGCGGGAGTCTGCACCTTCACGCGCGCGGCCGCCTTGCACAGGCTGTCCCAGTTGCCCTCGGCGATGGGAATGCCGTTCTGCCGGCGCTCGGCCTCGGTGCGCCATTCGGGATCGCCGGCCACCATCACTTCGTCGTAGCCCGGCGCCGGGGCAGTCGATTTCATGAGCGCCACCAGTTGCTCGACGCGCGCGGTGAATTCCTCGACGGGCATGAAGCGCGCCACGTCGATGGCGAGGAACATCTGGCTGTTGCGGACCTTTTTGCCGCGCACGCGGATTCCGCCGATCTCATTGGCCATGGCGCCACCGCTCAGCACGGAGCAGAGAATCTCCACCATCATGGCGAGGCCGCTGCCTTTATAGCCGCCCAGGGGCATGAGCATGCCCTTGTAGGCTTTTTGGGTATCGGTGGTGGGGACGCCGTCGGAATCGAAGGCCCAGCCTTGCGGGATTTCGGGCTGGCCGTTGATGAACGCCTTGAAGATGCGGCCGGCGGCGACGGTGGTGGTGGCCATATCGAGCAGCCAGGGTCCGGGGACGGACATGCAGATGGGGTTGGTCCCCATGCGGCCCTCCCTGCCCTGCCAGGGCGGAACGATGGGCGAAGCGTTGCAGATGACGATGCCGATCTGCCCGGCGGCGCGCATTTTCTGCGCCCACCAGGCGGCCGCGCCGAAGTGGTTGGATTCGCGCGCGACAACCATCGCCATGCCCTGGGCTGCGGCGATGCGGACGGCGTGACGGCAGCAGACATCGGCCACCCACTGGCCAAGGCCGTTTTCGCCGTCGAACAGGAGGCACGACCCGATTTCGGAAATGACGTGTCCATCGGCCTGCGGGTCCATTTCGCCGGCCAGCATCTGGTCGATATAGAACGGCAGGAGTTGAATGCCGTGGGAATCCACACCGCGCAGATTGGAGGCCACCAGCGAGGAGGCGGTAATGGAAGCCTTGTGCGCCGGGACGGCGGCGGCAAGCAGGATCTCTTCCACGAACTGGGTTAGAATACCGGCTGAAATGAGAGGCATGAACGTCCAGTTTATCAACAGCTTACGGGATACTGGAACTTTTCGCGGAAAACGGGTGTCTATACCTTTGCAAGCGCTAAAGTTTCCTGGTAGTTTGAAGTCAGGCTGAATGTGAGGCTGCCGGTGGCCACTTCAATCTTGGACCTGAGCTCGGATCGGACAGCAGAGGCGAGCGTCGAGAGCGACGATCTGCGCCTGGTGGAATCCCTTCGTGAAGGTGTGGAACACGCCTACGAGGAACTGCTCACCCGTTTTCAACAGCCGGTGTTTGCCCTGGCATTCCGCTTGCTGAACGATCAGTCGGAGGCCGGCGATGTCGTCCAGGAAGTTTTTCTCAAGGTGTTTCGAAACATCGGGAGCTTCCGCGGACAAAGCACGCTGAAAACGTGGATCTACCGCATCACGGTCAACGAGGCTCACAACGCGCGCCGCTGGTTCTTCCGGCACCGGCGCCGGGAAGTGGAGCTGGATACCGACCCTGAAGAATCGCGCAACTGGAAGGAGAGCATTCCAGACCGAAGCCGCTCTCCCTACGAAGAGGCGGCAGACCGGGAGCAGCATCAAATGATTGAAGCCGCTCTCGAAAGGATTAACCCGATCTTCCGCGAGGCGGTTGTGCTTCGCGATATCACGGACTTAAGTTACGAGGAGATCGCGGAAGTCCTGGGAGTTTCGCTGGGGACTGTCAAGTCCCGAATCCTGCGTGGCCGGGAAGCCCTGCGGGACGAACTGGTGGGGAGCATAAAAGCGCGACCTGCCTTGAAGCTGGTGCCGAAAACGGCCGAGTAAATTATGAGCTGTGAAAAGGTGCAAGAACTGATTTCGTCGCTCGTCGACTCCGGCACATCCGGCGGTGAGCGGCAGAATGCGTTGGCGCACATCGAGTCCTGCCGCGAATGCAGCGCTCACTATGAGTCGATGGTGAATATGCGCGCCTCTCTCCGGGAAATGGCTCGGCCGGCCATGCCCGCCCGTTTACGAGCAGACCTGCGCGCCATCGCGGACCGCGAGAGAATCCGCCAGATTGCCCGTGTCAGCATCGGAACCCGCATCCACACCTGGGTGTCGGTGTTCCAGGTCCACTGCCAGAATATGATGCGTCCGGTGGCGCTCCCGGTTGCCGGCGGTATCATTTCGGCGATCCTGCTGTTCGGGATGTGGATTCCCGACCTCACGGCGACGCCGCGGAGTTTCTCCGGAGATGTCTCCGCTCCCATTTTTACCGACCCCAGCCTGAGCCGCTCCAACCCGGTGCGGTATGGCGGCGATGTCGTGGTGCAACTCATCATCGATGAGCGGGGCAAAGTGGCCGATTACGAAGTGATTCAAGGACAGGATTCCGAAGAATTGCGCAACTTCATTCTGTTTTCGACCTGGACTCCGGCCACTTCCTTCGGCAAACCGACCTGGGGCAAGGCGCTCTGGAGTCACGGGGAAGCGATCCAGGTGAAGGGCTGACGCCCTGTCCCGCCAGAAACTCGGGCAGCATTTTCTGATCAACGGCTCGATTTTGGAGCGCATCGCCGCGGCCGTGTGCCCCGCGAGGCAAGAGCTGGTCATCGAGATCGGTCCCGGCCGCGGCGCCCTTACCGAAAAATTGCTGGACCGGGCCGGCCGGGTAGTCGCCATAGAGGTGGACCCGGTCCTGGTGGAGCACCTGCGCGAGAGGTTCGCGGGCAATTCGCGGCTCGAATTGGTGCATGCGGATGTGCTCGAGACGAACCTGGCGCAGTGGGGACCGGCGCCCGTCGCCGGCAATCTACCCTACTACATCACTTCGCCCATCCTCGAAAAGGCGGCGCGGTCGGGCGCGCCGCGGGCTGTGTTTCTGATTCAACAGGAAGTGGCCGAACGGCTGGTGGCCAGGCCGGGCACTCGCGAATACGGCTTCCTCACAGTGCAGACGGCGCTGTTCGCTGATGTGCGCTATCTCTTCGGTGTGAAGCCGGGCGCCTTCCGGCCTCCGCCGAAAGTCGATTCGGCAGTGGTGATGCTCGAACCCCGGCCTGGGATGGTCGACCCGCCCGAGGAGCTGATTCGGTTCGTCGGCCATTGCTTCAGTCATAAACGGAAAACGCTGCGCAACAATTTATCCCCGCTCTACGGCAAGGAATCGGTCGACACCTGGCCGGAAGCCGGCCTGCGCGCCGAGCAGATTCCGCTCGAAGGCTTCATCGCCATGTGGCAAAGGCTCGAAAAAAGGGGACAGACGCATTATTTACAATCGTAACCCCCTTATTTTCAACATGAAAAAATGCGTCTGTCCCCTTTTTTAGTCCTTTTTTAGTCCTGGCGGAGGGCGCGGGAGGGATCCAGGTTTGAGGCCCGGCGAGCCGGCAAGTAGCTGGCGGACAGGGCTACTACTACCAGCAGGATTGCCACTGCGGCATAGGTCGCCGGATCGGTCGGCTTGACTTCGAAGAGCATGCTGGTGAGCAGGCGCGTTGCGGCGACAGCTCCAGCTAATCCCACCGCCAGGCCGAGCGCCACATAAGTCAGGCCCTGCCGCAGCACCAGCCGTAACACGCTGCCCTGGCTCGCGCCGAGCGCCATCCGCAGGCCGATTTCATTGCTTCTCTGCCCTACCACATAGGCCATCACGCCATAGATTCCGGCCATCGCCAGCAGCACCGCCAGGCCGGCGAAGATTCCCAGCAGCAGCGTCCGGAAGCGCGGCGCGGCCACATTCTCGGCGAGATTCTCTTCCAGGGTGGAGAACTTCACGGGCACATTGGGATTGCGCTCGCGAACCATGCGGCGCAAGGTTTCCGAGAGCGCCAGCGGATCCCCCACGGTCCGCGCCAGCACCTGGAGATCGGAGCGGGGGTGCTGCTGGTAGGGCATGTAAATCTCCGGCCAGGGCGGGCTCGCCGGACCGAACTGGCGTACATCGGCGACTACGCCGACGATAGTCATCGCCTTCATGGAACGGGTGTCAAAGCCGCAGTACATAGTGTGGCCCAGCGGGGACCTTCCGGCAAAGGACCGGCGGGCCAGGCTTTCGTTGATGACGATCGTGGAGGGCGCCTCGTAGGTATCGCCGGCGTTGAAATCGCGGCCGCTCCGGAGCGGAATCTTCAGGGTGTTGAAGACGCCCGGCGACACCACCGAAAACACGGCCTGTGGAGCAGCCATGGTCCGCTGCTCCGGCAGGTTGTCGATCCAGTAGCCGCCGTTGGACATGACCCGGCCGGGCGGCGTACGGGCGCCGGCCGCCGCCTCGACACCCGGCGCGGCTGCCGCCTCGGCAATCAGATCCCGATAGAATTCGACGGCGCGACGCCGCCCATTCAGATCCAGCGCCGGGACTTCCGCCTCCATGACCAGAACGCGCTCGGGGCGGAACCCCAGGGGCATGCTCTGCAGCGTCTGGAAACTCTTAATCAGGAGCCCGGCGCCGGCCAGCAGCACCACCGAGAAGGCAATCTCCGCCACCACCAGCGCGCCACGAATGCGCTGACCGCCCCGGCCCGCGACGGCGCGGGCGGCGCCCTGCTTCAGCGCGTCATTGAGGTCCACGCGCGAAGCCTGCAGCGCGGGAGCCAGACCGAACAAAAGGCTGGCGAGCACGGTAACACCGAAGGTGAAGGCCAGGACGCCGCCATCGATAGCTGTCTCTGCCAGGCGCGGCACGTTCGCTGGCGCCAGCGCGACCAGTGCGCGGGCTCCCCAGAGCGCCAGCAGCACGCCGGCCACACCAGACAAGCCCGCCAGCAGCAGGCTTTCCACAATCAACTGGCGGACGATGCGGCCCCGGCCGGCGCCCACCGCGGCGCGGATCGCGATTTCGCGCGTGC
>CAVVLD010000051.1:0-121784 GCA_963748795.1 uncultured Solibacteraceae bacterium
CTGCCGCCCAATACATACCAGCTATATATCCACCCGCTGCCGCCGGATGCCGTGGTGCCGGGCGGCGAAGGGCTGCAACTGCCGGTGTACCAGTCCGGCCAGCCAATTGCGGCCAGCGCTCCCTTCCGTACGGTGTTTTATCCCGGCGTGCAGGATCCCGGACAGGCGACGCAATACCCGGTGGCTCCGGGCTCGAACTTCAATAACCAGAACTTTGTAGTGCAGCAGGCGCCCGGCGTGCCAACCTACGACGTGCAGACCTGGAGCTATCTGGATCCGGCGGCTCGCACGTACCCCTTCCAGTTGCCTCAGACTTATATCGGGATCACGCCCGCATTCATCGACGAAACGCAGTCCGCATCGTTCATTGTCGGGCTGACCAGTTCTGGCGTGCCCTCCATTCCCACGCCGCAATCGGTGAATTTGCTGGGCGTAGGTTCCGCCACCTTTGCGCCCTTACATCTCTTCGGCGGGTCCGGCGCTGGTGATGTCGTTTGCTTCTTCGCCGACGGCGGGTGTGGGTCCGCGCCACCTGGTGCTGAATTTCGGCAACGACATTTACGTGCTGCCCGACGCCGTGGATATGGTGCAGAAGGGGCCGCCGGTGGTGAACGCGGTCACGTCTAACGGCGATGGCACGGTAACCCTCAGCGGCGCCGGCTTTGGCCCGGACAGCCGGGTCTTTTTCGATGGCATGCAGGCCCCAGGCACTTCCAATGCGGCGGGCACCAGCATTGTGGTTACTCCTCCGGCAGCGCCCGGCGGGCAGGTTTCCACGGTGGCGGTGTACAACAGCGACGCGCAAAACTCCCTGTTCATCCAGAGCCAGAATCCGCCCACGTATACGTACCCTGCCGGCGGAACGCCGCAGTTCCAGAGCATCTCGCCGTCTTCGGTGGCGGCTGGAGTGTTCGGTGGGCCCTTCTCGGCGAAGGTGGACATTCTCACTTCGGGAACGCAATTCGTGGACGGACAGGTAAGCGTGGGATTCGGCTCGAGTGACGTCACCGTGACCCGCGTGTGGGTAGTCAGCCCGACGCACCTGGTGGCCAACATATTGGTGAGCCCAGCGGCTGCGCCCGGCTCCTTCGCGCTGAGCATCGCTTCCGGTATGACGGTGATCCAGCAGGGCGGCGCGTTCCAGATTCAAGGCGCCACGCCGCAGCCTCAGATTGAAACCATAGTCGACCCGGTGAGCCGAATCTGCCGGGCGTGGTGTACCAGGGCAATTACGGCGTGATGTACGGCCAGAACCTGGCTCGGTCGGTGAGCGGCTTGCAACTGACGGTGAACGGCGCCGCGGCCACAGTCCTATACGCTTCGCCCACGCAAATCAATTTCATCTCTCCCGGAAGCGTTGGCACCGGCCCGGCGGCGTTAGTGCTGAACTCCAGTTTCGGCACGGCGACGGTGGAAGTGCAGATCGCCGGCTCCGCCGCCCACATCGGCGGCATCACCGGCGCAGTCGGCCGGCCCGCCGCCAGCCCCGGCGACGTCCTCACCGCCACGCTGACCGGCCTGGATTCCACGGTAGCGGCCAATCCCGCCCGCCTCCAGGTGACGGTAGACGGGCTGCCGATGCCGGTGCTGCAGATCGGCTCCGGCCAGGTGCAGTTCGCGCTGACGCAGTCCTTCGGCGGTGGCCAGGCGCCGGTGGTGGTTTCGGTAGACGGTGCTCCCAGCACGCCTTTCCTCATTACGGCACGGTAGGGCCGTCCGGTTGCAGACGACTGGCAAGGATCCATCAAGATCGCGATCACCGGCGTCGTCTCGATTGCGATCCAGTTCGGGCTGGCAATTGCCGGGTGGGGCGGATGGGACGCTTTTTTTGCGCACCCCGCCTTTCGCGCGCTTGCCGTCGTTGTGGCGGTTCTGATGGCGATCGCCATCCCTTCCGGTTCGTCGGGCATAAGTTCGGGCGAGCAGGAGGATCGCGGCAATCGCTGGGTGTTGGCGGCGTTCGCCGTGATCGCGCTGCTGGCGGCCTTCTTCTCGTCCTATACCGATCGCATCGGCTTCTGGACATTGGATGGCGGCGACATGCGGTGGGCGGGCGTGGCCGTGTGCTTTTTGGGCGGATTGCTCCGCCTCATTCCGGTATACGTGTTGAGGAATCGCTTCAGCGGCCTGGTCGCCATCCAACCGGGACACACACTGGAGACTACCGGCATTTACGGCGTCATCCGCAACCCCAGCTACCTGGGCCTGCTGGTGACTTCGCTGGGATGGGCGCTGGCGTTCCGCTCCGGCGTGGGGGTGTTGCTGACCGCCTCATTGCTGCTGCCGCTGGTGGCGCGCATTCGCGCCGAGGAACAGTTGCTGCGACAGCACTTCGGAGCCGAGTACGAGGCCTATTGCGCGCGCACGTGGCGGCTGGTGCCGGGGATTTATTGAAGCGGGAAACGGTATGCTACCGTGTACCCATGAAACCGTTTCTACTGCTGCTGCTGGCCGCCGGATTTGCGTTCCCCGCCGGAGATCCCACGGGTTTCTACATCTGGAAGGCGTCGGAGCTGAAGGCGCTTCCCACCACTCTGTCGGCTAAACTTGCCGGTGCTACGATGACCAGCCAGCCGGCGGCCAACCTGGGCAACTACACCTTCGCCACGGTATTGCGAAAGGAGTCCGGAAGCGCGGAGCTTCACGAAACGCAGGCGGACATTTTCGTGATTACCGCCGGTGCAGGCACGCTCACGGTGGGAGGCACGATTCCCGACGGCAAGACCACACAGCCGCACGAGATCCGCGGCACTACCATCACCGGGGGCGTGGACAAAAAGGTGGGACCCGGCGACGTGCTGACCATCCCGGCGAAGATGCCGCACCAGATGAAGGTCGAGCGCGGCAAGCAGATCTCGTACCTGGCCATTAAGGTCGCGCAGTAGGTGAAGGCGATCCTGTTCGGCGCGACGGGCATGGTGGGGCAAAGCGTTCTGCGGGAATGCCTGCTGGACGCAGACGTGGAACAGGTGATCTGCATCGGGCGCAGTTCCACCGCGCAGCGTCACGCCAAGCTGCGCAACCTGGTGCTGCCGGACCTGTTCCACCTCGCGCCGATCGAAGGCGAACTGAAGGGTTTCGATGCCTGCTTCTTCTGCCTGGGAGTGACGTCGGCCGGGATGACCGAGGAAGATTACCGGCACATCACTTTGGACTTGACGGTCTCGGTGGCGCAGACGCTGGCCCGGTTGAATCCCGCGATGACGTTCGTTTTCGTATCGGGAGCGGGAGCGGACAGCACGGAAAAGGGCCGGAGTATGTGGGCGCGGGTGAAAGGCGCCGCTGAAAACGCGGTGTTCCGCATGAACTTCAAGGCGGCCTACGCCGTCCGTCCGGCCGTGATTCTGCCGGAGCACGGCATCCGGTCGAGGACCAGGCTTTACCAGACGTTCTACACGCTGTGCCGCCCGCTATATCCGGTCGTGCGAATTTTGTTTCCGCGCTACGTGACGACGACCGGAACGCTGGGCCGCGCGATGCTCCGCCTTGCCAGAGAGGGCGGGCCGCAGCGCGTGATCGAAAGCCGGGATCTCGCCGGGCTAGCGGACTAACTTACGCGCCTCGACCCAGGCCGGAAAGACCTGGGGATTTTCCAGCCACACTAGCATCCACTGGGCCATCTCCTGTTTCTGCTCCTGCTTTTCCGGCGGCGTGCCGGGATTGTGGGCCAGGAATTTGGCACGATCCTTGGCGCCGATGACCTGGCGGCGGCAGTAGCGGGCCCGGTCGCGATTGCCGGATGCCATGGCATCGGTGTACACCTGCAGCATCTCGCGGAGCGATTGTTCCAGCTCCTCGAAGGTGTGCTGGCGGACGCCGGCGTAGGGCTGGTGGATGGGCAGGCCGGCGGCGCGCAGCAGCTCGCGCAGGTAGCTTTCGGAAACGGGCGCCAGGCGCATCAGCAGGCCATGCCACACTGCTTCTGTGATGGCGGCGGGCGATTCCGCCGCGAGGATCTCGCGGAGTTGCTGTTTAACGGACTTTCTTGAGTCCACGGCGATACTTTTCGGCGGCTGCCATGTGCGCCTCCCGGGTGTTGCTGAACTGGTGCAGGCCGGAGCCATCGGGCCGCAATACGAAGTAAAGGGCATCGGTCGCGGCGGGATGGAGGACCGCCTGAATCGACGAAATGCCGGGGCTGGCGATGGGGCCGGGCGGCAGGCCGTCATGGCGATAGGTGTTGTAGGGGTTGTCGCTCTCCAGGTCCGAGCGGTAAATGGTGCCGCGGTAGCGGTTGTCCAGAAGCGCGGCGTAGATGGTGGTCGGGTCGCAATCCAGCTTCATGCCGAGCCGCAACCGGTTTTCAAAGACCGCGGCGATGCGCGGCCGGTCCTCGGGTACTTTCGCCTCCTTCTCTACCAGCGAGGCCAGGGTCACAGTCTGGTGGACGTTGGCGGGGTGCGCGATGTTGCGCCAGGCCTCGCGGAATTTCGTTGTCATCAGGCGGCAGACGCTCTCGGGCGTGGAGTGGCGGTTCAGCCGGTAGGTGTCCGGGAACAGGTAGCCTTCGAGCGTGGGCGCCTCTGGATCGAGGTCGCGAATGATTTTCGGATCGCGGGCGGCGGCCATGAATTGCGCCGCGGAGAAGAGGCCCAGGCGTTCGATGTCGGCGCCGATTTCGAACATATTCCGCCCTTCGGGGACTACCAGGGGGAGGAAGAAAATGTCGCCGCGGGCGATGCGGTCCAGCACTTCGCGCGGCGAGGCGGGCCGGTCGAACCGGTACTCCCCGGCCTGAAGCACGGGGCCGCGATGGGTCATGCGGGCCAGGAGAAAATCGAACCGGCTGCGCACCACCCCCGCCCTGGTGAGCATGGCCGCTATGGCGTCTGTGGTGGTGCCGTGCGGCAGATCGACATAGACGGGATCCTGGAAGCCGTGGTACGGCGTCTCGATCCGGTACAACAGGTACCCGCAGGCAAGCGCCACCACGAGAACGAGCAGGCCGAAAACGCGCAGGATCCTCATAAGGAGTCGAGATAACTTTGGAGCAGAATCACGGCGGAAAGACGATCGACGGCCGCGGCCCGTTTTTCGATGCTGATGCCGCTGGAACGCAGGACGCGTCCGGCTTCCACGCTGGTGAGCCGCTCGTCCCAGAGCTTCACCGGCAGCCCGGTGCGGGCTTCCAGGGCGCCGGCGAACTCGCGGACCCAGCCGGACTGGCGGCCTTCGGAGCCGCGCATGTTGATGGGGTTGCCCAACAGGATGAGACCGACGCCGCGCTCGCGGATGAGTTGCTGGAGGGCTTCCAGGTCGCTGCGCTTGTTGGTGCGGTTGAGATTCGGCATGCCCTGCGCGGTAATGCCCAGGGGATCGCTGATGGCGATGCCGATGCGCTTCTTACCCAGGTCCAGGGCGAGGATTCGGTGAGTCGGAGGGCCCAAACATTTCATTATAGACGGGGCCATGCTACATTCGAGGCAAGGGTCGTACCGCGCCGTGGCGCTGCGAATCGTGAAACCAACCACAAGCTCTGAAAAGACCGTGCAGGACGCGCGGCACATGGCCTTGCCCGTGGTGGCAGTGGGTGTGATCATCGCTATTCTGTATTTCGGCCGCGTGTTCTTTATCACTTCCCTGATCGCCATAACGATTGCATTTATCCTGGAGCCGTTTGTGGCGCTGTTGATGCGCGTGCGGTTTCCTCGCAGCCTGGCGGCCTTCGTGGTATGCACCGTGGCGCTGCTGATTCTGTATGTACTGGGTATGGGCGCGTATACCCAGCTCGCGGCCATTTATCAGGATTTGCCGACCTACGGCCAGCGCATCGGCGACATTGTGGATGACGTGCGCCAAAAGCTTTCGGCTACCGAGGAGCGAACCTATCAACTGGTAGTGCCGGCGCGCCAGAGGCAGGCTGAACAGGAGCGGCTCAAGGCGCAGCAGGCCGAAGCAGCCGCCGCCCCCAAGAAGGGGAAAAGCTCGCGGACTCCACCGCCCATCGTGGTGGTGCAGGCGGCGCCAGGTGCTCCCGCCGAAGAGCACCCCACGCCCATCGGCGATTTCATTTCCACGCGGCTGAGTTCGCTCTACGAGTTCTTCCTGATGGCGTCGTTTATCCCGTTTCTGGTGTATTTCATGTTGAGCTGGCGCGACCATATCAACCGCAGCTTCCTGCAGTTCTTTCACGGCGAAGACCGCATGGTGGCCACGCGCAGCCTGCAGGGCATCGCAGATATGGTACGTGCCTTCGTGGTGGGAAATTTCCTGCTGGGCCTGATGCTGGCCCTGACCAGTTCGGTGATGTTCGGCCTGATGCGCCTGCCATATCCGCTGCTGGTTGGTCCGCTGAGCGGTTTTCTGAGCCTGGTGCCTTATGTGGGCCTGCCCCTGGCGATGGTGCCGCCGCTGTTCGCCGCGCTGGGACCGAATCGCTTTCCGACGTATGTATTGGTTGTGATATCGGTAGCGGTGCTCCATTTGATCGCACTGAATCTGTTGTACCCGAAGATCGTGGGTTCGCGCGTCCACCTGAATCCCCTGGTGGTGACATTTTCGCTGATGCTGTGGGGGTTCCTGTGGGACGCGCCCGGACTGCTGCTGGCCATCCCACTGACCGCGGGAATCAAGGCCGTGTGCGACAACGTGCATGGCTTGCGGCCGATCGGCAAATTCCTGGGGGATAAACACGGCTCGTGGCTGAATTTGATCGAGAATCAGTTCAGCGAAATGACGCGCGTACGATGCTCCGCGGAATCCGCGTAGCCAGCGAGCAAGAGCTGATCGACCGAATTGATCAATATTTCGAGGAGATCAACGCGGCCCCCGTGGTATTTCGTTGGAAGTACAAACTGGACGAAGTCATTATCTGCATAGTTAATAAGAGAACGATGATCTAGGTTCCGCCTCTGGCGCGCTACTTTCTTCTGCGCGTGGGCGAATCGACTTTCTTGAAGCCCGCCGGCACGGCGAATTGCGAATCGTCCACGGCGGCCGAGGAAAAGCCGCTTAATTCCGTGGTCATCTCCAGCAGAGAACCGGGTTGCGAACTATCCTTGTTGCTGGCCGGCGGCGGATCGGAGGAACTCTTCTTGTTGCGATGCACTCCCAGCATGCCTCCCAACGCTCCGCCGAGCGACGGCCGCTCAGGGGCAGGTTGCGCCTGCGGCTGCTGTTGCTGCGTGGACTGCTGCGACTGCGCCTGGTCGCCGGGCTGTCCTTCCACTCCCATGACGACGTTCTGCACCACGGGCATTCCGTCCATCTTGCCGATTTCCTTATACACCTCGGCCATGCCCTGCGCCACTTCCGGACGCGCGGCGAACATATTGCCGTTCGGCGACCAGTTCAGTTTTTCCGCCATGCGTTTGTGAAACTCGCGGACTTCGGAATAACCGCGGACCGCGGGCGTGATCCACATATCCGTTGTGATCACCATTGCGCCCTTCTGGCCGCTCTGCTGGTCGGTGCCCTCCATCTCCATCTTGAGGATCATTTCCTTCGCCTCGTAGCCGTTGACCTGTTTGGTGTTGCCGGTGCTTTTGGCGGACACTTTGAAGCTCGCCTGGGTGTTGTCGCCGTTCTTTTTGGAGTTCTGCATGCTTTGCTGCATCTGCTCCATCATTTGCTTCATGTCCTCGAAGGTCATGACGGACCAGGTTTTCTTTTGCATGTCGACGGTGGTGATCGTCTGGCTGTTGAGGTCGATGATGCTCATGTGGTTCGCTCCCCGCGTCACCATGCGATCTCCCTTCACCGATACGGTGCTTTCCAGGGGCTCGCGCGCCTGCTTGGAGAAGACCCCGGCAAATTTGAGAAGGCCCGCCATGGCTCCCCCGGTGATAGTGCTTTTTTCCTGGTAGCTGAAATCCGCCAGCAGGGGCAATCCGGCCAGAGCTGATGAGAGCTGCGACCGTTACGATTCTGCGAATCATTAAATCCTCCTCTTGCATATCGTAGGATAGGGACCGCCACGATACAATGGCTGCTCAGGAGGTAACGTACTGTGTCCGACCTTACGATCCGGCCCACGATGAAGTTCATCAAGGCGGGCGCCATCCTCGCCGCAATCGTATTTCTGGGGCTGGAGATCGCCTACTTCGCTTTATGGAAGGCTACGTTACCCAACTGGTTCCCCATCGTTCCGCCGTTGATTCTTCTGTGGCCGGCGTCGCGCGCGCTACGGCGGCAGTACATTAAAGTGGTGATCTCCGGAGACCGGTTGCGCTACGAGGTGGGCGCCGCGTCCAAAACCACGCGCAATATCCAGCTCAACAAACTGCAGGATGCGCGCGTGGACCAGCGGGTCATGCAACGGATGTTTAACGTGGGCGATCTCTCGATTGAGACCGCGGGGGAAGCCAGCCGTCTCACTATCGCCAACGTGGACAATCCTCAAACTCTGGCGGACGAGATCATGAACCGGGCACAGAAGGGCTCCACGGCATAAAAAAGCGGCATAAAAAAGGGGTCAGACGCATTTAATAAATGCGTCTGACCCCTTTTTGATCGCGTTTGGCGGGCACTTCAGGGGATAACTCGCTTCTGGAAAATGCGTCTGTCCCCTTTTTTAAATGCGTCTGTCCCCTTTTTTAGAGCAGATGACCCATGCGGTCGCGCTTGGTGCGGAGGTAGGCTTCGCGGGTATCCACCACCTCGGCGAGGCAGGGAATGCGCTCGGTGACACGCACGCCGGCGCTTTCCACGGCTTCCACTTTTTCCGGATTATTGGACAGCAGGCGTACGGCTTTCAGGCTGAAGTACTGCAGAATGGCTCCGGGCAGCGCATAGCTGCGCAGATCGGAATCGAAGCCGAGACGCTCATTCGCCTCCACGGTGTCGGCGCCCTGGTCCTGTAACTCATACGCGCGGAGTTTGTTGAGCAGACCGATTCCCCGGCCTTCCTGATGTTCGTAAATCAGGAGGCCGCGCCCCTCTTGGGCGATGCTCTTCAGGGCGATTTCCAGTTGCGCCCGGCAATCGCAGCGCAGGCTGTGAAAGACGTCGCCGGTCAAACACTGGGAGTGAATCCGGACTAGCGGCGCAGGCTCGCCGGCCAGGTCGCCCATCTTCAGCACCACCGCTTCTTCGATGCGCCCGCCGTTGCCGTTGGCAAACCCGCCTTCGAAACCGTAGATGCGAAACAGGCCGAATTGCGTTGGAAAGTCCGCTTCGGCCACTTTTTGCAGCCGCAGCACAGAAGAATTACTCATGCTAGATTATGGGGAACCTTACTCCTTTTATTATAATGGCTTCCGGCACTGAATGCAGGAAATCTCGTTCTCGCTGCTGGTCAAACTCGGCGTAATGGCATCGATCGCCAGCATTCTGGCGCGGTCGAATCACTTCAAATCCATGCTGATGCGCGAGAACCGTACGCTCAACCAGCGTCTCGCGCTGGCCGTGGTGCTGTCTCTGGTGTTCGCGACCAGCGTCGCCATCCGGGTAGCCAGCCCGAACTATTACGCCGCCGATCTCGGCCTGGAAGGCAGCCTGCTCGCGGGAATTCTCGGGGGATATGTCTCGGGCCTGTTGTCCGGCATTCTCATTTCCCTGCCGGCCATGTTCCACGGCGAACACCTCACCATGCCCCTGTTGGCCGCCGTGGGAGTGGTGGGCGGGCTGTTGCGCGACCTGGCCACGGACCCGGAAGACATCTGGCAGTTTTCTCCGTTTCCGGACCTGAACATCTTCCGCTTTTTCAAGGAGAGCCGCAATCATCGCCGCACGGCTTTTCATCTGCTGTTCGGCGCGGGCATTCTGTTCACCGAGTTCCTGCGTTACCAGTTGAGAAGTTTCTCGCACACTCGCACGGAAATGTTTTTCCTGGCGAACCGGTGGGGCGAGACGACGCCGTGGACCCTGGCGGCGCTGTTCGCCACCACACTGTTCGCCGTCATCATTCCGCTCAAGATCTGGAACAACACGCGCAATGAAAAGAAACTGGAAGAGCAATCGCGCCTGCTGGTGGAAGCGCGGCTGGCGGCGCTGGCCAGCCAGATCAATCCGCATTTTCTGTTCAACACGCTGAATTCGGTTTCGTCCTTGATCCGGACCGATCCCAACCAGGCGCGCGCCATGGTCGTCAAACTTTCCAAGGTGCTGCGCCGGCTCTTACGCAAACACGAGAATTTCAGCGCCCTGCGCGAAGAACTGAGCTTCATCGAAGACTATCTTTCGATAGAGGTGATTCGGTTCGGCGACAAACTTCGGTTCGAGAAAGATGTGGCTGACGATACGTTGGATATGCTGGTACCCAGCATGCTGTTGCAACCGCTGGTAGAGAACTCGATCAAACACGGGCTGAGCAGCAAAGTCGAAGGGGGAACCATCCGGATTCAGGGCCGGCGCAGCGAATCGCGGCTGCACCTTCTGGTGGAAGACGACGGCGTGGGAATCCCGGAAGCCAAACTGGCCACGCTGCTGGATCACGGCATCGGAGTCAGTAACGTGAACGAGCGTCTGAAAGTACTGTTTGGCAGCGACTACCGTATGTGGATCGACAGCCAGCCTGGCAAAGGTACACGGATTCAGATTGAAGTGCCGGAACTGCAGAGTACCCTGGCGGCCGTGTCTTGAGCCGTCAGGCCATACCGATTCGAGTGAGGAGATGCTTTGACGAGACTGGAAGAGTCGCTAACCGCGTGGCCCGCAAACGGGCTGCCCACCACTCTCGCGGCGCGCACGCGCCGCGTTTACGACCGTCTGGCGGCGGTCTACCCGATGTCTACGATGCTGTTTCACTCGCGGGCCCACCGCTGCGCGCTGGAAGCCTCGGGCGTGCGCAACGGGATGAAAGTGCTCGAAGTCGCCACCGGCAGTGGTGAGATGTTTCGCCGCCTGGTACGCGCCAACGGGAAAGGCTGGACTGCGGGAGTGGACCTTTCACCGAACATGGCCGCCCGTACGCAGCGCGTAGCGCGCCGCAAATTCCCGGAAGCGATTATGGATTGCCAGGCCGTGGACGCTCGCCACATGCCTTTCCGTAGCGAGAGCTTCGACGCCATTTTCTGCTGTTATCTGCTGGAACTGCTTTCCGGCGACGATATCGTTTCCACGTTGCGGGAATTCCGGCGCGTCCTGCGCGACCGCGGCAACCTTACGCTGGTCCTGATCGGCCAGAATACGCCCGTGTTTAATGCTGTTTACAAGGTGCTCGGAAAGGTGGCGCCGGCCTTCTGGGGATGCCAGGTGGAACGCCGGGTACCCGACCTGATCCAGTCGGCGCGCTTCGAGATTCTACAGGACCGGCTGGTCCGCCAGACCTTCTACCCTTCGCGAGTGCTGGTGGCGCGTAAGTAGGCGCTCTACTGTTTGTTGAAGGTAAGGGTCTCCGGTTTGTGTCCGGGCGGCGCGATGTAAACCACTTCCATGCTCAGGGTTTTGCCGTCGTCCGATGGCTTCATTTTCTTCTGAGTCACGATGTCGTTGCCGTGCCGTTGTTCCATCATGACCAGCACCGGGCCGTTGTACCAGAAAGAAACCTGGGTGGCCTGGCCGTTCTCTTTGACTTTGCAGCCCTGGCCATCGATGTTGCAGGCAACGTCTACTTTCATTTCTTTGCCGTTGTTTTCGGTGGTGGCTTCGGATAGTTCCACGCCATCCGGCTTCTGGCTGATGGATAGCGTTTCCGCCTTAACCTTGCCTCCCGCATTGGCGCTGCGCGCCATGTCCAGGACCCACGTGCCGCTGAGGTCCGGATGGTCCGCGGCCCAAGCCGCAGTGAGAAGGAGTGCCCCGAGACAGACGAATTTGCGCATAATATGCTCCTGATGTTTTCCTAGTTTAGAGTTACCGGGGCTCCGGGTAACTACGATGAATTCCTTACAATCAGACTATACGATAGTTATGGAACTCTTCGATTTGACGGGGCAGGTGGCGCTGGTCACGGGCGGCTCGCGCGGGTTGGGCGCAGAAATCGCCGCCGGTCTGGCCGAGGCTGGAGCATCGCTGATGCTGGTGGCGCGGCGCGAGCCCGGGTTGACCGGGACCGTGGAAAGGTTGCGCGCGCAAGGCTTTCGTTGCGAGGGCACGGTCTGCGACGCCGCCAACCCCGGCGAAGTCCGCGGTGCCGTGGAGAAGACTCTCGGGCTGTTCGGACGGATCGACGCGCTGGTCAATAATGCCGGCATTTCCTGGGGCGCACCGGCAGAAGAAATGCCCCTGGACAAGTGGCAGGCGGTGCTGGAGGTGAATCTGACAGGCGCATTCCTCTTTGCGCAGGCTGTGGCGCCGGCAATGATCGCGCGGCGTCGTGGAGCGATTCTGAACGTGGCCTCGATAGCCGGGCTCCGTGCGATGCCCGAGGGACTCCCGGCAGCCGGATACGTAGCGTCGAAAGGCGGCCTGATCGCGCTGACCCGGGAACTCGCCGCGAAGTGGGGAAAGCACGGAATTCGTGTGAATGCGCTGGCGCCGGGCTTCTTCCGCTCCCGGATGAGCGAAAAAGTGCTGGACCGGATGCAACCGGGAATCGAGCGTGCCATCCCGCTGGGCCGCATCGGACGGCCCGGAGAACTGAAAGGCGCGGCTGTCTTTCTGCTCTCCGAAGCCGCCAGCTACATCACCGGGCAGGTGCTCGCCATCGACGGCGGCAGCACGGTTTGGTAGGGCCGGGGGCGGTGTCTTTACCACGGAGCCACGGGGAACAAGGAGGAAGCACGGAGGAATGCGAGGGGGAATTCATCGCGGAGGCGCTGAGTCGCGGAGGAAGACGCGGAGAATTGAGAACACGAAGGAGGCAGGGAGAAATGCGTGAGGGGGAATCAAATTGAAGTTCCTCTCCGCGTTTTCCTCCGCGCCTCAGCGTCTCCGCGGTGAGTTTTCTCCTGGTTTTCTCCGTGCTTTCTTCGTGTTCTTCGTGACTCCGTGGTGAAGACACCCTCCGAACCTCGCTAAAATTAGAGTTCAGCGTGCGGATCACAATTTCCAAAGAGAACTACATCAAGGCAATTGCCGAGGCGGAGTCGGAGGGAGAGACGGTGAAGGCGGTCACCCTCACGCGGTGGCTGCATGTTTCCGCGCCGGCGGTAACCATGGCGATCAAACGGCTGAAACGCGACGGGTTGATTCTGGTGGCGCCGGAGGGCCAGATTACGCTCAGCCCGGCCGGCCGGGAGATCTCCGCCCGGCTGCTCAACCGCCATCACCTGATCGAGCGCATGCTGACCGAGATCTTCGGACTGGAGTGGTACAAGGTTCACGACGAAGCCGAGCAGATGGAGCATGCCGTGTCCGCCGATTTCGAACGGAAGCTGGCGGAAAAACTCGGGACCGGCGGTGCGTGCCCGCACGGAAACATCGTAGGAATGGATTCCCCACGCGACCGGCGGCGCCGTGGATGGAAGCTGCTCGAAGAGGCGCGCAACGGCGAGCGGCTGACCGTGACCAGCGTGTTTGAACGCGACCGCCGGCTGCTCGAGTTCCTGGACGGCAAGGGCATCCGGCCGGGGGTGACACTGGAAATTCTTGCCAGCGGCGACGACCTGGAATTGTCCGCAGCCGGCAAGCCGGTCCGCCTGGACCGCGCGGTCGCCGCCAAAGTCTGGGTGAAGTAAGCGGCCTTACTCCGACTTCGAATAGTAGTAGGTGTACTTGCTGTACAGTTCCGAAGCGCGCGCCCCGTTGGCTACGATTCCCAGCACATTGTTTTCACACAGGGACTGCATGGCGCGGGTGACGTTATCGAACGTCGTAGACCCGATCTTGATCACCAGCACGGTGCCGTCCGCCATGGTGGAAAGCAGGTTCGCATCCGCCGAAAACAGGAGCGGCGGGGTATCGAAGATGGTCCAGTTGAAACTGCGCGGCAACTCCTCGAACAGTGCCTTGGCGGTACGCATGTTCAACAGTTCCAGCGGATTCTTTACCGGCGAACCGGCGGGCAACAGGAACAGGTTCATGCCCTCCACATGACGCAAAGCCTGGGGAAAGGTGCACTTCCCGGTCAGGTAATCGGAAAGTCCGGGGGCGCGATCCATCTGAAAGAGATTGTGGATAACAGGCCGGCGCAAATCGAAATCCGCCAGCAGTACGGAGCTCTCCGCCAGGTGCGCCTCGGCCAGCGCGAGGTTCACCGCGGTGAAGGTCTTACCTTCCGCCGGCGAAGGACTCGTGACCACCACGGTGTGCAGGGGTTGCAGCGTCTGCAGGTGGTTTAAGCGCGTGCGCAGGGTGCGGAACTCCTCCGCGGGGGTCTCGTGGGAATTGCTGAGATCCAGCAGATGCGATTCGGGTGCCGGTTTGAAGGGTACGGTGGCGACCTCGGCCAGTGCGCCGGGGTGGATGTTCAGCCGGACCGGAGGGCCGGTTAGCGTCGAAACCGGCGAGACCGGCAGGAACTCCGGCCGGCGCGGCGGGGCACCGTTTCCGTTCGCCTCCGCCAGGGGAACTCCGGCCGGTCCCTCGGGTGCATCCTCTACCGGCAGGCCCTTTTCCGCCCGGCGCAAAGCATCATGTACTCGACTCATTTCTTCTCCAATGGCACGTGGTTAGTCATCCTGATTGTTTGAACCGGCTAGCCTTTGCCGCCGAAAAAGTGATAATACATTGCGCCGCTCATGGCAATGGATCCGACGATAAAGGCGCTGGACCAGGCCAGCCAGAACAGGCGGCGTTTGCGGCGCACCAGCAGGGCGTTCTCCAGAAGCGGGATGCTGCTGAGCACCGGAAGGTTCGTGTAGGTTCGTACGTCCTTCAGGTTCTTCAGAGAGGTATCCTTCATTTCCCGGGCTCCGGCCAGCATCACTCCGGCCAACATGCCCAACGCAGCCCCAAGCCCGACCCACACCCCGCGATTGGGTTCGAACGAGCTCTCGGGAAGCGATGCCGCATCGAGCAGTTCCAGGCTCTCGCCGACCTGCTGCTCGTTCATGCTCTCCTGAGTTTCCGACTGTTCCTTGCGATGCGTGACCAGATCGTACTGCTGCTTGGCGAGCTGGTAGTCGTTATTCAATTGGGCATATTGCTGTTCGTTGAGCGGAGCGGCTTCAATGCGCACCTGAAAATCGGCAATCCGCTTATTCAGCTCGGCGATGTGAGCCTGGCGGCTCTGGATATCGTTGTTGAGCATCGCGATCGAAGCGTTGACCGTGTTGATCTGGCCCTTCAATTCCTCCAGGCGCTGCTGAACCTGCGGATTCGCGACTTTGACCGCGGTAAGCGGCTTCGGAGCGGTATTCGCGTTGCCGGCCGCCGCGCCATCCGCTGTCTCCAGGGTGTCGATCTGCTTCTGCAGGTTATCGATCTTGGCGATCAGGCTCTTGATCGGCGGGTAATCGTCGCGGTACATCTTGCGGGCTTCCGAGAGAGCGTTTTGAAACTCGGACATCTTCTGCTGCATGTCGAGAAGCCGCTGATTCTTTACGCTCATCTGGCCGGGGGCGCCGCCGCCCGTCATAATGGTGTCTTCGGTGCGCTGGGAGTAAAATGCAAAATTGTTCTGCAAGTCGGTCAAACGGCTCTCCTGCATCAGCTTTTCGTTGGAGTCCCGGTTGAGCGCTTCGTTGTCGGTGGCGACCGCCTGCTGCAGACTGTTGACCATGGTCACATTCGCCTGCGTCTGCTCGGGCAGCTTGCCCTGGTTTTGCATTTTGAACCTGGTGATCTTCTGACTCAAGTCGTTCAGACGGTCGGATGCCGTCTTCAACTGTTCGTCCAGAAACTGCGTGGTCGCCTTGGTGTCCCCTTGCAGTACTTTGTAGTTCTGGTCCATGAACTTGGTCACCAACTGCTCGACCACCTGTTTGGCCTTGTAGCGGTCGTAATAATCGAAGCTGATGGAGAACGCCGAAGACCCCTTGATGCTGCCGATGTCGGTCCCGGTGGCGCTGAGCATGCGAATCTGAATCGATTTGTTCCGCATGTCCTGGACAATATCTTCGACGGGTCTCTGCAGTTTCTCTTTGGGGTAAAGGTTCAGCGAGGGATTGTTCACCATGGCCGCGAGCGTGCTGCGGCTCAGAATCTCGGTTTCCATGGCGCTCAGCCGCTCGCCCATCCGCTGCGTCAGTTCGCTGGGCACGAGCCGCTCGGAAACCTTCTGCGGCGTGATTCGCATCACCGCCACCGACCGGTATGTATCCGGCCAGATGAAGGCCACAACCACCGCAATCACCAGGCCGGCAAAGGTCGGGCCGATGATCCACGACCGGTAGCGGCGGAGCATGTCGATGTAATCCTCGATGTCGGGCGGACGCCGGGATACACTCACATAATTCGTTGCACCAGCCATAACCTTCTGAATTCCTCCGATTAAAGGATTTACCCGGCCGCCGTCCTTAATGGACGAATATATTATCGTCGGGTTGCAGATAAATATTCTGCTCCAGGTGTTTTCCCTTACTTGCTTCCACGTAATTGAACTTGAATATCTTATTCCCGCGCTGGATTTTAATATCCTTTTTATTGGCAAAGTCGCGGAAACCGCCGGCATTCACCAGCGCCTGCATGATGGTGGTGGGGACCACCAGAGGATACTTGCCGGGTTTGTTGACCTCTCCCTGAAGATAGAAATTCTTGCTGCGCACGTCGACAACAATTACCTGGACGTGCGGCGGTTCTTTCATATACCGGTCCACCAGTATCTTCTTAATCTCATCGGCCAGTTCCTCGGGAGTCTTATCGGCTGCGACGATCTCGCCCAACAGGGGCATGGTGATTTTGCCATCCGGACGAACCGCCTGCGGCTGAACCGAAAAACCTGAATTCTCGAAGACACTGACGGCAATTACATCTTCAGCGCCAATGACATACGTGCGCGTGTTTACGGGCGCGCCGACCGCGGGCTTCGCTCCCGGAGTGCCGGCGGCCATGACGGCGGCGCCCGGCGCTACCGGGGCGAGACCGGCGTTCGCCGGCGACTCGCCGGCAGGAGGAGCCGCGACTACGGGAATCAACGGGGAAATGGAAACCGGCGCGGCGGAAGCCGGCGGACCGGACTGCTTCTTCGACCCCTGATCGGCCGATTGCGACCGGCTTCTGCTCCTGCTGTGACGACTGGACGGCGAAACAAAAGAGCGGAATGGAGATGAAACAGGCGGTTAAGGCTAGCGCTTTCATGATGTTCCTCGGATGCTTCACGCCACCGCCGGGCGGGCGCGTGAAACCATGCGCATCTTGCTTATTGTACAGCATTCCAGCCGCTTTCCAGACAGTCGCCAAGGGTTAGTGTTGGTGATATCACAGCCGTTAGCTCACTTGGCGAAGACCCGTACCATGAGACTTTATGAGTGTAGGTTACTTTGCATCACAAAGTCAACGGGAAAGCGTACTATATGGAACGGGAGGTACTGCTCCCGCGGGCTCACGCTGTGAATAGAACCGATACACTTCCGCGTAGTGGCTTTCTCCCAAAATGCGGATCGAAGTTCCAGGTGCGCTTGTAAGCGACAGATAAATCAGGGTATTCTGAATTTAGATTCCGGTATTTGACACGGCAATAAACGTGCTGATGCGGGCAGAGGAGTATTGTCTTACCAGACGGTAACGGCGGCATTTCATGTTCCAGGAACTCAAGTTCCAATTGTCCACCGCGATATTGACCATCCTGACACTGGCAGCAGGTGTGGTCGCCGTCATCAATTTCCAGCAAAACCATCAAGTTCCGTCTGCACGATGACGGTGTGATCTGGGGAGACCGCGGCGGGCAGGTACGGGCGTTGCGAGTGCCGCGCGACAGCGCCGGATATCGCGCCGGGGTGCGGCAGGGCGATGTGCTGATCAGCATTTCCCGGGAACAGAACATGGGACCGGATGGCGAGGAAGCCATCGACCAGCATGCCAGCCACGGAGTACCGGTGGGTGTGGCGTTGGACGTGGCCAAGATCCTGGCTAACCTGCCGGCCTGGCTCCCGGCTTCTTACCACGTCAAGCGCGGCAACCTGGAATTCGATGTCCGAAAAGTAGTCGTGAGCGAGGTTCCGCTGGACCGGGCCGTGGTGTATGAGTACCTGGTGGGCGCGGCGTACCTCATTATCGGGCTGTTCGTGTATTTCCGCCGGGGCAGTGCGCAAAAGGCGCTGCATTTCTATATTTTCTGTCTGGCTTCGTTCGTGTTCTTCTGTTTTCATTACACCGGCCAGCTCAACACTCTCGATAAGATCGTCTACTTCGGGAACGTGAGCGCGGGCCTGCTGGCGCCGGCTTTGTTCCTGCATTTCTGTTTGACCTTCCCCGAACCGTTCGCCTGGTTCCGGACGCGCGCCCGGCTGGCCTTGTTGTACATTCCCGGCGCGCTGCTTCTGCTGGGCTACCTGGGGTTTGCCTCGGGCGCCCTGAAGATCGGCGATGCCGCTGATGGAACTGCGCTGGGCCCTGGACCGCATCTGGGTGCCGCTCTCCACCGTGCCCTACCTGATCGGCGCGGTAGCGCTGGCGGTGGGCTACCGCAGGGCCGAAGACCCGATCGTGCGGCAGCAGCTCAAGTGGCTGCGCAACGGGACCTTTTTCGGGATTGCGCCCTTCTTTGCGCTGTATGTTCTGCCCTACATGCTGGGAGCGATTCCCAATGAGTACCTGAAACTGTCGGTGCTCTTCGTGGTCCTGATCCCGCTGACCCTGGCCTACGCCATTGTGCGCTACCGGCTGATGGACGTCGACATCATCTTCCGGCGCGGATATGCCTACACGCTGGCGACGCTCTGCGTGCTGGCGGCGTTTTACGGGATCGTGTTTTCGCTCGGCAGCGTGGTGCACCTCTACTTCAAGGATCTGGGCAACCTGGAACTGATCAGCGTGATGCTGGTCGCCAGCTTCCTGTTCCAGCCCATCCGCACCTGGATTCAGGAGAGGCTGGACAAGTACTTCTACCGCGACAGTTACGATTACCGCCGGACGCTGATCGAGTTCGCCCGCGAACTGAGCGCCGAAACCGACCTGGACACCATGTTGAATTCGGTGGGCGAACGGCTGCTGCAGACCTTGAACATCAAGCACCTGGTGTTCTTTCTGGCGGATGAGCGCACCGAGTCCGAACCCCCCAGATTCCTGCTCAAGAAGGCCATGGGGACGAATCCGCGGCTGGCCAGTTTGAACTATGCCGATCTCGACCTGAGCTTTCTCGAACTGGGACCTGCCGGAAGGCGTACCTGTTTTTCGAACGCACCCGCCACCAGTTGGACGCGGTGTCGCGATCGTGGCCGGCTACGGTGCGCCGCACCATTGCCGATCTGGACCTCAATTACTACCTGCCCTGCCAGGTGCGCGGCCGGACCATCGCGTACATGGGAGTGAGCCGGACCATGTTCGGCGATTTCCTTTCGAGCGTGGATGTGGAGCTATTGGTAACGCTGGCCGGCTACGTGGGTATCGCCATCGAAAACGCCGGGCTCTACCGCTCGCTGCAGCGCAAGGTGGAAGAGTACGAGCGGCTCAAGGAATTCAGCGAAAACATCGTGGAATCGATCAACGTGGGAATCCTGGCGGCGGATCTGGAAGACCGCGTGGAGAGCTGGAACACCCAGATCGAGCAACTCAGCGGCGTTCCCCGCGACCGCGCCGCTGGGACGTACGCTGCGGGAGCTGTTTCCGGCCGATTTGGGCGATCAGTTCGACAAGGTCCGCGGCGAAACGGGAATTCACCACATCTACAAGTTCGTGCTGAAGCCGGCGGCGCCGCGGCGGCCATTGGCAACGGAAACGGAAACGGCCACGGCGCGCTTCCCGGACGTTTTCGCGAAGCCACTTTGAATATCGCCATCGCGCCGCTGGTCTCCAAGGACCAGGAGCAGATTGGCCGCCTGATCATCTTCGACGACGTGACCGACCGCGCCGAACTGGAACAGCGCCTGGTGCAGGCGGATAAGCTGAGCAGCATCGGCCTGCTGGCGGCGGGCGTGGCGCACGAAGTGAATACGCCGCTGGCGGTGATTTCCACTTACGCCCAGATGCTGGCCAAGCAGGTGGCCGAAGATTCGCAGAAATCGCTCATCCTGGACAAGATCGCCAAGCAGACCTTCCGCGCCAGCGAGATCGTCAATTCGCTGCTGAATTTCTCGCGCACCTCGACCACCAGCTTTGGCGACAGTCGGCCTGAACAAGGTGATTCAGGAAACGCTCTCGCTGCTGGAGCACCAGCTGCAGAAGGCGGGCATCCAGGTGAAGCTGGATCTGGACCCGAACTTCGCCCCGGTGCACGGCAACGCCGGCAAACTGCAGCAGGTGTTCCTGAATCTGTTCCTGAACGCGCGCGACGCCATGGCAGGCGCGGCGGCACGCTGGAAGTTCGCACCTGGCGCGGAGAGGCCGGGCGCGCGCGTGGAGGTCAGCGACACCGGCACGGGCATCGCGCCGGAGCATCTGCAGCCGCATCTACGATCCGTTCTTCACCACCAAAGCGGCGCAGCAAGGGCACCGGCCTCGGACTTTCGGTGACTTACGGTATCATTCAGGAGCATGGCGGTTCGATCGAAGTCTCCAACCGGCCGGGCGGCGGCGCGCGTTTCCGTCTGGAGTTTCCGGCTTCGCAATCGCGAGCCGCGCGCCGCGCGAGGAAGCCGGTGAATGCCGCCTGAGATGACCGCTCACCAAGCCAGGCATGCACCGATACCAAAGGCCGCATCCTGGTGGTCGACGACGAAGCCGACATCCGCGAAAGCCTCGAAGCTGCTGCTCGACCTCGGAAGGCTACCCGTGGACCTGGCGCCGAACGCACCGAAGGCCTGCAGAAGATGGAAGCGCGCGGCTACGACCTGGTGCTGCTCGACCTGATGATGCCGGACCGCTCCGGCATGGAAGTGCTGCGCGGACGTTCGCGAGCGCGACCGCGAGACGCCCGATCTTCATGATCACGGCGTACGGCTCGGTGGAAGCCGCCGTGCAGGCGCTGAAGCTCGGCGCCAACGATTACTTCTCCAAGCCCTGGGACAACGAGAAGCTGCTCATCGAGATCGACCGCATGATCGCGCGGCGGCGGCTCGAATACGAGAACACGCACCTCAAGCGCGCGCTCAAGCAGCGCTACAGCTTCCCCAACATCATCGGCAAGAGCGAGCGCATGCTGCGCATGCTCGACCTGGTGGCGCAGGTGGCGCCCAGCCGGTCCACCATTCTGATCACCGGCGAAACCGGCACCGGCAAGGAACTGATCGCCAAGGCCATCCACGCCAATTCGCCGCGCGCCGACCAGATGTTCGTGGCGGTGAACAGCGGCTCGCTGCCGCCGGACCTGCTGGAATCCACGCTGTTCGGCCATGTGAAGGGCGCGTTCACCAGCGCCATCCAGACCAAGAAGGGCTACTTCGAGGTCGCCGACCGCGGCACCATCTTCTTCGACGAAATCGGCACCATCGGCCCGGAGACGCAGGTCAAGCTGCTGCGCGTGATTCAGGAAAAGGAGTTCACGCCGCTGGGTTCGACCGACCCGATCAAGGTGGACGTGCGCATCCTGGCCGCCACCAACGCCGATCTGCACCAACTGGTGAAGGAAGGCAAGTTCCGCGAGGACCTGTATTACCGGCTGAACGTCATCAACATCGCGCTGCCGCCGCTGCGCGAGCGCAAGGAAGACATCCCGCTGCTGGTGGAGCACTTCTTCACCAAGTACTGCCGCGAGAACAACAAGTTTCTGGATGCCGACGGCACGATCCGTGCTGCGCTTCCAGCCCGAAGCCATGCAGGTGCTGATGGAGCACAACTGGCCGGGCAACGTGCGCGAACTGGAAAACGTGGTGGAGCGCGCGGTGGTGCTGGCCTCCGACGCCGACGGTGCCGGTGGACGTGCTGCCCGACAGCGCTGCTGCAGGCCAACGGCATCCGCTGCGACCGCGGCGAGGGAACGCCGCTTGCCGCCGGACGCTTCGCTGTTCGAGATCGTGCAACGATTTCGAGCGGCAGCATCATCATCGAGCGCCTGGAGCAGTGCAACTGGAGCCAGACCGAAGCCGCCGAGAGCCTGCACGTGCCGCTCTCCACGCTGAATCAGAAGATCAAGCGCCTGGATATCAAGATCCGCAAGAAATCGGAAAGCGAGAAACTCATCGCGGAGGCGCGAAGGCGCGGAGGAAGACGCGGAGGAGAGCTTCAGATCTGATTTGGTTCGGATTTTCTCCGCGTTTTTCCTCAGCGTCTCCGCGTCTCCCGCGATGAAGAGAACGTCTCAGCGGATCACGGTCCGCAGCAGGGTGCTCAGCCCGTTCCACAGAATCTGCACGCCGATGCAGACCAGGATGAACGACGACAGGCGAATGATGACGTTCATGGCCGAATCACCGAGCGTGCGGCCGATGCCGTTCGGCGAAGCGGTAGCTCAGGTAGATGGACGCCGCGATCAGCAACCGATCCGATGAGCATGCCGACGATCAGAGGCCAGCGCCACTCCGCGCCTTCGGGCCGGTTCGCGCCCACGGTGATCGCGACCGAGATCGAGCCGGGTCCCACCGTGAGGGGCAGCGTCAGCGGATAGAAGGCCTGGCGCGAGTAGTCCTGCTCGCTGCACTGCCGCGGGCGCACGCCGTCTTTGCCGTCGTCGTCGGGCTGGCGCAACAGCGCCCAGCCGGTGGAGATCACCAGCAGCCCTCCGCCCACCTGCACGACCGGCAGCGAGATGCCGAAGAACGTCAGGATGTGCGTGCCGATGAAGATGGAGGCCAGAATCAGCATCAGGCCGTTTATGGCGATCATCCGCGCCAGCACTTTGCGTCCGCGGTCGGAGAGCCCTCGCGTGAGAGTCAGAAAGATGGGCGTGTTACCGATCGGATTGACGATGGGAAACAGCGCGCCGACGACCAGCAGCGTGTACTTGGTCAGATCGGTCAGCGAATCCGGCATAGTGCTTCTATCCGTTCGCCTGGGCGTTTGACGAGAGGGGTCTCGCGGACCTTCTGCGCCAGCAGCGTGACGGTGAACGGCTTCTGCAGAAAGGGAGTGGAGGAGTCGAAGACCCAACTGTTGCTGAGGCGATTATCGGTGTAGCCGGACATGTAGAGAACCTTAGTCTGCGACCGCATCGCGCGCACCTCGCGGGCCACTTCGAAGCCGTTGATCTGGGGCATCACGATATCGGTGAGCAGCAGATCGATGGGCTCCTGATACCCGCGGCAGATCTCCAGCGCACGCTGCGGCGTCTCGGCCTCCAGGACGCGGTATCCGCTCTTTCCGAGGGTCGAGAGTACCAGTTTGCGGATGGCCGCGTCATCCTCGCAGAGCAGGACGGTCTCACTGCCGCGGAGGTGCAAGGCGCTCCCCTGGGCTTCAGTCATTTCGACAGGCATTTCGGTAAGGGGCAAGTAGATTTTGAAGGTGGTGCCGTGACCCAGTTCACTGTACACCATGATCTCCCCATTGCTTTGCTTGACCACACCGTACACGATGGAAAGCCCCAGCCCGGTGCCATTGCCGGCTTCCTTGGTGGTGAAGAAGGGTTCGAACATCCGGCTCCTGGTTTCGGGCGTCATGCCGGACCCGGTATCGCTGACGGCCAGTTGGGCATACACGCCGGGCGCGACTCCGATGTGGCGGTCCACATAATGCTCGTCGAGTTCGAGGTTGGCCGTTTCGATGGTAAGTCTGCCGCCTTTGGTCATGGCATCGCGGGCGTTGACCACCAGGTTCATCAGGACCTGTTCCAGGTGCGTCGGATCGGCTTTCACCTTGCCGAGACCAGGGTCGAGCCGGGTAGTGATTTCGATGTCCTCGCCGATGACGCGTTGCAGCATCCTCATGGAACGGGAGATCACTTCGTTAAGGTCAAGCACCTTTGGCTGGCTGATCTGACGGCGGCTGAAGGCCAGGAGTTGCGCGGTGAGCCCGCCGGCCCGCATGGCCGCGTTTTGTATCTCGGCCGCGTATTCCAGCAGGTTGGCATCGCGAGTTTCGCCGCTAAGGATTTCCACGTAACCCAGGATCACGGTGAGGAGATTATTAAAATCATGGGCGACACCTCCGGCCAGGCGACCCACGGCCTCCAGTTTCTGCGACTGCCGGAACTGCTCCTCCAGCACTTTGCGATCGGTAATGTCGCTATCGATGAAGAGCGTGGCGGTGACGTTGCCATGGGAATCGCGAAGCGGAGCGGTCCAGATCAGCACGTCGATGCGGGAGCCATCTTTCCTGCGCCTGACGCGTTCGGTGGCGAACAGGGAGCCGCCGCTGCGGAACAGGTCCAGCCACTGGGCGTACTCGGCCTGTTGCTCTGGGGGAACGACCGGCGGGGGGCGATGGATCACCTCGGATTCGCCATATCCGAAGATCCGCGTGGCGGCGGGATTCCAGAAGATGACGTTGCCTTCCAGATCCGATGCCCAGATGGCCAGTGGTGAAGACTGGAGCAGGGCATGGCGCACCTCATTGACGCGATGCAGCTCTTCGTTCGCCGCGGTCAGTTCGCGGGTGCGTTCCTGCACCCGGCGCTCCAGTTCGGCATGGGCGGTGCGTAGTTGTTCGCGCTGCGCTGCGAGCAATTCGGAGGTTTCGCGGAGCGTGCGTCCCAGGCGGGCCAGGTCGTCGCCGCCGCGAATTTCAGTGGTAACGGGAACCCCACCGGCCATCTGCTGAGCGGCAGTCTCCAGTAAGCGGACCCGCCGGACGATGCCGGAAGCGAACAAAAGGGCAGCAATCAAGCCGCCCATCAGGCCCATAATGCCGCCCGCAAAGAGAGCCGCCTGAAACTTGCGTTGCGCCTGATGCTCCCGTTCCGCGCGCTCGGCCAGCAAGCGATCTTCGTCGGCTCGCAAATTCTCTAGTTCGGAGAGCAACGGGCCCACCTCCGCAACGCGGTCCGCGGCTTCGCCGTCCGCCATGGCACGGGCAATCCGCGGCTGCAACCCGGCCAGGCGCCGGGCGTGCGGAGGATTGCCGGCGGTGAGGCGCTGGAGTTCGGCCATATGAGGCGGCAGTTCCCGCACAGCCTCCCGATAGCCGGACTCAGTCTCGGCACGCGCCAGTAACTGCATGGCGCTTTCGAGTTCGGCGCGCACGCGAAAAGTGTGCTCGACCCACTCCTGCGCCTGGCGGGTCTGCTCTTGCAGAAGGTAGAAGACCGCCATGGCTACCAGTAACGCCGCCACGGGAATTGCCACCACCGATACACCTTTGGCAGTCATAGAAAGATTGCCAAACGCAGCGGCAATTCGTTCGAAGCGGCGTCGAACCATGAATAAGCCTAGTCTATTGTACGAATTCGCGCACCTCTGTTGGGCGGGACCGCTTGCTGACGCGCGCGGCTCAGTTCCTGCTGTATGGCTATTGTACGAATTCGCGCACCTGTGTTGGGCGGGACCGCTTGCTGACGCGCGCGGCTCAGTTCCTGCCGTACGGCTATTGTACGAATTCGCGCAATCCGAGGGGAGTCATCGCACCCACATGTAAATCTACGATCCGATTGGGCTCGCGGCAGGCGGCGAGCTCGACCTTCAGGTAGTTTTCGGTGAGGGCGATGCCTGGGTCGTGTAGCGTGACGGCGGAGAGAGTGCGGCCCACCATGCGGCGGCGGAATTCCAGATTCTTAACGGCGGCCAATTCGCGCAGCACACGGTTGCGCTCCTTGCGCACGGGCATTGGAACGGATCCGGGGTCCTCGGCCGCGGGGGTGCCGGGACGTTCCGAGTAGGTGAACACGTGCAGGTAGGTGAACGGCAGAGCTTCGATGAAGGCGCGGCTCTCTTCGAAGTCGGCGTCGGTTTCGCCGGGGAAGCCCACCATGACGTCGGCGCCGATGGCGGCGTCGGGCATCAGCGCGCGGGCCTTGGCGACGCGGTCGGCGTAGTGGCGCGGGCGGTACTTGCGATGCATGCGGCGCAGGGTGCGGTCGCGAGCCGCTCTGCAAGGGCGCGTGGACGTGCTTGGCGATGCGCGGCGACTCGGCCATCAGTCCCAGCAGGTCGTCGGAGAAATCCATGGGCTCGACGGAGCTGAGGCGCAGGCGCTCGATTTCGGTTTCGGCGAGCAGCCGGCGAATCAGGTCCGGCCAGCCGCATGGTGCTGCCCGGCTCGCGGCCCCAGCGGCCCAGGTTGATGCCGCTCAGCACGACTTCGCGATAGCGCCGCGCCAGCCCGCGCACCTGTTCCACCACCTGGTCGGCCGGGGCGCTGCGGCTGCGGCCGCGCACGAACGGGATGATGCAGAAGGAGCAGCGGTTGTTGCAGCCGTCCTGAATCTTCAGATTGGGGCGGGTGCGGTCGCCGGCGGCATCTTCCACGGGCGCGGAGAGAAAATCGCGCTGGGCGAAGATATCGCCCACGTGGATGTTGCCGTGGTACGGGGTGGCATCCGCGGCGGGCAGGGTCACCAGATCGGCAATCTGCGTTCTTGTGCGAGTTGCCCACCACCCATTCGACGCCGGGCATGGCGGCCAGTTCCTCGGGCGCGCGCTGCGCATAGCAGCCGGTCACCAGGATGCGCGCCGCGGGGTTCTCGCGGTGCACGCGGCGGATGGTCTGGCGCACGTCGTCATCGGCCGCGGCGGTGACGGTGCAGGTGTTCAGCACTACCAGGTCGGCGGCGGCGCGGTCGTCGCAGGCTTCCAGCCCTTTGGCCGAAAGCAGGGATTCGAGCGCGGCGCCATCGGCTTGCGTGGCGCGGCATCCAAAGTTTTGTACGAAATATTTCCCCAAGCTTATCTCATTATACGGGGGTGGCCAGAACCAGGCCCGAGGGAAGATCTTCGCCGAAGATACGGCCGAGCGCGCGGTCGTCCTCTTCTTCGCCTTCGAAAATGGCGAGGAGCCGTTCGGCGTGGGCCATGGTCTGCAATTTTCCGCTTGATGTTTTCGCGAGTGGCCGCCGGCAGGTCGCGCGTGGGGTCTTCGGTGCGGCGGGCCAGGGAGGCCAGAGCGTCGCCGGCGATGGGCACGTTCATCAGCGATTCCGCCCAGCGGGTGGCCGTAGCTGGCGGCACCACCAGGTTCATGGGTCCGTAGAACAACTGGCGCGCGCCCAAGCGCGAAAGGCACCACAGTTCGCTTTCCTTGAAATCGCCGGCTTTGACGCGCTGGACCAGGGCTTCGCCCAACTCGGTTTTGGTGCCGATGGGCAGCAGTTCCAGGCTGGAGGCGGTGCGCCACATTTCGCGGTGCAAGCGAGGCGTTGATGCGCTGCGGCTTTTTGGCGCCGCGCGGCAACAGGACGCCGGAGAGCCGCTGGTAAATATCGGTCTGCTGATTGCGATTCAGACCGCCGGCCAGGCGTCCCCAGAAGATCCACCAGTCGATTTCGTTCTGGGTCTGGTTGCCGTAGGTGAGGCCGCCGGAATAGATGCGGCGCGCCTGCTCGATGCGGAAATCGTCGCCGGGAAAGCCGAAGCCGGGGCGCAGGCAGAAGCCGCAGAGATTGAGCCAGCGGACTTCGTAGGCCGGGCTCTTCTTGCGCCCGTCGGCGGCAGTCGAGGAACGCGTCGGCCAGTTGGCGGATGGCCGCCAGCGGCCAGGAATTGCGGCCCAGCCCCATGGTCTGTTCCAGTTTGGCGGGCAGTTCTTCGGGCGCCACGGGCGATTTGGCGGTGGTCGAGAAGACCTGCGCCACCAGGTCCAGGGAGGCTTGCGAGCGCCTGCTCGCTGACCACGGCGGCGGCCTTGCGCGTGGCCGGCGCCTGCGCCGCCTGCTTGCGCAGCTCGAACTGCAGGCGCCAGCGATTGTCGCTGATCTTGGATTCGCACCAGGTTTCGAGGGTGCCGATTTCGGTGAGGCGCGCGCCCAGTTTCACCGGAATCAGGCGCTCTTCGGCCTTCTTGCCGAAGCGGATCACGGCGTTCAGCGGCGCATGCGAGTGCAAGTTCGGATCGTCCGGCGGCGAATTCGACCACGTCGCCGAGCTTGTCTTCGGTGCGGGTCAGGGAGCTGTAGAGGCGGAACGAGACGGGGCGGTTGGCGACCAGTTGCAGAGCGTCGTTATCGACCTCGAGGGCCGAGCCTTCTTCGGCGCCGCGCGGCACCAGGCAGACGGCCGGGAATTTGCCGTCCTTGGGCTCGCCGAGGCCGATGTAATAGGTGCGCGGCAGACCGCCGCGCACCAGCACGCCGCTGCCGGTGGAGCGCACGTAGGAGTAGTAGGCCGCGCCGCGCGCCACGGCGAGATCGAGTTCGCGTGTTCTCGAGAATCTCCGGGCGCTTGCCGTACCAGTGGCCCACCACGTCCGCCACGCGCTCCTGCAGGATTCGCGGAATGAAGAAGCCGCCGTTGAAGAGGATGGCGTCGGGCATCTCGCCGGCCGATTCCAGAAACGCGTTCAGGTGGCGGGTGATGGCCGGGTCGGAGACGTAGGGCAGGCCGAGTTCGCGGAACAGGCTGCGCTTTTCGTCCTTGGGCCCTTCGCCGCGCGCGCTGAAGGGCAGGAAGCCTTCGAGCGCCAGTTCCAGCGCCTCTTCGCGCAGAATCTCGGTCTTCAGCGATTTGCCGATGAGCGACGAGCCGGCGCCGAGCACGGTGATCTCGACGCTCTTCAGATTGGGATCGTTGAGCAGCCGCTCCTTGGCCGCGGAGCATTGGCGGCGCAGTCCGCTGCGCTGGCGGATGGAGAGCGGCACGTCGAGCTTGGTTTCGACCAGCCAGGCCAGCGTGAGGTCGAGATTGTCGCCGCCCAGCAGCAGGTGCTTGCCGACGGCGGTGCGGGTGAAGTTGACCAGGTCGCCTTCGCGCGAGACGCGGATGAGGCTGAAATCGCTGGTGCCGCCGCCCACGTCGCAGACCAGCACGATCTGGCCGTCGAAGAGCTTCTTGCGCGATTGCGCGAGGTTGTTGGCGATCCAGGAATAGAAGGCCGCGGCGGGCTCTTCGAGCAGCGTGAGCTTTTCGAGGCCGGCATCGCGCGCCGCCATCACGGTGAGCTCGCGCGCTTCTTCGTCGAAGGAAGCGGGCACGGTGAGGACGATGTCCTGCTCGGCCAGCGGCGCGCCTTGCGCCTTGTCCCACTCTTCGCGGAACTTGGCGATGAAGCGCGAGGAGACTTCGACCGGCGAGAGCACGCGCCCGGTCTCCTGCGAATCCCAGGGCAGAATCTTGGCGGTGCGGTCGACATCGGGATTGGAGAGCCAGGATTTGGCGGAGTGCACCAGCCGGGTGGGCACGAGGGCGCCCTGCTCGCGCGCGTAGACGCCGACCGGCTGCGCCGTCTTCGAGAAACAGAAACGAAGGCAGGGTGCGGCGCGGCTCGACGCGTCCGGCGGCCACCAGTTGCGGGGTTTCGAAGATGTGGACGGGCGGAAAATCGCGATCTTCGGCTTCGCGGTCGTCGATGTAGGCCAGGGCGGAGTTGGTGGTGCCGAGATCGATGCCGATTTTCATCCGGCCACGCGCTCGCGCACGTTGAATTCCAGCTTCCAGCGGCGGCCGTCGCGGGCCACGCACCACAGTTGCAGCATGCCGGTTTCGGTGACCACGGTTTCGAACGAGACCGGCACGACTTCGCTGGAAGTCTCGCCGGTGCCGAAGCTGACTTCCATGGGGGAGAGCTCTGCCAGTTCGTCGCCGATAGTCTTCGATCAGGTCGCCGGGCTGGTCGTTCTTGCGCGACGGCGGAGGTGAAGAAGCGGAACTCGGCGGGCTCGCCCACCACCAGGCCGAATTCGCGACCGGGGATGCGGACGTCGGTGCCTTCTTCCATGCCGAACGGCACCACGGTGAGCGCCTTGAGCGGGCGCGGGGAAGCCGGGGACGGAGGGCATGGCGCTTTCGACGCCGACGTAGTAGGTGCGCGGCACGCCGCCGCGAATGCGCACGCCGCGGCCGTGCCGCGCCAGGCCGTAGTAGGCCGCGCCGCGCGAGACGGCGTGCATCAGGTCTTCGCCGCTGAGCGGCTTGACCGGGCTCAAGCCTTCTTCGGCGAGCCAGGAATCGAGCGTGGCGAGCAGGCGCTCGCGCACCAGCGCGGCGTTCAGCACGCCGCCGTTGAACAGCACGTGGGTGGGACAGGCCAGGCCGCTGGGGCCGCGGCGCACCGCGCCGTGCTCGGCGGCGGCCGCCTGCTGGCGCAGGAAGCGCGCCAGGTGGCGGGTGATGGCGGCGTCGGCGGCGTAGGGCAGGCCGATTTCCTGCAGGCCGACGCGGCGCTGGCGCGGCGGGCATGTCGGTGCTGGCGACGGCGGGCAGGAAGCCCGTCGCCAGCACGTGGTCGATATCGCTGCGCAGGCAGCGTGGCTTTGATGGTGCCGCCGACCAGCCCGCTGCCTTTGCCGAGGATGGTGACCGGCTGTTCCTTGGCGTTCGATTGCCGGGTTCGAGCAGCTTTTCCTTGGCGACGCGGCAGTTGTTCCAGAGCGCCTGAAGCTGGCGGCTGTCGATGCGCGTGCCCTTTTCGGCCAGGCGCTGCGACGACCACGCCGGCCAGCGCCAGATCGATATTGTCGCCGCCCAGCAGGATGTGCTCGCCGACGGCCACGCGGTTGAGCGCGAGTTCGCCGCTCGGTCTCGGTGACGGCGATCAGCGTGAAATCGGTGGTGCCGCCGCCGATATCGACCACCAGGATCAGGTCGCCCAGCTGGACGCGCTCGCGCCAGTCGGGGTGGCGTTCGATCCAGGCGTAGAAGGCGGCCTGCGGCTCTTCGAGCAGCGTGATGTTCTGGTAGCCGGCCTGCTTGGCGGCTTCCAGGGTCAGCTCGCGCGCCACGGCGTCGAAGGACGCCGGCACGGTGACCAGCACCTGCTGCGCGGCGAAGGGCGCGTCGGGCATCTTGGCGTCCCAGGCCTCGCGCAGATGCTCCAGGTAGCGGCGGCTGGCTTCGACGGGCGAGAGCTTCTCGACGCCTTCGGGCGCGCGGAAGGGCAGCAGCGGCGAGGTGCGGTCCACGCCCGGAGTGCGAGAGCCACGACTTGGCGGACGAGACCAGGCGTCCGGCATTTTCGACGCCGCGCTTCTGCGCCAGCCGGCCCACTACGAACTCGCGGCTCGGCATCCCAGGGCAGGGCCGATGGTGCCCGCCGGAAAATCGGACGCGCCGGGCAGGTAGAGGAACGAAGGCAGCAGGTCTTCGTCGCGCACTTCGCCGGGATTGACGAGTTGCGGAATGGCCAGCAGTTGCACGTTCGGCGGGCGCGAACGGGTCGGCATCCGGCTGGATCTCGGCGTAGGCCAGCGCGGAGTTGGTGGTGCCCAGGTCGATGCCGATGACGTATTGGGGAGCCGCGGCTTTCTTACTCGATTTCGATTTCCGCGGGGGCGATGATGGCGGCGTCCTGCTTGGCCGACGAGCGCCGGCAGATCGACTTTGGCCGCGCGCCATCCTTTGTGGCGCAGCGTGCCGCCGGCGGGCGGCTTGGCCGGAACGTTGCCGACGAACTTCACCAGGTTGGGGTCGCTGGAGGGCGCCTTGGCGAAGGTGCCTTCCACGCCGTCGATCACCGGCTGCAGCGTGACGTAGCGGGCGATCGAATCGCGGCACTGGTCGTGCAGTTCGCGCACGGCGGCGCCGATCTGGTCGTCGGAGTAGCCGGCGATGTCTTCCATGAGGAAGTCGACCAGGCGCGAATCGCGCTGCAGGATGCCGAGGATCTGCAGGGCGCCGTCGGAAGTCTTGACGGCGGGCGCGGCAGGCGCGGCGGCGGGAGCCGCTTTGGCCGCGGCGTTTCCCGCCGCGAGAGCTTCAGGTCCCTGAGGGTCTCGTCGGAGAGCGCGCCGCCGAACAACAGGTTGAAGAAACAGCGAAATGCCAGAGAAATCCGGTTCAATGCAATAGCTCCAATGTTTTAGGATAACAGGGCTTGCCCGGCGGCCCTTCCGGCCGGTCTGCTAGCGGATCACCACCTGCCGCAGACGTTCCAGTTGCCGGCGTGCGATCTCGGCCCACTGGCCGGAACTGTCCAGCTTCAGATAGGTCTTCCAGTGGTGCACGGCCTTGAGGGTGTCGCCGGTGCGCTCGCACAGCAGCGCCAGGTTGAAGTGCGCGTCGGCGTAGTTGGGGTTGAGCGCCAGCGCGTTGCGGTAGTGGTCCAGAGCCTCTTTCACGCGCCCCTGCTCGTCGTACAGGTTGCCCAGATTGAACTGCGCCAGCGGATAGGAGGCATCCACTTCGATGGCATCTGCGGTAATACTTCTCGGCTTCGGGGAATTTGCGCTGCCGGTAGTAGATGGTGCCCAGGTTGACCAGCGCGCCGGCGGCTCCGGGATTCAGTTCCAGCACCTTCCGGTAGGCATCGATGGCCTCATCGACCGGCGCGCCGGTCTCTTCCAGTTCCAGCCCTTTCTGGAACCACGCCTCGGATTCGCGCATGCGCGTGGCGGTCTGCCGCGCGTTCGGGAAAGGCACGCACGCCGCTCAAGCCGGCGGCTTCGAAATCGAACAGAATCTGGCCGCTGATGGCCTCCATCTTCTGCCCGGCCACGTGCACCGTGATCTTCTTGCCGTCGGAAACCATACGCAATTCGGTGAGCGGCTGTTTGATCCAGTCCAGCTTCTTCCGCAGGCTGGCCAGGGCCTTATTGATCTCGGTGGAGCGAATGCGGTTCTCGTTCAGCTTGATGAGGGTCTGAATGGCGATGAGATCGGAGAAGGAATAGGAGGTAGAGGCGGGAATCCATGCCCGCTGCTCCCAGCTCTTCAGTTGCCGCTCCGTGACGCCGAACTTCCGCCGGACGTCCGCGCGAGAGTATTCCTCCTTCGGGGCCACCGACCTATTTTAACAGGGATACCAAACGATTTAATGAATTTACGCGCTACCGGGCGGCGCCAGGGCGAACCGCCGGCGGTACTAGAGCGGTACTTTACCTTGAAAAGTACTTGAAATATGCGTTACAGAAGCGATATGCTGGTCGCAGATGGCAGTGCCCCGATCCAAACCGGTGGAGCTTCACGCTCATGCCATGGACAACCTGCGGTACATCCGCGGCACCATGGAGCGGGCCGGTTCGTTCACGGCGGTGCCGGGGTTGGGCGGAGTGCTGATGGGCTCCAGCGCGCTGGTGGCCGCATGGCTGGCGACGTCTCTAGGCCGGACGGGCCACTGGATGACGGTCTGGACGCTGGAGTGCGCCATTGGAGTCGTGATCGGCGCCACTGCCGCGGCCATGAAAGCGCGGCGGATGAATTCGCCGCTGCTGAACGGGCCTGGGCGCAAGTTTATCGCCGGGTTTTCCCCGGCCATCCTGGCAGGCGTGGTGCTGACGCTGGTTTTCCACCAGGCCGACCTGACGTGGTTTCTGCCGGGAATCTGGCTGCTGCTGTACGGGACGGCCGTCGTTTCGGCGGGCTGGGGATCGGTCCGCGCCGTGCCGCTGATGGGTTTGTGCTTCATGATCATCGGGACGGTGGCGCTGGCGATGCCTGATCTTCCCGGCGACGTGCTGCTGGCGGCCGGCTTCGGCGGATTGCATATTGTGTTCGGAACCGTGATTGCGGTGAAATATGGCGGCTAAACAAAACTCGGTACGCAAAGAACGGCGGGGGCCGGAAATGGTCGGCGGGGCGAGCGCTCCGGCCGGCGCGCAGAAGCTCGACCGCCTGGTGCATGAGCGGCTCCGCCTGGGGATTCTGAGCGCGCTGTCGGTGAACGATTCCCTGACCTTCAACGAATTGAAGAAACTGCTGGACACCACCGACGGCAACCTGAGCGTCCACGCCCGCAAGCTGGAAGAGGCCGGATACATTTCGTGCTCGAAGAGGTTCGAGGGCCGCATGCCCAGGACGGAGTACCGGCTCACGGTGGCCGGGCGGCGCGCGCTCGAGCGGTATCTGGATCACATGGAATCGCTGATTCAGGCGATGCGGGAGCGGTAGGGGGTCTTTTTTTATGCGCGAATACTTTACATCGCAAAGTTCTCTGCACGTCGGGATCATCATGGATGGCAACGGCCGCTGGGCTGCGGCGCGGGGCCTGCCGCGCCTGGCGGGGCACGAGGCCGGCGCCACGGCGGTGAATCGCGTGGTGGAAGCGGCTCCCGGATGCGGCGTCGGCGGTGCTGACGCTGTTCGCATTTTCCTCGGACAATTGGAGCCGCCCGAAGGAGGAAGTGGCCGCCCTGATGCGCCTGTTCGCGTGCTACCTGGAGCGGGAGGCGGGACGGTGCGTGGAGAACGGGATCCGGCTGGAAGTGATCGGCCGGCGCGACCGCTTGAGCCGCAAACTGCTGGCGGCCATCGGCAAGGCGGAGCGCGCCACGGCCGGAGGCTCTGCACTGCGGTTACGGATCGCGGTGGATTACTCCGCGCGGGATGCGATCCTGACGGCGGCGCGCGGGCTGCCGCAGCTTTCGCGCGAGTCGCTGGAAACGCGCCTGGGTCCGCCGGTGGATCTGTTGATCCGCACCGGCGGCGAGCAGCGGCTGAGCGACTTCCTGTTGTGGGAATGCGCCTATGCGGAACTGGTGTTCGCGCGGCGGATGTGGCCGGATTTCGACGCCGCGGACCTGGCCTCGGCGCTGCAGGACTTCCACTGCCGGGAGCGGCGCTTCGGCGCGGTGCCGGTTCCCACGGTCCGGCGCGAGGAAGCCTGGCTGGATTGACAGGAGGCGGTCGCTGGGTCCTGACGGCGCTGCCGAACATTGGACCCGTTGAGCTTGCAGTCGCAGCAACGATAATGGTTGTGTGCGCAAGCGGGTTCTCATGCAGGTTCTACAAGGGACGGCGGATGCGAACATCCGATTTGAAGACCTGCGGTCACTTCTGGGGGCGCTTGGATTCGCTGAACGTATCAGAGGCGATCATCACATCTTTTCCAAACCGGGTGTGGTCGAAATCCTAAACCTCCAGCCGCGTGGTTCTCTGACGAAACCCTACCAGGTCAGGCAGGTTCGTTCTGTGATCGTCCGGTATAAACTAGCGGAAGGGACCGAATGACGAAATATGAGATCATCCTTTACTGGAGTGTTGACGATGACGCGTTCATCGCCGAGGTTCCCGAGTTGCCCGGTTGTGCGGCTGATGGTCCCACTCGGCAGGAGGCGCTGGCGAATGCCGAGATCGTGATTCAGGAATGGATCGAAACCGCTCAGGAATTGGGGCGGCCGATACCTGAGCCAAAGGGGCGGCTCCTGTTCGCCTGATGCCATAGTAGCGAATCAGTTTTCCGCTGGCGTAGCTTCCAGATGTCTCCGGGTGCGAACTGCTATTATGAGCCGCCTACCGGACTTGAAGATCAGAATGGCAGACCATATTAGAAATAGAACTGCCCCTACTGGTGGGTCAAGTTCCTTTACCCGTCCAGGGCCCAGCTCAAATATTCCGGAAGCACCAAGAACGACTCCGTAAACCAGCAGCAATAGGCAGAGGACAAACGTCATTCGGCGATTTCGCCTAGTTGGTACTGAGGCCCGCCGATGATCCAAAGCTTGTCCCACGAAATACCACAACGCAATTACTCCGCACAGAAAGAAGAGATAGTCTGTGCCATGTCCAAAGATCAATCGCTGCTTCCACGGGATTTCGTATTGCCAGCGCGCATCAAAAACTCTTGCCACAATTGCGCGAGCGTTGAGGAATGGAATGGCGGGAGCATTCAGTCCGAAACAGATTTCTAGCATCTGTGGTCCCAATGGAAAGGATACCTTCTGGCTCTGACCCCAGTGCAGCAAGGTCGCGGCGAGCACGGACTGCGCAACGGGCAAAACTACAGCTAGTCTTCCGTGCGGCAAGTTCAAATATCCCTGGACCGACATCCCACGTTGAACGGGCCCCGTATCGATTCTAGCTTGATTGGCATCGTGTATACGCGCTATCGGAAACTGAATCCAAGGCCACTTGCCCGTTCAAACGCCCGATCCCTCGAAAAGCTTTGATCGCCGACTCGAAAATTGGCGCCGCTCCCGAGGATGCTGGACGTTCCGCGTTTCTTGACTGGACCGTATTGAAGGATTAGATAGAGGCCGCAAGGCGCGGCGTACGATACAATCCCCAGTATGGTCAAAGGCATCGAGCATACTGCTATCGCCTCACCCGATCCGCAGCGGCTGGCCCAATGGTATGTAGACTACCTGGACTTTGTGGTGAATTATCGCTCGGGATCCAGCAAGACGGTCTTCGTCAAAGCGGCCAATGGTTCCATGATCGAAATCATCGAAGCTCGAAATTCCGGCACCACCACGGACATGCGCGATGCCGGCCTGCGCCATCTGGCGATTGACGTGGACGACTTCGGCGCGGCCTATACCCGCCTGAGCGCGGCGGGTGTGAAGTTTCTCACGGAACCGGAAACCAAGGGCGGGAACACCATCGCATTCTTCACGGATTGCGACGGCAACATTCTGCATCTGCTGCATCGGGAAGTGCCTTTGCCTTAGCGGCGGGCTATCCTACGAGCATGGACAGGCGGGCGTTTCTGGCAATGGCGGCGGTGGCCGCGACGGGTCGCGCGGCGGAGCGCGGCATGCAATTGCATTTAAGCTGCGGAGCTTTGGGAATCGCCGCGAACCAGCGGCAGGCGATCGACCTGGCGGCGAAGCACGGGTTCGACGTGGTGGATGCCGACGGCAAGTATCTGGGCGGGCTCGGCGCGGGCGAACTCAGCGACCTGCTGGGATACATGAAGTCGAAGAGCGTAGGCTGGGCCATGGCGGGGCTGCCGGTGGATTTCCGGCGCGACGAGGCGACTTTCGCGACCGGTATCGCGGCCTTTCCGGGCTACGTACGCGGCGTGCGGCGCGCCGGCGTCGGCATGGTCACCACTTACGTGCTGCCTATGAGCAACGAGCACGCGTACATCGCCAATTTCAAACTGCACGCGGCGCGGCTGCGGCAGGTGGCGAGTGTACTGCACGACGCTGGAATGCGCCTGGGCGTGGAGTATGTGGCGCCCAAGACTCTGTGGGCCTCGCAGCGCTACCCGTTCGCGCACACCATGGCGGAGATGCGCGAATTGCTGGCCGAAATCGGCCTGCCCAACACCGGCCTGGTGATCGATAGCTGGCACTGGTATCACGCCGGCGATCAGCCGGAGGACATTCTGGCCCTGCGCGCCGCGGACGTGGTTTCGGTGGATCTGAACGATGCGCCCCGCGGCGTTCCCAAGGATCAGATGGTGGACGGCAAACGGGAACTGCCGGCGGCCACGGGCGTCATCGATGTGAAGAGTTTTCTGGGCGCCCTGCAGAAGATCGGTTTCCAGGGTCCTGTGCGCGCCGAGCCTTTTAACGACGCGGTGCGGCACATGGCCCCGGACGACGCCGCGGAGGCGGCTCACAGCGGACTGGAGAAGGCATTTTCGTAACGGAGGCAAGCGATGCTGAGCGGCGATCCATGGCCCCCTTTGCCCTACGCGGAGTGGCAGGACACGTGTAAGACCCTGCACATGTGGCTGCAAGTGGCCGGCAAGATTCGCATGACGCTGAGCCCGCCGTTGAACCACTGGTGGCACGTGACGCTTTACGTGACGGCGCGCGGGCTTTCTACCTCTCCGATACCCTACGGCGATGGCGTGTTCGAAATCCAGTTCGATTTTCTGGAGCACCAGTTGGAGATTGCGACCTGCGGCGGCGCGCGCGTGGTGCTGCCCCTGCAGCCCGAATCCGTGGCCGCGTTTTACGCCAGGGTGATGGAAGCGCTACGCGGCCTGGGCATCGAGGTTTCGATCAATACCAAACCGCAGGAGGTTGCCGATCCGATTCCCTTCGAGCAGGATTTCACGCACGCATCCTACGACCGCGAGTATGCGCAGAGGTTCTTCCATGTTCTGGTGTCCACCGAAAAGGTGATGCAGCAGTTCCGCTCCAGCTACCTGGGCAAGAGCAGCCCGGTGCAGTTTTTCTGGGGCTCGATGGATCTTTCTTGCGTGCGATTTTCGGGCCGCCCGGCGGTGCCTCCACGCAAAGGCCGCATCACGGGCAATACTCACGAAGAAGTGGCGGTGGGATTCTGGCCGGGCGCGGGACTGGGCGCTCCGGCATTTTACGCCTATGCCGCGCCGCACCCCGGCGGGACTCGAAGAGGCGCGGATTCAGCCCGCGGCGGCTGGATGGAACCAACAGATCGGCGAGTTCATCCTGTTGTACGACGATGTGCGCAAGGCGCAGGATCCGGCCGCTGCGCTGCAGGCATTTTTTGATAGCGTGTATACGGCCGCGGCCGAACGCGGCCATTGGGACCGTGCCGCGCTGGAAGGGGCTTAGAGGGGACTTCATGGCGAAACAATGCACTCACCTGGACGAGATCCGTTTCAAGACTACTAACAAACATGTCTGTGAAGAATGCGTGAAACTGGGCGACCGATGGGTCCACCTGCGCCTGTGCCTGGAATGCGGGCACGTGGGCTGTTGCGATTCTTCGAAGAACAAACATGCCACCAAGCATTTCCACAGCAGCCATCATCCGCTGGTGCGGTCCATCGAACCCGGCGAAAGCTGGGTGTGGTGCTACGTGGATAACGACATGGTCGGCGAGTTGTGAGCCGGCTTACAATGGCCGCATCATCAGGTTCCGGAATTGCACCACGCTGCCTTTGTTGTGCTGTTGCAGGGCCAGGTAGCCTTTGGTGTAGGTGTTCTTCAGGTCCACAAAATCCGTGACCATTTTGTCATTCACCAGGATGACGATGTGGTTGCCGTGGACGATGGTCTGCTGGGTCCACCAGGTATCGTCGGGAACCAATTGCTCGAGAACCTTGGACATGCCGTAGAGGCTTCCGGTGCGCTGCGGGTCGGGGGACGTGTTTTCCACCTGGGATTCGTAGCCTTTGGGGAATCCGGGGCCGAATGCGGCGCGCGTATACATGCCGGAGTTGCCGCTGTGATTGAGCTTCACCTCGGCGCGGAACTCGCAATTGTCGCATTCGCGGACCATCCAGAACAGGTGGCTGCGCTCGCCGTCTCCGGTAATGGCGCCGTCCACCACTTTCCAGCTTTCGGGATTGTCGCCCGCCTTCCAGCCGTCGAGGGTCTTGCCGTCGAACATGCTGATCCAGCCGTCCTTGCCGGCCACTGGCCCGGTTTGGTAGGCGTGCAAAGCGCCCAGCACGGCAGCCAGCGAGAGCGCACCCGCGATGAGGCATGACTTTTTCATGATTCTCTCCGTTTCCCCATACAGAGTAACGCCCTTACCCCCACTGTGGGGTAGCCGCGGGTAGCCCGCATAAGACCATTTGGTCCGGGCGCGATTTCCAGGTTATCTTTTTCTCAAATGACTCAGAAGCGTGTATGTCTCACCTGTAAGAACAAAGGCTGCGTGGCGAATTGCCGCTTCAGCAAGCCTGCGCCGGCTCGATCCACACGTTTGGTCCAGATCGGGCGATAAACGCATGGGCAACCTCTGCCAGATTCGTCGAGGGTACCGCGCCCAGTGGCGTGACTGGGCCTTCTTTGTCGAAGGCGAAACCGCCCGGTGGACCCTGCGTGTTCACCGGGCGTCAGACAGTCAACCCTTGTATGCGGCGGAGCGCAGCGGAATAGGGGCCGCGCGCGCCGCCGCGGTGGAGTTCGGCGTTTTCGGTGAACTGGGCCCGGCGAACTCCGTGGTTCCCTCCCAGCTTGCCGGCGAACTGAACTGGCAGGAATACTGGTAAGACCGGCCGCCGCCCTCCGCATTTTCAATCCGTAAGTGCACCGTTTCCCAGGGTAGAAGCATCTATCTGGGTGATCTCCGGATCGAAAGGCGGAGCACTGGCATGGGCAACCTCAGGTACACGAATCTACCTTCCGAAACACCAGAAGAAGACGCGTTGGCAGACCTTGCACTGGACGTCAGCGCCCATTGGAGCCGCTTCACAGACCCGCTGTGGAAACAATTGAACCCCGACCTGTGGGAGCGAACCGGCAACCCCTGGCTGGTGCTGCAAACCGTATCCAGTGAGAAGCTGACGGCCGTCACCTCGCGGCCGGAGTTTCGCTCCCTGCTCGGCGATTTGCTGCAGGCGCGCGCCGAGGATGCCCGGTCGCCGAGCTGGTTTCAACGGACCTATGGAAATACGGCGCTGAAGCGCGTGGCTTACTTCAGCATGGAATACATGTTGACGGAGGGCTTGCCGATTTATTCCGGCGGCCTCGGCAATGTGGCCGGCGATCAGCTCAAGGCGGCGGACGACCTGGGCGTGCCCGTGGTGGGCGTCGGCCTGCTCTACAGCCAGGGCTATTTCCGCCAGGTGATCGGACGCGACGGGGCGCAGCGCGCGCTCTACCCGTACAACGATCCCGGCCAGTTGCCCATCCGCCCGCTGCGCAATGCCGACGGAGACTGGCTCCGCCTCTCTATGACGTTCCCGGGCTGCGACCTGTGGGTCCGCGCGTGGGAAGCGCAGGTGGGGCGGACCAAGCTGTATCTGCTGGATACCAACGACCCGGCGAATTACCCCGAGTATCGCAGCATCACCAGCGAACTCTACGGCGGCGGACCGGAGCTTCGCATCCGCCAGGAGATGGTGCTCGGAATCGGCGGCTGGCGCCTGCTGCGGGCTCTGGGGATCGATGCCGAGGTCTGTCATCTGAATGAAGGGCACGCCGCGTTTGCGGTGCTGGAGCGCGCGGCCAGCCTTCATGGAAGAATCCGGCCAGCCTTTCGACGTCGCTCTCGCGGCCACCCGTGCCGGAAATCTGTTCACCACGCATACCCCGGTGGAAGCCGGCTTCGACCGCTTTTCCGCCGACCTGATGCGCACCTGCTTCGCGCGTTACTGTGCCGAGCGGTTGCGGATTTCTTTCGATGAGCTGATGGCGCTGGGACGGAGCAATCCCGGAGACGCGGGTGAACCTTTTAATATGGCGTTTCTGGCGCTGCACGGAAGCGGCGCGGTGAATGGCGTCAGCCGGCTGCACGGCGCCGTCAGCCGGCAGTTATTCCAACCGCTATTCCCGCGCTGGGACACCGATGAAGTGCCGGTGCGGCACGTGACCAACGGAGTCCACGCCCCCACCTGGGACTCCGAAGAAGTCGTACAAGCTGTGGGCTGAAATATGCGGCCACAAATGCTGGCGGGGCGACCTGGAGGAGATGGAGGCCAATCTCCGGCAAACCTCCGACGGTCTGCTATGGGGTATGCGATCCCGGCGCGAGAAAATCTCTGGTCGACGTACGTCCGCAAGCATTACGCGCGGCAGATCGGCGTGCAGGGCGGGTCGGCGGAAGAGCTTGCAGCGGCCGCCGCGGTGTTCCATCCCGACACCCTGACCCTTGGTTTCGCGCGGCAGATTCGCCACCTACAAACGGCCCACCCTGCTGCTGCACGATCCCGGAACGGCTCTTGCGGATTCTCTATAACCGCGAGCGTCCGGTGCAACTGGTGATTGCGGGCAAGGCGCACCCCAACGATGGCGCCGGGCAGGAGCTGATCCGCCAGTGGACGAATTTCATTCGCGACCGGGGCGCGGATTCGCCGGTAGTCTTTCTGAGCGACTACGACATGCTGATGACCGAGCAACTGGTGGGCGGCGTGGATCTCTGGGTCAACACGCCGCGGAGGCCGTGGGAAGCCAGCGGCACCAGCGGCATGAAAGTATCTGGTAAATGGCGGCCTGAACCTCTCGGAACTGGACGGGTGGTGGGTGGAAGCCTACACTCCCGACGTGGGCTGGGCCATTGGCGACGGCCGCGAGCATGGCGACGATCCGGCGTGGGACGCCGCCGAGGCCGATGCGCTTTACAACCTGCTGGAGCGCGAGATCGTCCCCGAGTTTTATCAGCGCGATCGAGGCCGGGATTCCCCGCAAATGGGTGGCGCGGATGCGCGAGAGCATGACCCGCTTGACGCCGCAGTATTCCGCCAACCGCACAGTCCGCGAATACACCGCCAATCACTATGTGCCGGCAGCCGCCGCTTTCGCCGCGCGCACCGCGAACAAATGGGAGCGCGGCTGCCGCCCTGGTGTCGTGGCGGCAGAAGATTGCCACCGCCTGGAGCGGCATCTCCATGGGGCCGTTTACGGTGAAGAGCAATGCAGGCCGGCTGGAGTTTGAGGTTCCGGTTCACCTGGGCGAACTCGATCCCGGATGCCGTGCGGGTGGAACTGTTCGCCAATGGGCGGAATGGCGACGGACCCTTCCGCAAGGAAATGGATCGTAACGCACAATTGCCGGGGAATGGATATTTGTACTCGGCCAGCGTGGAGGACAATCGGAATGCGGCCGATTTCACGCCGCGCGTCATTCCCTATCACCCCGATGCGGCCGTGCCGCTGGAAGCCCGCCAGATCTTATGGCTGAAATGAGGAACCTATGTCGCTTCGCCCCGTAAAACGCGTGATTCAATCCAAGCCCACGATCGAGGGTGCCGGCGTGCATTTGCGCCGCGCGTTCGGCTTCGGCAACACCACCGACTTCGACCCCTTCCTGCTGCTGGACGATTTCCGCAATGACGTTCCCGCGGATTACCTGGCAGGCTTCCCGTGGCATCCGCACCGCGGCATCGAAACCATTACGTACGTTCTGGCGGGAACCGTCGAGCACGGCGACAGCATGGGTAATCGCGGCGCCATCGGCGCCGGCGACATTCAATGGATGACCGCGGGCAGCGGTATCATCCACCAGGAGATGCCCAAAGGCGACGACGCTGGCCGGATGCACGGGTTCCAACTGTGGGCCAACCTTCCTGCGTCCCAGAAAATGACGGCGCCGCGATATCAGGAGGTGAAGGCTCGCGATATCCCGGAGATCACCGACGACGATGGCACGCGCGTGCGCGTGGTTTGCGGCAGTTTCTGGAACGCCAAGGGTCCGGTGGATGGCATTGCCACCGATCCCGATCTACCTGGACGTCTCGGTACCGCCGGGGCAGAAGCGCAGCCTGCCCGTGGAGACGACGCGCCATTCGTTCGCCTACGTATTTGCCGGGGGCGGAAAGTTCTGCAACGCCTCAGGTCCGCTGGAAGTGCCGACCGAACCGGTGGGCTGGGCGGACACCAAGCCACCTTCGGAGGCGGGAGACCGCTCGCTGATTCTGTTCGACCGCGGCGATGAGGTGATGGTGCACGCCGGCGAGGACGGCATTCGCTTTCTGCTGGTATCCGGGCAGCCTTTGCAGGAGCCGGTGGCGTGGTACGGTCCCATCGTGATGAACACGCAGGAAGAGCTGCGCAAGGCATTCTCCGACCTGGAAAAGGGAACGTTCCTGCAGCCCGGGAAGTAACATGGAATTGATGGCTTCGAAGAAACTGTTGATGCTGGTTGGCGATTACGTGGAAGATTACGAAGTAATGGTTCCCTTCCAGGCGCTTCAGATGGTGGGACACACCGTGCATGCCGTGTGCCCCGGCAAGCGGTCCGGCGATTCGGTGCGCACCGCGATCCATGATTTCGAAGGGGACCAGACTTACAGCGAGAAACGCGGCCACAACTTTGCGTTGAACGCGACACTCGACGAGATCCGGCCGGAGGATTACGATGCCCTCGTGATTCCGGGGGCCGGGCGCCGGAGTATTTGCGGCTGAATCCGCGCGTGCTGGAAGTCGGTCCGCCACTTTGCGAATGCCGATAAACCGATTGCGTCCATTTGTCACGGTGCGCAGATTCTGGCCGCGGCGGGCGTGCTGCAGGCGGAAGTCGTGCAGTTGTTATCCGGCGGTATCTCCTGAAGTAACGGCGGCGGGTGGAACCTACAAATCGCTGGCCATGGATCAGGCCCACACTTGCGGAAACTAGTTACGGCGCCGGCGTGGCCTGCGCATCCCGCGTGGCTGTCGCAATTTCTCCAGGTGCTGTCGGCGGAGTGAGGTACACTTGCCGCCGCGGCGGCTTATGCGGCACACGCACGAATGGCGAAAGTGCTGAGCTGGAGCTTCGCACCGAATTTCGAAGGCGCCGAGATGACAATATTTGTGTCGATCACCAGCCGGAGAGGGATCATCTGGGCTTGGGCTTTTGAACGCGCGCCGCCTTGATGGCCTGCTCAATCTGCCGCGACGTGAGATTGTCAGTGCCTTTGCGCTGCGACTCTTCGCCGATCACCCGGAGCACCTCGGGTTCGGGGCTGGCAAGGCGCACGTACTCGCGGATACTGAGCAGAATAGCCATGGGCGTGCGCGCTTCTCGCGGCCCGGCATCCGCCGGGTTGGGACACAATGTGCACGCTGCGTGTCCCGGCGATTCCGTGCTTCTGCGATCAATAATGGCCATTCCAACCTTGAGGTGTCAGACGATCACCACCTGCACCTCCGGAGCGATTCCCCTGAGATCGGCGGCGTCGCTGGTAACCACCGCCTGCCCAGCCCTCAGTGCGCAAATGACGACGTGGGCATCGACGATGTCGGCCGTGCCGGTTCGTGCCAACAATCGACCTACAGCCGTCGCGTCCGGTCCGTCCAGCGGAATAAGGTCCGTCCCGGGCTGTCGAATCAGCCGGGAGAGGCGGGCCTGCCTGGCTGGGTTCCGAAGGGCCTGTGCCAGCGCCGTAGCTGGTATGGTGATACGCATGCCACGCTCTGTGGCGCGCGCGATGAGTGCGACCACGCGGCGGTCGTTTCGGTCCAGGGCGATCAGACCGCCGGCGTCGAAAGCGATGCCGTTCACGCCGCCTTCCCTTTTTTGGAAACCTTCTTCTGTTGGCGGGGAGAGAGAATCGCGTCAGCCCACGCGCGCTCCTTTTTCGTTAGCGGGCCGCCCGATTCCTGCAGCGCTTCTTCCAGCATTTCCTTCCATCCGCCGCATCGAAGAGAGCCACTCCAATCGCATGCTTCACGAAGGCCGAAACGCTCGCCGCCATTCCGCCTGCGACAAGTGCTCGAATTTCCTCAAGCTGACGGTTCTCCAGCGTGATGGTGACCTTCGTGGTAGCCATACCAAATACCATGCCATGCGAGGGTGCCCATGGAATGCGCGCCCGGACCGGATCGAATAGACCCAGGGGTTGAGGTGCACCCCTGAAACCCCTGGGTGGGATGGCCCTATGGTTGTCAGCGCTTCTTCTTGCTGGCAGGGGCCTTCGCCTTCTTCGCGGGCGGCGTGACCTTCGGCGCCGGCACGATCACCTTGTGCACCGGCATCACGGTCGGCTGTCCCGGATCGATCCCGAGTTGTTGCAGGATGGGCATCAGCGTCTTCCCGAACTTGTCGAACGCCGCCTGCGATGTCCAGACATCGAACACCATCAGTTTGTCTGTCGGGCCAAACGCCGCATGGTACGAACGTCCAGGCGGATTGCCCGCCCCGGCCTTTTTCAATAACTTGATGCACTCGTCGTATTTCGCCGCCGACATTGCGGCAGGAGAGAAGTAGATCCCTATCGCCATAGAAATTTGCCTCTTTCTTTCGACTCAACACCGCCGGACTGGCGGCGTGGCCTGTTGATTGTAGTACAAATTCAGTGGATATTGACTGCCTTCCCCGCTTACTTCGTCAGCACATCCCGCGCCACCGCCGCCGTATTGGCGTGAATCGTGATGGTGTCTTCCACGCTTTCGGCGTAGCCGCCGGCCAGCACGATGGCCACCGGAATCTTCTGCTGCGCCGCCGTCCAGAGCACCAGCCGGTCGCGCTCCATCAAACCGTCGAAGGTCAGCGACAGGCCGCCTAGTTGATCCTGGTAGTAAGGATCGGCGCCGGCCGCATAGATCACCAGTTCGGGATGGAACATGGTGAGCGCCGCGCGATAGCCGTTGCCCAGGCGCTGCAGATACTCCGCGTCGCCGACATCGTCCGGCAGGTGAATGTCCAGGCTGGAGGGCGGCTTTTCGGTGGGGTAGTTATTGAACTGGTGGATGGACAGGGTGAAGACCGACGAATCGCCAGTGAAAATCGCCGCCGTGCCGTTGCCGTGGTGGACGTCGCAATCCACTACCATGGCGCGCTTGATGACGCCTTCGCGCTGCAACACGCGAATGGCCACGGCGATATCGTTGATGGCGCAGAAACCCTCGCCGTGGTCCGGGTATGCGTGATGAAACCCTCCGCCGATGTTGAACCCGATGCGCGTCTCCAGAGCCTGGCGCGCCGCCAGGATGGTGCCGCCCGCGGCCAGCCAGAACGCGTCCACCATCTGGCGCGAGTAAGGAATCTCCAGCCGCAGGACGTCCTGATAGGTCAGCGTGCCGGTACGCAGTTTCTTCACCCACTCCGCGTCGTGTACCAGGAGCACGTCTTCGTCCGTGGCCGGAGCGGGCGCCAGGAAATCCTCCTCCACGGCGAAGCGCGTCCAGCGCAACCGGTCGTGCAGCCACTTGTACTTCTTCGAAGGGAAGACGTGCCCGCCGAGGTTGAGATCGTACTGTTCGGAATAGATGAGCCGGTAAGGCAGCATCGCTACTGTGTTTCGGACTGCAGAGCCGTGACCACGGCTACATTGAAAATATCTTCCGCCGAGCAGCCTCGCGAAAGATCGTTAGCGGGCTTGGCCAGCCCTTGCAGAAACGGGCCGATGGCCATCGCCCCGCCCAATCGCTCCACCAGTTTATACGAAATATTGGCGGCGCTGAGTGTGGGAAATACCAGCGTATTGGCGCGCCCGGCGACCTTGGAATCCGGCGCCTTGGAGCGGCCCACGACGGCGGAGACCGCGGCATCGGATTGCAGCTCTCCATCCACGTTCAGCTCCGGCGCCCGCGCCTGCACGATCTTCAACGCCTCCACCACTTTGTTGACTTCCGCGCCTTTGCCGCTGCCCTTGGTGGAGAAGGTCAGCAGCGCTACGGCCGGCTCCGCGCCCATCAGCACCCGCGTACTTTCCGCGGTGGCGATGGCGATATCGGCCAATTCGCTGGCCGAGGGATCCACCACCACGGCGCAATCGGCGAAGGCGATCAGCCCGTTGTGACCCAGCGACCGGTCCTGCAGGGCCATGATGAATACGCTGGAGACCAGGCGCGTGCGCGGCGCGGTACCCACGCAGTGCAGGGCCGCGCGAACGGTATCGGCGGTGCTGTTCACGGCGCCGCCCACGGACCCTTCGGCATCGCCCGCGCCCACCATCAGGGAAGCAAAGTAGAGCGGCTTTTTGGAAATGGCCGCGGCTTCCATCTGGGTGATGCCCTTGGCGCGACGCCGCTCGTAATACAGCGCCGCGTACTTCGCGGCAGCGGGCGAACCGGCGGGATCGACAAAGGTCACGCCCTCGGGAGCGTTCGCGGGCTTAGGCCCAACCAGCACCGGCTTGACGACGCCTTCGCGCGCCAGGCGCGCCGCCGCCTCCAGCACGCGCGGGTCGCTGCCTTCGGGAAATGCGATCCGCTTTTTCAGCTTGCGGGCCCGCTCGATAAGCCCGGACATGAACAGTCTTGCCGATTCAGGAATGTCCGCCATGGGAAGTCGAAGTAAGAGTCTAACAGGTGGCGGGCGGCGCCATCCGTCGGCGGGGCTCTTACTGTTTCTTCTTGGCGGTGGTGGCGGGAGCTTTCCTGGTGAGCGCCTTGGGACTCAGCATCGTGACGGTGTTCAGCATGTCCGCAAGCTCCTGGTGCAGTTTGTCGTACATGTCATTGGGCGGTTCGAGCGCCCTGACGGCTCGCTGATAAAGCGCCACGGTTGCCTGTTTGTTGCCTTCGGAGAACTGCTCGGAGGCCTGTTCGCTCAATCCCTCCGCCAGGAACTTGGCGCGAATGGCGTTGGCGCGGTCGGCGGTGTCTTTGGCCTCGTCGAACTTCTTTTGCTCGATGTAAAAGACGGCCACTTTGTCCAGCGCGATCGCCACCATAGGGTGGTCCTCGCCCACCGACGCCACCCACAGCGCGATCAGCCGCTGATAGGCCGCATCCGCTTCGTCGAATTTCTTCTGGCCGAACAGCGCATACGCCAGGCCGTCCACATCGGCGATGAGGTCGGCATTCATCTTGCCGAAGAGGCTCTCGCGAATCACCAGGGCGTGGCGGAACGCGTTCTCGGCTTTATCGTAGGCCCGCAGCGTGGTCTGGACGGCGCCCAGCCGGTCCAGATCGTACACCATGGATGGATCCAGCGGCCCGCCCAGGCGTGTGCGGATGGCGAGCGAAGTGTTCAAAGGGCTGATGGCATCCTCGGGCTTGGTCTGCTCCAGGTAAATCTGCGCCATGCGGCTATAATCGTCGGCCACCGCCATGCTATCGAATGTGCCCTGGCGCACGTGCATGCTCAGGACGCGGTTCAGCACCACCATCGCCTGGCCGTAATCCTTCATGCCTCGAAACAAGCCCACGGATTGCAGCAGGTCGTCGGCGATCTTGGGATCCTCCGGCCCCTGCGTCTGTTCGCGCCAGTTGATGGCCATCTGCAGATAGTCGTTGGCGTCTTTGAACTCGCCGGCGGCGGCGCGCACGGCGGTGAGCCGCTTCAGCACGTCGTAGCGCTGAGGGTCTTCGGGCGTTGTCTGCTGGACGGCGTCCCAGGCTTTCAGATAAGCCTGGCGGGCGCTCTCGTAATCGCCCTTCAGGTAGGTCGCGTTGCCTGCATCGAGCAGCGACTTGACGTCTTCCGGAGGAGTCTGCGGAACGGGCTCGGGAGGAGTGTCCTGTGCACGCAGCAGGCAGGCGCAAAAGAGGGCGGCGAGAATCCATTGGCGCGACATGCTACATTTTGTAGTACTAATTCATTAGCGTTGTCAAGGCCTCCGCGCGGCCGATTGAAAATAATGGAACTTTCGGGCTCCTCGGCGTTGCTGGAACCGTCGCCGGATTCGCCGTAAACTGTAGATTCCGGATTCCCCATGAAACTCCGCAACCTGCTTTTGCTGTGCATCTGGCTCTTCCCGCCGTAGGCGACGAGGGCATCTGGCTGTTCAACCAATTTCCCAAAGATGCCGTCAAGGAAAAGCACGACTTCGATGTCACCGGCCAGTTTCTGGAGAATCTGCGCCTGGCCAGTATGCAACTCGGCTCCGGCTCCGGCGCGTTCGTGTCGGCTCATGGTCTGATCGCCACGGCGCACCGCGTGGTTTCCGGATGCATCGCCAAGATCGGCGGCGCGCAGCACGACTATCTGAAAGACGGATTCTACGCCGCCACGCAGCCGGAAGAGATCCGGTGTCCCGATCTGGAAGCGCGCGTCCTGCTCACCATGGAGGATGTGACCGGACAGGTGAAGGCTGCCGCCCCGGAAGCGCCGAAATCCACCAAAGCCGCGGTGAACGACAAAGCCGCCGCGGAAGCCCTGCAGAAGCGCAACGCCGCCATGGCGCGAATCGAAAAAAGCTGTGCCGAAAAGACCGGGAATGTCTGCACCGTGGTAAAGCTGTTCAGCGGGGAGCGCTACGACCTTTACCAGTACAGGAAGTACGACGATATCCGCCTGGTGTTCGCGCCCGAGCGGGCCATCACGTTCTTCGGCGGCAATCCCAGCAATCTGACGTTTCAGCGGTATGGCATGGATGTGGCCTTCCTGCGCGCCTACGAAAACGGCAAGCCCGCCGAAACGCCCCACTTTTTCAAATGGAACGAAGACGGCGTGAAAGAGGGCGAACTGGTGTTCGCGGTGGGCAGTCCGGGAGGCACTTCGCGCCTGGCCACCACGGCGCAACTGACCTTCTACAAGGACTCCGAGCTGCAACTCCACATCGCGCGCCTGCAACGGCGCATCCGCGACCTGCGCGAGTTTTCCGCCAAGAGCGCCGCCAACCAGAAGACGGCGGAGCTGACTCTCACCGCGCTGGGCAACGAGTACAAGCTCACCGCGGGCAAGCTGATCGGCCTGAACGATCCCTGGACGCTGGCGCGCAAGGCGAATTTCGAAAAGAAGCTGCGCACCAGCGTGGAGCGCGATCCCAAGCTGGGCGTCGAAGGCGGCAAGGTGTGGGACGAAGTCGCCGCGGCGTATAAGACATGGACGCCCTTCGAGCGGCCCTACCAGGTGCTGGAACGGCCCGCCGCGCTCGGCTCGGATCTGTTCCGCATCGCCCGGCAGGTGGTGCGCCTGAGCGCCGAGCGCGGCAAGCCCAACGACCAGCGGCTGCCCGAGTATCGCGATTCGGCACTGCCCTCGCTGGAGCTCTTCGCTGTACGCGCCGGCTCCCATCGACGATGGCGTGGAGACGGCTTTGCTCACGCGCTACCTGGAGGAGTTGAAGGCCCTGGGCGATAAAGAAGCGCCCCTGAAAGCCATTCTCGGCAATAAGACCCCCGAGGCCGCGGCCGCGGAACTGGTCCGTTCCACCAAATTGAAAGACGTGGCCGAGCGCCGGCGGTTGGCGGCCGACCCCGCCGCGGTGGCGCAATCCACCGACGGCATGATCCGGCTGGCCCGCCTGCTGGAAGAGCCCTCGCGCAAGCTCATCAGGAAGCATGCCGACACCATCGAAGCCCTGGAAACCTCCGCGGCGGAACGAATCGCGCAGTACCGCTACAAGGTGTTCGGCGCGGCGGACTATCCCGATGGCACCGGCACGCCGCGCGTCACCTTCGGCGAGGTGAAGGGGTACAAGGACCGCACCGAGGCGCCGGTGGCGTACACCACCACATTCGGCGGGCTCTATTACCTGGCCGCCAACAACCAGGAAATCTACGCTCTGCCGCCGCGCTGGCTGGAAGGCAAACCGAAGCTGGACATGGTCACGCCGTTCAACTTCGTGAGCACCTGCGATATCACCGCGGGCGCCGCCGGCAGCCCCGTGGTGAACACCAAGGGCGAAATCGCCGGCATCACCTTCGATGGCAACCTGGAGAGCATCCAACTCACCTATCTTTACTCCGACGAAACGGCCCGCGCCGTGCACGCTTCCACTCCCGGAATCGTGGCGGCTTTGCAGATCCTCTATAAGACGCCCGCCCTGCTGAAGGAACTGGGCATGCCGGAAACGGCGAAGAAGAGCACGGAATGAAATCGCAAGTACCGCTTTTGATTTGCCTGGCGCTGGGCGCGCAGGCCGCGAGCACGCCTCCGAACGCCGTCCTGGTGCTCGAGAAGGAGCAGAACACCCTGGTCATTGTGGATCCCGCCAGCCTGACTATTGTGGCCCGCGTCCCGGTGGGCAACGATCCGCACGAAGTCGCCGTATCGGACGACGGCCGGACCGCCTACATTTCCAATTACGGCGGCGGGCGCGGCAGCGGCGCGGGCAGCACCATCGCGGTGGTGGACCTGGTAGGCCAAAAGCCGCTGGCTCCCATCGAGCTGGGCGCGCTGAAGGCGCCTCACGGGCTGACCTTCGCCGGCGGCAAACTGTACTTCACCGCCGAAGGCGCCAAGGTGGTGGGCCGCTACGATCCCGCCACGCAGAAGATCGACTGGATCATGGGCACGGGCCAGAACCGTACTCACATGGTGATCGTTTCGAAGGACCTGAAGACGGTCTTCACCTCCAACGTCAGTTCTGCCACCATCAGCATCATCGAGCAGGTGGCGGCGCAGGGTCCGCCTCCCGGACGCGGCCCCGGCGGCGGTCCCGGCGGCTTTGCCCGCAAGGGCGGACCCGACGGCCGCGGCGGTCCCGTCCCGCCCGGCAGGGGCCCCGGCGCGCCTGACTGGAACGTGACCAATATCGCCGTCGGACACGGCTCCGAGGGGTTCGATCTGACCCCCGACGGCAAAGAGCTTTGGGTGGCCAACGCGCAGGACGGCACGATTTCGATTATCGACGTGGCTGCGCAAAAAGGTGGTTCAGACGATTCCCTCCACGGGGGCCGCCAACCGGCTGAAGATCACGCCGGACGGCAAGTACGTGTTCGTTTCGGATATGAGCGGCAAGGAACTGCTGGTGATCGACGCGGCCACCCGCAAGGAGTACAAGAAGATTCCGCTACCCTCCAGTTCGGAGGGGCTCTTAATGGAGCCCGACGGCTTGCGCGCTTACACCACCCTGAACGCCCGCGATGCGGTGGCAGTGATCGACCTGAAAACCATGAAGGTGACCGGCGAGGTCAAGACCGGGCGCGGGCCGGACGGGCTGGCTTGGGCCGCGCGTCACTAAGGCATCAATACGATTCGTCCGTAGTCTGGAGACGGCCGGAGTTGCAATTGCAAGGAGCGGCGCGAGACGTGCGAACAATCCGGGTCGATCAAAGCGTCAGTTTTTCGGTAACGGCGTCTTTTGTCCAGAACGGCGTGTTCACGACGAAGGAGAAGCTCGGGCTGGTTCCAGATGTAGAATTACACGCAAGGCGTAGTTGCCATGAGGATTTCCTCTGACTTGTTCAACGCGTTTCTGAAATGCTCCACGAAGTGCTGGCTCCGAGCATCTGGCGAGCCAGCCGCCGGCGGCGCTTACGCAGAGTGGTTGAAGTCAAGACACCGATCATACCAAGCGACAGAAATAGAGCGCCTGCTCTCAGAACCTAAGAACGAAGTGGCGGTTTCGCCGCCACTGGAGAATCTGAAGGCGGCCCAATGGCATCTGGCTGCCAACTTGTCTGTGCGCGCACAAATGAAAACTGGTGTTCTTGAGTCGGAAGTCCACGCCGTTGAACGCGTGCCCTCCGAAAGCCGGGGTAGGTCAGCGCAGTTCATCCCCATTCGCTACATCTACACGAATAAACTCAGCGATGATGACAAATTGCTGCTGGCCTTTGATGCATTTGTGTTCTCTGAAGTGACGGGGCGGGAGGTCAGCATTGGCAAGATCATTCACGGCGACGACAACAGCGTGGGGAAGGTAAAGACTGCGGCCCTTGCTGGCGAGGTACGGAGGCGCGTCGAGAGGATCGCCTCGCTGCTCTCCAGGCCTACGCCACCCGAGCTTATTCTTAACCGACACTGCGGCGAATGCGAATTTCAGACCCGCTGCCGGCGAAAGGCAATTGAAGCGGACGACCTCAGCCTTTTGTCGGGCATGAGCGAAATGGAGCGGAAGAAACTTCACAGCACGGGGATCTTCACCGTCACGCAACTTTCCTACACATTCCGGCCACGTCGTCGGCCCAAACGGATGCGTGATAAGCGAGAGAAATATCATCACTCGCTAAAAGCGCTGGCGGTTCGGGAGAAAAAAATCCACATCGTCGGCAGGCCGGAACTGAAGATTGACGGCATACCCGTCTATCTGGATGTCGAGGGCCTGCCCGATCGCGACTTCTACTATCTCATCGGCGTGCGCATCGGCAGCGGCGACTCCGCCGTCCACCGTAGCCTGTGGGCGGACACTGCCGCAGACGAGGGAAGGATTTGGCGGGAATTTCTTGCCATCCTCGAAACGATCGAGAAGCCGGTTCTGATTCACTACGGCAGCTATGAAACGGCTTTTCTGAAACGGATGGGTGAGCGCCACGGACAACCGCCGGAGATCTCTCTGGCAGCAAAAGCGATCGGGGCTGCAGTGAACCTCCTGTCTGTAATCTACGCACAGGTCTACTTTCCCACGTTTTCGAATGGGCTGAAGGAGATCGCCGGGAATCTGGGGTTTCGCTGGTCAGACTCAGATGCAACAGGCACGCGAGCCATAAGGTGGCGCCATGACTGGGCAGCGTCGAGAGACCCCTTCCAGAAATCACTGCTCGTGACCTACAACCTCGAGGACTGCAAGGCTCTCGAAGTCGTGGCAAGTAAAATTAGCGAATTGGCGCAAGAGCGCCCACATGCGGAAACCCCAACACGCGATGACGTCGTGGACACATCAACACTAAAGCGAGAACACCCGTTCGGCTTCAAGCGCAACACTTTTGCCTTTCCTGAACTCGATGTAATCAACAAAGCGGCCTATTGGGACTACCAGCGCGAGCGGATATATGTGAAGTCAGATGTGAAGCCAAAACGAGCTTCGAATCTGGGCGGCAGCGGGCCGCGAGTCATAGCTCCAAACATAACCATAGGGTGTCCTCCGCCGCGTTCGTGTCCGAAGTGCGCCTCAGCTAACTTCTTCAAGCATGCGGAGTACAGCAAGACCCTTATCGATCTCAAATTCATGCGGTACGGGATTAAAAGGTGGGTCACCCGTTATCGGTTCCATCGATATCAATGTCAAGGCTGCGGAGCAGTTTTCCAACCCGAAGAGACATGCTGGGGGAAAGGCAAGTATGGTTCTGGAATCAAGGCCTATTCTCTCTACCTCAACATCGAGCTGCGATTGCCGCAGGTGAACATTGTCAGCAAGCTAAATCGGCTCCTTGGCTTCCATCTGCCCTCCACTGCCATCGGTCACTTCAAAGCTGAGGCAGCGGAGAAATATGAGGCGACCTTCAACGCTCTGGTTAACAGGCTGTGCAGCGGGCCGCTGCTTCACGTCGATGAAACGAAGGTTAACCTCAAGCACAAAGATGGATTCGTGTGGGTCTTCGCCAATATGGAGGATGTTGCCTATGTCTATAGCGACACGCGAGAGGGGGACCTATTGCAGACGATGCTTAAAGACTTCAAGGGTGTTTTGGTGTCTGACTTTTACGCCGCCTATGATGCAATTCAGTGCCCTCAGCAAAAATGCTTGATCCACTTGATACGGGACTTAAACGACGATGTATTGAAGCACCCTTTCGACGAAGAAATGAAACAGCTCGCCCGGGACTTTACGGTCTTGCTCAAGCCCATGGTCGAAACTATTGATCGATACGGCCTGAAAAGCCACTTCTTGAAGAAGCATCTTCCCGCGGTAAGGCAATTCTATCGGCGAATCTCCGAAAGCAACCTGCAGAGTGAGAGAGCGGTGAAAATCAAGGTGCGCTTGGAGAAGAACCGCGACAAGTTGTTCACCTTTCTCGAATATGATGGCGTCCCGTGGAACAACAACAACGCAGAACATGCCGTCAAGCCATTCGCCGCGCTCCGGCACATCATTGGAGGAGTTACTACCGAAAAAGGCCTCCGTCAGTATTTGGTTCTTTTGAGCATCTGTGAGACCTGTAAGTACATTGGTGCGGACTTTTTGGAGTTTCTGCGTTCGGGTGAGAAGGACATCCACTCCTTCGCCGACAGGCGGACACGCGCGAGGGCAACTCTCCGGTCACAATAGAAGGGAGGCCTTGTCGAGCCCCACGGGCCGGATTCTCCAAGAAACAGGGAGGGCTCCCAACGCGCAATTTTGGGCAAGCCCCAATTGTCGGTTCCGGCGGTGCGGACCGCCCTCAACACTTCCTTGACATCCGAAACCAGCGATTCGGTTACTTGCCCAGCGGCGCGCACTTCCGTAGGCAGTCTCGTAAGCGAGTCTATTTCTTTGCCGGCATGCGGCGGGGCCCAATTCTTCAAACCAGTCAAGACCACGGTCACATGATCGGCGGGGTGCCTTGCGTGTCGGGAGGCCGTTTGATCATCAGGAAGCGCTTGCCGTCCGCCGCAACGTCAAAGTAGGGCGAAGAGTGGATAGCTAGTTCCTTCGAACAGCACTTTCGGCCTTCCGCGCTAAACTCGGGGCTGGTGTTCCGGACGGTTGCTCCTGATATGTGGGGTTTCATTCCATCGACCGCCGGACCGGAATCCGGCGGTCCACTTCTACGGAATCGCCGTTTTTACGACCGTTGAGTTTTGACGACGCGGCCGCAAACATTGGTCCCGTTGAGCTTGCAGCAGCGATAATGGCTGTGTGCGCAGGCGAGTTCTCATGCAGGTTCTACAAGGGACGGCGGATGCGAACATCCGATTTGAAGACCTGCGGTCACTACTGGGCGCGCTTGGATTCGCTGAGCGTATCAGAGGCGATCATCACATCTTTTGCAAACCGGGCGTGGCCGAGATCCTAAACCTCCAGCCGCGTGGTTCTCTGACGAAACCCTACCAGACTGAAAACCATGAAGGTGACAGGCGAGGTCAAGACCGGGCGCGGGCCGGACGGGCTGGCTTGGGCCGCGCGTTACTAAGGCCGAATCGAAGTGTTAATTTCCTGTAACTCCGTCTTGTTGCCGTTAGCGAAATGCCATAGGAATGTCGTTGGTGTCATGCCTTGCGGCGGGGACGGCGCGGGACGCTCTCATGCGTGCTCCACCATACGAAGGAACTTCATTCGGACGGGCTGCCTATAGATGTTCGTGAAACGTGCCTTACGACAATACTGCTGGGCTTCCTTCGCGGCCTTTTCAACAGCGGAGTCAAAGCTGTCCGCCGGAAGAGCACGATCCGATCCTGGTTCAGTTCGGCTGACTTTGCTGGCGGCTGATTGATGACAGCCGAGAACTGAAGCGGTCAGACGTGCGGCGGTTCGGGTGCGTGCGACGCCTCGGCCGCGTGGGCCATTTCCGGCTCGTGCTCCGCAGCCGGGGAGGTTGAGATGCCGGTGTTGCCGCAGTAGTTCACGCTCCTCCCTTGTATGGCTTCATCGGCCCTCCGAGGGCTATTCATCTGCAGATCAGCCGACCACTCACGCAAGGCGCACGGACCCAGGACGGCATTTACCGCGGATTGCAATTCATCGATGTGGCCGCCGAAGTAAGCTCGAGCCAACGGTTCTTCGCCGACAATACCGATCAGCTTTTCTATGTCCGCCACCTCTTCGTTGTAACCTCCGTAGGGAGCGATGTTCCCATCTGCCTGGACATGTCGGGTGAAGTACTCCGTAGTCCCTTCGTTCACGTAGTTCAGAAGGCTTTGGTAAGAAGATGGGAGTGAGCTTGCATGCCATCATGGATCACGGCCGCGGCATCGTCCGTGGTGTTGTCGTAGTAGATGACGGGGCGCTCCGGCGTGGCGTGCTCCATCTGCCTGCCGTTACATGTCGGCTCTTCTTCCTGCGACGGGATGGTGTGATCCGGCGGCGCGCCCGCGCGCCATGGCACTCCGGTATCGGTCCAGCCGATCAGGTTGCAGCTATCGTCCGGGTGGCGGCACTTGTAGCGTTCGCAGAGTTCGGCGCTGGAGACGGGATGAATGCTCTCGGGAGTGACTGGCGGCGATGACGAGAACGCCTTCGTCACGATCATCGACAAATCCACTCCGGAAGATCGTTGCGGCATTTGACACAGTCAGGCCGGTCACTGTGATATTCATGCCGTCCGCCTTCCTCCCAATTGGGCCCGGGCTGATTTCGCAGTCGCCGGTCACACAGTTGGGAAGTATGCCCCTGTTTACAAGAGAGCCAACCGGTCCACGTACTCGATGCCGGTAAGTCTTCATCCTACGCCAGGTTCTCAACTGCGGCGTCTTCGTCCCCGACGGCCTGCTCGCCCGGCTCGCACGGTACGCCGGGAACAGGGGCCGGCAACCGAGCAACGGATTCCGGACGAAACACGACGCTTCGGGAAACCAACGCTTCGACCGATCCCGGGGATCGTTCGCGAGTTACGCGCCCGCCCGGGCAAAGGGTCACCTTCGGCCTTCTCCAATCTAAGGACATACGCCTCGTCGGCCCGCCTGACTGAACAGCGCTAAAGCTAAACTGACAAGAGGATGCTTGCATGACGGAAAACCAACTCCCCTGCCTGGACATGCTTGAGGCCACGCCCGACCTCTTGCGCGGCCTCATGTGCGAACTCGATCGCGATGATGCCTGCTGGAAGCCCGCCCCGGACCGCTTTTCCATTGCCGAGGTGCTGGCCCACCTGTCCCATAGCGAAGGGCACTGTTATCGCCTGCGGCTGGATCGCTTCCTCACCGAGGAGCGGCCGGAACTGGAGCCCGACGACGCGCAGATGTACCTACATCTCTACCGCGATGCCGACCCCGAGGACTCCTTCGATCATTTCGAAGAGCAGCGCGAAACCAATGTCGAGTTCCTGCGCACCTTGCCGGAGAGCGCCGGCGACCGCATAGCACTACACAAAAGCGCGGGCGATATTACGCTCGCCAACATGCTGCATGAATGGGCTATGCACGATCTTGGCCACGTGCGGCAGATCGCCGAACTCGTGCGCACGCGCAAATACCTGGCCGGCGCGGGCCCTCTCGCCGAAGGATACGAATTGAAGCCATGAAGAAACTGCTCGTCACCCTCGTCGCGTTGACGGCCTCCCTGGCGGCGCAGACCGCCACTCCGCCACCCGTAGCCGTTCCGCCGACGTTCATTCAAATGTCGGACCCGCAGTTCGGAATGTTCACCGCCAACAAGAGCTTCGATCACGAGACCGCCAATTTCGAATTCGCCATCGCCACCGCCAATCGCCTGAAGCCTGCCTTCGTCATAATCACCGGCGACCTGGTCAATGAAAGCGGTAACGCCGCGCAGGCCGCGGAGTACCATCGGATCGCTGCCAAACTGCTCCCCGGCATCAAACTCTACAGCGTCCCGGGCAATCACGATGTGGGCAATGAGCCCACCGCCGAAAGCCTGGCGCGCTACCGCGAAGGGTTTGGCCCGGACTACTACACCTTCCGCTGCGGCGAGATGGAAGGCATCGTACTGAATTCCAACCTCGAAAAGGGCGCAGACAAGGTGCCCGGCGAGGCCGGCAAAATGGAAGCGTGGCTGAAAACCCAACTCGCCGCGGCGCAGCGCTCGGGCGTGAAACAGGTGATCGTCTTCCAACACATTCCGTTCTTCCTCAAAGAGCCCGGCGAGGCGGATCAATACTTCAACATTCCTAAGGAAACGCGCGCCCGCTACCTGGCGATCCTGCAGCAGTACGGCGTGAAGCAGGTATTCGCCGGCCACCTGCACCATAATTCCGAGGGCAAGGACGGCGACCTCGATATGTTTACCACCGGCCCGGTGGGAATGCCGCTGGAAGGTGGAAAATCGGGCATGCGCCTGGTCGTGGTCAAGGATGGCGGCGTGGTACAGAAATATTACGATTTCGGAGAGTTGCCGCAATGACGTTACTCGTGGTGTTCAGCGCCGGCCCGGGCGAGTTCGCTTTTTGCAAAATCGGCTGCGCCCGCATCCACGTGCGTCCTTTGGCCTGTTGGCCAGCCCCGGTGGTGTCGACCGCGTGCAGCACCAGCCCGACCGTCTGGTTGTCCCTGTGTTTTTAGTTTCCAGGCGAATAGCTTCCAGCAGGTTTCACCTTTGTGTGGGCCGGACGCCCTCGTCTGCGCGGGTGCCTCCAGAAAACGGGGAGGCCGACGAGGGCGTCGGCCGCGGACCAGGGGTCCGCCCCACCAACACACTCGCAACCTCAACCTACAGGCTTTCAGCCGGTAGTCGTTTAGTCTATAATTCTGCGATGTACAAATGGGCTCTCGTTCTCGCGGTGGCGTGCGCCGGCGCGAGTTCGCAAACCGCGGAGGAAAAGCCGCTCTTCCACTACCAGGAAGTCATGATTCCCATGCGTGACGGCATCCATCTGCAGACCACCATTCTGACCCCGGTGAACCAGAACGGGCCGCTGCCGATCCTGCTGAAACGCACCCCGTACGGCGTGCCCGCCGCGGCGCCCACCTCCATTGGTGCCGCGCTCAAGGAACTGATGGCCGATGGCTATATCCTGGTGCAGCAGAACCTGCGCGGCCGGTTCAAATCCGAAGGCGTCTTCAAGCTCAGCTCGCAGGTCAACCTGGCCGACCCGAAAGACACCAACGAGACCACCGACGCTTACGACACAATCGACTGGCTGGTGAAAAATGTGCCGGAGAATAACGGCCGCGTGGGCATCTACGGGGTCTCTTACGACGGGCTCACCGCCGGACTCACGCTGCTGCATCCGCACCCGGCGCTCAAAGCCGTCTCCGAGCAGGCATCGCCCGTGGACCAGTGGATGAACGACGACATGCACCGCTACGGAGCGCTGCGGCTGAGCTACGACTTCGAATATTCGATGATGGAGCAGGCGGACAAGAACGAAAACACGCACTTCGCCTTCGATATCTACGACACCTATGAGTGGTACCTGAAGCTGGGGCCGGTCTCGAACATCAACGCTCGCGTGGCGCACAACTCCCTGCAGTTCTGGAACGACACCGTGGAGCATCCGGATTACGACGCCTTCTGGAAGCGCGAGGCATGGGTCAATCAACTACACAACAGTCCGGTGCCGAACCTGAACGTGGCGGGATTCTGGGATCAGGAAGACCCATGGGGCCCCTGGCAAATCTTCTACCACGCGGCGCAGAGCGATCCGCAGGGAAACAACTTCATGGTGGCCGGGCCCTGGTATCACGGCGAATGGCAGACGGCCAAGGCCGATTCCATCGGGCAGGTGACTTTCGGAGGGCACGAGACCGCGCGCGAATTCCGCGAGGACATCGAAGCACCCTTTTTCCGCTATTACCTGCATGGCAAGGGCGAGAAGCTTCCTTGGAAGGTGAGCACGTTCCAATCCGGCTCGAACACCTGGCGGCAGTACGATGCGTGGCCGCCGAAGCCGGCCAAGGTCCGCAATCTGTATCTGCACTCCGATGGCACGCTTTCGTTCGATGCGCCGTCCACCAATGGCGCGGAGTTCGCGCAGTATGTTTCCGATCCGGCCAATCCCGTGCCCTACCGCCAGCGGCCCATCTCACCGACTTATCCCGGCGGCGACTGGCGCACGTGGGAAGTGGCCGACCAGCGCTTTGCGGATCACCGGCCCGACGTGCTCAGCTTCGTGAGCGCACCCCTGGAAAAGGATCTCACCGTGACAGGACCACTTGCCGCGGAGTTGTTCGCTTCCACTTCGGGTACCGACAGCGATTTCGTCGTGAAGCTGATCGACGTGTTCCCCGACGATGCCGTGGAAAATGCCTGGAAGCCGGACGCGGGACCGGCGCCGGGACAATACGCCAAATCGCTGAACGGTTACGAACTGCCCATCGCCATGGAAGTGCGGCGCGGCCGCTACAACCAAAGCTATGAGCATCCCGCTCCGCTCGCGGCCGGCAAGCCCACGCAGTTCCACATTCCTCTGCGCGATCACGATCACGTGTTTCTGAAGGAACACCGCATAATGGTGCAGGTGCAATCCACGTGGTTCCCGCTGATCGATCGCAACCCGCAGAAGTTCGTGCCCAGCATCTACACGGCAAAGCCCGCGGATTTCACGCCCGCCACGCAGCGGGTGTACTGTTCGCCCAGGTTGCCGTCGCACATCGAGCTTTCGGTGATGCCCTGAAGCTCACGCCCGGTACTTCCGGGTCCACGTGAGCTCTTTACCATCCTTGAGGATGATGCGGCGTTCGCCGTGAAACCAGGGTTGCATTTCGCGGATGCGGTCCAGGTTTACCAGCTCGGAGCGGCTGATGCGCGCGAACTGATCGGGGTCGAGCTGGCGGGCCAGGCTTTCCAGCGTGCTGCGCAGGAGGAAGGTTTCCGGGCCGGCATGCAGGCTTAGATAATTGCGATCAGCCTCCACCCAGTCGAGCTGCTCCACCGGCAGAAAGAATTCCTTGCCGCCCTTTTCCACCAGCAGGCGCCGGGCGATTTTCGCCGGTGCGGCGCTGCCGCTTCGCAGGGCAATTTGCTGTTTGGCGCGCTCCAGGACACGCTCGAAACGTTCCGGATCGACCGGCTTCAGCAGGTAGTCCAGAGCCTCCGCCTCGAAGGCCCGCAGGGCGTGGTGATCGTGCGCCGTAAGAAAGACCACGTGAAAATCGCGCGGCGGCGGGACGCGCTCCAGCACGGCGAACCCATCCATGTCCGGCATCTGCACATCCAGCAGGAGCAGGTCGGGCCGGAAGTTACGAAGCGCATCCAGGGTCTCCTGCCCGGACCCTGCCTCCGCGACCGCGCCGACATCCGCATCGCGTTCCAGAAAGCGCCGCACCTTGCGACGGGCGGGCGGCTCGTCATCGGCAATCAGCACGCGGATCATGTGTGGAACGGAACTGCCACGGTGACCAGCAGGCCGCCGCCTTCGCAGTTCTGGAGTTCCAGCTTGTGGCGCGCTCCGTAAAGCTGGCGCAGCCGCTCGGCGGTATTGGAAAGGCCGGTACCTTTCGTGTAGCCGGCGGCGATGCCGCGGCCCGAATCGCGCACCTGCAAACGGATGGCGTCGCCGTCGCGCTCGGCGGTCACAGTCACGGAAACCGCGTTGGTGAGTGGATCGATGCCGTGGCGAATGGAATTCTCCACCAGCGGTTGCAGCAGGAGTTGCGGCACCAGGGCCTGCTCCACCTCGGGCGACACCCGGACATCCACGCGGAGTTTTTCTTCAAAACGGCGGCGCATAATCTCCAGGTACAGGTCCAGCGTCTGGATTTCTCGGTCGAGCCGGACCTCCTGCGCGGTGGATTCCTGCAAGGTATGCCGCAGCAGGTCGCTGAGGCGCGAGATCATGGCGTCGGCCTTGCGCGGATCTTCGTACATCACCGAGGAGATGGTATTCAGGGCGTTGAACAGGAAGTGGGGCTGAAGCTGAAGGCGCAGGTTCTGCAGGCGGGCCTCGGCGAGCTTGCCTTCAAGCTGCGCGGCGCGCACCTGGCGGTCGAACAGGTACAGGATGGTGACCATCACCCAGTAGCAGATCACGTCATTGGAGAATTCCATGGGGAAACGCATGGCCATGATGCCGTAATCGTAACGGCCCAGGCGAAGGATGGGGAAGAGCACGGTGCGCGATCCCCACATCATGAGCGTGTGGACCACGGAGTAGGCCATCATCACCAGCAGGTGAAGCGGAAAATACCGGCCGCGGCTGATGGGGAAGCGCCGCGCAAAGCGCACCAGAAGCGGGTAGAGCAGGGCCGCGGTCCAGACGCCGGTCAGCTCTTCCGCCAGCGGCACCATAAACGGGGTGGGATTCGCCCGCGCCCGGAAATCCAGGTATCGATAAGCGAACAGCAGCAGGCCGATGGCGGTGAACAGCCCGAAAATCGTAAGGCCCTTGGACAGCCTGCCCCTCATGGTGACTAGCTTATCTCGCGATTCCCAACAATTTCCACCACCACATGCCGATGCCCATCCAAATCACCAGGTTCACCACGGAAATCAGAAAGCCGATGCGCCACCACTCCCCCTGCCGCACATAGCCCGCGCCGAAATAGACCGGCGCCGAGCCCGTACCGTAGTGCGTCATCGCCGCATTGAGGCTGGAGAAGTAAGCCAGCGGCAGGGCCGCCGCCATGGGAGGCACTCCGCCGGCGAGCGCCGCGCCCAGGAATCCCGGGTAAAGCGCCGTGACCTGCGCGGTCATGCTGGCGAAGGCGTAGTGGACGTAGCAGTAGCTGGCCACCAGCACCACCAGCAGCAGGGGCCAGGGCCATCCACCCATGAGGCCGAACAGTTTCGCCGACAGAATTTTTACGACGCCGATTTCGTTTAGTTGATCGGCCATCATCACCAGCACGGCGAACCAGATGAGGGCGTCCCAGGCCTTGCGCTCATCCAGCAGATCTTCCCATGTGAGGACCTTCGAGAGCAGGATCGCCGAAAGGCCCGCCAGGGCTACGAAGGTGTTGGAAATACCGTGCCATGGAGAAGTGATCCAGCCCGCCATCACGCAGACCATGATGCCCACCAGCCACTTTTCGTTGCGCTGCAGCGGGCCCATGCGTGCCAGTTCTTTCCGCGCCAACTGGCGGGCCGGTTCGGTATCGCGGATTTCGGGGCGGGCCAGGCGCCAGATGAGCCAGGGCACCACGATCAGCGAGATCATCCCTGGCACGATGGCGCCGGTGAACCAGGCGCCCCACGTGAGATCCACGTGTCCGATCTTGCGTGCAAACTCGGCGATCAGCGGATTGGCGGCCATTCCGGTCAGAAACATGCCGGATGCAGTGTAAGTAGCGTGAAACGCCACCAGCGTGAGGAAAGCGCCCATTCGGCGCGCCGTGGGTCCGGGTTCCGAGCCGAAATCGGTGGCCACGCTGCGCACGATGGGGTAGATTACGCCGCCGCCGCGCGCCGTGTCCGAGGGGATGAAGGGGGCCAGCGTGAGATCGGCGGCCGCCAGGGAGTAGCCCAGGCTCAGCGGCGACCGGGCAAACCGCAGGATGAACAGATAGCCCACGCGGGTGCCGAATCCGGTCTGCGTGAAGGCGCGGGAAAACAGGAACGCCGTAAACACCAGCCAGACCGTGACGTTGCTGAAGCCGGAGAGCGCCTTGGCCGGAGAAAGTGTTTGCGTGAGTTCCAGCAGCGTCACCGCGATCACTACCGAAACACCCATGCGGACCGGCTGCGCCACCAGCGCGATGATGGTGGCCACGAAAATGCCCAGCAGGTGACGCTGCTGCGCGGTGAATCCGGCCAGGGGTAGAAAATAGAGCAACAGCCCGGGGAGCAGGACGACGGCCCAACGCTTCATCGATACATACCCGGATGACACTCCCGCATTTCCCGCGCCTGCTCGCGCGCGGATTCAATCTGGATCAACGGGCCCTGACCGATGCCCGGGCAGTATCGCGCCGTCTTCTTCCATTCGCGCTTGCTCTCCACCAGTTCGGGCCAGAAGGGGAAGATGCGGCACTGCGTGGGCTTGGCGGGATGGATGGAGCAGCCGTCACTGCGCAAAAAATTACATTGCGAATCGCGCGGCACGCGCAGGCGGAGCTTGTTCCGGGTGCGGTATACGTATTTGCGCTCGAACTGGGCCGGCGTCATCCCCAGAAATTCGGCAGCGCGCACCAGGTCTGGTTCGGTGAGATACACAAACCCTTTCTGCTCGCAGCACTTGATACATCCGGGCTGGCAGGCAAAGCGCAGCGCGTCGGCCATCTGCCTATTATGCGTCGAATCGGGGCCTTTTCCCACTCTTCGCCGGCGTCTCCCGTGGTACCCTTTCTAGCTGAGGATGGAGGGTATAGTGAAACGCAGAATCTCGATCTGTCTTGTGGCACTGGTTGCAGCGTTCGTCCTGACCGCGCAAGAGAAAAAAGCTCCCGCTTCCGGCATCCTGCACCCCGAAATGACCGTGGAGAGCGGCACCTGGGATAAACCGATGGCTTCTATTGGCACCAAGCCCGCGGCGGGGTCGCCCTGGAGTGCCACGACGGTAGCCGCCGGCGTGGACAAGAAGCCGGAGCCCGGCAGACCCGTCACCGTGGTGGGCGAAATCGTGGATTTCTCGTGCTACATCCAACTGGGCAAGCACGGGGAAAAACACCGCTCGTGCGGGCAGAAGTGCGTGATGAACGGGCAGCCGATCGGGCTGTTGACGCGCACCGGCACGTTGTACATGCTGATGCCGGAAGAGCACGATCCGCGGCGCGATGGCGGCGTGGACGCGAAAGCTTCGGCGTCGGAGCACATGGCTCACATCGTCTCGGTGAGCGGCACGGAAGCTACCGTGGGTGGTTACCGCGCGATTTACGTGCAGGGCCTCACCAAGTAAAGGAGAGAAGAGATAAGCCTCAGTAGCCGGCTTCCTTGTTCACCACGTTGAGCAGCGGTTCGCCCTTGCGGTACCGTGCGAACTGATCGAGGAAGAAGCGCATGGCCAGGTCCATCCAATCGGGTGTGTGGTCGGCGCAGTGGGCCGAGAGCAGCACATTTTCCAGTTTGTAGAAGGGATGGCCGGGCGGCAGCGGCTCGTGGTCGAACACATCCAGCGCGGCGCCTTTGATGAGCCCTTGCGAGAGCGCCTGCACCATGGCGGCTTCATCGATGACGGGGCCGCGGCCGACGTTGATCACCACGGCACTGGGCTTCATGGCGGCGAACTCGGCGGCCCCGAGCATGCCGCGCGTCTGCTCGGTGAGCGGGGCGGCCACCACCAGGTAGTCGCAGCGCTGGATCATTTCGAGAAGGTGGTCCGGCCCGTAAATCCGCTCCACCAGGGGATCCACGTGATACAGCGGCGGGCCCGAGCGCTTCACCGCGAGCACGCGCATTCCCATGGCCTTCATGCGCGTGGCGCAGGCGCGGCCGATATCGCCATACCCCACGATGCCTGCGGTCTGGCCGGAGATGAGGGCGATATCGAACGGCTCCCATTCGCCCGCCTCCTGGTGGCGGATCATGCGGCGGAAATCCTTGGCGAAATACAGGATGGCGCCCAGGACGAATTCGCCCAGGGAAGGGCTGAAGACGCCGCTGCCATTGGTCAGCGGCACCGGATGGGCGACTAGTTCCGGAAAGAGGACGGAGTCGAGTCCGGCGGAGCGGGAGTGCACCCAGCGTACCTTTGGACACATCCGGAACACTTCCTGCAAGAGCGCGCGGGAGCCGGACCAGTTGAAGATGACGGTAGCGTCCGGCGCCGCGCGGGCAAACGCTTCGAGGGTGTTTCCAACGGCAAGTGTGGTTTCGGGCGGCAGTTCCTCGAGCATGGCAAGCTGCGGCTCGGCGGGGTCTGCCAGAACGAGAACTGTGAGATTGTCCATGAGGAGAAAGCTACCACATGTTCGACCTGTCTCTGGAATGGGGAGAGTCCAGCACTCCCTTACGGTCGTGGCTCCGATCAGAGCCGCGCGCGTCAGCAAGCGGATCCGGCCCAACACAGATGCGCGAATTTCGGCAAGCAGTGTCAGCGTCCTTGACGGAAGTCCTCAAAGGGGTCTTTAAAAGGCAAGAACCGCCTCGCTAACGGCGCGCTCGCGGACGGGCGCCTTGAGCGTGTGGACGGGAGAGAGGTCGACGCGAGTGCCGAGCGGATCTGACAGATGAAGCTCCAGGCCAACCATATCGAGCAAAGACAAACGCCTTGCCGGATCGAACTCCGCGATCAAATCCACGTCGGACGCGGCGGAGGCCGTGCCGCGCGCCTTCACAGCGGGCGAAAGGCGGCAAGGGCTTCGGAAACCGTTCAAACTACTGGTACCCTGACAACACATGTTCGACCTCTCTCTGGAAATGTTGCGTGTAGTGGAAGACGCCGCCATCGCATCGGCGCGCACCATGGGAATGGGAGACGCGGATTCGGCCGACCGCGCGGCCGTGGAATCCATGCGGCGCTGCCTGGATACGGTGGCGATCGACGGCACCATCGTGATCGGAGAAGGGGAGCGCGATGAGGCTCCCATGCTGTTTATCGGTGAAAAAGTGGGGGCGCGCAAAGACGGGAACGCCATTGCGGTGGACATTGCCGTAGATCCCCTGGAGGGCACGAATTTGTGCGCCACGGGCGGCGCGGGCGCCATCACGGTGCTGGCCGCTTCGGAGAAGGGCGGCCTCCTGCACGCTCCGGATTGCTACATGGAAAAGATTATGGTCGGGCCGGCGGCCAAGGGCGCGGTGGACCTGGATGCGCCCGTGAAACACAACCTCAAGGCCGTTGCGCGGCGCCTGCAAAGGGGCGTGGACGACCTGGTGGTGGTGGTGCTCGACCGTCCGCGGCACCAGCAACTCATCGCCGATATTCGCGAAGCGGGCGCGCGCATCCGCCTGATCTCCGATGGCGACCTTTCCGCGGGGATCGCCGCCGCCGTGGCGGGCACTGGTGTGCACGCCGTCATGGGCTCTGGCGGCGCCCCGGAGGGTGTGCTGGCCGCCGCGGCGCTGCGCTGCCTGAATGGCGAGATTCTGGGCCGCCTGATCGTAAAAGACGACGCGCAAAAGGAACGGATGCAAGCGATGGGAATCACCGATCCGAAGCGCATTTACGCGACTCCGGAACTGGCGCCCGGCCGCAACCTGGTGTTCGCCGCCTGCGGCGTTACAGATGGCAACCTGCTTCGCGGCGTGCGTTTTTCCGGCGACGGAGTGCTCACCCAGGCGGTGGTGATGACGTCCACTACGCCGCGCGTGCGTTTCATCGATACCACGCATCTGGAGAACAAGCCCGACGTGAAGGTGCGTTTCCGCTAAACTGAAATTGTCGAACCATGCCGGAATTTTGTAGTTGCGGCGCCCAGTTGGCGCCGGAATCTCTGTTTTGTCACAAATGCGGAAAGGCCCAGCGGGAACTGGTTACGGTTCTGGAGCAGGCTCCTGCTCCGGTGTACGTGGTTCCCCCGCCGGCGGTTGCGAAGCCCGCGCCCCTGCCGCTGAATTTCCACAATCCGGTGGCGGTGCGGATCGCCATGCCGGTGGCGGTGTGCGCGGCATTACTCGGGTTCACGGTGCTGCCGATCCTAAGCTGGCTGGCGGCGGGATTTTTCGCCGCGTTCTTTTACCGGCGCAAAACCGGGTCGCTGCTGAACGTCAGCGGCGGCGCGCGCATGGGCTGGATCACCGGGATCATGATGTTCGGCATCTGGACGGTGGTGTTGACGGCGCTGGCTCTGCCCGCCGCCATGTCCGGGCGCCTGCTTTCCACCTTCCAGGAGCAGATCAAGAACTCCCCCTGGCAGGACCCCGCCATGCTCACCCAGATGAATCAAATGCTGCAGACCGGCGAAGGCGTGGCTACCGCCGTGGTGGTGTTCTTCCTGATGCTGTTCGTGTTCATTATTTGTCTGAGCATGGCGGGCGGTGCGTTGGGGGCTATGCTCGGGCGCGACCGGACTTCCTAGGGTGCTGTGAATAGCGCTTCACGGCCCACACGGCGGCGAAAATAATCAGCATGGAAATGGCTTCTCGCATGCCGAAATGCTCGCGATAGAACAGCCATCCCAAAAACACCGCCACGATGGCATTCACGTACGGATAAATCGAAACGATGGCTACCGGCAGCTTATCCAGGGCGTACACGTATGCGCTGTAGCCGGCCAGTGATCCGAAGCAGACCAGGTAGAGCAGGGCGGAGACGCCACGCGTGCTCCAGTGGATGGGCGCGTGCGGAATCAGGAAAGCGAACGGCGCTACCGTGAGGCCGGCGGCCAGTTGCTGCACGCCGCCGGAAACTATGGGGTGCGCCTTACCGGTCTGCCGGCGCTGGAAAATGGAGCCGAACGACCAGCCTGCCATCCCGATTTGGAGAATCAGGAATCCCGTCAGCAGATTGCGGTCGAGGGCGTGCGTGCCCACGTCCGGACTCACCAGCAGAGCGGCTCCGGCGAGACCAACGGCCATGCCGGCGATGGTGGGGGCGTGCAGGCGTTCTCCGCCGGGAAGAAGCGCCTCGGCGCCCACCATCCAGAAGGGCGACATGGTGACGATCAGGCCCGCGATGCCGCTGGGAATGATGACCTCCGCGAACACCAGCCCGCCGTTGCCGAGACCTAACACCAGCAGACCGCTAAAACATGCCGCCGCCAGTTCACGCCCGCGCGGCAGACGGGAGCCCTTGGCGAGCGCAAACAGCAGCGTGATGGAGCCGGACAGCATGTACCGCGTGCTGAGCAGGACCAGCGGCGGAAACGTCTCCAGCGACATGCGGATCGCCAGGTACGTTGTGCCCCAGAGAAGACAGACTGCGACCAGCGCCAGGTAAGGTTTAAAAAGAGGATGTCGGGACAGACCTCCAGGTTAATGCATTTCACGGGCCGCGCGTCAGCGCACCAGCGCATTGAAGAGCAGCTTATAAGTGGCGTGGGTCTGGGCCCGGTGCTGCGCCGGGAAGCCGATCAGCACCACCCGGCCTTCGCCCAATTTGGCGCTCACCACGGCGGCTTTGCGCGCCAGATTCTCTTCGCCCACCAGCCACCCGCTCTCCAGCAAGTCGCGATCCGCATAACGCACCACCACGTCGTAGTTTTCCGCGCTGGGCGCGGTGACTTCAAACGCGGGGCTGTCCAGGTAGAGAATCAGCCCGCGCGATGGCATTCCGTACGCCAGCGGGTCGGTATTGTCGAAGGTCGCTTTCAGCGTGGAACCGGGGCACCAGAAATCCATGGTCGTCTTGCCCGCCAGGACGTTGCGCACGCCAATGCCGAGCCGGTCCACGGGAAAAGCGGTAGAGCCGTTCAGCGTCACCAGAGTGCCGCCCTTCTGCACGAACTCGCGAATGGCATTGACACCCTCGGTACCGAGTCCGGTGCGGTACTCGGGGGGCGTGTTGGCGCCGCGCCCGCCGCGTCCTCCACCTCCGCGTCCACCGCGCCCTGCTGCAGGCGGCGCCCGCCGGTGGGGCTTCGCCGGTGATCGTGGCCGTACTGTCGCTGGGAATCACCAGCACGTCGTATTTGTCGATCAGATTCCCGGCCTTGATTTCCGGATCGAAGATCGACTTGTACGGAAAGTTGAATTGCTCCAGCACCAGGCGGGTCCAGCCTTCATCGATATTGCCGCCGCCGTAGCGCTGGTACATGGCGACGCGCTGCCGCTTCATGGCGTGCACGCCGCTAGAGACCGCGCCGCGCAGCGGAGCGAAATCCACGCCGGTCTGCCGGGCCACGGTTTCCAGCACCGCTTCCGAACCGCTGGGCGCCAGAAAATCGCCGGGGCGCAAACCGGCGGACGCCTTGTCCACGCGCCGCACGGCGATGCCCTTATCGAACAGCAGATTCATGGCGCGGAAACTATCGTTGAGTCGGCCGTCCAGCGAATAGCCGTTGCCGCTGCGCGTCACTTTGCCGGCCGGTTCCACCGGCGCGGTGAGCTTTTCCATCGCCACCTCGCCCAGTTCATCCACCGGATCCACGCGCACCCCCATGTACTCGAACATGGTGTCGGTGGCCATGTCGTAAGGGCGGATGGGAGAGCCGTCGCGGTTCCGCGTCCATTCGTTGTCGGGATAAAATGTCCGCCCCAGCAGATAGTGGATCAAACCCATTTTGGGCTGCGCCATGGAGATCACAAAGGAGCCGGCCGGATACATCATGCCGGTGCTGGTAGTGAAGGCTTTCGAGGCCCGCTGGATTTCGATGCCCTGCACCAGCAGCTTATCGATCATCTTGATGGAGGTGAGCGGATCGTGCTGCAGTGTGGAGATGAGATACGCGGCCGGTTTGCCCGCCGCGCCGCGCTCGGTCTGGCGCTTGCCTTTCAGGTACGCGTTCCAGAGCACGGTCTCGCGATTGCGCGCGGCCAGGTCCAGGGTGGCCCACGCCGAGACTTTCTGCCGATCCACGATGTCGCGCAGGTGCCACCATCCGCCCGGCCAGGGATTCGGGAAAATCGTCTCGGCGGCATACACCGGCAGATTGCGAGTCTCGCCGCGCAGTTCGTCGGGATGCACGAACTGCGGCGTGGCCAGGCGCGCCGCGGCGGATTCGGTGAGCATGCCGGCGATGTTGTGGAACGGCGTGATCCAGTGAAAACCGAAATGGCCCCAGCCGGAATAAATGGCGTCGTTGATGGCGCCGGAGAGATTCGCCTCCTCCTCTTTATACGCCATGTGAGCGCCGTACCAGCTCAATTCGCGCCACAGGATCGGGTCCGCGAAAGGCCGCACGGGCTCTGCGTACGGCGGCAGGAAAATGCGGGCGCCGTTGCCGCCCATGCCGTGGTGATCCACATACGCTTCGGGCCGCCACTCGGTGAACAGAATCCTGGCCATGTACTGCGAGTCGGGAATGTTGGTCTGGAACGCGTCGCGGTTGTTGTCGTGGCCGGCGTACTTCTGGTACAGCCACGGCGGATTGGTGCCCTCGTACGGCGTGCCAAGCTGCTTGTTGTACCAGTCGGTCACCATGATCTCGCCGTCCGGATTGAAGCAGGGCACCTCGATGAAGATGACGTTGTCCAGGATGCGGCGCGCCTCGTCGTCCTTCCGTGAAAGCAGATCGTAGGCCAGTTCGGGAGCCATCTGCGTGCCGCCAATTTCGGTGGCGTGCATGCTCATGGACTGCACGATCACGGCTTTGCCTTCGTCCACCAGCGCGTGCGCCTGCGCTTCGGTGAGGCCGCGCGGGTCACTGAGCCGGAGGTTGACTTCGCGCAGGCGATCCAGTTTGGCGAAGTTGGCGGGCGAGGTCATGATCACCATGAGGAACGGGTTACCCTCGGACGTAGGCCCCATGTTGATGACCTTCATGCGGCCGCCGCTCTGCTTTTCCAGGACGCCATAGTATTCGACAATCTTGTCCCACCGCGCCATCTTCTTATCGGCGCCCAGTTGGAAGCCGAAAAACTTTTCCGGGGTGGTGATCTGCTGAGCCGTGGCGGCCCGCAGAATGAGAACGGCGGAGAGGATCAACCGAAATCGCATGACACATTGTAGGACAGGCCTCCCGGCCTGTCCACGGCGCGTTGCGTTTGCCCAGCAACCCGAAGGCACGCCGTACCAGGATCTGCTGTGGTACCTGCCGAAGGAGCGGGGCGAGACATTTAACGCGATGTGCGGTCGGTCGCTCGCGCGGTTGCGCAACAGCACCTTGAGGGCTTGAAAATGCTGGCGCCACTGTTACCTCTCCGCGCCGCGCGAGACCGGCACGGATGAAAGTCATCCGCAACATCTACCTACGGTTCCAGAATGTCGCGCCACTCCGAAAGTGATCCTTACTTCGAACCTGCCACCTGCGTTTTAAGGAACCGCCTCGACATCGCCCACGACGCCACCTTTGAACAAACCCAAGCTACCCTTGTGGCGACGGGCGACTCACCAGAGTCATGCGTGCCGCATCGCTTTGTTCCAGTCAACCGTGAGGCTCGCAGCTTGGAGCTCATTGCCCAGGGTCTGTTTCCAGCCGTCTGAATTGTCGAAAGTCACGTACACTACGCCTTCGAAATCGGAAGGGATCTCAATGTCTCCACGCTTCAGCGCGCAGACATGAGTTCGGCCTAGGCGGCCGAGGAAATAGCCGAGCTCCAACACGACATTTTGCCGAGCTCGCGGGTGCAGCGTACCACCTTTCTCACACCCCTCATCGTCCGGCGTGAGTAGCACGATTGCAAACCCTACGTCACTGTGGGCTTCGACTTTTTCGATAACCGTGCGACCACGGCTGGCCTGTTCATGGAGGATGATTGGCTCGAATTCCAGCCGCTCTAAGAACCGAGCTATTTTTTGCAGGGCGGCTTCATCATGACCATGAACCACGAAAACCTTTCGAGAGAGCTGCTTCGGCACTGTGGCAGGGCTACCTGAAACCATGGAACCCTCCGTTTTAAGTTGAAAGCTGACTTCAGACGGCTGATTGGGAGGCTTCGGCGCGCGCATCTGTTGAACCAAATCAGCTTCGTCTTTGAAACTTCGCGCGCGACGGCTCAGTGTTCGCCAGCCATTCCGGCCGTTGATTTCAGGGGCGGGTACAACAAACCTCTCCCCTTCCAACCAAGCCCAGGCCTCCGACCAAGCGCGGCTAACCTCGTTTTGACGGTCCCTCGGATAAACGCCTTGCTGACCGTGGTACTGGGGCCAAAGCTCGAGCTCCAGGCTGCCAGGATTGAAGATGTCGCCCGGAAATTTCCTATTGCGGAGCAGGAGAAGAAGTCTCGCGCCCAATTCTTCAGGTTCAAGCTTGAGGAGTCGTTGACGTCCGGGACAGCCTGAGTCAGCTCATACATAACCAAATGATAACGTCTCTTATCATCCGTTCAAAAGTGAAACCGGTATCGCACCTCGCCGTAAATCTGGCGGGGATTGATGTAGTGAGTCCCGCCGAACGTGTTGCTGGTATCCAGCAGGTACCGCGTATTGGCGATATTGACCACGCTGGCCGAAACGGTCCATGTCTCTCCCAACGTCTTGCCGATCGAAAGATCGAATGTGGAGTGAGGCGGAAGGTGCGACGGCCCATTGCCATTCAAAAAGCCGGATCCGAACTGGTAAGCCGGCGTGGCCCACATATGCCCCGGCAATGTCAGCGAAAGCACCGACGACACTGTGTTGCGCTGATCGTGATCCAACAGAAAATTGCCCTCCGGCGCGTCCTCAAGAAGGCCGCCGGTAATGGGACCGATTCCCTGAGCGGTCTGGTTCGAGTAGGCCACCCGCCACTGTGCCATATGGAAGAGCCGTGGCGAGCGGAGCGCCACTTCCGTGCCGCTGATAATCGCGCCCAGGTCCGTCAGCGGAATGAAAATGCCCGAATCGCCGATGACATCGTGGTCCAGGAAATTGCGCGCGCTGGTGTGAAAGTTGTCCACATCCACCGACCATCCGGCCACCGGAATGCTCAAGCCGATATCGTGCTGGATGTCGCGCTCGCCGGGCAGCGGAATGAACCCGAAGCCCTGCGACAGCGCAAAGTCCAGCGATGGACCGGCCAGACTGTCGAGCGGCGGCGGCTGGTAGTAATACGCGTAGTAACCGTGCAGGGTCCAGTTCAGTCGCGGAATGCGAATGGCCGCGCCCAGGCGCGGATCGGCGGCATTTTCGTTCACCAGTCCGCTGTAGTGCGTGAGCCGGAGCCCCAGGTCGAAAGTCAGCCACGAGGTGGCCTTGTACTGGTCCTCCAGAAACAGGGCGTTTGAATTGGCCCAATGCGTTTCCGTCTGGTTCAATACCGCTCCGCCGGGGTTGGCGGTGAGGCCGAAGAAGGTGTTGTCGTGCTGGCCCCAGAGCTCCAGCCCGACGTGCAGATTGTGGCGCTTCTTCTGAACCTGCAGAACGCTCCTCCCGCCAAAGTAATTCGAACGCCCATTATCGTTCAGCACGAAGGGCATGTCGTTGGGACCGCCCACGTACTGCGCGCTGTTGAAGTGGTAATAGGGTGAAAGCGTGAACGTAACCCCATCAGCGAAGGTATGGGTCCAGTGGAAACCGCCCAGGTAGTCCTTCTCCAGATCCAGGTCGCGGATTCCCGCGTCCTGATCGTCCTGCCCGTTCGGAATCTGGTAGTGGTCTTCGCGAACCGAACCGATCCAGCGGAATTGATTGTGGGCATCGAGGTTGTAGAACAGGGAGACAAATCCGCCCAGCCCGCTGTACTGATCGTGAATCACCTGCGAGACCGGCGGGGCGAGCCCGAGTTCCGAGCGGCTTCCATCCAGGCTGGCGTAGTACGCAAAGCGCTCCGTGTGGCTGCCGAAATTGATCTGATCGTCGGTGGAATAGAAATTTCCGGCCGACGCGATGATCTCGCCCTCGTTGTTGCGGTCGAAGCCGGACGGCGTCACGACGTTGAAGAAACCGTACGTCCGGTCGCCGTACTCGCTGGAAAACCCGCCGCGCTCCACCTCCAGTTCTTGCACGTTCTTGGGATTGATCAGCGGCGCCACGTTGGCGGCAATATTGGTGTTGACCACCGGTATCCCGTCCAGGAACCAGTTCACCTGGTGGCCGCCCCGCATGTGCAGCATGTCGTGAACCATGTAAGCTCCCGGAGTGAAATCGGTGATCATCGCCAGGCTGTTGGTCTGATCCGCGCCGGCGGTGTGGACGATTTCCTGAGGCGAAACCATCGTCTGCACCGTCGATGTCTGCGTGTTCAACCGGCTCATGGCCCCGGAGACTTCCACGCTCGCGTTGACCCCGGCGACCTCCAGTTGCAGATGTAAGACCGGCTCCTTCCCGGCGGTCACGGTAACCTGCCGCGCGAGCGATTGGAACCCCGGCGCAGAAACCGTGACCGTGTAGGTGCCCTCCGGAATATCGTTGACTTGGAATTCGCCGTTAGCATCGCTGGCGATCGTCTTTCCATGCACAGTCACTTGCGCTCCAACGATGGGACGATGTTGCGGATCGTGCACAATGCCACGCAGATCCGCCCCTAGCGCTGAAAAGGCGCACAGGCAGAATAATATAATCTTCACTTTCCCCTCCTCTTTGTTTGGAAACCTGTTGATGGAATCTAAACGAGAGGTGCTGGAGGTCCGCGCTTCTGGTGCGACGTACCGCGAGCTGCGCAACGCCGCGCTATGGTGCGTTTCGGAGTTGCCCGGTAACTGGAGGGCGCGGCGAAGACCGCCGCGGAACTCTTCACTACCGCGACACTTGCCCCGGCCGGATAGCCGGACGGAGTTGGGTAGTACGGACACCTGGCGCCGATCGCCACCGAGCCGGGGGCGCCGCCCGCGGCTATGGCGCAATGGTGCATTCCGTTACGCCGGCAGCATGCGGGCAAATCCGCTCCGGCGTCCACGCGAAGGACGGCCCCGATCAGCGGGAAGCTGAATGCAACCAGCAGGAGCCATGCAAGTGCGCGACGCATCCGGCGAAAAGTATTTACATCATCGCACATTGGAACGCAGCCGGAGGTTGTCTCTTTTACGATACACTGGACAGTTTACAGGACACCTGCTATGCGATGTCTTCTCGCCTGCCTTCTCGCGATTTCGCTCCACGCCCAGGTTTCCGCCATCCTTTCCGGCACCGTCACCGATCCCTCCGGCGCGACCATCCCGGGCGCCCTGGTGACGGCCAGGAACGTGGATACCGGCGCCGTCCGCAGTACCCCCACCGACCCGGAAGGCCACTACCAGTTCTCCTCCCTGCCGGCGGGTCAGTACGAGATTCGCGGCGCCAAGCCGGGGTTCAACGCAGAGGTGCGAACCGGCGTGCATCTGGTGGTGGCACAGAGCGCCACGGTAGACCTGTCGCTCCCCGTGGGTGAATCGAGCCAGCAGGTGACCGTAAACGGCGACGCTCCCCTGGTGGGCGTGAACACCGAAGACCGTTCCGGCCTGGTGGGCCAGCAGCAAATCCGCAATCTGCCGCTGAATGGCCGCAGTTACGATGAGCTTCTCACCTTGAACCCGGGAGTCGTCAATTTCACCTGGGAGAAGACCGGCGGCGTCGGCGTATCGAATTCCACAGTCGGCAACAACTTTCCGGTGGAAGGAAATCGCCCGCAGCAAAATCTGTTCCTGCTGAACGGCGTCGAATTCACCGGCGCGGCGGAGAACAACATGCAGCCGGGCGGCACCAGCCAGCAACTGCTGGGCGTGGACGCCGTCCGCGAGTTCAACGTACTCACCGACGGATACGGCGCCGAATACGGCAAGCGGCCCGGCGCCCAGGTGCTGATCGTCACGCAATCCGGCAGCAACCAGGTGCACGGCTCGCTATACGAGTTTCTGCGCAACAACGCCCTGGATACCGCCAACTTTTTCGACTCCGGCTCCGCACCGGGTTTTCAGCGCAACCAGTTCGGCGGCTCGCTCGGCGCGCCCGTGCAGAAGAACAAGACTTTCCTGTTCGCCAATTACGAAGGGTTCCGCCAGCACCTGCACCAGACCGGCGTGGACCTGGTGCCCGACAACAATGCCCGCAACGGGTACCTGCCCTGCAAGCTGGTGAGCCCCGTGCCCAGCCCCTGCCCGGCGTCGGGCCTGGCATTCGTGGGAGTCTCGCCGCTGATCAACGCATGGCCCGCGCCCACAGCCGGCGCGCCGGATTTCGGCGGAATCTCCGAGGCCTTCAACAATCCCCTGCAGACCATCCGCGACGACTTCGGAACCGTCCGCTTCGACCACATCTTTTCGCCCAAGGACACTCTGAGCGCGGTCTACACCATCGACGACAGCGCCGACTTCACGCCCACCAGCACCAACCTCTACAGCACCGATGCGGAGAGCCTGCGCGAGCAGGTGGCCAGCATCGAAGAAACTCACGTCTTCTCTCCATCCTGGCTCAACACCGCGCGCTTCGGCTATTCGCGCGCCGGTTATTTCTTCACCGGCGAGCCGACGCCCGGCACTCCCGCAGCCGCTCTGCCGGGCTTTCTCACCGGGCTTCCGCTCGGCGCGCTGGTGGTGGGAGGCAGCGCGGCGTCGAATCCCACCGCGCAATTGAGCCTCGCCGGCAGCAACAACGGCAGCAATCTCGATGTGGCGCGCAATCTGTTCACGTATGAAGATCGCGTCTCCTTCACCAAAGGCCGCCATCAATTCACCGTCGGCGCCTGGTTCCAGCGCCTGCGCTCGAACGAAAATCTGGCCCTCAGCCAGTACGGCCAGGCGACATTCACGAGCCTGCAGACCTTCCTGCAAGGAACGGTCGGCAGCCTGCTTTACGATCCCGCGCCGACGCCGCTCGGCTGGCGTTCGTGGTTCGGAGCCTGGTACGCGCAGGACGTGATCCGCCTTCGCCCGAGGCTGACGCTTTCGCTCGGATTCCGCGACGAATTTACCAACGGCTGGAACGAAGTCCACGGCCGTGCCGCCACGTACACATTCACCAACGGAGTCATCTCCACGCAGCCGACGGTCGGCAATTCGGCCTTCACGGCGAACAACGCAAAATTTCTGCCGCAGCCGCGCGCCGGCCTCGCGTGGAGCCCATTCCAGAGCAGCCGCGCCACCGTGATCCGCGCCGGGTTCGGCATGTACAACGACCTTGCAGGACGCGCTCGGTTATCGCACCGATCAGAACGCGCCGTTCAACCCGACCTACAGCCTTCCCAACGTTCCGGTCTCCCAGTTGCCGGTATCGCCGACGGCGGCGGTTCCGGCCACGGCGCAAGCTGGTGCCCGGCGGCGTGCAGCCGAATCTGAAGACCCCCACGCTGATTTCCTGGTCGTTGCGGATCCAGCAGGAGCTTTCCGCCAATACGGCGCTCACCGTCGGATACGTGGGATCGCACGGATATCACGAACTCATCGGCATCGACGCCAACGAACCGTTTCCGGTGATTTGTCCCGCGGCGCCATGCCCCGCGAACTACCCCGGCAACTTTCCCGCCGGAATCGCCGGTACGCCCGTGCCCGCCGGAACATACTACGTGCCGACCGCGACCAAACCCAATGCCGCGATCGCCAACACCTGGACTTATTTCTCCGAAGGCGATAGTTCTTACAACGCCCTCCAGGTGGACGTGAACCACCGCTTCAGCGCGGGCTGTCCGTTGCGCGGCGTCTACACCTGGTCGAAGACCATCGACGATGGCGATTCGCTCAACGCCACCACCTCGGGCGGCGAACCGGCGCTGGCGTCGAATCCTTTCAACCTCCGCGCCGACCGCGGCCTGGCCAATTTCGACGTCCGCAACGTGGGCGTGATCAACGCCATTTACGCGCTGCCGTTTGGACCGCACCAGCATTTCCGGACGCCATCCACCGGCGCCGGCAAAGCGCTGGCCAGCGGCTGGACCGTCAACTCGATCGTGACGCTGCAAGGCGGCTTCCCGTTCACGCCGCAGCTCAGCTACAACCCGTCGAACAACGGCGACACGCGCAATCCGGTGCGGCCGTTCGTGAATCCGTTGTTCACCGGACCGGTGATTCTGGGCAAGCCCGAATCAGTGGTTCAACCCGGCGGCCTTTCTGGCGCCCGCCGAACGGCAGCGGCTTTTACGGAAACCTGGGCCGAGACACGCTGATCGGCCCGGGCCTCGCCACCTGGGATCTTTCGTTCCTCAAGGACACGGCCATCCGCGAGCGACTCAATCTGCAGTTTCGCGCGGAGTTGTTCAACCTGCTGAACCGCGCCAATTTCAATACGCCGAACGCCATCGTGTTCACTCCCACCGGCGTTTCGCCGACGGCCGGAGTGATCACCAGCACATCCACCACGTCGCGCCAGATCCAGTTCGGACTGAAGCTGCTCTGGTAAAAGGTGACCGCAATGTTTCGAATGCTTCTTTTATTCAGCCTGTGCGCCACGCTGCTAATGCGGCCAGGGCGCGCCGCAGATCGTCATTAGCGGCGATATCCCGTCCCGCCTGGTGCTCACCGCAGACGACCTGGCGAAGATGCCTCGCCAGAGTGTGACGGTCCCGGATCAGGACGGCACGAAAATCGCATACGAGGGCGTCCCTCTTGGCGAGATCCTCAAGCGCGCCGGCGCACCCGTGGGCAAGGACCTGCGCGGCAAGGCGCTCGCCAGTTACGTGCTGGTCAAGGCCCACGACGGGTACCAGGTGGTCTTCACGCTCGCCGAGGTGGCGCCGGAGTTTGCCAACGAATCCATCCTGGTGGCCGACAGGCGCGATGGCAAAGCGCTGTTCGGCTACCAGGGACCGTTCCGCCTCGTTTGCCCGAACGATAAAGCCGGCGCACGCTCGGTGCGCATGCTGGAGACGATCGAAATCGTCCGTCTGCAGAAGTGATGCGGAGACGCGCGACATTCCTGGCGCTTGTGCTAGTGGCGTTCTTCGTGCGTCATGCCGTTCCCGCGGAAGCTGGTTCTTACCAGTGGAATCTGCCCAAGGGCTTTCCCGTGCCGCACGTGCCCGCGGACAATCCCATGACCGCGGCCAAGGTGGAATTGGGCCGGCATCTTTTTTATGACACCCGCCTCTCGGTAAACGGCAAGTTCTCGTGCGCCACCTGCCACAAGCAGGAACTGGCATTTACCGACGGCCGCCCGGTGGGTGTCGGCGCCACCGGGCAACTCCACTCGCGCGGCGCCATGAGCCTGGTGAACGTGGCCTATGCCGGTGCCCTGACCTGGGCGGATCCGCGGATGAAGAATCTGGAGGATCAGGCCCTGGTGCCGATGTTCGGCGGCCATCCGGTGGAACTGGGCCTGCACGAAGACACTCTGCCGGCCGAGGCTGGCTTCCGATGCCCGGTACCGCGACCTCTTCGACCAGGCATTTCCCGGCGCGCGGAACGCGTGACGGTGCAGAACATCACACGTGCGATCGCCTGCTTCGAACGAAGCATCATCTCCGCCCGCTCGCCGTACGATCGCTATCATTACGGCGGCGACGACAACGCCGTTTCGGATTCCGCCAAGCGCGGGGAAGTCCTCTTTTTCAGCCGGCAACTTTCCTGTTTCCGCTGTCACGGCGGATTCAATTTCAGCGACGCTACCGTATCCGCCGCCAATGCCGGCCGCGAAATCCCGTTCCACAATACCGGCCTCTCCGCGGACACACGGGAGTTCAAAACGCCCACGCTGCGAAATATCGCGGTCACCGCGCCGTACATGCACAATGGCAGTATCGCCACCCTCGATGGCGTGCTGGATCACTACGCCTCCGGCGGTCGCGGGAATCCTCAAAAGGATCCTCTGATTGCAGGCTTCGCGCTCTCCCGGCAGGATCGCGCCGACCTGGTTGCGTTTCTGGAAACCCTTACCGACCAGGCCATACTCCACGATCCCCGTTTCGCCAATCCCTGGTAAGCCAATCCACGCTATTCTCAATTGACCCCTGCAATGCAAGGCGGTATTCTGTGCCGTTCCTGGAGGAAGAAGATGACACCGCAAGAAGTTCTGGAATTTGCAAAAACCAACGACGCGAAGCAGATCGATCTGCGCTTTACCGACATTCCGAGTCTGCAGCACCACGTGTCTTACCCGATCAGCGAACTCGAAGCAGACAGCTTCGAAGAAGGCTTCGGCATGGATGGTTCCAGCATTCGCGGCTGGGCCGCCATCCATGAAAGCGACATGCTGCTGATTCCCGACGCGACCACCGCATTCATGGATCCGTTCGCGGAAGTTCCCACCCTGGTGATGTATGGCGACATCAAAGACCCCATCACCAAGCAGCGCTACGAGCGCGACCCGCGCTGGATCGCGCAAAAGGCGGAGCTATACCTCAAGAACAGCGGAGTGGCGGATACATCCTACTTCGGCGCGGAAGCCGAATTCTTCATTTTCGATAACATTGCTTTCGACCAGAACCAGCACTCCGGGTTTTACTACATCGATGCCGAGGAGGGACGCTGGAACTCCGGCCGCAAGGAAAACAACCTGGGCTACCGGCCGCGCTACAAAGAAGGCTATTTCCCGGTGCCGCCCACGGATCATTATCAGGATCTGCGCAGCGAAATGGTGCAGACCATGATCAAGTGCGGCATTCATATCGAGTGCCATCACCATGAAGTGGCCACCGGCGGCCAGTGCGAGATCGACCAGCGCTTCGACACACTTGTAAAATCCGCGGACAACATGATGCTGTACAAGTACATTGTCCGCAACGTGGCCAATCAATACGGCAAGACCGTGACCTTCATGCCCAAGCCCATCTTCGGCGATAACGGCAGCGGCATGCATTGCCATCAGAGCCTCTGGAAGGAAGGCAAGCCGCTGTTCGCCGGCGAATGCTACGCGGGCATGAGCCAACTGGCGCTGCACTACATTGGCGGATTGCTCAAACATGCGCGCGCGCTGAGCGCCATCATCGCCCCCACCACCAACAGCTATAAACGCCTGGTGCCGGGATACGAAGCTCCGGTCAATCTGGCCTACTCGCGGCGCAACCGCTCGGCCGCCTGCCGCATTCCCATGTACTCGGCCAGTCCCAAAGCCAAGCGCGTGGAGTTCCGCCCGCCCGATCCCTCCGCCAATCCATACCTGGCCTTCGCCGCGATGCTGATGGCCGGACTCGACGGCGTGCTCAACAAGATCAACCCCGGCGATCCCCTGGATAAAGACATCTACGACCTTTCGCCGGAGGAGATGAAGAGCGTGCCCTCCATGCCCGGCTCGCTGGATGAAGCGCTGAGTTGCCTGGAAGACGATCACGGCTTCATGATGCGCGGTGACGTCTTCACCGAAGAACTAATCGAGACCTTCATCGACTACAAGCGCAAGAACGAAGCGGAAGCCGTCCGCCTCCGCCCGCACCCCTACGAATTCGCTTTGTACTACGACATCTAGATGGACTTCACGACGGAGCATTGTGCGACGAAGGTCGTCGTTCATCTGCGGGGCCGGAGGCCGGGGGCCAGGGGCCGGAGGCCGGGGCCGGGGTAGTGTGGCTCGCTTCGCTCGCCGGAGTTGGAAGTGCCGTCGCCTCGACGGCGAATCAACAACTTGCCGGAAGTTTCCAGAGAGAGTTATGGAGAAGACCCTGGATACTCTCAGCGTCCCTGCGCCTCGGCGATGAAATCAAAAGTTCGTGGTGAAGCCCTAATATTCCAGCTTCGATAAATACTCGTAGCTCTGCCGCAGGCTGTCCAATGGGTTGCCTGGAGTCTGGTCCTGCTCCACGAAATAATGCTCCACCCCGGCGGCGGAAGCCGCGCGCAGCACTTTGGGCCAGTCGATTACGCCGTGGCCTACTTCCTTGAATGCCGTGCGCGGCACCGATTCGTTGTACATCACCGGTGTGCCCTCGGCCTTGTCTTTCAGATGCAGCAGAATCACCCGTCCCTTCATACTGGCGATCATTTCCGCCGGGTCGTGACCGGCCACGCTCACCCAGAATGCGTCGACTTCGAACCCGACCAGGTTCTTGTCCGTGTTGTCGAGCATAATCTGAAACAGCGTGGAGCCGCCCGCCGGCGCGAACTCGAACGCATGATTATGATAGGCAAACTTCATGCCCTCCGCATGGAACTTCCCGGCCGCAAAATTCAGTTTCTCCGCCAGCGCCTTGATCACGTCGGGACCGCCGCGCGCCGCCGGAGGCAGGTAAGGGAACACGGCGTAAGAGAAGCCATACTGCTTGAGCTGCCCTGCCACCCGGCCCAGATCGTCGCTCTTCTGGAGTACCTGGTTGGCATCCAGGTGCATGCTGACGGGTTTCAGTCCGCTGGCCTGGACCGCCGGCCAGATCTTGTCGAATCCGGCGAGCGTGCCTTCAATCGCGGAATAGCCGATCGCGCGAATCGCATTCAGAGTCTCCGCGGGCTTTTCAGGAAGTACGGTCCGCACCGTATAGAGCTGAACGCCGATCTCGTGCAACTGGGCAGCAGGAGCGAACTTGCTCAGCGCGGCGGTGAGGGCTCCGGCCTTCAGAAATGAGCGTCTGGAAGTCATTCCCACATTATCCACCCTAAAACTTCCTGACTTCGCGCCGATAAGCCGTAGTGTGGAGATGCGAAGGGAATTGGTGGAATACGTGCTTGTGATGACGCTGGTGGCAGTCGCCTCGGCCTTCATCTTCCGGGTGGAATCCGGCGGCCGCCGCGCTGCTGCCCCGGTGGAGCAGGAGACTCAGCCTTTCGGTTGCCGGCTGCCTCCCGGAGTCAATCCGGGGGGAACGCGTTGCGTTTGGTGAACCGGGTTCGCAGGGTCCCTGCTCTCAACGGGTAAAATGAAAGAGAAGAGAGGGGACCTCAAGAATGACGAACGCGACGCGACTGCTTCATAACCAGGGCCAGAGTCTGTGGCTCGACAATATCACGCGCGACATTTTGGACAACGGCACGCTCGCCCGGTACATCGACCAGTTCTCGGTGACTGGACTGACATCCAACCCTACCATTTTCGACCAGGCTATTAAGGGCAGTACGGCCTACGATGAAACCATCTCCCGAAAAGCCGCCGAAGGTGCCTCGGGTGAAGAATTGTTCTTCGGACTGGCACTCGAAGACCTGACCCGCGCCGCTGACCTGTTCCGCCCTGTTTATGAGCGAACCAGCGGTGTGGATGGCTGGGTGTCGCTCGAAGTATCCCCCCTGTTGGCCTACGACGCCGAGACCACCGCGCGCGCCGCAAAGGATTTATCCCAGCGCGCCGGCCGGCCGAACGTATTTATCAAGATCCCCGGCACCGCCGAAGGGCTGCCGGCCATCGAAGAGTCGATTTTTGCCGGAGTTCCGGTCAACGTCACGCTACTGTTCTCTCGCGAGCAGTATCTGGCGGCGGCGGACGCGTACCTGAAGGGCATTGAGCGGCGCATTGAAGCCGGTCTCCCCGCCAACGTAGCGTCCGTGGCTTCGGTCTTTATCAGCCGTTGGGACGCGGCCATCGCCGCCAAAGCTCCGGAACCATTGCGCAACCGGCTGGGTATTGCCATCGCCGGCCGTACCTTCAAGGCGTATAACAATCTGATCAGTTCGCCGCGCTGGCGGCGGGCTTACAACTTCGGAGCCCGGCCGCAGCGTCTCTTGTGGGCCAGCACGGGCACCAAGGATCCGAAAGCCTCCCCGACGCTTTACATCGACGCGCTGGCCTCGCCGTTTACGGTGAACACCATGCCCGAGGGGACCCTGAAGGCCCTGGCGGCCAAGAACGAAATCGGCGATTTGCTGGCGCCGGACGGCGGCAATTGTGAAGAGGTGCTGGCGCAATTCGCCAATGCCGGTATCGACGTCACTGCACTGGCCGCGCAACTACAAAAGGACGGCGCTAAATCCTTCGTCAATTCCTGGAACGACCTGATGAACGTGATCACGTCGAAGAGCGCCGCGCTCGCCAAAGCCTAAGGACCGAACATGCCAACAGCCATCGGAGGGCCGGCCTGGGGAGCGCTCCAGGCCCACCGGGAGAAGGTGCGCGGTCTGCATCTGCGGGAGTTGTTCGCGCAGGATGCGGAGCGCGCCGGCCGCTTCAGCGTGGAAGCGCTGGGCCTCTACCTGGATTATTCGAAGAATCGCATCACCGCTGAAACGTTGCAGCTTCTGCTGCAACTGGCGGAGGAGGCCGGACTGCGAGCCCGGCGCGACGCCATGTTCGCCGGCGAGAAGATCAATATCACCGAGAAGCGCGCGGTGCTGCATGTGGCACTGCGCGCCCCCAAGGGCACGAGTATCTTTGTGGATGGCAAGGATGTCGTGCCCGATGTACATGCCGTGCTCGATAAGATGGCGGGCCTGGCTGAACGTGTACGCTCGGGCGCCTGGAAGGGTCATACCGGCAAAGCCATCCGCAACGTGATCAATATCGGGATCGGCGGATCCGACCTGGGGCCGGTGATGGCCTACGAGGCGCTCCGGCACTACAGCCAGCGGGATATGACGTTCCGCTTCGTGTCCAACGTGGACGGGACCGATTTCGCCGAAGCGGTGCGCGACCTGAACCCGGCGGAGACGCTGTTCATTATTTCTTCGAAAACCTTCACCACGCTGGAGACCATGACCAACGCGCACACCGCGCGGGAATGGTCGCTGGCCGGCTTGGGCGGTGACGAAACGTCGGTGGCCCGACACTTCGTCGCGGTTTCGACAAATGCCGGCGAAGTCTCCAGGTTCGGCATCGATACCGCCAACATGTTCGAGTTTTGGGATTGGGTGGGCGGCCGCTATTCCATGGACAGCGCCATCGGTCTTTCCACCATGCTGGCCATCGGTCCGGAGAATTTTCGCGCCATGCTCGATGGGTTTCACCAGATGGACGAGCATTTCCGCACGGCCCCTTTTGACCGGAACCTGCCGGTGCTGTTGGGCCTGTTGACCGTCTGGAATACCGACTTTCTGGGCGCCCATACCATCGCGATTCTGCCCTATGAGCAGTATCTGAAGCGCTTCCCCGCGTATCTGCAACAGTTGACCATGGAGAGCAACGGCAAACACGTCACGCTGGATGGCGCGCAGGTCGCCTGCGATACCGGCCCTGTTTATTGGGGCGAGCCCGGCACCAACGGGCAGCATTCGTTCTATCAACTGATTCATCAGGGCACGCGCCTGATCCCGTGCGACTTCATCGCTTTTGCGCAGTCGCTGAATCCCCTGGGCCGCCATCAGGAGATCCTGCTGGCCAATGTGCTGGCGCAGGCGGAAGCGCTGGCATTCGGCAAAACGGCCGAACAGGTCCGCGCCGAAGGCACGCCGGACTGGCTGGTGCCCCACCGCGTTTTCGAGGGCAACCGGCCGTCGAATACCATTCTGGCCGATCGTCTCACCCCGGAACTGCTCGGCAAACTCATCGCGCTCTACGAACACAACGTGTTCACCCAGGGCGTTATCTGGAACATCGATTCGTTCGACCAGTGGGGCGTGGAACTGGGCAAGGTGCTGGCGCAACGGATCATTCCGGAACTGGAAAGCAAAGAAGCGCCCAAGCCGGCTCACGACAGCTCCACCAGCAACCTCATTCGCCGCGTCCGCAAACTCAGGGGCGCTGTATCGCAAGCTCGGTGTCGATGTAACGGTCCAGTTGCCGCTGCACGCATCGCAGGGCGTGGTCGTTACGCTCCAGGCGGGAAATCATAAGCGCGCCCTCCAGCGTCGCCACAATCAAGGTCGCTACCGCTTTCGGATCGGCTTCCGCGCGTATCTCACTCCGCTCCGCGGCCTTCGCGACAATGGTTTCGATCCGCGCCACCCAGTTCCGCAGCGCTTTGCGCACGCGGGTCCGCAGCAGGGCGTTGCCGTCGTCCGCATCTACCGCGGTATTCAAAATCGGGCAGCCTCCGCTGACCGGTCCGCGGTAGTTGACGAAATTCGCGATCAGTTGCTTCAACTGGTCCGTGCCGGACGCGGTCTCGTCGATGTTCACCAGCCGGAGGTTCTGCGCCGCCTTCCAGGTGTAGTCGAAGGCTGCGGCGGCCAGTTCTTCCTTACTGGAAAAATGACGGTAGATCCCGCCCTTTTTCAAGCCGGTCGCGGCCATCAGATCGGCCATCGAGGCCCCATCGTAGCCGCGCTCGTTGAAGATCGGCGCCGCGGCCTCAACGATTTTCCGGCGGGTCTGCTCGCCCTTCGTCATCTGCCCGGATTTCATCATAACACCCGGTTGGATGTCGAAAGAGACCATTCGGTCGCTTAAAACAATTTTTTGCGACCAGTCGGTCTCTTTTGGAATCCAACCACACGTGCGACATGAAATCAATCCCGCAAAGACGCTGGCCGCGGTGCTGATATTGCAGGCAAGTGCCGTAGTTTCGGCACAAACCCTGACACCTGATCCCCTGCGTTACTCAGTCTCCACCCCGCGGCCCATCAGCCCGGCGGAGGGCACCACGACTCCCAGCGCCCGGGCCACCCAGAGCCAGAATCCGTACCTCGGCAGCGTCCCCGCCCCGGGTACCGGCGGCACCATCGAGCTTTCGCTCGCGGCGGCCATCCAGCGTGGCCTGCGTTACAATCTCGGCCTCGTGGAATCGAACCAGGCCAGCGCTGACGTTCGCGCCACACGCCTGCGTGCCCTCTCCGCCCTGCTGCCGCAGATTGAAGCCAGGGGCAAGCAGGGTTACGACGATATCAGCCTCAAAGAGATCGGGATCCGGCTTCCGCCCGCCTCCGGATTGACGCTGCCCGCCACCACCGGCGGATTCGGATATCAGGACGCGCGCGTCAGCGTGACGGAGCCGCTTACTGAATGTGTCGTTGCACGCGCAATACCAGGCGCAGAAGAGTTCTGAGCAGGCGGCCATCCTGAATGTAAAAGACGCGCGCGACGTAGTCGTCCTGGCTGTTGGTACCGCCTATCTGCAAGTGGTCGCCGCCGCCGCCAAAGTCGAAAGCGCCAAGGCGCAACTCACTTCGGCCCAGGAACTCGATCGGCAGACCGCCCACCAGGTGCAGTCGGAAGTATCGCCCGAGATCGATTCGCTGCGCGCCCAGGTGGAACGCCGGTCGGCCGAGCAGCGCCTCACCAATGCGGCCAACCAATTGCAAAAGGATAAGCTCGCGCTGGCACGCATCACAGGTCTGGCGGTGGACCAGAAATTTGAGCTGACCAGTTCGCTGGCCTACCACCCGCTTGCCGGGGTGACCGACGATTCCGCCACCGCCGAGGCGCTTCGCTCGCGAGCCGACCTGGCCAGCGCGGAAGCCAGCGTGCGCGCGGCCGAGTCCGCCCTCCGCGCCCAAACCGCGCAGCGTCTGCCGGTGATCTCGGTAAGCGCCGATTACGGGGCCGGCGGCGCCAACCTCGGCAATATGAGCCAGGTCTACTCCGTCTCGGGCAACGTCTCCGTCCCGATTTATACCGGCGGGCGAATCCGCGCCGATATCGAACAGGCCCGCGCCGACCTGGCCCGCAAGCAGGCGGAGTATGAGGATTTGAAGGGCCGCATCGCCTACGACGTGCAGGTGGCATGGCTCGACGCCGCGGCTTCCGATTCGAGCGTCAAAGTGGCGGAAGAAAATCAGGCGCTGGCCAAGCGGGCGCTGGCGCAATCGCAGGACCGCTACACCAACGGAGTCACCAACTACCTCGAAGTAGTCCAGGCGCAGGAGACTGTCGTCGCCGCCGCTGATAACTACATCGACAGCCTCTATTCCCTCAACGTGTCAATGATCTCTCTGGCGCGCGCCATGGGCGGTGCGGAATCCAGAGTACAGCAATTCTTAGGAGGAAAATGAAATGACAACAGAGCACGCCGAAGTCGAATTTGCCGAGCCAATAAAACTGGTCACCCCCGCTCCCAGGAAACTGAAAGTGAATCTGAAACGCTGGGCGCTTCTTTTGGTTTTGGCCGCGGCGGCGTTCGGAGCGACGCGCTGGTGGCTGGACGCGCAGGGATACGAATCTACGGACGACGCCCAGATTGAAGGCCACCTGGATCTGGTCAGCTCGCGCATCAGCGGCACGGTGCTTTCGATCAATCCGAAGGTCGAGAACAATCAGTTCGTGGAAGCCGGCACGCTGTTGCTCGAACTGGATCCGCGCGATTACGCCGCCGAACTGGAACACGCCAAAGCAAATCTGGACACCAGAGTCGCCGAGACGCAGTCCGCACGAGTGTCGGTTCCCATCGTGGACGCCAGCGCCTTCAGCCAGCTCCACTCCGCCGAAGCCGCCCGCGACCAGGCCGTGGCCGCCGTGAACGCCGAGCAGGCCAACCTGGCCGCCGCGCAACATAAACTGCAGCGCGACCAGGCCATCCAGGCGCGCGCCGAACGCGACCGCGTGCGCTACCAGGCCCTGGTGGAAAGGCATGAAATCTCGCGGTCCGACTACGACGCACGCGAAACCGATGCAGCCGCGGCCGCCCAGAGCGTGGAAGCCGACCAGGCTGAGGTGACCTCGGCGCAACAACGCATCGCCGAAGCGCGCAGCGTCGTGGCGCAGCGCGAAGCGCAGATCGAAGCGGCACGCACTGCCCCGCAGCAGGTAACCGACGCGCGCGCCAAATCGCAATCGGCCTCCGGGCACGTGGAACAGGCCGTGGCGGACGTGCACACCGCGCAGCTCAACCTGAGCTACACGAAGATCTACGCGCCGGTGAGCGGCGTGATCGGACGCAAGACCGTCGAAGTCGGACATCGCGTGCAACCGGGACAGAGCCTGTTGATCATCGTGCCGCTCGACGACATCTGGATCACCGCCAATTTCAAAGAGACGCAGCTCAAGAAAATGAGGCCCGGGCAACCCGTCAGGATTCACGTGGACACCTTTGACCGCGATTTCAACGGCCACGTCGAAAACCTTCCCGGGGGCGCCGGTCCGCTCTTCAGCCTGTTTCCTCCCGAGAACGCCACCGGCAATTATGTGAAAGTGGTGGAGCGTTTCCCGGTGCGCATTCGCTTCGACCCGGGCCAGGATCCGCAACATCTGCTGCGCCCGGGCATGTCGGTGGAACCCCGAGTGACGGTGCGGTGATCCCCATGCGCCGAAAAGACCATCAACCCGTGGTTCATCGCTTTTACGGTGACGCTCGCGACCTTCATGGAGTTGCTCGACACCTCCATCGCGAACGTGTCGCTGCCTTACATCGGCGGCGGTCTCGGCCGCAGTTACGACGAGGTGACCTGGATCCTCACCACCTACCTGGTCGCCAATGCCGTCGTTCTGCCCATGTCCGCATGGTTGAGCCGCGTCTTCGGCAGGAAGAATTATTACCTGGGATGCGTCGCGCTATTCACGCTGACATCTTTCTTCTGCGGCGTGGCTCCGTCGCTTGGCATCATGCTCTCGCAGCCGTGTGTTGCAAGGCATCGCCGGCGGCGGCCTGGCCCCGGTGGCGCAGGCGATTCTGGTCGATACCTTTCCGGCCGCCAAGCGGGCATCGGCCTTCGCGCTGTACACCATCGTGATCGTGACCGCGCCGGCGATCGGTCCCGGTGCTGGGCGGATGGATCACGGACAACTACAGTTGGCGCTGGGTCTTCTTCATCAACATCCCGATCGGCATAATCGCCCTGTTCCTCAGCGCGCGCGTGCTCCAGGATCCGCCGGCATTCGCGGCCGAACGCGCGTCGGCGCGGTCCAGGGGCCGGTTGAACATCGACGGTATCGGCATCACGCTGATCGCGCTGGCATCCGCCGCCCTTGAGGTCGCGCTCGACCGCGGGCAGATCGAAGACTGGTTCGGCAGCCCGCTGATCTGCTGGCTGCTCGGTATCGCCCTAGTCGGGTGGATCGCCACGGTCGTCTGGGAGTTGCGGTTGAAGGACCCGGTAATCGACTTTCGACTGCTGGCCAATCGCAACTTCGGCGATCTCCGCCGTCCTCTTCTTGGTTTTCGGATTCGGACTCTTCGGCAGCACCACGCTGATTCCGCAAATGCTGCAGTCGCTCTACGGATACCGCGCGATCGATGCGGGCCTGGTGCTCGGACCCGGCGCCCTGGTCATCACGCTGCTGGCGCCTCTGGCGGCGCGGTTGATCCAGCGCCAGATCGTGCCGCCGCGTCTGCTGCTGGGCATCAGCCTGTTGGTCAGCGCGCGTGGCCATGTGGCACTACAGCACCTTCACCCTGGCTACGGACTATCGTCACTACGTGCTCGCCAGAGCTCTTCAAGGGCTCGGATACGGCTTCTTCTTTGTGCCCGTGAACGTGATCGCGTATTCGCAACTGAGGCCCGACCAGAACAACCGGGCGTCCAGCCTCACCAACCTCTTCCGCAATTGGGGCGGCAGCTTTGGAATCGCGTTCATCACCACGGCCGCGGAACGCCGCCACGAATTCCACCAGGCGAACCTGAGCGCCGCGATCGGCTCTACCTCGCCAGCAGTTGAGCCAGCGGGCCGGCGCGCTGACGAACTACCTGGTCCAGAGAGGCTTCACAGGACCGGATGCCGGGCCCGCGGCACAGGGATACTTCTATCAGCAACTACAGCATCAGGTGAGCCTCCTGGCGTTCATGGATTGCTTTCGCGTAATCGCCTGGCTGACGCTGGCGGCGGTTCCGCTGATGCTGCTGGTCAAACGTTTCAAGGCCGCCGGCAGCGCGCCCGCAGCGCACTGAAGGTGTACGATGAAGTCGCAATGCGTTCTCGAATGTTGTGTGCCGCGGGGGCGCTGGCGCTCAGTTTGAGCGCGGCGCCGGCCGAGGTAAAGGTGTGGCAGGGAGTGCTTCCCCTGCCTACCTACGAGGAGGGGCCGCCGAACCCCAACCCGCCTTTCGATCAGTTCACCACCTCCCGGTTCAATTACCCCTATACCCTGCGCGACAGCATCACCGACCGTCGCGTGAACACCGACTGGCGCGCCATCTACCTCGAGAACGAGTACCTGAAGTGCTCCGTGCTGCCCGATCTCGGCGGCCACCTCTACACCTGCATCGACAAGATCAGCGGCCAGCCGATGTTCTACGCCAACCCGTCCATCAAGAAGGCGCAGATCGGCTATCGCGGCGCGTGGGCGGCGTTCGGCATCGAGTTCAACTTCCCGGTGTCGCACAACTGGGTCTCGATGTCGCCGGTCGACTTTTCGTTCACGCAAGAACCCCGACGGCAGCGCCTCGGTCTCCGTCGGCAACATCGACCGCGCGTACGGCATGCAGTGGACCGTCGAACTGCGCCTCGCGCCGGGCTCGACGGTGCTCGAAGAGCGCGTCACGCTCTACAACCGCAGCGACGTGCGCCATCGCTTCTACTGGTGGAACAACGCCGGCGTGCGGGTCTGGGACGATTCGCAACATCTTCTACCCCATGCACTTCTCGGCCAGCCACGGCTTCACCGACGTCGACACCTGGCCCGTCGATTCCAGCGGCGTCGATCTGAGCCTCATCCGCAACCAGACGCACGGCCCCGTGTCGCGCTTCGTCCACGGCAGCCGCGAGCCGTTCATGGGCATCTACCATCCGCACACGGAGACCGGCGTGGTGCACTATCGCGGACTACGCCGACCTGCCGGCCAAGAAGATCTGGTCCTGGGGCGTCGACGCCGACGGCCTGGACTGGCGCACGCGCGCTCTCCGACGACAACAGCGCCTACGTCGAGGTGCAGGCGGGCCTCTTCCGCAACCAGGAGACCTACGCGTTCCTCGAGCCCCGGCAGACCATTCGCTTCACCGAATACTGGATGCCGGTCCGCGCCATCGGCGGCATCTCGCGCGCCAATCTGGCCGGAGTGCTGTACCTGCACCGCGAGGGAAGCAAGTTCGTGGCCGGCTTCAACTCGAATCGCACCGTGGCGGCGGCCAAGATACGCATCCTCGACGGCGCGCGCGCCCTGCGTGAGACTACGGCCGATCTTTCGCCCGAGCACACATGGACGGCCGAAATACCGGACGCGCCGCAACGCCCTCTCACGTTCGAACTGCGCGACGCCGCCGGGCGCGACCTGATGCGGCAGACCGAGGGCGTGTACGACTGGACTCCCGCCGAGGAGATCCACGCGGGCGCGCAGCCTCGTCCCCCGGCGGGAGGACCGCTGGAAACCGGTACCGATCTGGAAGTGAACGGGAATCTGCTGGCGGCGTACGACGTGTATGACCGTGCGCTCCAGAAAACTGCCGATGACCAGGCGCTTCGCGTGGCGGCGGGCCGGCTGGCGGCATCGCTCCTTCGCTATGCCGATGCGGTGCGCTGGCTGGAACCGGCGCAGGCGCGGGCTACGTACGATCCCGAGATCGCCTACTATCTGGGCCTGGCATACCAGGGGCTCGGCCGAACTCGCGAGGCGCGCCTCGCATTCGAAGCCGCCCGGCGCATGCCGAGCTTTCGCGCGGCGGCCAGTCTGAAACTGGACGAACTGCTCTCGCGCCTGGGCGTGCATACCCCCGACTATCGCGAAGCGGCGATCCACTCGTCAGACGCCGAAAAGGTGCTCACCGCCGCCGCCGGGTATATGCAGCGCGGCATGTGGCGCGAAGCGCTCGCGCTGCTCACGCGGGAATATCCGCGGGTGCCGCCGGAAGAAACCGAGCCGGGCGTGCCGTTGCTGCAGCAGCACCCCGTGGTGGCCTACTACCGGGCCTTCTGCCGCGAGAAACTGGGCGAGTCGCCCGCCGCGGATTATGAGCTCGCGGCGAAACTGCCCACCGCTTACGTGTTCCCCAGCGGCGCGCAGACGCTTGAGGTGCTCGAGACCGCGGTGCACGAGCGCCCCCGCGATGCCACAGCGCACTTCCTTTTGGGAGACTTGCGCATGGCATCGGGCCTGGTGGACGCCGCCATCGAGGAGTGGCGCACCGCGCAGAAGCTCAACCCCGCGCTTCCGGTCCTCCAGGCCAACCTGGGCCGTACGCTTCTCGAGATCAAGCACGATGTTCCGGCCGCGGCGGAAGCCTTCCGTGCCGGCTTGACCGCCGACCCCTCCAATATCGAGATCTACGCCGGGCTGGCCACCGCGTTGGGCATTCTGGGGCGCCCGGCGGCGGAAGTGGCCGCCGCATACGAGCGCTACCCCGATGCGCCGCACATGCCCGCGGCACTGGTATACGACCAGGCGCTGAGCGACGCCGAAGCCGGCCGTTTCGACGCGGCCAAGGCGCTGTTCCACGGCCGCTTCTTTGCGCGCGAGGAGGGCGGCACCAACGTCCGGCAGGTGTGGATCCGGGTGCGCGCGCTGGAAGCCGAGTCGGCAGCGGCGTCGGGCCACTGCGATGCCGCGCTGGCGATTGTGGACCACATCGGCGAAGCGGACGGGCAGCTTGCCTTCACGCGCGACGGACTGGATCGCTTCATTGCCGCCGCGCCGAACCGGGCGGCACTGGGAATCGCGGAGGCTCGCTGCGGGCGAACCAGCGCCGCGGAACAGCGGCTTCAGAAGATGAGAGCAGCCGGCGATGCGGAGACCCTGGTCTTCGGGTATGAACTCGCGCGGCAGTTGCCCGGTTTCCAAGCCGCGGAGTGGACCGGCAAACTGCAAGCTGCGCCCCATCGCAATCCGGTTGCCGCCGGTATGGCGGACCTCGACCTGGGGCACACCCAGGAAGGACGCGCCCAGTTGGAATCGGTCCTGCTATCGGCCGACCGCAACCTGGCGCACCACCTGGCCCGCGAAGCGCTGCGAACGCCGCCGCGGTAGGGCATCAAAAGCATCGCTGAATCTCCTTACCCCGTGGTACTGTAAACCAGATGCGAGCCGTATTCGCACTCCTGCTTTTCTGCGCTCCCGCCGGCGCGCAGGACAACCTGCCGGTGGTGCGCGGCGTCGTGTTGCGGCGCGACCTTGGGCTGAAGAGCGGCGAACTGCGCATCCGCGACGCCCACAACGCCCTGCTGCGCTACCGCTTTGACTCCCATACTTACATCGAATGCGACAATCGCTCCGTCGATGCGTCCGAGCTGAAGACCCGGCGATCCCGTGGAAGTGGTGTCCGAGGAGGTGCCGGGCGCGCCCTTGCGCATGGCCCGCAGTATCCACGTGCTGCCGGCCGTTCTGACGCACCGTCCTTCCCACGGTTTCGCCGATGGCCGCGGCAGCAGCGAAAGTTGCCAAAGCCAACCTGACGTTCTCCGGATTGATCCTGCGCGTCACGCCCTCGCGCCTTGTTTTGCGGACGCGCGACGGCGTCGAGCAGGAGATCCTGTTGCGCCCTGACACCGTCTGCATATCCAACGACGAGGTGGTTGGAACCGGCCGCCTCGCGCCGAATATGCGCGTTTCGGTCCGCGCGGCCGCCAATGTTGCCGGAAAAGTGGAGGCGTACCAGGTGGTTTGGGGAAGCATCCTGGCCCCCCAGTGAAGTAAACTCTAAGAGAATGGCCGTTAAAGAGAAAGAAGAAAAACAGCCCGCTGTCCCTATCGGCGCATGGGCGCCGGCGGTGGCTTTGGGCTGGCTGATCCCGGGCGGCGGGCACTTCCTGCTGAAGCGCACCGGCCGGGGCGTCCTGCTGCTCATCACCGTCACCAGCATGTTTATCTGCGGCTTGATGATGCGCGGATACATGTTCCAGCCCCAGACCGGCGACCTGTTGACCACCCTGATCAATGTGGGCGGATTCGTCGGCGATGTTGCCGGCGGCATTCTGTATCTGCTCACCGTCTGGCTCGGATATAACCAGCCCGATGTCGCCGGACACGTCCACGATTACGGCACCAAGTTCCTCGTAGTCGCCGGATTGCTCAACATTCTGGCCATGGTGGACGCCTTCGAAATCGCCGCCGGGAGAAAAGAATAATGCCCAAAATGAACCTGTCTCATTTTGAGGCCGCCTTCCTGTTTTCGCTCTTCACCAGCGTGGTGATGGGCATCGTCACCAAGAATAACGATCGCGACCGCCTGCATTACGGCATCTATACCTTCGCCTGTTTTATGGTCGCTCTCTTCGGCTTGGGCTGGCTCATGTACTTCGGCCACGGGTAAGCCGCCCGATTCGCCAAATCTCACGCCGCGGGCACTGCCACCGGCGCGTTCAGCACGATCTCGATGGCCGGAGAGTTCAGCAGCGTATTGTGGATCAGGCAGGCTTTCACGGCCCGCAGGACGCCGGCCTGATGCTGCGCGTCCAGTTCCGGCGTGGTGACCTCGATCTGAAACTGCCCCAGCCTCGCCGGCTGCGTTTCCTTCTCCGCCGTGACCTTGATCTTCAGTCCCTCGTCCGGCAGCGACCTGGCCTTGAGGTACTGCTCCGCATAAAATCCCGCGCAGGTGCCCAGCGATACCAGCAGAAACTCCGGGGGCGTCATGCCGCTGTCCAGACCGCCGTTCTCGGCCGGCTGATCGCAGATCACACGGTGACCGCGTGTAATCGCCTCGAACTTCACATTACCTTTATGTAGAATTTCGACTTCCATAATGCACTCTACTTCCTGAAGATGCAAAGCGTTGCGCGAAAGGTGACAGTGTCACCAACCCCCGCCGTTTGCATCTTGCCAAGTAGAAGCGGTATTCGAGATCTGAAAATGATGAGAAAGTCAATTCTGTTGGTCCTGGCTGGACCCTTGCTTCGCGCAGGATCCGCTCTCCCTGCGCGACGCGGTGCAAGCTGGCGCTGCGGGAAAACAAAGCCATCGCGGCCACCGACGCCGGCGTGCGCGCCTCCGAGGCGCGCATCGAGGAGGCCCGCTCCGGCATGCTGCCCAAGGTGAACTATTCCGAATCCTTCACGCGCAGCGACAACCCGGTCTTCGTCTTCAGCTCGCTGCTGACCCAGCACCAGTTCGGCGTGGAGAATTTCAACATCGGCCCGCTGAACCGGCCGGATTCCCTCAACAATTTCCAGTCGCAGCTCACGGTGGACCAGCCGCTCTACGACGCCGGCCAGACGCGCAACGCCGTGAAATCGGCCGAGCTCGCGCAGCAGATGAGCGGGCGAGGAAGAGCGCCGCGTCCAGCATGCAGAGTGATCGCCGGGGTGGTCGCGCGCCTATTACGGCGCGGTGCTGGCGGCCGAGAGCCTGAAGACCGCGGAGCAGGCCGTGCGCTCCGCCGAGGCCGACCTGAAGCGCGCCGAATCGGTGCGCGCCGCCGGCATGTCCACCGACGTCGACGTGCTCTCGATCCGCGTGCACCTGGCCGCGGTCACCGAACAGCGCATTCAGCGGGCGGCGGATCTGGATGTGGCGCAAGCGGCGCTGAACGACGCGCTCGGGCTGCCGCTGGACACGCCGCACACGCTCACCACGCCGCTCGACCCGCTGGATCTGCCGGACCTGGACGCTGGCGGCCCTGGAGAAGGACGCCTCCGCCAGCGCGGCCGGAAGCCCGCGCAGACGCATCTGGCGGCGACGCTGGCGCAGACGCAGGCGGACTCGGCCCGCAGCGCGCTGCTGCCGCAGGTGGGCTTCCACGCCGCCTTCGAGGCCGACCGCCAGCGCTTCGTCAATCGCGGCGGCGCCAACTGGCTGGCCTCCATCGGCCTGCGCTGGAACCTGTTCAACGGCTTCGCGCGACAAGGCGCGCATCGCGGAATCCAGCCACTGGCTGGACCGCGCCCAGGCCGACGAGCAGCGCGTCGGATTCCGCCGTGCGCCTCCAGGTGCGCCGCGCCTGGGCCGATCTGCGCGCCGCCGCAGCAGCGCATCGAAGTGGCCAAGGCCGCGGTGGCCGAGGCCGAAGAGAGCCTGCGCATCACGCAGAACCGCTACGAGGCCGGCATGAGCAACGTGACGGACCTGCTGCGCAACGAAACCGCGGTGCTCGAAAGCCGCACGCGGTATCTGGCGGCGGTGCACGACCAGCGCATCGCCGCCACCATGCTGGAATTGGCCGCCGGCCGCTCTACGCCCGATTCGGAGGTTTTGAACTAATGACGACCGATTCTTGTTCCCTTCTCGCCTTCCGCTGGCGCATGCTGAGCGGCTGCGGCGGCAGCGAGCCGCGGCCCAAGGCGGCCGCCACGCCGCGCCGCCGTTGCCGGTCCAGACCGCGACCGTCGGCGCGCCGGACATGGCCCGACCGTCTACGAGGCCACCGGCACGGTGCGCGCCCGCACCGCCGCGGTGATCTCCAGCAAGGTGATGGCTTACGTGCAGCAGGTCGCGCGTGCAGGTGGGCGACCACGTCCGCGCAGGGCCAGGTACTGATCACGCTGGACGCGCGCGATCTGGACGCCAACGTCGCGCCGCGCCGAGGCCGGCCGCGCCGAAGTCGCAGAGCGCCATCCCGGAAGCCGACAACGGCGTCGCCGCCGCCAAGGCCAATCTCGATCTGGCGCAGAGCACCTTCAAGCGCATGGAGGAGCTGGCGGCCAAGAAGTCGATCTCCAACCAGGAGTTCGACGAAGCCTCGGCGCGCCTCAAGGCGGCCCAGGCCGAACTACGAGATGGCGCGCGCCAAGCGCGCGCAGCTCGATTCCAAACTGGCGCAGGTGGAGCAGGAGATCCGCTCCGCCACCATCATGCGCGACTACGCGCGCATCGCCGCGCCGTTCGCCGGCGTCGTCACCGCGAAATCGGTGGAACCGGGCAACCTGGCCGCCCCCGGCGCGCCGCTGCTCACCATCGAGCGCGAGGGCGCCTACCGGCTGGAAGCGTCGGTGGACGAATCGCAGGCTGCCGTTCGTGAAGGCCGGGCAGGCGGTCGACGTCGCGCTGGACGCGCTGGACCGCCAGCTCACCGCGCGCGTCTCGCGAGATCGTGCCCGTCGGTGGACGCCGCCTCGCGCACCTACATCGTGAAGATCGATCTGCCGGCGCTGCCGCAATCTGCGCTCCGGCATGTTCGGCCGCGCGTGGTTCCCGCTGGGCGCGCGCAAGGTGCTGGCCGTTCCCGCCGCGGCGCGTGGTCGAGCGCGGGCAACTGCAATCGGTCTTCGTGGTCGAAGACGGCGTGGCGCGCACGCGCCTGGTCACCACCGGCGAGCGCGCAGCCGACGCCGTGGAAGTGCTCTCCGGATTGAGCGAGGGCGAGAAGGTGGTCAGCCCGGTGCCCGCCGGCCTGGCGGACGGCGCCCGCGTGGAGGTCCGGCAATGAGCGACGCCACGCCGCCTCGGTCCCGCCGGGCGGTTCGCCCACGCGTGGATCTCCTCCAAGCTGACGCCGCTGCTGATCATCGGCGGCGCGCTGCTGCTCGGCGCCTTCGCGGTGTGGAAGCTGCCGCGCGAGGAAGAGCCGCAGATCATCGTGCCGATGATCGACGTCTTCGTGCAGATGCCCGGCGCTTCGGCGCAGCGAAGTGGAAGAGCGCGTCACCAAGCCGATGGAGAAGCTGCTCTGGGAGATCCCCGGCGTCGAGTACATCTACTCCACCTCCAGCCCCGGCATGTCGCTGGCGATCGTGCGCTTCTAGGTGGGCCAGGACGAAGAGAAGAGCATCGTCCGGCTGAACCAGAAGCTGCTCGCCAACTTCGACCTGATCCCGCCGGGCGCCTCGCAGCCGCTGGTGAAGCCGCGCTCGATCGACGACGTGCCGATCCTGGCGCTGACGCTTTCGAGCAAGCGCTACGGCGATTTCGAGCTGCGCCGCATCGCCGCCCAGGTGGACGACACGATCAAGCAGGTGCCGGACGTCTCCGCGGTCACGCTGATCGGCGGCCAGCGGCGCGAAGATCCGCATCGCGCTCGACGCAGGCAAGCTGGCGGCCTACAACCTCTCGCCGCTCCAGGTGGCCGGCGCGCTCGGGCTCTCCAACCGGCGCCTGCCCTCGGGCCAGTTCGCCAGCGGCCAACCGCGAGTTCCTGCTCGAGACCGGCGAGTTTCTGCGCACCGCCGAGGACGTGCGCAACGTGGTGGCGGGCGTGGCCAACGACAAGCCCGTCTTCGTCCGCGACGTCGCCGAGGTGACCGACGGCGGCGAGGAGCCGTCGCAGTACGTGCGCATGGCGCAGCGCCGGCTCGCAGCGAGTTTCTGCCGGCCGTGACCATCTCGATCGCCAAGCGCAAGGGCACGAACGCCGTCGATCGTCGCGGACAACGTCCTGCAGCGCGTCGAGCCGCTGAAGGGCAGCGTGATTCCCGTCGGACGTCAACGTCGACATCACGCGCAACTACGGCGAGACCGCGGCCGAGAAATCGAACGAGCTGCTGTTCCACATGCTGATCGCGGTGGTCTCGGTGAGCATCCTGATCGCCCTCACGCTGGGCTTCCGCGAATCGCTGATCGTGTTCATCGCCATCCCGGTGACGCTGGCGCTGACGCTGGCGGTGTTCTATCTCTACGGCTACACGCTGAACCGCATCACGCTGTTCGCGCTGATCTTCTCCATCGGCATCCTGGTGGACGACGCCATCGTGGTGGTGGAGAACATCGTGCGCCACTGGCGCATGCCGGCGAACCGCGAGCGGCCGCCCTTCGACGTCGCCATCGAGGCGGTGGACGAAGTCGGCAACCCCACCATTCTGGCCACCCTCACGGTGATCGCCGCGATTCTGCCGATGGCCTTCGTGGGCGGGCTGATGGGACCGTACATGCGGCCGATCCCGATCGGCGCCACCGCGGCCATGGTGTTCTCGCTGCTGGTGGCCTTCATCGTGACGCCGTGGGCGGCGGTCCGCATTCTGAAGTCGGGCGCACGCGCGGCGCGCACGGCGAGCGCGAAGACCTGCGTCACGCGCCTCTACCGCCGCGTCATGGGCGCGACTCCTGCACACGCCGCGCTGCGCTGGGGCTTTCTGGGCGGCGTGGTGGTGCTGCTGCTCGGCTCCGTCTCGCTGTTCTACTTCCAGTTCGTCAAGGTGAAGATGCTGCCCTTCGACAACAAGAGCGAGTTCCAGGTGATCGTCGACATGCCCGAACGGCACGACGCTCGAGGAGACCGCCCGCGCCGCCGACGCGCTGGCGCCGCGCCACGCTCGAGCAGCCCGAGGTGGTCGAATCTCCAGACCTACGTCGGCACCGCGTCGCCCTTCAACTTCAACGGCCTGGTGCGGCACTACTACCTGCGCCAGGGCTCGAACGTGGCCGACATCCAGGTGAACCTGCTGCCCAAGGGCGACCGCAAGCTGCAGAGCCACGAAATCGCCAAGCAGGTGCGCCAGCGCCTGCTGCCCGTCGCCGCGCGCTACGGCGCGCGCATCAAAGTGGCGGAGGTGCCGCCCGGCCCGCCGGTGCTCGAGACGCTGGTGGCCGAGGTCTACGGGCCCGGACATGGACGGAGCGCATCGCCATCGCCCGCCGCATCCGCGATCTGTGGAAGCGCACCGACGGCGTGGTGGACGTCGACTGGTACGTGGAAGACGACCAGCCGAAGTACCGCCTGCTGGTGGACAAGGAGAAGGCCGCGCTGAACGGCATCTCCGAAGACGATATCGCCCGCACCATGGCGCTGGCCTCGTCCGGCTACCAGGCCGGCCTGCTGCACGTCGGATTCCGCGAAGGAAGACGTGCCCGCTGACGCTGCGGCTCGACCGCGCCACCCGCTCCGACCTGGACCGCATCCAGAGCCTCAAGGTCGCCGGGCGCACCGGCCGCCTGGTGCCGCTGGGCGAACTGGTGCACAGCCGAGGAGGTCGATCGCCGACAAGAGCATCTATCACAAGAATCTGATGCCGGTCACCTACGTCACCGGCGACGTGGCCGGCGCCATGGAAAGCCCGGTCTACGCCATCCTCAAGCTCGGGCCCGGAAATGGACAAGTTCCAGGCGCCCGGCGGGCTACGCCATCGAGCAGCACATGGCCGCGCTGCCCACCGACGCCGAACGCTACTCCATGAAGTGGGACGGCGAGTGGCACATCACCTACGAAGTGTTCCGCGATCTGGGCATCGCCTTCGCCGCCGTGCTGATCCTGATCTACGCGCCTGGTGGTCGGCTGGTTCCAGTCGTTCATCACGCCGCTGGTCATCATGGCGGCCATTCCGTTCTCGCTGGTCGGCATTCTGCCGGCGCACGGCCTGCTGGGCGCGTTCTTCACCGCCACTTCCATGATCGGCTTCATCGCCGGCGCCGGCATCGTGGTGCGCAATTCCATCATCCTGGTGGACTTCATCGAACTGCGCCTGCAGGAGGGCATGCCGCTCGATCGAAGCCGTGATCGACGCCGGCGCGGTCCGCTTCCGGCCCATGATGCTGACCGCCGCGGCGGTGGTGGTGGGCGCCGGCGTGATTCTGTTCGACCCGATCTTCCAGGGGCTCGCCATCGCGCTGATGGCCGGCGAAGTCGCCTCGCTGGCGCTCTCGCGCATGACCGTGCCGATCGTCTACTTCGTCGTGAATCGAAGGAGAAAAATCGCATGACCATCGAACGTTACTTCCGCCTGATCGCCGGCTTCTTCGTGATGCTGAGCGTGGCGCTGGGCTATTGGGTGAACCCGGCCTGGTTCCTGTTCACGGCCTTCGTCGGCCTGAACCTGTTCCAGTCGGCCTTCACCAACTGGTGTCCCATGATGACGATCCTGAAGAAAATGGGAGTCTGAGACCCGGGTTCTATACCGCCGGGCATGGCGCGAAGGATGCCCAGTCGATACTGCGCTGAAACGCCTCGTCCGGCGGAAACACTGTCTGTAGCGTAAACGCAAACTGGCCCGGTCCGTGCGCTTCCAGGTACGCCAGCCGCTTCCTGGCTTCGTCCACACCCGGGATGTGCCCGGCCGGCACCCACCACAGCGCCGCGTACGCCCCCGCGAATTTCTCGAACCATGCCTGCCGCTGCCGCAGCAGTTCCACGTGCACCGTGCCGTACACATACTCCCTCAGCGCTTCCACCGTCTCCCACACCGACATGTTCATAAGGACGCGCTCGTCCTCGTACGGCCGGAAGTACGTCGCGTTGCCCTCCGTGGTCTGCAGCCGCCACACAAAACCGGGAGCCCGGTCCGCAATCGCATTCACCTCGTCCAGGCGGTTCATGAAACCCGCCATTCGAGGGTCGTCCAGCGGAGCCCGGATGCGGCCGATATTCACCTGCGCGACCTGATACTTGCCCATCTCTCCTCCAGCACCTCCGACCTTACCTCATTTTCCAGCGGAACCCGACCGTGCTCTGATTGACACAATATGAGTACTATTACTAACGATGTAAATCATGTGGTATTGCCAGGACTTTCGGTCTATCGGAAAATAGAAACACGTGATTAAGGCCTTTCCTGTATTCATAGCGACGGTCCTGGTTTTGGCGCCGGGCTGCACCGGTTCGCATCCCGGCACTGCGGACGCGGCTGCTCCAGTGACCGCCGCCTCCGACAGCACCGCTGCCGCGCCTGCGATACCCCCCGACACCACCGCCATTGTGCCCGAATTGCCGCGGGATCCCACGGCCCTGTCGGCCTCCGGCGCTCTCGGAGTTTCCATGCCGGCGTCCGCGTGGAAAATCGCCACCTCCCACAATGGCCCGGTGGAAGAGGATCTCATCTCCACGGTCAGCGATAGCGGGCGTATCCGGCTGATTGTACGGCAGTTCGGAGAGAAGCTCGATGTTTATCTGACCGCCGGTGAGGGTTTCGACGAAGTGGACACCGCGTCCAAGGGGCGCAGCCTGGTCAAATACAAATTCGACAATGGCGAACTCGCCCAGGATCAGTGGATCGTCTCAAAGCACAAAACCACGCTCCTCTTCCCCGGCGATTCCCTGGACTTCATCGGGAAGATCCGTAAGTCCAGGCGGCTCGAGGTGGAACTGGCCATGGTCACCGATTCCCTCGACACCGAATCCTTCAACCTCGCCCTCTTCCCCGAGGGAATCATCAGCACGCTGGAAAAGACCCCGTAAACTCTACCGGGGCCGCTCCTTCTCACCCGCCTTCATCAACTCCACAAGTTCCGCGATCCGCTGCGCGCGCACCTCCGGACTGCGCTTGGTCGCGTCGATCCACCGCAGGTAGTTTTTGCGATAGAAGGTCGCCAGTCCATCGAAGAATTTCGCCGCCTCTGGCTCGGCGTCGAGCGCGGCCGCAATGTCCGGCGCCAGGGCGCCGCTCTGTGGACCCTCGGGCTCAAGCACCACCTCCACCAGGTCCCCCAGGCCCAGACCGGCCCCCCGCCGGCAAGCCGGACCCAGCGGCAGAAAATGCCCTTCGCTGAACTGCTCCAGCGCGCCTCTCACTGTACTGCCGTTGATCGTACCCCTGACGTGGTAACGCCCTTTCCGCCCCCATGCTTCCTCCGGATCGAACGGCAGCACCAGGTAAGCCCGCCCCTTCTCAGTGCCTCTGATCCTCGCCTCGAACCGGCGCCGTAACGAACCCTTCGACTCCATGCCCTATCCTCGCACGCTGTTCCTCCCGTTCAGTTCGATCGCAATGCCGCCATCGGATCGATCCGGGAGGCCCTCCACGCGGGAATATACCCGGCGACTCCTGCCACCGCCATCAGCAGCGCTCCCATCGCGGCGAAAGTGACCGGATCGCCGGATGTAACCCCAAACAACAGGCTCCCTATCGCGCTCGACAAGACTCGCGCCGCCGCCATTCCCAACGCCAGCCCGAAAGCCGCCAATCCCAGCGTCCGCAGCACGATCTGGCTCTGCAGCCCACCGGGCGACGCTCCCAGCGCCATTCGAATTCCAATTTCCTGCACCCGCTGAGTTACCGAAAACGAAATCACCGCGTAGATCCCCAGCGAGGCGAGGATCAAGGCAAAGGCCGCGAATCCGGCCAGCAATCCCACCAGAAAACGCCGCGGCGAAACCGCCCTGTCCACCAGATCCTGGAACGTCACAAACTCACGCACCGGCAGATTCGGGTCCACCGGCCGGAGAGCCGTTCGCAGCGCCGTCGCCAGGCTGTCCGGCGGAAGCGCGGTTCGCACCACCAGTTGCATGGCCGCATAGTCCCCCGTTTGCCGCATGGGCAGATACATTTCCGGTCCGCCCGCCTTTTCCAGAGCTTCGTGACGGACATCGCCCACAACGCCGACGACGCTCCGTCCCCCATCCGTCGTGATCCTCTGTCCCAGTGGGTTCTGACCCGGCCAGAGCGTCCGGGCCAGCGTCTCATTCACCACCACAACGCGTTCGCTGGATGCCCGATCCCTCTCTGTGAACTCTCTACCCAACCGCAGCGGAATTCCTGCCGCCGCGAAATACCCGTCGCTCACCACGCGAATGAATGGCTCCGGGGGCGGATGGCTCTTCCCGTAGACCTGTCCTACCGCCAAAACAGCCCACGACCGGTCGTCGCGCAGCGGCAACACGTCGGTAATTCCAGCCGCCAGAATGCCGGGGACCGACCGCGTCCGGCGAAGCACATCGTCGATAAAAGCGTTCTGCTGCGCGGCACTCGAGATCCGGAAACTCGGGTCAATCCTCAGCGCCGCCGCGCGCTCCGGTTGAAATCCCAGGTTCACGTCGAGGACGCGCAGAAAACTCCGAATCAAAAGCCCCGCGCCCACCAGCAGGATACACGCGAAGGCGATTTCGGAAATAACCAGTCCGTCGCGGACCCAGGCATGCCGCTTGCCCCCGCTCGAACCGCGGCCGCCATCCTGCATACTTTCACGCAGAGAGAGCACCGTGACCCGTAATGCCGGCAGCAGGCCAAACAGTACGCCGGAAGCGACCGCCGCCAGTAAGGTGAAAAGCAGCGCGCTCCCATCGATCCGAACGCTTTCGAGCAGAGGAAGATTGAATGCCTGGAGATGCGCCAGTGCGCGCGTGCCGGCCACTGCCAGTACAAGTCCCAACACCGCGCCGCCGCAGGAGAGCGCCACGCTCTCCGTCAGCATCTGGCGCAGCAGCCGCGAACGGCCCGCTCCTAACGCCGCCCGCATCGCCATTTCCTTTTGCCGCGTGACCAGCCTCGCCAATTGCAGATTCGAAAGATTCGCGCAGACAATCAGCATCACGACTCCCACCGCGCAGGCCAGCACGAACAGGGCCGGACTGACTGGTCCGCTCACATGTTGCTCCAGCGGGACCAGCCACGGAACGATCGGGTTCCGTTCCGGATGCTGGCTCTCGAGTTGCTTGCCCAGTATGGTCAACTCGGCCTGCGCGCCCTGCACGGACGCCCCCGGTTTCAGTCTTCCGACGATCTTCATCGTGTTTCCGGTGGGTTTTGCTTTGTCGTTCAGTGGCCACGGAATAAACAGGTCGACGGGCGTGCCCGGAGCAAAGACGCTCGCGAAATCGAAAGATGCGGGCATTACGCCCACTATCGTCACCGGATGATTGTTCAAAGTCAGCGTTCGGCCCACCACGTTCGGGTCGGCATCGAACCGCCGCCGCCAAAAACTGTAGCTCAGGAGCATGGCCGGCGGAGCGCGATACTTCCCCTGGCACTCCTCTGTGGTGAACCCCCTTCCGATTGCGGGTTCCACGCCGAGTAGGGCGAAGAGGTTCCCGGTTACCGCAACGCTTGTTAGCCGCTCCGGTTCGCCGGCTCCCGTCAATTGCTGATTGCCCGGAACATAGAACGCCGACCAACCCGCCAGGTCGGAGAAAGATCGGTTCAGCTCCCGGAGGTCCGAATAGTGTTCGGTCTGGGTGGCGGTAAACTCGTCGCCGTTGGTAATCCATACCAGCCGTCCTGGGTCGCGGAACGGGAGCGGGCGCAGCAGCATCGCATTGACCACACTGAAGACTGTGCAACTGGCGCCGATGCCCAGGCCGGCGATGAGAATCGTGAACGCCGTAAATCCGGCATCCCGCCGCATCCCGCGAAATGACTGCCGTAAATCCTGCGCCAGATCGCTTATCCAGCGCGCGATCCAGGTGGAGCGCGCTTCTTCCGATGTTTGTGTCATATTGCCAAACTTTCTGCGAGCCGCGGCACGTGCGTCCGCCTCCGGCATACCTTGCGCGACCAGTTCGTCAACCATGGACCCGATGTGGAATTCCATCTCCTCCCACAGCAGGCGATTCCGTTCACCTTGGTTCAGCCAGTACCGTAAACGGCGGCGATTCATGGAACTCTCCGTTTGACTAGGCGAAGCCCATGATTCGGGCTACCGCTCCGGTGACCCGGCGGTAACGAGCGGACTCTTCCGCCAGGTGTTTACGACCGTCGGGAGTCAGCTTATAGAAGCGAGCCCGTCGATTGTTGGCCGACATGCCCCATTCGCCCTCGATCCAGCCATTCAGCTCCAGCCGCTGCAGAGCCGGGTAAAGCGAACCTTCTTCCACACGCAGCAGATCGTCGGACAACTGCTGAATCAGTTGCGCAATGGCATACCCGTGCAGATGGCCCCGTATCAGTATTTTCAGGACCAGCATGTCCAGCGTGCCAGGCAGGAGCTCGCCCTTCGTTTTCTCTGTTCCCATAGACCGTCTGATTATAAAACGGCGGAGTTTCCGATTGGTTAGCCTAAAGCAGTGAGTTTTTTACTCAGGCGGTCTTGGGGAGCGCATCGCCGGAGTGAATGTGACACCTACCAGCAATCCTTCCGGCGAGAGGAAACGAGTGACTGTCTGGCCCCATGGTTCTTTCTTATTTCTGACGAGCGTTCGATATCCCCGGGATTCCAGCTCCGCCGTCGCCTTCTCGACGCTGTCAACATCAAACTCGAGCCACGCCTGCGGGGCGGGAATGGTGTCAGGCCAGGTATCTTTGCCGAAACAGGACTGCGCCGCCTGAGAAAGCGGCCACAGGGCAAAACTCTTGGCGCCGCTGAGTCCTTCCGTATGAAGATAGCCGCCGCTCTCCGCTTGGAACGCGATACCGAGCGCTTCCCCGTAGAGCTTGCCGCTTTCACCCGTGTCCCGAACGATCGGACCAAACCCGGCGACGAACAGAACCTTGACGTTTGCAGCTCCTTCCATGGCATCTCCTCTTGCTCAAATTAAAGCAGCAACGTCCGGTAGTACGCGATGGGCGCACTCCCGCGGCCGGGGATCGCTTGTCTCCAAAAGCACAGAACCTGCGACGTATCCACTGGTTGTTGACCATCGCCTTCAATCCCGCGGCGACCGATTCTATTGGGGGTGCGGACGGGTTTCGGGTGCCGTGGGCCGCACGCTGGTGACAATATCGCTGATGCGGCCCGTGAAGCGCTCCGTGCTCCAGTCGGGCTTCACGAGATTCCGCCCCACCGTGATTTCCGCGGGAGCCAGAATCAGTTGCGGCGGCTCGTAAACGGCCACCTCTTGTCCGTTGACCGTCGCGGTCAGTTTGCCCTCGCCGGGCGAGTAGGTCACGCGAATCGCGGCGCGGATATCGTCGCGGCCCGGCATTTCGGTTGTGATCTTCTGTTCGTCGAGCACCGAGACGAAACGCAGACCGCCAGGGAAGTGCTCGGCATAAAGGATGTAGCGATAGGGCTGGTGGCCCATCACCAGAAGCGGTTCGCGATACTGATCCGGCTGCGGCTTGAATTCCGCCACGAAGCTGACGTCCACCGAGGGGTTCAGCAGGGGCCGGTCCTGCTCGCTCGGGGTGAGCCACCGGGCTATCCGCAGATAGGTTTCGGGCTGCTTCTTCAGCATGTCGCCGTAGGGCCCTTGGATCGCCAGCGCCAGATTCACCGCCGCGCCTGATGCAATCGCGACAATCAGGCCGACGCGCAGCGCCGTGCGCGGAACGCCGCGAGTCCGATGAATCCACACTGCGATGTTGACCAGCGCGACCAGAATGGCCATGGGCAGGAAGTCCACTTCGTACCGTTGCGTCGTAAAGCCGGTGGCGTTCAGGAACAGAAAGACCGTCGCGGAAGAGAGCAGGGTGACCCAGAGCAGAATCGACCGGCGGGCGATAGGCACGAAGAACGCGGCTATCGCGAAGGGAGCCAGAAACAAAGCGCCGGCCGTGGGTTCGATGAAATAATCGTGCGGGAAAGCATGCGCCGCCGAGCCGAATGGATAGCGGAATGCCAGGCGAATCCACGGGAAGACACGGCTGAACTCCGGGGGGCAGAGGAGCCAGAAGTAGCAGCCGGGCATTAGATTCGCGAACGCCAGCTTGATTCCGATGGGCTCGGCGCCGGTCAGCAGGTAGCGGATGCCGAATTCGAATGGATTGCCGAACCGCTGGTAGTTGTACAGCGCCACCAGCGATCCGGGAATTGCAAAGGCGGTAACGAAACCGATCAACCTGGCGCGCGACCCGGCCAGCAGAATCGCCAGCCCGGCCAGTGCGAACAGCCCGGCGATTCCCAGGTGCGGGCGGCAGGAAATGGTCGCTCCGAAGAAGAAGCCCGACGCCGTGAGCCAGGCGACGCAGCGCGCCGAGGTTTTCGATTCGACACCGAGGGTAAGAAAAAACAGCCCGCCCGAAATGAAGAAATAGCCCCCGGCAATGGCGATTTCGTAAGCTGCCACGCGATTCAGCAGGTAAGGCACGCCGGAACAGAGACCCAGCGCCACGAGCATCAAGGCGAGCAGCGGCAGTCCCGGTTTCGCGCCGGCCGCTTCCAGCCACCGCAGCAGCACGCCGCACGAAAACAGAAAGCCGCCGAAGCACAGCACAAACATGGCGAACCGCTCGGGCATATCGTGCCCGGTAAGAAGCAGCCAGGGAGTGAACAGCAGCACGGCCGGTCCGGCGCCGTGGTACAGGTAATAGCGCTGGTGGTAATAGACCAGGTCGTGCATCTTGTAGGAGTCGCTCAGCGCGGGGTCCCACGGACTGGCGGCGGCAAGCAACTCCGGAGAAGGTTGCACCGGCAGCGCCAGACGGCCGTGTGCCAGGGCCTGGCCCAGATAGTCGTAGTAGCCGGTTTTCGGATGAGCCCAGTCGAAGGTCTCGCCGGTGGCGCGCAATTGCCACAGATAATACCAACCGACGGCCAGAATCGCCGCGCCGATGGCACCCCAATATCGTAAAACGGTTGATCTTCCGCATCGTCGCCCGGCCTTACTCCACGATCAGCCCGTCCAAATCCGCGAACCGGCCGGTAGCCTCCTTGCGGGCCTGTCCCAGGGTTCGAATCACGGCGATGTGCCGGCCCGGCGTCAGGCAGCAGACGCGATAGCGGCTCTGCCACTCGACTTGCGGCGCATACAGGTCCAGCACTCCCTTGCTGACGCCGTCGATCAGCATCTCGGCGAATCCGCGGTTGGGAGCGCGCGTGAATACATAAGTCAGCGCTTGTCCTTCGAAAACGAGCGCGACTTCGGCCCCCCTGGTATCGCTGTAGCTGACGGTGCCCTGAAGGCGGGGCGGAATTCGTCGCCGTGGAGCCATCTGCCGTGATATCGCAACGCCGGGTCGAAATCGTCGTAGGTGCCCGGAGGTACAGGCGTGGGCTCGGGCACTTCGGCGCACCGGCCATTGAGCTTCGCCAGGTACACTCCGTCGTGTTCGAACTCGGTCTCTGTACACTGCGCCAGAAACTGGCGTAGGCCGCGCGATTCGTCGGGCGAATTCCGCGCCTCGCGTGCGCCCGATGAAATACTGCAGCTTCCAGGTGTCCACGAGTTCGATCATCTGGGGCAGGTTGACGGCATTCTGAATCTTCATCCAGTTGTCCCACTGGTGCCAGTTGTTTTGGTAGACGGTGCCGCGCGCGTCCGCCAGGTCGTTATCGGAAACCAGCAGCATGGTGGAATTAGGGTGCGCGCGATCGTAGTAGTCCACCACGACGCGCGCGGGCGCCTCCTCATCCAGGTATCGCGCGAAGCCGTCCGGGCGGAATTCATAGTGGGCGTAGAACTTCTTGTGGTACCAGCCTGATGCGGGAAGAAACCAGATGTCGATGCCGGTACAAAGCACAGCACAGGCGATCAAGGCCCCATACAGCAGCCGCCGTTTTTGCCTGGCGCCTGCCAGCAGGACGGCAAACGGAATGAAGAGCAGGGGCATTCCGGCGTACAGGTAGCGGGCGTTGGGTTCCGAGCGCATCACCAGGGTCATGGCGGCCAGCGCGACGATAGCGGCGCAGACCGCCGGCCTCCGCCTCAAAGCCCCTATCGCTACCAGGGCGAAAGGCGCCAGCAGCAGGTACTGGAATCCGAGGGAACCGTTCTGCGATTCGTAGAAGCGGGAAGTGTGAAAGGTCAGGTCGAAGGGAGTGTGCCAGGTCAGGGGCTCGCGAAAACGATAGTCGCGGATCTCGGCGGCGTGATCGAGCAGCGGCGAGGGAAATGTGCTGTTGAGAAACGGAAATACCGGGTTGCCGGTCTTCAGCCACGCGATGGCATACGTGGGCAGCGCCGTGGCCAGCAGCAGAAGCAGCGCGAGCAGGCAGGGCGCTGGGCCTATACGTTTCCACTGACGGCGCACCTCTAGCGCCGCGAAAGGCAGGGTCAGCGCCACAAACGGCAGCGCGGCCAATTTGGTGGTAAGCGCGGCACCGGCCAGCAGGGCCGCGGCATAAAGGAACCGGCGATTGCCGGTGTCGCCGAATCGCCATACTGCCGTCAGCATCGCGAGCAGCAGGGCCGCCAGCAGGTTCTCCACGAACAGCGAACCGGTGACCAGTTGCACCAGCGGCGAGGCGGCGAACAGCGCCACCAGCAGCAGGGCGGCAGCGCGCGGGAGCCACCGGCGGACGGCGGCATACAACAGGCCGGCCAGTGCCAGCAGCATGGCGAAGTTCAGCAGGCGCGCGGCAAATTCGCCGCCCATCAGGTACACGATGGAGTAGGCCCAATCGGCGCCCATGGGCATCACGGCCCAAAGTTCGCGCGCCGGGCTGAAACGTCATGGCATGGTGCGCGGCCATGTTGACGGGAATGGCCAGGTGCATCGCCAGCCCGTCGGCGCTGATCTCCGGCTTCAGCGCCACCAGCCAGTGCGCGCCCAAAACGAAGGTGAGCAGTGCCAGCGCCGCCCGTTCCGCCACCGGGCGCGCTCTGCGCGCACTCAGCGCGCGGGCCCATCCGGCGAAGCGGCGCGACACGCCGCGAAGATCCAGCGCGACCGGCAGCAGCAGCACCGCGGCCCACACGGCCGGATAGTTGACCGGCAGCCGCGCGACGGCCAGCATCAACAGAATGAAGATGCCCGTGCCGGTAAGCGTGGCGAGTAGTTCGTCCGCGACGATCCAGGAGCCCAGCGCGCAGGCGGAGACCAGAAACAACAGGACTGCCGCCGGCGCCAGGGGTCCGGCGGCGAGCGTTGTGCCCACCAGCACTACAGCGCTCCCCACCGCAACGTAATAGCGCGGCGCAAACGCCAGCATCGGGACCGAGAAAAGCACGAAGAGGCGCACGTATCGCAGGAAGCGATCCAGGCCGATGGGGTGCCAGATCTCCTGCGCGAACAAATGACCGCTCAGGAATCCGTACACCTCCACGCCGAGCACGCCCGCGAAAATCACCCACAGCAGCACGAAGAGCGCGCCCCCGGTTTGGCGGTTGCGGCTGCGCGCGGGTCGAAAAATTAACAGCCGCTGCACCGCGAAGTTCACGAAGAACAGCGCCGACTCCACCATCAGCTTGGCGGCCACCGGATGAATTCCCAGGGTGGCGCCGAGCAGCCGGATGCCGCCGTAAGACGCGGAACCGCTGGCCACCACCAGCGCCAGGTACTTCGGCACAGTCGAAAGGTGGCGCTGGCGCGAATAAAACACTGAGCGGCGCACCATCCAATAGTTGAATGCGACGGCCAGCACGCGCCCCAATACCTGCGACGCCAGCACGTGCCCGCCGTGCCGGTAAGCGATGTAGAAGACCAGGTTGTCCAGCAGCGCCGTCGCAAACGATACCGAAGCGAAGCGCAGCAGTACGAAGTAGATCTTCATCGAATCCACGAGGGGATTGAAATGCGACGAACGGTTGCCCGGTTCGTAGATGGTGCGGATGGGCTCTTCCACCACCGGAATGGAGAGTTGATGCGCCAGGATCAGCATCTCCAGTTCGAACTCGTAGCCGTTGGATTCCAGTTGCAGAAGCTGCGGCAGCATGGCTGCGGGAATGGCGCGCAGGCCGGTCTGGGTGTCCCGCCAGCTTGCAGCCCAGCAGCACGTGCATGATGGAGCGCGTGAGCACGTTGCCGATGCGGCTGCGCAGCGGCACGGCGCCTTGGAAAGAGCGCGACCCCAGCACCAGGCCGGCCTCCTTGCCCGGCGGCAGCGCGGCCATCACGCGCGCGATATCGTCGGGATGGTGCTGCCCGTCGGCATCCGCCGTCACGACGCCGGCCAGGTCCGGGTATTCGGCAAGGGCGAACCGGATGCCGGTCTTCAGCGCCGCGCCCTTGCCCTGGTTCGTGTCATGGCGCAGCAGGCGCACCCCGGGGTACGCGGCGGCGCGCGCGAAAATATCGGCCGATGCGTCGCCGCTGCCATCGTCGATGAGCACGATGGGCGCGCCGCCCTGTTCGCTCAAGGCGCGGACCACGTCGAGTAGCGCCGCGGAGGGCTGGTAGGCGGGGATGAGGATGGCGCAGCGACCGGGTTTCACCTGGGCCGGGTATCCTTGGACGCTGTCCTATATTTCGGAGGCTCGGAGAGCACCCACTTGAGGTCCGAGGTGAACTCGATTGCCAGGTGTGGCACGCCTCGAAACGCAGGAGCGGGCGGGCCGGCGGTGGTGAAGAAGAAATCGAAATAGCGAACGGCGTCCGGAGGGTTGACGTTCCGCTCGCCCCAGGTGACCATTTCCCCTACGAAGTAGAACCGGCCGCCGTAGCGGTCTATTCCGTCTCCGACGGGCCGTACTCGAAGGCCTCGAATTCTTTGTTCCGCATCGATGCCGATCTGTTCCAGCAACTCGCGGAACGACGCCGGATAGGGCAGTCTCGCTGCGCGGCGAAATTCCTGCAGAACACGCAGCCGCACTCTTCCGCGAAGCCGTGCTTCAGGCCTCCGTAGATCGCCGCCGTGGCTTCGCGATCGTAGCGGACAACCTGGTCTCCGGCCCGCGCTTCTTTCATCGGCATCTCTCATCCCGGATACGATTGCCATTTGCGCCTGTGCGCGGGCTATTCCTCGTCCTCGTCGTCGTCCGGGGCTTGAGAGGCAGAACCTTGCGAAGCTGGCCCTCGATCTTCGGCGGCCGCACCAGGAACCCGCTGGCCCGGTCGAACAGAATCACCTTCGGCTCATCGATTTCGAATTGTCCTCGCCGGAAGCGGTAATTCCGGAATTGCCGCAGGAACAACTCCTCGCCGCACTGCGGGACAAAGCACTCCATCTTCCCCTCTTTGGGGCACTGGCCGAAGTAGCAGAGCCGCCCGCGATAGCCCGCCGGCTCGGAATCGAAGACATGCACGTCCACCTGGTGATGCGCCACGCCGCCATAGGGCGTGTCTTGCATCTGGTTGAGCGTCCGCGCCATCAGGTTCTTGAGCCCTTTCAAATTGTCCAGGGCGGTCAGCCAGACGGCCAGGTCCAGGTCGGCGCACTCGTGGAGGATTTGGATGCGGCGCCGGCGATACTCGCGGAAGCGCGGGATTTCCCGCCGCAGAGGCTGCGCCACAGCGCCGAACGCGGCCACCTTCTGCACTGCCGGCGAGGTGCTCCAGCTAATCGCGATGGCCTGTGCCGCCCATCGAAACAGCCGCTGACGCCGCAGCATGAAGATATCTTCTTCCTCGATGTCGTCGTCGTCGGGCTCCTCGTCCTCGTCGTCCTCGTCCTCTTCATCGTCCTCGTCGTCTTCTTCATTAGGATCGTAGGGCCGCAGGTCGGGGATCGGCGGGTCGTCGGGCCACGGCCGATCGGGATCCCTGAACTCGATTACTTTACTCATGGCATCTACTATTATCATTGCAAGTGTGCACGTTGCGGCTCTTGGGGAACTGGCAGTTTGCTGGGTGGTGTGGTGGTATCCGTTTATTTTCCGGGCGCCGCACCGGCAGAATCGCGCTTTCGTCGCGCAGCCGGGTCCACCGGCTTCGGACTGCTCCTGGAGGTCATCGCCTTCGCCATCGCATTTATGTTCCGCCTGCCGGCGGCCGAAGATCCGGGCCTGCCGCGCATTCTGTCATCGATGCTCCTGGGACCCGTCGCTCCGGTGTTGGGCTGGACGGCCGTAACGCACCTGGGCCGGCAGTTTCGCATCACCGCCGGCCTGTACCACGATCATCAACTGGTGCACAGCGGCCCGTACGCGCGTGGTGCGCCATCCTATCTACGCATCGCTGCTGGCGATCCTGGCCAGCACGCTGTTGCTTCTGACTCGCTGGCCGTGGGCGCTGGTCTCGCTGGCTTTCTTCATCGCGGGCACGGAGGTCCGCGTTCGCACCGAAGACGGTCTGCTGTCCTCGCGCTTCGGCGCGCAGTTCCAGGAGTATCGCCGCCGCGTGCCGGCGTACATTCCATGGGTGCGGTAGGGAACGGGACTCTTTGTGCGATATTGGATTCTATGTCTCGCCGCGCCTGTACCTTCGCCCTGCTGGCACTCTCCGCCGCGGGCCTGAGCCGCTCGCAGGATCTGACCGAAAAGTACAAGGCCGCGGCCGACAAGCTGATCGACGCCGCCCTGGCCGACAACGAAGGCTACAAACGGCTGGCGTATCTCTGCTACCGGATCGGCAACCGCCTGAGCGGATCGGAATCGTTGCGAGCGCGCCATCGCCTGGTCGGTCGAGCAGATGAAGGCCGTCGGGCCTGAGCAATGTGCGGGTCATCCCCACGAAGGTGCCGCACTGGGTGCGCGGCGCCGAATCGGCCCGCATGGTGGCGCCGCTCGATAAGCCGCTGCACATGCTGGGACTGGGGATGAGCATCGGCACGCCGCCGGGCGGTATCACGGCGGACGTGGTCGCGGTATCCACGTTTCGACGAACTCGCCGCGCTCGGCGCGCGACAAGGTGCAAGGGCAAGATCGTGGTCTACAACTACGTGTTCCAGGGCTACGGATCGGCGCGCGGCTACCGCTCCAGCGGCGCATCCCGCGCGGCCGCTCTGGGCGCGGTCGCGGTGCTGGTACGCTCCGCCACGCCGCTGGCCATGCAGATTCCGCATACCGGCGCCATGGAGTACGACGCGAAGCAGCCGAAAATTCCAGCCGCCGCCGTCTCGCCCGAGGATGCCGCCATGCTGCAGCGCCTGTACGCCGGATGGCGTGCCGGTGCGGGTACACCTGGAGATGGCCGCGCACATGGAGCCGGACGCGGATTCCGGCGACGTGATCGGCGAAATTCGCGGCACGGACCATCCCGAAGAGGTGGTGGTGATCGGCGGCCACATCGATTCGTGGGACGTGGGGCAGGGCGCGCAGGACGATGGCGCCTCCATCATGGCCTGCCTGGAGGCGCTCGCGCTGATTCACAAGCTGGGCCTGCAGCCGCGACCGCACGTTGCGGGTGGCGTTCTGGGTGAACGAAGAGAACGGCGGGCGCGGCGGCGAGGCCTACCGCGAATTTGTGGGCGACAAGCTGAAGAACCAGGTGGCCGCTCTCGAGATGGACGGCGGAGCGGAGACGCCGCGCGGATTCGGCGCGGGCGTCGACCGCGATTCGCAGGCGCTGCTCCAGCAGGTCGGCAAACTGCTCGAGCGCATAGGCGCCGGCGAGATCACTCCCGGCGGGGGCGGGGAAGACATCGCCCCGCTGATTCGCGACGGCGTCCCGGGCCTCTCCGAGCGCACCGTGGGCACCCACTATTTCGACTGGCACCATACCGAGGCCGACACCCTGGACAAAGTGAGCCCGGAAGATTTCCGCAAGAACGTGGCGGCCCTGGCCGTGATGAGCTACGCCCTTGCCGATATGCCGCAGCGTCTGACGGCTCTGACCGGCGGGCGGCGCGGGGGCAGGGGCCAGTAACGCCGATATAATGAATTGATGAGGTACGGTTGGACGGTTGCGGGAGTGGTGGGCGCGTGCGTGCTTGCATGCACGGTATTCGCCCAGAAACCGTTTCGCGAATATCCCGCGTGGGAGTACAACAATTTCCCCCTGCCCAAAGACTACCTGGTCCCCGGGGAGTGGACCTTCGCGCGCCTCATGTACCCCACCACACACCTGCGCATCGACTGGCAGAGCGAGTTCAAGCGCGGCTTCGACTGGCGCGAAGGCAATACCAACTGGACCATCGACTATCCCCGTTCCGACCGGCACCTGTCCCTGGCCATCCGCCGCCTCACGCGCATCGATGGGCGCTCCGCCGAGCAGCCTATCAATCTGGACTCGGACGACGATGTCTTCAATTACCCCTGGCTCTACGCCGTGGAAGTAGGGCACTGGGAAGTTGAACGATCACGAGATTGCCAAACTGCGCGAGTTTCTCGACCGCGGCGGCTTCTTCATGTGCGACGATTTCCACGGCACCGATGAGTGGAACGTCTTCGTTGCCAGCATGAAGAAGATCTTCCCGGACCGCCAGATCGTGGATATCACGCAAGGATGCCATTTTCCACACGGTCTTCGACCTGGACGAGCGCTACCAGGTGCCCGGCATGCAGTATATCAGCAGACCACCGGGTCTACGAAAAGGACGTGACCGGAGTCCGGCCACTGGCGCGGCATTTACGACGACCGCGGCCGCATCATGGCCGCCATCTGCCACAACATGGATCTGGGCGATTCCTGGGAAAACGCCGACGACCCGCTTACCCGCAGAAGTTTTCCGCACTGGGCATTCGCATCGGCATCAACTACATTGTCTACGCCATGACCCACTGAAGGCTGAAACCCAACCCTTTGGCGCGCGTACAATAAGTAACGGAGGTTGCCATGTACTCCCGCGTTGCCGCTGCCATTCTGTTCCCGGCCGTTCTCGCCTTTGGCCAGCTTCCGCGGCCAACCAGTACGGAGCCGCCGCCGAATACCAGCGGGATTGCGCCGCGCGCGACGCCGGGTGATTATCCGGTGCGGCAATCCGCTCCCGGGGCTCACCGTGGCGGCCATGGTGCTTTCTCCCGCCCAGGTGAAAAAGCTGTTCCCCATGAATCTGGATTCCGCCGGCTACATTGTGGTGGAAATCGGGATCTTCCCGGACCCCGGAAACCAGGTCACCGTGGATACCGACCAGTTCCGTTTGCAGGTTGGCGATGACCGCACCATGCGGCGGCCGGTGGAACCGGCGGAGATCATGGCGGCCAAGCGAAGCGGCGGCAAGAGCCATCAGCCGCCCAGCCTGCCGGGGAACATTCCGGTCGCCACCACGGCAACGATTGGGTACGAATCCGGAGGCCCTTACAATCGCGGTGGAGTGTATGGCGGCGCCAGCACCACGGTGGGTACCCCGGGAAGCCAACCGTACCCACCGCCCGATCCGCGAACGTCCGGGCCGGACCCCGTCGATATCGAGCACGATTTAGTGGATAAGGAACTGGCCGCCGGTAAGACCACCGTGCCGGTGGCGGGATACTTATACTTCGCCAAACCGAAGCAGAAACAAAAGAATCCTCCCTATGACCTCACTTACCGCGGCGCGGGCGAATCCATCCATCTGGCATTGCCGCCGGCCACCGGAAAGTGAATCGCGGTACTCACTAATTCGGTGCAGGAACGATTCGCCGTGGTGATCGATGGCAAGGTGTACGCAGCTCCCGTTATCCAGGCCAGACTTTCCGTCCAGTATCTTCCTGTATCGGTCCACGTGACCGGTCAGCGGGCACGCGAGTTAGTTAGCCGCGAAAATCAACGCCGCCGTGAAAGAACAGTGACGGCAGCATCGGGCGTATATTCGGTTGTCGCCAATTCCGGCCGAGTAGCCGCAGCCGCCGCCTCGCGGATCTCCGCATCCGGGCTGGAAAGGCCATGTTGCAGGGCCTCCTGATTTCGCGCCGTGGCCGGCAGATACCGCAGCAGCCGCATGGTCTCCAGCCGCACCGTGCGGTCCGGGTGCCTGGCCAGCGTCCCCACATCGGTGAGCGGCAAAGCCCGTTCCCAGGAGACCAGGATCTTTAAGATATCCAGCGGCTTCTCCCGCCGCAAAGCCCATTGGATGGCGTTCTCGCATAACGCCGGGGACTGTTGCCTGAGTTCGGCCGCCATCGCCGACCGGATCCCCGGAGTCTCCATCATCACCGCTTCGAACACCTGGGTAATATCCAGTTCACGGCCGCCCGCCAGCAGAATGCGGGCCGCGTTCAGCCGGATCTGCTCGTCGGGGTTGCGCGACGCCTGGCACGCAATCTCGCGGGCCATCCGGCGGACTGGCTCGTGACGGGCCACGGCCGCGATTCGCGCGAAGGCGGCCCGGCGCCGGGCGAGGTTGCCCGACCCGGTCTCTCGCAGCCAGCGGTTCACAAATCCGAGCGCGATGGCCAGTTCGCAGAGTTCTTCGCGGCGGCAGGCAACCTTGACCTGGTACTCCAGCAGCATCTCGCAGAGAGCGTTGGGGTGTGCGTCTGCAAGGGCTCGCAGCTTCTCTAGTTCGCGGCTGCCGCACAGGTAGGCAGCCAGGGCATTCTCCATCTCCGCGCGCACGGCGGGTGTGACGCGCCGGCTGCGAGACAGAGACACCCATGCCAGCATAGCCAGGTAAGCCGCGGCCAGGACCGGCACCAGAACCAGGAACGCGTCCAGAAACTGCGAGCCGGTCATTGCAGAAACCTCTTCAGCCGAGCGACCAGCTCGAAGGGGTTGAACGGTTTAGTCACATAGTCATCCGCGCCCAGGTGGAAAGCGCGCAGGATGTCCTTCTCCCGTTCCATTGCGGTGAGTACGATGACGCGCGTGGGAATCTTCTCTTCGCGAATGGCGGCCAGCACTTCGTAGCCGTCCATTCCGGGAATATCGACGTCCAGGATGGCCACATGGGGCTGTTCGCTGCGGATCAGGCTCAGCGCGGTGAGGCCGTTATCGGCGGACTTGCAGGACATGCCATGGTTCTGCAACGCCATGCGCACCACCGTGTGCACAATGTGATCGTGATCGGCCAGCAGGATCCTGGGTGAGCCGGTGCCCATGCGGGGGGTGCGACGTCGCGTCGTGCGCGACCGCCGGAACCGGATCGGGCGCCGCGGCCACGTGGCGCGAGGCGGCGAAAGCCATGCGCATCAAAACTTCCGGCGTATCCGGGCGGCCCACGATGAAGTCCACGGCCCGCGAGCGCACCGGCGCGGCGCAGCGCTACCAGGTCGTGCTGCTCGCCGGTGAACACCAGTTTGATGGCGGCGGGGAAAGGCTCGCCCGGCTGTACCCACCGGCTGTTCAGAGTGTCGCGTCTTACGTGAAACAGAACCAGGGCGCAGTTCTGAATGGTTTCGGAGGCCGGGTAGGGGATCGGCTTCGCTGAATAGCAGAGTCCGTGCCTTCACACGCTCCAGCACGGTACACAAGCCATCGGCGCGTTCGCCTGTAAAGCCGACCAGGGCGATGCGCTTCCCGGCTATCGCGTCGGCAAGGTAATCCGGCACGGGCGCGAACGCGTCGCCGGAGAGTTCCGAAAAGCTGAGCAGCAGGTCGCTGACCACCTCGCGCACCTCAGACACCACCAGTGGTTCTTCACGCAGCAGTTGTTCGGCCTTCTGAATCAGCACGGAAATATGGCCGTGCCCCAGCAGCGCCGCGCTGCCCACCCACTGATGCAGTTGGCCCGCCGCGCGCGCCGCGTCGAAACCCGATTTCATGCTGTCCAGCAACTGCCGGCAGTACTCCGAGCACTCGTGCAGAAAGCCGCGCCGCAGAGTCTGGATCTCCGAGCCGAATATGGCCTGTTGCGGCGCGCCAGGGTACGGTGTTTCGGCTTTTGCAGGGGCTTCGGCGGGGTCGGAGGTCGAGCAATTGTCTCACGCGGGAGGCCAGCGCGGTGGTGTCGATCGGCTTGCTGATATAGTCGTCACAACCCGCGCGCAGGGCGCGTTCGCGGTCGCCAGCCATGGCGCACGCGGTCAGCGCCACCACGCGGATGGCCTTGGTTTGCGGATTCTGTTTGACGCGCCGGGCCATTCCCAGACCGTTCATGCCGGGGAGTTGAAGATCGGCGAGAATCAGCTCGGGCCGGTAGTTAGACAGCATCAGCAGAGCGTCTTCGGCACGCTTGCGGTGCGGACCTCGTAACCCTCATGGGTCAACAGCAGGCGCATCAGCTTCAGATTCACCGGTGCGTCGTCCACGACAAGAATTGGTACTCCAGCCATGAGACGAGTATGCGTTTCCGCTGGGGTGATCGGAAGGACTAGCCGTACCGAAAAACGCCGCGAGTGGGGTACCGAAAAATCGCGAACGTCCCAAAACGATTGGAGGTACGAGGAAAGGGGCGAAAGTTCCATCTGTCCGCTTTCGAACGGCCAGTCTCGATACAGGACAGCCCTGCGGCGAAATCGCACGGGTTCGACAGGCCTTGGCCCGGCATCGCGCGTGCACTGCCCGGTGTCTATGTGGCATGACCTGCGCTACGCCTTCCGGACACTGGCAAAATCGCCGGGGTTCGCCTCCGTCGCCATTTTGGCGCTGGCTCTCGGGATCGGTGCGAATACAGCCATTTTCAGCGTAGTGAATGCGGTGTTGCTGAAGCCGCTGCCGTATCGCGATGCCGGGCGCCTGGTGCTGATCCAGGGAGCGCATCCCCAAGGTATTTACCGATTGGTTCGCCGTTTCGCCTCCGGATGTCATCGATATCGCCCAGCGCACGCGCTCGCTCGATCGGGTGCGGGGTTCGAGGGGCAGCAGGTGAACTTCGCCGCGGGCAATGCAGAGCCGGTCCGCCTCACGGGCGCGCGCATCTCCGCCAGCCTGATTCCCACCCTCTCGGTATCGTCGACGCCGGGCCGCGCGTTCACGGCGCAGGAGGACGTGGCGGGCCATCGCGTAGTGGTCCTCAGCTATGGCCTGTGGCACGGCCGTTTCGGCGGCGACCTCAACGTCACTGGCCGGCGCGTTCTGCTGGACAGCCAGCCGTACACGGTAATCGGCGTGATGCCGCGCCAGTTCGTGTTTCCGCCGCGCGGCACGCCGCATACCCTGGCCGAGCCCGCCGGGTATTGGGTGCCCTTGTCCTTCACCAAAGACGAACTGGCCGATTTCGTGGACGATTTCGATTTCGGCGTGGTGGCGCACCAAGGCCGGCGTGCCGGCGGCGCAGGTTCGCGACGATATGACTGCGGTGGCGCACCAGATCGAGGATAAATATCCGGAAGCGTACAAGCGCGGGCTGGGACTGCGCCTCGAGATTGGCGCGACGCCTTTGGCCGAGGTTGTTTCCGGCCCGGCGCGCCCCATTTTGTTCCTTCTTCTGGGTGCCGTCGCGTTTGTGCTGCTGATCGCCTGCGCCAACGTGGCCAACCTGCTGTTGAGCCGGGCCGCCGGCCGGCAGCACGAGATGGCCATTCGCACGGCCCTGGTGCGGGCCGCTGGCGCATGTTGCGGCAGGTCGACCCGAAACCCGCGCCGAGCCTTTCCGGCGGAGCCCTGGGCTTGTGGCTGGCCTCGCTGGCGCTGAGCATCTTCGTCGCGGTACTGCCGCGCAGCATTCCGCACTCTTCGGAGATCACCCTGGACCTGCGGGTCCTGGCCTTTGCGGCGGCGCTCTCGCTGCTTACGGGATCGATTTTTGGAAGCGTGCCGGCGCTCGGCGCGATGCACGGCAACACGGGTGTGGCGCTTCGCGAAACGGCGCCGGGCACCACCGCGGCAGCGGCCCGGTGGCGCACGAGAATGTGCTGGTGGTGGGCGAGATCGCCCTCTCGCTGATGCTGCTGATGGGCGCGGGACTGCTGGTGCGGAGCTACATCAGCGCCATGAAGACCGACCCCGGCTTCCGCCCGGAGCACGTGCTTTCGTTCGGTGTTTCCCTGCCGCCGAAGCAATATCCGCAGGACCGCGTGTTGCCGTTCTTCCATGAGCTGACGGCCAAGCTACAGGCCATCCCCGGCGTGATGGCGGCAGGCGGCGGCAATTACATTCCCCTGCAGGGCACCACCTGGAATCGCACGTTCATGCCGGAAGGCTGGCACGCCGCCGACGGCAAGATTCCCATTCACGATTTCACTCCGGTGTGCGGCGACCTGCTGCAGGCACTGGGCGTGCCGTTGCGCCGCGGGCGCTACTTGCCCGGACGAAGATCATGCAGGCGCGGCAATGCCCCGCGCCGTGGACAACGCCAAAGCGGTCTTAAAGATCGGCGAACGCGAGCCCATCGCGTCCGGCAGCTATTCGGCCGGCGCCAATGCCACGGCCACAAATGCCCTGGTGAACACGCAGTTCACCTACATCGATGTGGGGGTCAACGTAGAGCTGACGCCGCGGGTACACGATAACGGCGAGGTGTCCATCCATATCGAACTGGAGATC
>CAVVLD010000052.1:0-16878 GCA_963748795.1 uncultured Solibacteraceae bacterium
GCTAGTTTTATGACCGCGTGATTCATCGGTAATGCGGAAGGACACTCCCTTACGGTCGTGGCTCCGAATCGGAGCCGCGAGCGTGAGCGAGCGTCCCGGTTTGGAACTAGTCCACTAGCCCGGCGAGGTCCCGGCTTTCGATCACGCGCTGCGGCGCGCCCTCCCGCGCAAGGCGGAGCATGGCGCGGCCCAGCGCTCCGGTTGTCGTCACATAGCCCGGAAACAAAATTCGCACCACCGGATATAGAGGGCGGCACAACGTGTAGAACGTCTGGTAAAGCCTGGTCCTGGACCGGATGCCGTTCTCCGGCAGAATCACCGCTGGACGGACGGCATAGGCCGCCTTGAAGTTCATGCGGAACACGGCGTTTTCGGCGGCGCCCTTCACCCGCGCCCACATGACCCGGCCCTTTTCCGTGCTGTCCGCTCCCGCTCCCGACACGAAAACGAACGTCATCGCGGGATTCAACCGGGCCAGCGTCTGCGCCACCGAAACCGTCAGATCCAAAGTGATGTGCCGGTAGTTTTCTTCGGTCATCCCCGCCGAAGTCACTCCCAGGCAGAAGAAGCAGGCATCGAAACCCTTCAGTTCGCCTTCGATGGAGCGAGGTGGAAAAGGTCCGGCAGCACCAGGTTGCGTAGCTTGGCGTGGCGCTGCGCGGTGGGACTGCGTCCGATGCAGATCACCTGCTCCACGTCCGCGTCCAGCAGGCATTCCCGCAGGACGCTTTGCCCCACCATGCCGGTGGCGCCGAACAGGATCGCCTTCATCTACTGCGCGACCTTGATGGCCGGGTCGAGATCTGCTTACCGCGCTCGACTTTCATCTGGTGCGGCATTTTCGCGGGGATGGTCGGCACCGTCGCCGGGCCCACTTTTTTGTCCACGCCCCCGGTGATGGTAGTGCCGCGGATCTCGTGCGGCTGTGTGGTCTTGCCGTCGGGAATCGTGCCTCCCACCGTGAGCGTGCCTTCGCCGGCGGTGATCACGAAGATGTCCGCCTGCGTTTCGTGAAGCTCCGCGCTGCCGGACTCCTTTCGTAACACCGTGGCGAAAGTGTAGTTGCCCAGGTTGGCCGCCGGCTGGCTGGTCATCGTGGCGCCGGCGAGCTTAGCCGACAGAGTGGTGGGAAGCGCCTTCAGCTCCGACGCCTTCCAGATATAGAAACCCGTGGGATCTCCGGCGGGGAACGCAAATCCGGCGGCCAGCAGCAGCAGTAGAAACGGTTTCATGGGTACACGGTAGCATACCGGTTCCCGCTTCCATTCAATAAATCCCCGGCACCAGCCACCACGTATGCGCGCAATAGGCCTCGTACTCGGCTCCGAAGTGCTGCCGCAGCAGCCGTTCCTCGGCGCGGATGCGCGCTACCAGCGGCGGCAGCAGCGAGGCGCTCAGCAACACGCCCACGCCGGAGCGGAACACCAGCGCCCATCCCAGCGAAGAGATCAGCAGGCCCAGGTAGCTGGGGTTGCGGATGACGCCGTAAATGCCGGTAGTCTCCAGCGTGTGACCCGGTTGGATGGCTACCAGGCCGCTAAAGCGATTCCTCAACACGTATACCGGAATGAGGCGCACCAATCCGCCCAGGAAGCACACCGCCACGCCCGCCCACCGCAGGGCGTCGCCGTCCAAGGTCCAGAACCCGATGCGGTCGGTATAGGACGAGAAGAAGGCCGCCAGCAACGCAATCACGGTGAACACCGCCAGCACCCAGCGATTGCCGCGGTCCTCCTGCTCGCCCGAACTTATGCCGGACGAACCGGAAGGGATGGCCACCGCCATCAGCACCGCCACAACGACGGCCAGCGCGCGAAAGGCGGGGTGCGCAAAAAACGCGTCCCATCCGCCCCACCCGGCGATTGCCAGTCCGAACTGGATCGCAATCGACACGATGCCGGTGATCGCGATCTTGATGGACATATCTTCCATATTGCTACATCCGGCAGGTGGCGAGTCTAGCCGGAGAACCGGCGGTGCGGCCCTACCGTGCCGTGATAAGGAAAGGCGTGCTGGGAGCGCCGTCCACCGAAACAACCACTGGAGCCTGAGCGCCGCCGAAGGATTGCGTCAGCGCGAACTGCACCTGGCCGGAGCCGATCTGCAGGACCGGCATCGGTAGCCCGTCTACCGTAACCTGAAGCCGGGCGGGATTGGCCGCTACCGTCGAATCCAGGCCGGTCAGCGTGGCGGTGAGGACGTCGCCGGGGCTGGCGGAGGAACCGGCCGACTCGCCGGTGATGCCGGCGATCGTGGGCGCCAGACCGGCAATCTGCAATTCCACCGACGCCGTGCCGAAGCTCGAGTTCAGCACTACCGCCGCCGGACCGATGCCAACGCTTCCGGGAGAGATGAAATTGATTTGCGTGGGCGAGGCATAGAGGACGCTCGCCGCCGCGCCGTTCAGGGTCAGTTGCACGCCGCTCACCGATTGCGCCAGGTTCTGGCCGTACAACACGCCGTAACTCCCCTGGTACACTACGCCCGGCATATTGGTCACGCCGTTGACCACGGTTTCGATCTGAGGCAGCGGTGTTGCGCCTTGAATCTGGAACGCGCCGCCCTGTTCGATCACCGTCATTCCGGAAGTGACGCTCAGCGCGAAGGAACCGGCCGCGGCAGCCGGGCTCACCAGTATGTTGGCCACCAGGTGCGTCGGGCTGACTACCCACACGCGAGTCACGGTGACGTCACTCGATCCGAATCCCACGCTCACCTGGCCATCCACGAATTGCGTTCCCGAAGTGACAATGTCCACCTTCGCCGAGAAGGGCACACCGAACATTCCAGCCGCCACCGAAGACGGCGATATGCTCTGGAACTGCGGCGTTCCGCCGGCGGGGTACGTGTACGTGGGTGGATTCTGGCTCTGGATGAACAGGGAGTTCTGCGCGTCGCTGTTGTACACCGCCACCGTGGAAACCTGGCCGCCGGGCGCTGCCGGAGGAGTGACCACAATGCTGTTGCCGGCCGCATTGGAAGTGCCCGGGGCCTGCATGCCATCGAAAAATACGCGGCTGTCCGGGCCGAAGCCGGCGCCGCTGACGGTCACCGTGCCATCGCCGTTGGACGTGACCGCGTTCACTACCGGCGGCCCCTTCTGCACCATATCCACGGCGTCGGGCAGCACGTAGATATCGTTGCCGAAATTCAGCACCAGGTGGCGCGGACCCACGCCCGCCGTAGGCGAAGAAGCGAACGACATCACCAGAGCCGGCCCGGCGGACGAGATGTACGGGGCAAAGGTGGCTGAACCTACGCCGAGCAAATTTACCGATTGCGGGGTGGGAATGGAGGGCACCCCGGAGCTGGTCAGCCCGACAATGAACGATGCCGACTGCGTTTCGTCGATAAACGCCGGCGTGATCCCGATATAAGTCTGCGGCAACTGGAACGGGTACGTGCGAGCCGCCGGATCCAGATAGCTCCAGGTCTGCACGTCATACGTCGGCACACCGGGCGCCTGCTGCACGATAAAGTTCTGATTATTGAAGTTGGAGCCCGGAGCCACCGGGTACTGCGTCGCCTGCCCCGGGTCCTGCACGCCGGGATAAAACACCGTACGGAAGGGAGCGCTGGCGGCAATCGACTGGCCGGAATCGTACAGCGGCAGTTGCAGCCCTTCGCCGCCCGGCACCACGGCATCCGGCGGCAGCGGGTGGATATATAGCTGGTATGTATTGGGCGGCAGGCCGACGATCGTGTAGGACCCGTCGGGATTGGTCAATGCACTTACCGCCGGACCGCTGTTCGGAATGGCCACCACCGAGGCCAGCGCCACCGCCGTTCCGTTGGTGTACGTCACGTGGCCGGAGATGGTACCGAAGTTGGCCGTCCAGTTGGCCGCCGGGTACAACACCGAAAGCCCCGCCATGTCATCGGCGTCGATGGGCCGCGCGCGCGAAGTATTGCGGATAGTCCCTTGCGACATCGCCGACGCCGTCCAGGTGTGCTGCAGGCCCATGGCGTGGCCGATCTCGTGTACCGCGGTAGTGAAGAAGCTCTCGTAGTAGCTGGGTCCCGGCTGCTGGCTGGTGTTGTTGGTCAGCATCACCTGGGAGTGGGCGATGGGCACGAATTGTCCGGCAAATGAAGGAGACGCCGGCACGCTGATGCTGGTCAGCCCCAGCAGACCGGGCCCGAGGTCTTGAAACACTACTTCCGCATTCGGCGTATTGGAAGTCTGGCCGGAGGGCTGCAGGCCGCCGTACGTCACGCGCAGGCTGGAAGTCTGCACCGAGTTCCACGCGGCCAGCGCCTGCTTCACTTCCGCCAGAACCGAGCCGAAGCTGTCATTGGGGTAGTAAGTGGATGGGCCGTTATCGGCCACGGTAAAGACCAGGGTATTGTTGACCAGGCGGGTCAGGTCGAACTTGGCCTGCATGGGATAGAAGGGCGAGCTGCGGTAGTAATAAACGTAATGATAATAAGCTTCCGCAGGCCCGCCCAATAAAATAGCCGCTGCCGCCAGGATGCAAAGCTTGCGAAGAGCGCCGTTTCGCTTCACTTTTGCGCCGCCCCGGCCAGTGCGCCGGCAATCTGAGAACGCAGATCGCTCAGCTTCATCGCCACCGTCTGATCTTTCACTGCATGTCCGGTCTTCGGATCCAACATCAATTCCTGGCTGGCGCTCCGTGTCACCATCGGATTGGCCACGCCGCCGCCGGCCACCGAGAACATTCCCTGGGTCAAACCGATCACCTGGTTCAAACCGTCCGCCCCGGCCCACAGAAAGAACACATACTCGTCGCCTTTGTTGAACTTCGGCGCGCCCGGCACCAGTTGCTGAATGCCGTTGGCGGTACCGCCGCGTACTACGAATTCAGGAAACGGCTGGCCCCTTCAACCGCTCGCTCATCTGAACTTTATAGTGCGTGTAAATCATGGGCCCGCTGACTGAGGTGTAGGAATCCGAGCACCTTAGCCCGCACGATGGCGGTAGACTGGGTCGCCATGTCGGTCAGAGACAGGCGCGCCAACGTAGCGCCGCACAGCGGTGCAAGGCACACCGCCAGGATCGCCGTTAGTTGAAGAGCGCGCTTCACGAAATTGTAAGAAGCAGCTCTCGTTCCATTCAAACGCATTGAAACGAATGCCTTTACATTCATTTTACACGGATTTGTGTGTACCTGCGACACGGTGATGGGACGTACTGTCCCACCGCCCTCGTCAGGTCTTCCCTCGGCGCACGATCAGGATCGGCACCTGCAGGTCGTGCCGCACCGGGTTGATCGTGTTGCCGAAAATCAGGTCCTTCAGGCCGCCGTGCCCGTGCGCGCCCATGATCAGCAGGTCGGGCTTCACTTCGCCGCGCATAGCGGACGATCTCGTGCTTCGGGATCGGCGGAGTGCGAGATGGTGGTTCACTACAATTTCCTGCACTTGCGCAACGCTTCCGCGATGCGTTCCAGGTACTCCTTCGCCGGCTTCGACTTCGGCCGTCTCGAGCAGCCGCCGTAAATCCGGCTGGTGACACCCTCTTCCACGTGGAGCAGGTGCAGCGGTAGCGCCGTGCGATGCGCGCCATCGCAGCCGCGTGACCGACGGCCAACCGGTCCAGCTGGTGTGGTCGAGCGGCACTAGAATCCGTTGGTACGGGGGCGCGCCCGCTCTCGCCCACCTCCGGTTCGGGCAGCGTTACCGGCGCCAGGCCCAGCCGCGGCGCGTCAGGATGGGCTCGAGGGTGACGACAGCCCAGCAGCAGCAGCAGCGTACGATCGCCAGGCCGGGAACGGTCTCCCACCAGCAGCCGACGCGTCGATGTGGCCATCCAGTCGCGTCACCGGCACTACCAGTAGGCGTTCAGCGCCACGACCACCACGCCGTAGCCCACGCCAGAACACGCGCACCCAGACGGCGATTGGCGAACGCGCCCATGCGCCGCCGGTCGCTGGTGAAGTGGATCAGCGGAATCATGGCGAAGGGCAGTTGCATGCTCAGGATGCACCTGGCTGAGAATAATCAAACCGCAACGTCGCCTGGTCGCCCGCGATGTAAATGGTCAGCGCCGCCGGGATCACGGCGAGCGAGCGGGTGATGAGCCGGCGCAGCCAGGGGCGCATGCGGATATTCAGGTAGCCCTCCATCACCACCTGGCCCGCCAGAGTACCGGTGAGCGTGGAGGATCTGGCCCGAAGCCAGCAGCGCCACGGCGAAGAGAATGCCCGCCAGGCGTGGTGCCCAGCAGCGGCACCAGCAACACGATGGGCCTGCTGGATTTCGCGTCACCATGATGCCGTGCCGGAAAAACACCGCCGCGGCCAGCACCAGGATGGCGGCATTCACGAACAGCGCGCCGTTCAGCGCCACCGCGGAATCGATCAGGTTGTAGCGGCAGGCCGTGCGCTTGGCTGCCTCGTTCTGCCCGATGTGGCGGGTCTGCACCAGCGCCGAGTGCAGGTACAGATTGTGCGGCATCACCGTGGCGCCCAGGATGCCGATGGCGATGTACAGGCTGTGCCGTCCAATCGCGGCACCAGGCCGGTGACCATCTCGCTCCAGCCCGGCTTCGCCCAGAAAATCTCGATGCAGAAGCAGACCGCCATGACCGTGATCATGCGCCAGCACGAAGGCTTCGATGATGCGGATGCCGAAACTCTGAAACCACAAGACCAGCAGACGTATCCGCCGCCGTGATGCAAAACGCCGTACAGCAGCGGAATGTGAAACAGCAGGTTCAGCGCGATGGCCGCCCCCAGCACCTCGGCCAGGTCGCAGGCGGCGATGGCGATTTCGCACAGATCCCCAAAGCGCCAGATTGATACGTGCGCGGGTAAGTTTCCCGGCACGCCTGCGCCAGGTCGCGGCCTGATACGATCCCCAGGCGCGCGCTCAAGGTCTGCAGCAGGACGGCCATGACGTTGGACATGACCAGCACCCACAACAGGCGGTACCCGAAACGCGCTCCGCCCTCCAGGTCCGTGGCCCAGTTGCCCGGGTCCATATAACCCACGCTCACCAGGTACGCCGGTCCGGCGAAAGCGAACATGCGGCGCCAGAAGGAGACCTGGCCCGTTCCGACGCTGGCATGCACGTCGGAGAGCGAGCGGTCATCGTGGCGCAAATTTCCCACCGTACTCATGGCAACTTAACTATAGTTAAGCAGGGCCAGACCGGCAAGTCAATACTGCGCGGGGGAATAGGATATAGTCCTATCTACCAGGAGGGATTGAGATGCGCACTGTGGTTCCGTTCCTAGTACTGGTTGCCTGCTCCGGCTTGTCCGTGCGAGGTCCGGCGGCAGCTACCCAAGCGGCGCCGCCGGCGAGCGTCATGGAGTGCGGGCCGATGGGCGCGTCTTCCATGCGGACCACCCTTTACTTCGGACTCAATCGCAAGAGCGGCACCGTCAGTGAAGGCCAGTGGCGGAACTTCCTGCGCAACCATGTGACGCCGCGCTTCCCGCAAGGGCTCACCGTCTGGGAGGCGAACGGGCAGTGGCAGCGCGCCGACGGCGTCATTGTTCGCGAGCCGGCCAAAGTCCTGCTGCTGGTGCATGATGAATCCCCCGCGGTGAAGGCTGCCATCCTAGCGATCATCGAGGACTACAAAAAGGCCTTCGACCAGGAATCCGTGCTATGGGAGACGGCCCGCGTGTGCGCCACCTTTTGAGGCCGGTCACACCGCCTTACGAACCCGGGCCCGGAGCATCGCCTGTTTGATTTTTCGAGCCAGCGCGGTGGCCGTATACGGCTTTTGCAGGAAGCCCGACAAGCCTTTTCCTTGAAACCGTTTGAGCGATTCTTCCTCGCTGAACCCGCTGGAAAGAAGCACCGGGATATCCGCGCGGAGCTGCCGCAGGCGGTCGAGGGCTTCTTCGCCGGCCATCACCGGCATGGTCAGATCCAGGATCACCGCGGCGAATGCGTCCGGCCGGGCGGCGAAAGCATCCAGCGCCTCCTTCCCGTTCTGAGCCAGTTCCACGGTGTAGCCGCAGCGCTCCAGGGCGAACTTCGCCAGGTTCCTCACCATGGCTTCGTCGTCCGCCACCAGGATATTGCCAAATCCGCGAATGTCTGCGAGATCGTCTGGCCCGGCGGCGGAGAAGGGCGCCAGGGAGGCCGGCAGCACCACCGTGATGACCGTGCCCGCTCCCGGCGCCGATTCCACCGAGATGCTGCCGCTGTGCGCCCGGATGATCCCTAACACCGCCGCCAGTCCCAAACCGCGGCCCGTGAACTTGGTAGTGAAAAACGGGTCGAACATCTGCGCTTTGGTGGCCTCGTCCATCCCGCACCCGGTGTCCCGGACGGTCAGAACCGCCTGCGATTCCTGGTCTGTGTCCCGGCGGCTGGTCTGAATCGTGACCGTGCCCGGCTGCTCGCCAATGGCTTCGGCAGCGTTGATCGCCAGGTTCATGATGAGCTGTTGGACTTGTGAGCGGTCGGCTTCCACGCGCGGCCCGCCGGGGTCGAGTTCCAGGCGCAGATCCACCGAACGCGGAACCGAAGTGCGGATCAACGGTATGATCTCTGAAATTCGCTGCGACAGGTCCAGCGGCTCGACCATGGTCCGCCCTTTGCCGGCATACGCCAGCATCTGCCCCACCAGCAGGGCGGCACGCTCGCTGGCAGCGATGATTTCATCGATGTGGCCGCGCACGGCGTCGCCGTTTTCCGGTTCCTGCAACGCCAGGCTGGCATTGCCCATGATGCCGGTCAACAGGTTATTGAAATCGTGCGCCAGGCCGCCCGCCAATACTCCCAGGCTCTCTAACTTCTGGGTCTGGCGAAGCTGTTCCTCCATGTGCTTCTGCTCGCTGATATCGCGGCCGATCTGCGATGCGCCCATTACCCGGCCAGTTTCATCGTAGACCGGCGAGATGGTGAGCGAGACCGGAATCGCCTGGCCGCCCTTGCGCAGGCGGACGGTTTCGAAATGTCTGACCCCGCCGCCGTCGCGAATCCTCTCCGCAATGCCGGCCTCCTCCGGCACCCGGTCCGGCGGCAGCAGGGACGCCACGCTCTTTCCCACCATCTCCGCGCTGGTGTATCCGAAAATGCGCGCCGCCGCATCGTTCCAGCTCTGAATCACGCCGTCGAGGTCCGTGGACACAATCGCGTCCTCGCTGGATTCCACGATGGCGCGCAGCCGCGTGGAAACGGCCGTTTCCCGGTGCAGTTCCTCCAGACGCTTGGATGCCAGGAGGGCATTCGCCTCGGTCCGCCCATGCTGGCGCCTTTGCAGTTCCACCACCCAGATCACAGTCGCGCAGACCAGGGTGTATCCGCCCAGCGATGCTGAGCCCAGGCTGCCCGGAAAGGGTACCGGCGCGCCGGAGAAGAAGTGCGTGGCGGCGGCTCCGCCCACTATGGCGCTCAGGATGCCCGGCCCGATTCCGAGATAGCGTGCGCAGATCAGCACCGCGACCACGGTGAAGGCATAAGGTATCCGCTTTTCCAGCAGCGGGCTGAATGCAAACCGGACCAGCAGGGATGCCCCGGCGCAAACCAGGGCACCGCCGTATCGCGCCGGTATGGACTTCCATTCCGAGGGAGGCTGCACGCTTTACCTCCGCCTATGATAGCCGATGGACCCTGATAACCCGGGTTAACGTTGTCTTCGCTGGTTCGATAATCTTGTTGATATTTTGCTTGCGTCAGACGGGAAGACCGCTTTAGAATTACCCCCATGATCAAAACCAGACTTACCTTTGCTGTCCTCGGTTCCGCGTTGCTGATCGGGGGCCTGGCATTCGCGCAACCCAAAAAGAATGTGAATCCGGCGCGCCATCCGAACATCGCGGCGGCTCAGCGCCTGAGCCAGCAGGCTTATGAGAAGATCGTGGCCGCCCAACAGGCCAACGAATGGGATATGCAGGGGCACGCCCAGAAAGCCAAGGAACTGCTGGATGAAGTGAACAAGGAGTTGAGGGAAGCCGCCACGGCCGCCAATCGCGCCAAATAGTCAGCCGTTTTTGCGCACTACCCAGGTAGTCATGCAGCGTTGATCCTGGACGACGGTGGTTTTCAGGGGGTCGGCCAGGACTCCGCCCAGTTCGCCCGTCAATTGGAGCAGGAGTGCCTCGTCCACCAGATAGCGCTCCGACCCGTCGGGTAGAAGGAAGCGGCGCCCCGCAATGCGGCGCATCCGGTCCTCCATGCCGATCGTGGATGCCAGGCGGCAGAACAACAGGCCGCCTGGTTTCAACACGCGCCAGGTGCCGCGCAGCATGGCCAGGAAGTGGCTGTCGTCGCGCGCGAAGTGCAGCACCGCGCTGCTCAGCACGACATCGGCGAAGGCGTCCGGAAAGGACATCTGCTCCACTGGCTCCACACGAAAGCTGTCGGCGGGAAGGGACGGCGCCAGGCGATGGATCGAGTCGATGGCCCGCGGGTCTGCATCCACGCCGAACAGTTCGTAGCCCTCCCGGAAGAAATAAATCAGATTGCGGCCGTGGCCGCACCCGGCATCCAGAATTCGCATACCGGGCGAAATGCGTCCGCGCAGCAGTTGATCGAACAGGTAGATATCGATCTGGCCGAATTGTTCTCTGCAGGTCTGGCATCAGTTCCCGGCGGGCACCCTCTGTATTTCGTCGATGACTATGGTATCCAATGGGAACCCTTTTGACTTGATGAGTTTCAGCCCGAGCTGTTTTTCGAGGGCATTGAAGAGGTTCGGCAGTCCGCTGGGGTCGCTGGGGGAGCCCGCAGGCGAAGCCGCCCGGACCTCGGTGGCAACCACAACCGCGCTCTCAGCGCCGCGGGCGTCGAATTTCAGTGTGTAGTCATATTTTCCGGCCAGCCCCGTCTTGTCCGCGATGTGATTGGTTTGCGCGCCGGTGGATAGCTGGAGGAAGGACTGCAGGTAGGGTTCAATCAGCTCCGCGATGGTGCAGTTCTGGAACTTCGCGTAAATGCCGTTCGACGCCATCCGGACACCCTTGCCGTGCCCCGGCGGCAACAGCAGGAAACCATCGTCGCCGGATTTGCCAGTGGGCCCGGAAGCAGGGTCGGGGGCGTCCGGATTCGCAGGTTCCCGGAGTTTCGGTCCGCCCGGCGCGACCACCAGCTCATAGCCGGGATAGGTTCGGGTTTCGTGGTGAAGCCGAATCCGGAATCGCTCCACCAGCAGATTCCGAAGCATTCCCTGGAACTGTTGCCGGGTCGTGCCGGGAGGCATAGTTGCGGTGATGTCGAAGAGGTCTGCGTCGGGGGCCGGGGCCTTGAGCCAGGCGGGACCGGCGATCCGGTAATACTCCACGTCCCAGGCTTTCATCAGAAGCTGCATCAGCGGGATTTGCGTGTAAACGATGCGTCCGGGATCGCCGGTTCCGGGACCGCCGCTCATCTTACCCGAAAGGCCCGGGATGAACCTTTTGCCGGCGACTTTCAGCGAGGCCGCTTCGAAGGCGGGGGGCTGGCTCGCTGTCTGACCACCCGCCAGACCGGCGGCAAGGACTAATATTGGCAGCAGCTTGCTTTCCATGCTACGAACTCCCGATCAGCCTGTACCGCCGTAGCCCCGACCGGGGGCGCCCAAGTCGCGGCCGTGACCATCGCGCGGCGTCCGGTCAGGCTCGCCGGCGCCGCGCGAGCAGTGCGAGACCGGTCAGTCCGCATCCAAACAGGATCCAACTCGTGGGCTCCGGAACACTTGCGGGTAGAAAAGCGATCGTCAACCGGTCCGGGGCCGAAGGAACGGATCCGACGGGTGTGCCTAAAAGAGTGGTAGGCGCCCGGCTTGATCGCCCCTGGCGAGTCAATCAGCCACCCGGAACTGACGTCGCAACCAGAGACCGAGGCGTCCACCAATCCACTGGCCGTGGCAAAACTGAAACACTCCGGGTTAAACGCCGCCTGCGTGAAGGTCGAGCCGTCGACCGTGAACGGTGGGACTGCGAATACGCCCGGTGCGGTCAAAAGATTCTGTTCCAGGAACGTGAAGCTGTAAGGCTGGCTGCCCGTGTTGGAAAAGGTATACGAGTAGGCGGGAACCTCCGAAATCGTCACGTGGTCGGGAGCGGGAGGAGCTTCACCAAGGCTCGTGCCCAGGATTGAGTACGTACCCGGGTGATTCAACGGTGGGTTGGTAATGAGCCACGCGGACCCGTTCGAACCGGAGCCGACATCGCAACCGCCGATGCCGCCATCTACAAATCCGGCGGCGCCGGCAATGGCGATACACTCAACGCCAAATGCCGCCTGGGTGAAACTGGATGTGCCGATCGTGAACGGCGGGATCGCGACGTCTCCCGGTGCGGTGATAATGTCCGGCTCCAGGAAGGAAAAGCTGTAAGGCTGGCTTCCGGTGTTCGAGAACGTATACAGCACAGCCGCGTGCGCGAGCGAGGAAGCGAAACAAGAACAGACCAGGAGCCTGAAAGAAAGTCGGGCCCACGTCGAGTTTGACATTCCCATCCCGCCTCCTCGGAATGGTTAGCATACATCACCGTTGCTGCCCACCTCAAGGCAGAGGCTTCAAGTCTAGGAACTCCCGATCAGAACGCCGGTGGCGAACACCAGAATGCCGCCGATTCCGACCTGCACCGCCGCCGACCACAAGGTGGATTCCATATAGCGATGGCGAATCCAGGAGATGGCCGCCAGTTCCAGGACCACCACAATCATGGCGGCGGTCATGGCCGCCTGGAAGCCCGGAATGAGGAACGGCAGGGTATGGCCGATGCCGCCGAGCGTGGTCATGGCGCCGCAAATGGCGCCGCGCACCCAGGGGTGGCCGCGGCCGGTGAGGCTGCCATCGTCGGACAGCGCCTCGGCGAAGCCCATGCTGATGCCGGCGCCCACTGAGGCGGCCAGTCCCACCAGGAAGGCGTCCCATGGCTTATGGGTGGCAAGGGCGGCGGCGAACACGGGCGCCAGGGTGGAGACGGAGCCATCCATCAGGCCGGCCAGGCCCGGCTGCACGATTTGCAGCACGAACAGCCGGCGATTGGCCTTCTCCTCTTCGGCGCGCGTGTCGGGGCTGAGCTGGATCTTTTTCCAGCTCGTCCGCGCGATGCTCGTGGGATCGCTCTTCCTGCGCCAGATCGTCGAGCAACTGGCGGATGTTGGGATCCTGCGACCGTGTAGCGGCCGTCTCGTAAAAGCGGCGCGTTTCCACTTCCATGGTGGAGACCTGTTTGCGGATGCGGTCCAGGTTGAGCGGTTGGGAGAGCCACAGCGCCTGGCGCTGCACGAAGCCTTTCACGTCCTGGCGCCGGATAAGAGGGATGTGATCGCCGAATCGCTCCTGAAACAGTGCGATGAGGCGGCGGCGATGGCCGGATTCTTCCTGGCGCATGCCGTCGAACACGGATGCGGTACCGGGAAAATCGTGGCGCAACCCTCGGCAAAATCGGCGTAGACGCGCTCGTCCTCTTCTTCCAGAGAGATGGCCAGGGCGAGCAGTTCCCGCTCGGTCAAGCTTTCAAAACTGCGCATAAACCTACAATAGCTGGAAGCGCGGGAGGGAGACTACCCGCCGGCCGCCGCCGGCCCGCTGCGAGGATTCGTCACGCGGAACGATGGCGCGGCATAGGCGCCGGGCAGGTATGGATCCGGAATCGCCTTGCGGTTTCCATCGCGCAACGAAGAGAAGTGCGGGGACATGATCTCCACGCCGGCGTCGTTGAAGCTGTCCTGAATGTTCTGGCGCAGTTGGGCGTAAGTCACGGCCATCTGCGCCGGCTGGCCGGTGTAGCCATTGATTTCATAGTGCACGTAGAAGTCGTCGAGAGCCGTCTGCAGCACGAAAGGAGCCGGTTCTTTGAGGATTCCCTCGGTGCGCAGCGCCGCCGCGATCAACAGCTCGTGGATGTTCCGCCACGGCGCGTCGTAGCCGATGGTCACGGTGGTGTGCAGAATCAGGGCCCGGCCACCGGTGGAACCTGCGCTGAAATTGGTAATATGACTCCCCAGCACCATGGCGTTGGGAACCGTGATCAGCTCGTTTTTGATGGTCTGGACGCGCGTGGCGAGCAGGGTCTTCTCCACCACGTCTCCGGTGGTATCGGCAATCTGGATGCGGTCGCCCACGCGGAACGCTCGCGTGTAAGTGAGGATTGTGCCGGCAACAATATTGGCTACCGCGGAGGTGGACCCCAGGGAGAAGAGCACGCCCAGAAAGATGGAGACTCCCGCGAAACGCCGGCGATTCCGAACCGGGCAAATACGGGAAGATCACCACCGCGGCGAACGCCAGGATCAGGAACCTTACAATCTTGTGGGTCGGGTCCGCCCATTCGGGATAGAATCCCGACCAGGTGATGGTCCCTCTCATCAACTGATCGAACAGGAACCGGGAAATGCGGATACACGCGTAGGCCGCGACGGCGCAGACCATCACGACGAAGAGATTCGGCAAATAGGCGACGAACGCGGCAACCGCGGATCGCACCGGGTTGACGATATAGCCCAGCAGCACCGGTGTGTACTCGCGCGTCCAGGGGAAGAAACTCAGAATCAGCGGTATGTAGAAATAGAGAATCACCAGCACGCAGGCAATACGGAGCACCCGGACACAGAGGAGCAGGATATCGGCAATACGATCCGCCGAGACCAGCTCGGCGCGCTGCAGGCGGATGGACCGGATGGCCGCGCCGCGGCCGGCATCGATGTTCCGGCAAACGGCTGGAAAGATCCGCCGCACGCCCCAGAGCAGGAACAGCAGCGACAGGGTGGCAATCAGGGAAAAAAGCACTCCCAACAAGATGCTGCGGTAACTATACTGGGCGCGCCTCCGGGCCACCGCCGACCGGATGCTTTGTACATAAGCCGCGGCGAGATCGCTTCTCGATGTTCGGGCGGCCTGAGCGTCCACGTCGGTAATGGTGAGAAGCACGCGGTCGCCGGCGACAATGTCGGTACTGGCATCGAAAGGCGCCGCGGTGATCGCGCCGGGAGGAATGGTCAGGTCCTTGGCCAGATCCAGCAGGCGGGCGCTGGTGGCCTCCGCGCGTTCCCGGGCTGTGAAGGGACCGAGATTCGCCTGAACGGTGAACAAAGTCCGGCCGTCGAGCGTGACTGGAACTCCTTCCGGGGCGGCGGCCGGACTCGAGGGAGGCTGGCCGAACGCGGAGGTAACGGCAATCGCAAGGCAGCCGGCGGCAATGGCGTACTGGGAAGCGGCGGAATTCCATAAAGATGTCTCCTGCGCCACTATTGTGAATGATCCGGGCCCGTCCAAGGCAGACGGACTCTGGTAGACTGATTCGAGACGCGCGCAGGGCGCGTCCTGTCCGCGGAAAGGGCTGCGCCCACCTGTGCTCTGTCAGGATTCACCTTTTCGATAACCTCTTTCGCCTGTTATGCGGACCAGGCACACGAAGGAGGCAGTCTTGAATCTGGAACAACAAAAGAAACAGGCTCGCGAACTGTTGCGGGCCATCCGCGCCGGAAACGCCGGCGCCCTTGCCCGGCTGCGAGGCCGGCATTTACGATGGGCCGATGTGGACGATGCGACCGTCCGGCGGGAAGCGGCCCTGCATGATGCCCAGTTCGTGATCGCGCGCGAGAACGGGTTTGCCAGTTGGACGAAACTCAAGCTCTACGCAGAGGCTGGTCCGCACGGCTCGCCACACCCGGCTCTTTGTGGCCGACGTGCAATGGATTACGGACCGGGTACAAGGCCTTCTGCGTACGCGGCAATCGGCAGGTCCGGCGGCACTGGAGCAGATTCGCGAATGGCACCCGCGTTTCAGCGGCTGCTCGGACGAAGAAATCCGGCAAGCCCCGTTTACCGAAGCCGATGCCCGGCTGGTCTATGCGCGGGAACACGGGTTCGAATCCTGGGATGACTTGGCGCGCGGGTGAACCTGCTCGCCTCGGCGTCGAACGCCGCGGCGGCCGAGCCTTTTCTTGCGGCTTTTCGGGCTTTGGAGTCCGCGGGATGCTGCGGCGCTGAAGCTATTGCTGCGGAACCATCCGCGGCTGCGCGAAGAACGCGGCACCAACGGAAATACTCTGTTGAATCTGGCCGTGAGTCTCGCGGCCAAGGGCGACGCTGAGGTGGGCCTGGCGCTGGTGGAAACGCTGCTCGCCGCTGGTGCGGACGTGAACGACGCCAACGATCGCGGCTGGACGCCGCTGCATCCAGGCGGCTTACTCCAACCAGTGCGCGATTGCCGACAGATTGATCGAGAGCGGAGCGGACCTGGATGCGGAGGCGCATGGCTCGGGCGGAACGCCGCTGATTGTCGCGCTTGTTCTGGGGGCATCGGGAGGTGGCCGATTTGCTGGGCCGCCATTCCGTCGGCACCGGGGAATCTGCGCGCCGCGGCGGGGCTGGGCGATCAGGACCTTGTGGAGAAATGCTTCAGCGGACGAAACGACGCTGACGCCCGAGGCTTGTGCGGCGCGAGGATTTTACCGGCCGCACAGCGGGTTCCCGGACTGGCAACCGTCCGCCGATCCGCAAGAGGTTTTGGACGAGGCGCTGGTCTGGGCCTCGAAGAGCGGCCGAACGGAGGTGCTCGCCCGGCTGGTTGCACGCCGGCGCGCGACTGGACGCCGATCCCTATCGCGGCACTCCGCTCATCTGGGCCGCGGTGCGCAACCGCATGGAAACCGCCGCGTGGCTGATCGACCACGGTGCGCCCGTCAATCAGAAAGCCACCTTCGGCGGCCTCACCCACGGCCAGGGCGTCACCGCGCTGCACATGGCGTCGCAGAACGGGCATCTTTCCATGGTGCAGTTGCTCATTCAAAGAGGAGCCGATCCGAAGATCCAGGACGATCTTTATCACGGCGACGCTGCAGGGGCGGCAGACTACTTTGGGCAGATCGCCGTCCGGGACTACCTGCGCTCATTGGGATAATAGTGCCATGGCCGCGAGATTAAGTTCCAATCCGGGACGCTCGCTCAAAGGGAGTGTCCTTCCGTATTAGCGATGAATCACGCGGTCATAATACTAACATCACGCTGTGCGGCAGCGGC
>CAVVLD010000053.1:0-291876 GCA_963748795.1 uncultured Solibacteraceae bacterium
TCCGCGTCCCGCGTCTTGGACATACCCAGCCGCTGGCGTTCCTGCTCGCGAAACTCTCCGGTGCCGCGTTGCACCGCGGCATAGACACCGGCCGCCAGCGGATTGGTGGGGATGCTTTCGTAGTACACGCCGCTCTGCAGCGTCCTGTAGGTTCGGATTAAAGACTCCAGTGCGTCTCGCACGTCGAAATCCACCGTCCCGGGGTTGTCGAGCGTGGCTGCCGCCACGGTTTGCCCCAGGAATCCCAGCAATGGCTCGTTCTGTTCCAGGAACTCCTCGGCAACCCGGATATCCTGGTTCGGAACCTGCGCCATCTCAATTTCCGGCGGTTTGTCGTGCTTCCGGGCATCCCGCAAAAACTCGCAGTCGAGCGGGCAGGTCACCGTCACCTCGCGCTCGGTACCGCAGCAGATGGTGCAGATATCGCCGCCCACTCCCGGCAAAAGCGGCGAGGCCGCCGGGTTTCGCAAATTGCGCATGCCATTCCCTTAGTATAGAAGGCAGGGGAAACGCCGCATCGATGAGAAGGACACACCTATTCTTCAAAGTGGAACTGGAACACGATCCCGAAGAGGATCCGGAGCGGGCGGGCGCCGAAATCTGCCGGCAGATTCAAAGAGTTTACGGCGTCCGTTCGGGCGGAACTGTCCAGCATCACGAAAGTGGAGGAGTAGCGGCGGGTCCCAGCAACTGCTCGTAGGTCCGGCGGAAGAACGCGTCGGTCATGCCGGCGATGTAGTCGCACACCACGCGATGCGCCGGCTCGCACGCAGCCTGCTGGCGATAACCCTCCGGCATCTTGCCGGGATTATCCGCGAAGAACCGGAACAGTTCCTCGATCATAGCCATCGAAAGCTGCCGGCCGTCCTGCAGTGCAGGCGCATCGTACACCGTGCGGTGCAAAAAGCGCTTGAGGGACCGGCTGGTCTCCGCCGCCTCCGGAGTGAAAGCCGCCAACCGCTCCCCAAACGCCCGGACGCCGGCAACATCCGCCACACCAGACCGCTCCGCGGCCGCGACCGTGCCTTCAATCAGCCCCGTAACCAGCGCATCCACCAACTGCCGCAGACTCTCATGGAAACGCTCCCGCCCGGTGGCTCCTGGGAATTGCGTCTCGACCACCTCGTGAATGGCCAGATACTGCGGCACGCACTCCGCCACGTCCCCGGCCGAGAGCATCCCCGCCGAGAAGGCGTCGTCGAGGTCCGCCGTGTTGTACGCCACTTCGTCGGCCAAATCGATCAGTTGGGCCTCCAGCGGTGGACGGAGGCCGGGGAGGTAGTCGTCCAGTTCCCGCCGCTCGCCTGGAGCGTAATCGCGGGAATGCTTGACGATGCCCTCGCGTACTTCAAAGGTGAGGTTCAGGCCGGGAAAGCGAGCGTAGCGCTGCTCAAAACTCTCCACGATGCGCAAAGACATGCAGATTATGATCGAAACCCTCGCCGAACCGCGCCATCTGCCGGTCCAGCGCCTCCTCTCCGGCGTGCGCGAACGGCGGGTGCCCAATATCGTGCGCCAGAGCCAGCGCCTCGGTCAGGTCCTCGTCCAGTTCCAGTGCATGAGCCAGCGTGCGCGCAATCTGCGCCACTTCGATGGTATGGGTAAGCCGGTTGCGAAAATGATCCGAAAGTCCCGGCGTGAATACCTGCGTCTTGGCCTCCAGACGCCGGAAAGCACGGGAGTGGACTACCCGATCGCGATCGCGCTGAAACTCGTTGCGGTAAGCGTGAGACGGTTCCGGATACCTCCGGCCCCGACTCTGTGATACCGGAAACCGCAGGCGCGCCAGCATCACGACGCCGCGTTCTACTGTTGCGGCAGTTCTCCGTACAACGAGATCGCAACCTGCCCGACCGAGCCCCCCTGTGTGCGCAGCGGGTCCAGAAGCTTGCGCGCTTCCGCCGGGTTCTTGATCATCAGGTAGCGGGCCAAAGTAATCTCCGCCTGCTCCTTGGAAACAAACACGGTGGGATGCGCCATCAGGCTGCGCAGCGTGCTCTCGCCCTGGGCATCGCGCCCGTCGGAGAAGTAGATCTGGGCCAGCGAGAGCTTGGCCAGCGAGGCATACTTCTCGCTGCCCTTCTGAGCCACTTCCTGAAAGCTCTTTTCCGCCTCCGCGAGCTTGCCCTGGTCGGCCAGGATGGCACCCAGGTAATACTGGGCAATTTCACCTTCCGCGCTACCCGGATATTTTGCGGTCAACCCGGCGAATGCTTTCGTCGCTTCCTGGTCTTTCGCCTGCTCCGTGGGGAACGTCAGACCCCCGTTGCCGCTAATGCCGCCAACCGGCGCTTCCTGAATCTGGATGGCTTGGCTCAGCGCCTGCTCCCGCGCTGCCTGCTGGCCCCGCGAATACCAGATATATCCGAAGATCAACACCAGGACCACCAGCCCGGCGGCGCCGTAGCGGAAGATTTCTGTCCGATGTTCTTCAAAAAACTCTGCTGTGTGCTCGACCTCGAGGGCGAACTTATCTGTTTTTAGCTCTTTACGGGTGATTCTGGCCACGAAAACCTCAAGTGTAGTAGAAGTTATATCGTAGCATGTCTGCCACCTTTCCGGCTGCCGCCGGCGGATCTATACTTGAGCCGAATGGCTCACAAGCTCCGGAACTTCTGGCAGCGGATCAGCGATGGCGTCGCCATACAGCAGATGTGGGCGCAGTTGGCCGCCGACGCCCGCGCCAGCTACCAGTTCTATTCGCAGGACCTGGAATCCGAACGGCGCTCCGGCGAATCCCACTTCAAACACGTCTTGCGGATGGTGCGCGGCCTCTTCTGGGCCCTGGTTATGAAGCTCCCTCCAGGACGGCGCGTAGTGCTTCTGATCGCCCTGGTACTGCTGGTGCTCCCCAAGGTTATTTTGAGCGGCAGCGACCAGCAATTCGATACCTCGGGCGCCAGGTTCTTCGCCGGCGCGCTCCTGGTGATTCTGCTGGCGCTGGAACTGAGCGACCGCGTCACCATGAAGCGCGATCTGGAAATCGCCCGCGAGATTCAAAGCTGGCTCATGCCATCGGAAGCACCCACCGTCCCCGGCGTGGATATCGCCTTCGCCGGACGGCCCGCCAACACCGTGGCCGGCGATTACTACGATGTCTTTTTTCGCCCCGGCGAGCGCCTCCTGGTGGCGGTCGCGGACGTGGCCGGCAAAAGTATTCCCGCCGCGTTGTTGACAGCCACCTTGCAGGCCAGCCTCCGCACGCTTGCCGCGTTACCCGGCTCGATCACCGAACTGGTGGACCGCGTGAATCGCTACTCCTGCGAGCAGAGCTTGAACGGCCGTCGATTCACCACCGCCTTCATCGCCGAACTGGAACTGCCCACCGGCGGCCTCACCTACGTGAACGCCGGCCACAACTGGCCCGTCCTGAAGCGCGCCTCCGGAGCCATCGAGCGTCTGCAAGCCGGCGGACTGCCGCTCGGCATCACCACCGGCCGCCCCTATCAGTCCGGCACCGTGTCCCTGGAGCGCGGCGATCTGCTGTTGATCTTCACCGACGGCCTGGTCGAGGCCGAGGATGAGAGCGAGCACGAGTACGGCGAGGAGCGTATGCTGGCGGTGCTGCAATCCATGCACTCCGCCGCCACAGCCGCCGAGGCGCTCAAGCGCATCATGTCCTCGGTGGATGCGTTCGTGGGTCTCACCCGCCAGCATGACGACATCACCTGCCTGGTGCTGCGGATGACCTAGCGGGAGTTTACTGCGAGCGGCTTCTCAGTAAACTCCCGCTAGCGACAATACTGTTCAGTGTAAGCTAATCGGCGGGTTACGCCTTGGAAAGGCGCCTACGGTCGCCCCGCCGAATTTCTGGCGCGTAAATCTCCTGCCATATTCCAGTGCTCGACAACCGAGTCGCTTCCGCCGACGTTCGACGAAGCCGGGGGGTAGAATGGCATACGACATGCCAAATGCAGACAAACCTACCCCTGGTCGCACCTACACCGCCAAAGTTCTGCGAATACGCGGGCGGAGCATGTGATCAGAGTTTTGAAAACCTGCGTCCCACGGAGGGGTTTGCGGTCTACCCATCCGAACCGGCGTTCATCGCGGATGCAGTCGAGAATGCGATCAAGCGCGTCCGTCAGAGTCTCAATGGACAAGGATGGATCACCTGGCGGGACCTGGGGATTCCAGGGCAGATCATTTTCTGCGGTATCTGCAAGGCGCTTAGGTCGACGCAGCGTACCATTGCAGACGTGACCACATTGAATTCCAACGTGCTCTTTGAAATCGGCTACGCGCTCGGTCTTGGAGTGCCCGTCCAACCGGCCCGTGACAAGAACTATATCAAGGACGAGATGGCCTTCGATGAGCTTGGGATGCTGGATACATTCGGATACTCACCGTTTGAAAACTCCGAAGATCTTGCTCGTGAGATCATCGGCTATCAGGCACAGGTAATTACCCCGCAACCGTCCGTAACGAACCGCGAGCAACCACTATATCTGGTTCGTAGCCACATTCAAAACGAGGGCATGGTTAAGCTGATGTCCGCGCTTAAGAAGTCCGGTCTTCGATTTCGCGCGTTCGATCCAAGGGAGACGCCCAGGCTTTCGCTTCACGAAGCAATGAAGCAGGTTCAGGCTTCCCTCGGCGTTATAGTTCACCTCGTTGCGCCAGAGAGGAGTGGCGCCTTGGTCAACAATGGGCGGTGTGCACTGGTTGCCGGCCTTGCGATGGCGCAGAGCAAGCGCGTTCTAATACTTCAAGAGGGCGAGGCAAAGCATCCAATCGATTTTCGGGATGTGGTAAAGACCTATACCAATCCGTCCCAAGTTAACGACTTTGTGATACCTCTCATCAAAGAAGTAGTTGAAGAGCTTCAAGAGAGTCGGTTTGTAGCCACAGCGCTACCGTTAAACTTGATCGAAAAGGTCGATCTTGGCGACCTTGCCGCTGAAAACGAAATCACTGGTGTCCGGTAAAGTGCTTTGCAAAAACCGATAAATGCCCGTCCTACAATTACCTAGCTGGATTTTGGACCGGGAACGATTTGAATTGCGAATAGCCGAATTCAGGGCTTTCTTCGCCCTTGCGCCACTCCGCAACAATGGGGGATGCATAATGGCCGGTTCATTTTCTCGGAATTAATCTCCCACCTCCCCCACAAGGAGTTCCAGAAGTGTGTGGCGCGCTACGACGATGAGTCGCAGTCCAGAACTTTCTCTCATTGGGATCAGTACTTGACGATGGCCTTTGCTCAACTGACCTACCGGGAAAGCCTACGCGACATCGAAGCATGCCTGCGTTCAGTGACTGGCAAACTCTATCATCTCGGCATACGCAGCAAGGTAGCGCGGACCACTCTGGCCGACGCCAACGCGTCTCGTGACTGGCGTATCTTTGCCGACTTCGCGCAGGTCTTGATCCGCATCGCCCGACCCCTCTACGCCGCCGATCCCATCGGCGTAGATCTCGACCACAGCGTGTACGCGCTGGATTCCACTACCATCGATCTCTGCCTGTCGCTGTTTCCCTGGGCGAAGTTTCGCCGCCACAAAGGCGCAGTGAAGATGCACACGCTGCTCGACCTGCATGGCAATATCCCCACGTTTATCAGCATTACCAACGGCAAAGTGCATGACGTCAACATCCTTGACGAGATTGCGCCGGAGGCCGGAGCGTTCTACGTCATGGATCGCGGCTATGTGGATTTCGAGCGTCTTTACGTTTTCACGCTTAGCGCGGCCTTCTTCGTTGTGCGCACCAAGTCCAATGTCCTGATCCAGCGCCGATATTCGAATCCGGTGGACAAGACCACCGGCGTTCGCTCCGATCACACCGTCATTCTGACCGCCATCAACTCGGTCAAAGCCTACCCAGATCAGTTGCGCCGAGTGAGTTATCTTGACGTGAAAACGAGGAAGCGATTCAAATTCCTGACCAACAACTTCATACTGCCGGCACTCACTATTGCTCAGATATACAAGTCACGTTGGCAAGTGGAATTGTTTTTCGAGAACTCGACATGGTGCACTCCTTTGGATGTCATGATATTTCGAGGATCAATTGCGCTGAATCGACCGTTGGTGGGGTCGCTGGATGCTTTCGCTCGGCCACGCATCGTTCAACGTCCGCCTTACGCAGAATCCAGGGCGCGCTCACACAAGCCTGCGACGCCGGCAACTGTTTCAACCGAATCAGCCGCAATACAGTGGTCGGTGTGACGCCGAGTGCCGCTGCGCATTCACTGACGGACATTTCGTCGCGGGCCTGACGCTCTCCCTCACGGTAGACCGCAATCGCATGGTTATTGCGCAGCGAGCAGATGCGCTTCGCAGTCCACTCCTGTCCGTGTGCCGTACGGCGTTGATTCCGATTCAGGATCGAGGCGATTCGCGCGTCTGGTTCGATCCGCGCCAGCGTGCGAACGATTTCCACGAGATCATCGTCGGTGACATACCGGTGCCGGCCAGCGCCGATCTTCTGAAACTCTACCTGTGTATGATCCCCGCCTTGCCAATGCAAGACCAGGCGTATCGTCTCGCCGACACACGTGGCGATGATTTCTTTCAGCGCAATACGGAGGAGGCGTTTCTTGTGCTCCGGCAAACTTTGTGGATCATCCCAGAGCCTGGGGAGATCCCGCGCGAAGGATAGCAGTTCTCGTTTCTGCGTGTCGGTGAGTGGGTGCTCGCGACCTTGTTGCAACGTCACGATCTCGGCTTCAATCTGCGCCTCGGTGCTCAGCGCTTGATTCCAGCGGCGCTCTAGCTCCGCCGCCACCAGCCGATTCGCGGGATCGACCGCATCATACTGACGCCGAGTGCGTGTCACTTCATAGCGCGCGTGCTCCAATGCCAAAGCCTTCTGCTGAATCCGCTCGTCGTTGGCGCCTTGGAGGGACTCGATCGCCTCGATGGCCGCTTCGATGCCGAGCGGCGCCAGCGATTGCATCAGTTGCTCCGACACTAAGCGATCCGCACGGAGCCCGCCGAACATGACGCAACATGCGTGATCGCGATTGAGGAGGTACCCCGAGCACTGATACCGAATCACGCGCGGGCCGGGATATTGCGCCAGCAACTTGGCGCCACAATGACCACAGCGCAACAGCCCGGCAAGCAGCGCCTCACCATGTTTGACTGATCCGCGCACCGCGTTACCCCTCGCATTGTCGTTGTGGGCAATCATCGTTTGATTGCTCTGATAGACATCCCAGTCAATGTAACCCTCATGGTGATTCAAGATCAATACTGCCCAGTCCTCGCGACGGCGCCGCAGCTGCCGACGGACCTGCTTCTGCCCCGCATCAAGCCGTACCGTAGTCTTGCTGCGCCCATACGCGTACGCTCCGGCGTAGACCGGATTCTTCAACACGCTGAGCACCGCGTGGTACCGAGCGGGCAGCCAGACGACCTCGCGCCCTTCTTCTGGCCCGCGCGCAACCGGCAACTCAATTTGTTGCTGATCCAGCCAGAAATAGACCTGTCGCACGCTACCCAACTCCGCGAATTTTCGAAAGATCAGATCGAGGGTAGACCGGACCCTGGCATCCGGATCCTTCTCGATGCGATCGTCCGGACCTTTGACGTACCCGATCGCGGCCCGGCGAATCAACGCGCCGCGCTGCGCCTTCTGCAGCAGTGCCGCCTGTGCACGCTCGCGGAAGCTCGCGACTTCCATTTCGCTGATCGTGCCCTTCATGCCCAACAACAATCGGTCATTCGTGAGCCTGGGATCATAGACCGCTTCGGCGTCGATAAGCAGTGCGCCGACTATGCTGCAGAACTCCAGCAAAGTATGCCAGTCCCGGCCATTGCGCGCCAACCGCGACGCCTCAATGCTGAACACGGCGCCCACTTGTCCATCGCACAGCGCGCGCAAGAGGCGTTCAAAACCACGGCGGAGAGTTCCAGACCCTGATATCCCGAGATCATCATCGACCACGTCGATGTCTTTCCAGCCGAGCGCGCGCGCACGATCGACAAGGGCATATTGGCGGCGTTGGCTTTCAAGATTGTGCTGTACTTGACCAGGTGTCGACTGACGGATGTACACACAGGCCCGCCGGGCCAGATGGTCAGCGGTGATCTTGTTCATCGCCGTCCTCCTCGCGGATCATCTTGGCCAGTGCTTGCATCCACTGCACCAGCGCCTGACGTAGCTGCTGTTGCACGTCGAGCGGGAGTCGTACGGCGGGAACGGCTGGTGGTTCCTCGAAGAGTTGCTGCTGGCGTCTTACTCGGGGCTGCGACATCGTGGTCCTCCTGGTGCACATTGTGCGCACGCGAGGAGAGGCAGGTCACGCTGACGCGGTGTAGTTCGAGCAGCACGCGAACTGGCAGGCGCGCAGTGGAAACCATCTTCGCGTGCGCCGCCTCAGGACAAGTCATCCAAGCTGGTACGGCCAGCGGTCTACCATCTGCTCGTCGCAAGACATAATAGACCTCGTCGTGAGAGTCGTACACCCTGACTACTGGCAGACTGTGTGTACGCAAGGGATGGAATGGGTAATAGATCGTGACTTCAGAAAGCCGTTGTTGATGGGCAGTATGTCGTTCAGTCGTTCAAGGCGCTCAAACAGAATTTGAAGGTGAAGAGTTTTGTGGGTACCAGCCGGAATGCACTGCTGATTCAGATTTGGACGGCGCTGATCGCCATGCTGTTGTTGAAATGGATGCACCATCTCTCCAAGGCGAAGTGGTCGTTCTCCAACCTAGCTTCCATGCTGCGTTTGAATCTGTTCACCTACCGGGATCTCCGCCGCTGGCTGGAGAATCCCTTCGGCACGCCCCCGCTTGTCCCACTGACAGAACAGCTTAGCCTGGAGCTGAGTTGATTGGGACAGGCGGTTCAAGGCTTGTTGAGAACAAGTTCGCGCGCTTGAATTGCCGCCGGCCCGCAACACAATGACACCAGAATCAACTCAGTCCTTACTCGGACCGTAGCGCTCTTGGACAGGAGGCTGATAACTCGAAGCGGCAGACCTCGATCTCAGAATTCCAGTTCCGGGCACGCAAAGCGCCCGTTTGCAACACGGGTCGCTAGATTTCTGTCTGTCTTGGACAGCAGTGATCCTGTTTCAAATCGCAGGCCGAAATTGAGGGATGGCTCAATCGGATCCACGTCACACGGCACCGGTAGGTAAACCGCATTCGGATCGAATCCCTGTACGTCCGGCGGCAATTGCGAGGGATCGATCACCGTCTGCGCGGCAGTACCCGCCGTGAGCAGCCCCGCCAGCGCTCCGAGCCGCGCCCATCGAGTCTGCGCTCTGAATCCCGAAAATCGGCATGGCAACTGTTCGAACTCAAGAATATGGGTTTCGTCCCTTGCCGGAGAATACCGCGAATCCGGTAGTTTTGGTGAAATGTGCCACTAGCCGCGCTGCCTTACTGTCCGAATCCCGCCCCGGTACTTCGCTTGCAGTATGTTCGTTGCGGCGGCCGGAGCCTAACATGAGGTCAGGGGAAGACACGCCGCGGAAGCGCGGAAAGGAGTCCATGCCCAGTCAACCGGTCGACCTGTACATCGATTGTGTGGTCCTGACCTCGTTTGATTCCGAGTTCAGCTTCCTGTGCAATGTCTTTCGGCCATCCGGCATCCGCATGCACCATGCCGAATCGCTCGAAAAGGCCGATTTCCTGCTCACTGTGACGGAGAGTACCGTCTTACTGACGGACGTCACGTTCGCCGACGGCCGTTGGGAGAACGCTCTTGCCCTTCTTTGTGACAGCTACCCTCTCGTCACTATGTTGGTCATTGCCGACCGGGTGGATTGCCCCTACCTGAAGGATCTGTTTCCCCGCGGCGCCTGTGGCGTTCTATGGAAGCCATTTGATTTCGAGGCGGCTCGCAAACAAATTCGCGCGGTCCACGAGGCATCTAAGGAACGCCGCGTCCTCGCCAGAGAAGATTCGGCCACGATGGAGATCCCCGTGTCCAATCGCTAACGCTGGCCTGTGACTTGCATGCCTCTTGAAGCGAAGGCTGCCCACGTATTTTCGTCGCTGCTTCACGCCTGGTATCATGCCGGTTGCCCTCTTAGCCGTCGCCATGACCCGCCTTCTCAGCTCTTGCGGCAGCGCCGCCACGCAGGCTAAGGCCCGTGGAAGCTTCCCGCCCTGCCATGAAGTCAAAGTCGCTTTCCAGCCCACCGCAGCCCTGCGCAAGTGCCGGCCCGGGATGGGACCCCTGAAACGCGGTTGCCCTCGCGCACCTGCTGTTGGATCTATGGGCTGAACGAACTGGCGCGCCGGTTCGTGGCGATGGCATCGTAGAACTGAATCGCGCCGAATGCGATCGATATGCTGGGCGCGACCGGGCGGGATGACGTCATGGCAGCGTTGTGAAGGCCGTCAAAATGAACCTGCAGCAGTAACTGAGTTAACATCAAGAAAGTTGTAGTATTGTGGTGGCACAGTCTCACCGCGAAGCGTCGCGACGGCTCTTTGAGATCGCCAGGGGCAGCCAGGACTTTTTCACTACGAAGCAGGCCAAGGCCACCGGGTTCGCAGAAAGCACTCATCCGTACCACATCCAAGTTCCGTCGCTTCGACAATAGTTCTCAGACCTGTGCCGCGTGCTCGCCGTAAGAATCGGGCAGCAGAAAAGAGCGCACCTGGGCGAAACTGAGCACGCCCTGAAAAAGGCATTGCACGAGACTCCTCCGCCGAGCCTTCGAAAAGTAGCGAGGCGGGTCGGTTTCGCCGAAGCTCACCTTTTGAGACGTGCGCCACTTCTCTGCCAACAACTCCTGGTGCACAAACAGAGCGCCATACCGATCTCGAAAACAAGCTGAAGGCAGCGTTGACCGGGGTGCCGCCTCCCTCGCTTGCTGATCTCTATAAGCGATACGGCACCAGTCAATGGATCGTCGGGACCAATCCCCCGACCTGCGCCTCGCCATCGCTGACCGGCATCGCCAATACCGGAAGCAAGGGACACAAGTCACGCGCGATGCTGTTCGCCGAGGCTGCTGACCGGAGGCTACATTCGGAACTGGATAGCCATGCGCGACGCCGTGGCCGACGCCAGAAAGGATTACGAACCGGATCACAGCCAACAAATGGTCTCGATGAGGACCTCGTCATGAACCATGACCTTGCCGAACGGCAGATTAATGGTTTAAGTCACACACGAAGTTTGGCGGCAAAATGGTCGCGGAATTTCTTGACTTTGGGGGCCACCACATAGGCGCAGTAGGGCTGGCGGGGGTTGTTCGCGAAGTACTCCTGATGATAGTCCTCGGCGATGTAGAAGGTGGTCGCGGGGCGAAGTTCGGTCACGATGGGGTCGCGCCATACGCCTTCGGAATCCAGTTCGCAGATCATCTGGTGAGCGACGGATTTCTGCCGTTCGCTGTGATAGAAGATCACGGAGCGGTACTGGGGTCCGGAATCGTTGCCCTGCCGGTCGCGCGAGGTGGGATCGTGAGTGGCGAAGAAGACTTCGAGGATTTCGCGGAAGGTAGTAATCTCGGAGTCAAAAGTGACCTGGACGACTTCGACGTGGCCGGTGGTGCCGGTGCAGACGGCTTGATAGGACGGATTAGGAATCGTGCCGCCCATGTACCCGGATTCGACAGAGACCACTCCTTCCAGTTGATCGTAGACGGCTTCGAGGCACCAGAAGCACCCGCCGCCGAGGGTTGTGATTTCTTGAGTAGGCATAATTTCATTGCAACAGTTGGACAGTGATTGTTACGGTGGCGGAGACAGTGACGGTCCCGCTGATCACAGGAGTGCTGGAGGAGGCGCCGACACCGCTCAGGACAGGCGCGATGGTGCCGGAGCCACCCTCGACAGCGGAAAGGACTGGGCCTGGCCTTGGCTCCGAGACCGGCGGCGATGGCTGCGGCATGCGATTGGGCGATTTTGCCTGCCTGGGTCAGGGCCTGGAGGCGGGCCGGTTCAGAGTCCTGCAACCCGAAGGTGAGACCGCTGACCGAACCGGCACCGGCCTGATTGGCGGTGTCAATGAGCGGACCGGCGAGGGTGAGGTCGTATGCAGTCACCAAGAGGGTGTTCTGTGCGGTGTAGCCGGCGATGGTGGAGGCCTGGCCGGGGATCGAACTGTAACGGGGGTAGATGGAATAGCCGCTGGTCTGTAGAGTTCCACTTTTACCCAGAACCTGGTTCAGGGATGTGATCATGGAATTGGTCTGGGCGGCGTTTTGCTGTCCGGCCTGTGCTGCTGTATCGGCCTGCGTGACCACGCTTACGGAAAGCTGCACCTGGTCGGGCTGGACATTCAAACTGGCGGTTCCGGTGGCCTGAATCGAGCCAGCGGCGGCAGTTTGGGCGAGGGCGGCCGTGCCACCGACCGAGAGAGCCAGAAATAACGATAGAGTCCTCAGCATCGCATAATCCTGATTCACTATACCGCGAGTGCGTTTACAGAGAATTACCCTGACCGCGCAACTCCGCCGTGGGTCAGGAGTTTAATAAAAGCAGAGGACAAAATATGCGCAAACAGGCACTTTGGGTGCTGGTTTCCGCGGTCTGCCTGGCAACCTTCACGGGGATCGCAGCGAATGCAAAGAAGGGCGCCGACTATACGCGCCAGTTCTTTCAGCAGATATCGAAGGACCAAAGGATCTCTCAGGCGGTGAACCGGCTGACATTCGGACCGCGGCCGGGTGACGCGGCGCAGGTGCGCGCAATGGGCCTGAAGAAGTGGATCGAGTTGCAACTGCATCCGGAACAGATTCCGGAGAACCCGATCTTGACGGCCAAGCTGAAGGAGTTGGACACGCTCTCGATGAGCAGCAGCGAACTGGTGCGCAACTATCCGACTCCGCAACTGGTGAAACAGATGATGGCCGGGCAGATGCCGTTTCCCACCGACCCGGACCGCCGCCTGGTGATCGAGAGGCTGGTGGCGCGTAACGAGCGAAAACTGGCGGCGGGTGGGGACGCGAAGGCGGCGCCGCCGAACGCTCCGGATGTACAGCCGCTGCGCGAGGTCCTTACGCAGGAGCAGGTTCGCTCGCTGCGCCAGGGGACGCCGCAGCAGCGGCTCGCGGCTTTTCAGGCATTGCCGGCCGGCAAACAGGATGACGTGATCGCGGCGCTGCCGGCGCAGATCCGACAGGCTATGTTCGCCGCCGCGCCGCCGGAACTGCGGCGAAAGATCGAACTGGCGGCCGGTCCGCAGCAGGTGGTGGCGCGCGACCTGATGGAAGGCAAGGTGCTGCGCGCGGTGTACAGCAACCGTCAACTGGATGAAGTACTCACCGATTTCTGGTTCAACCACTTCAACATTTACCTGGATAAGGGTGCCGACCGGTACCTGGTGACGGCCTACGAGCGCGACGCTATCCGCCCGCACGTCCTGGGCAAGTTCCGGGATCTGCTGGAGGCGACGGCCAAGAGTCCGGCGATGTTGTTCTATCTGGACAACTGGCAAAGCGTGGGTCCGAACGCGCCGGCGGCGAGGCGCGGAAACGCCAAACAACAGCGGCGGGGGTTGAACGAGAATTACGGCCGCGAACTGCTGGAATTGCACACCCTGGGCGTGGATGGCGGCTATACCCAAAAAGATGTTACAGAAGTGGCGCGCTGCTTCACCGGCTGGACGATCAACCAGCCGCAGCGGGGCGGCACGTTTGTGTTCGCACCGCGGCAGCACGATAACGGAGAGAAGGTGGTGCTGGGCGTCACGATTCCGGCGGGTGGCGGCGAGAAGGACGGAGAGAAGGTGCTGGACATCGTAGCGCGCAGCCCGGCGACCGCACATTTCATTTCGCGCAAGCTGGCGCAGCGGTTCGTGGCCGACGATCCGCCGGTAACGCTGGTGGACGCGATGGCGCAGACGTTTCTGAAGAGCGACGGCGACATCCGCGAGGTGCTGCGGACGATGCTGAATTCTAAAGAATTCTGGAGCGTGGGTGCGTATCGGAGCAAGATGAAATCGCCTCTGGAGATGGTGGCCAGCGCGGTGCGGGCGATCAACGGCGAAGTGGATTTCGCTACGGCCCTGGCCAACCAGGTGGCGCAACTGGGCGAGCCGTTGTATCGCAAACAAGAGCCGACCGGGTACTCCAATTCGAGCAGGGAGTGGCTCAATTCGGCGGGGTTGGTGGCGCGCATGAATTTCGCTTTGCAGCTTGCGGACAACAAGGTGCCGGGAGTCAAGGTGCCGCCGGCGATGTCCGCCAGACCGGATGATTCGGAGGGGCTCACGCTGGGGTCTCCGGAATTCCAGAAACGTTAGCAGGGAGAGAGGTCCGTGATGAGTACTCGTCGTATTTTTCTTCGTAACTCCGCGCTGGCCATGGTGGGAATGGGGAGCGCGCCGATGTGGTTGACGCGGGCACTGTATGCCAAGGATGAAGCCGCGACGCGTAAGAAGGTTCTGGTGGCGATTTTCCAACGTGGCGCCGCGGACGGTTTGAACGTGATCGTGCCGCACGGGGAGAAGGCATACTACGGGCTGCGGCCGACCATCGCCGTTCCGCGGCCTTCGACGAGCGGCGACGGACTGCAGGACGCGGCGATCGACCTGGACGGATTCTTCGGACTGCATCCCTCGCTGGCGCCGCTGAAGCCTCTGTTCGATCAGCAGCACCTGGCGATTGTGGACGCGGTCGGTTCGCCGGACCCAACGCGATCGCATTTCGATGCGCAGGACTACATGGAATCGGGTACGCCGGGTTTGAAGGCGACCGATAGCGGCTGGATGAATCGCGCGCTGCCGAAGATGGAGGGCAAGGTGTCACCGGTCCGCGCAGTGGCGCTGGGGGCCGCACTGCCGCGTACGCTGCGAGGAGGCGAGCCGGCGATTTCACTGCAAAGCATCGGCAACTTCCAGGTGCGCAACGAAGCGGCGGCGAAGCAGTTCGAGGAGATGTATGCCACAAGCGCGGATCCGCGTTTGCAGTCCATGGGCCGGGAGACATTCGAAGCGGTGGCAATGCTGCAAGCCATTCAACGGCAGCCTTACACGCCGGCGAACGGCGCAAGTTATCCGCGCGGGCGCTTCGGGGACAGCCTGCGGCAGATTGCCCAGTTGATCAAGAGCGACGTGGGAATGGAGATGGCGTTTGCGGACATCGGCGGCTGGGATCATCACGTCAATGAACTGGGACAGCGCGCATCGGAGGGTCAGCTTGCGGTGCTGTTACGGGAGTACGGCCAGGCGCTGAAAGCATTCTGGCAGGACATGGGCGACCGGATGAGCGACGTGACGGTAGTGACGATGTCGGAATTCGGGCGGACGGCGCACGAGAACGGCAATCGTGGTACGGACCACGGGCACGCCAATTACATGCTGGCGATGGGCGGCGCGGTGAAGGGCGGCAAGGTGTACGGCAAGTGGCCGGGTCTGGAAACGGAGCAGCTTTACGAAGGGCGCGACCTGGCGCTCACCACGGACTTCCGGGACGTTCTTGGGGAGTTGGTCGCGAAGCACACCGGCAGCGCCAATCTGAGAGGCGTATTTCCCGGCTATTCGCCGAAATTCCTGGGCCTGGTTTAAGCATTACGCTATAATTTTTCCAGGCGCGCGGATGTGGCGAAACTGGCAGACGCGCTGGATTTAGGTTCCAGTTCCCGCGAGGGAGTGTAGGTTCAAGTCCTATCATCCGCACCATAAACAAAACAAACTGTTTAACTCCATCCAATCAACCCAATTTCTGGACCCTCTTCGGAAGCGCTGTCACGATTATTGTCACCGTGGATGTCACCGAGAGGAAGGGCTGCATCAGTTGCAGACCCTGAGTTCCATCGAGGTGAAGGTGGAGGGCGGTGGCAGTTGCCTGCGGCTCCCGACGCCGAGCGCCGGCGCGACTGCCTTACTCCAGGCGCTGAAAATCCACATGCCGGAAGCGCTGCCTCACACGATACTCCTGTGGTCACGCGCAAGCAGCTGCCTGCAAACCGCAAACCGTTAAGGAACACAGTGCTCCATTCAAATCGGAGTCCAGCTTCTGTTTTCCGTCACGATGGGCTTTGAGCTTAGCCGCGGCTTCCGTCAGATCGGACTCGCTCACGATATTGTACCGGTCGAACATGGCCCGGGTCTTGTGGCCTGTGATGGCCATGATCACCCTCTCCGGGACACCGGCCCTGGACAAGTTCCGGGCCCCTGAACGGCGGAGATCATGGAACTGCAAATCGGGAAGGCCGGCCCTCTCACAAGCAGACTCCCAAGCGTTCTTGAAGACCTTGATGGGCTCACCAAGGCGGGAGAAGACGTACTTGCAGTCCTGCCAGTATTCATCACGCTCGGCCTTGGACTTGAGCAGGATCTCTTTCATGTTGCCGACCATGGGAACGACCCGAGGTTCGCCTGTCTTCGTCCGGCCGCGGTATAGGCGAATCACACCCCCGGCGAAGTCTACCTGCTCCCATTCAATCCGCAAAAGTTCTCCCCGTCGGATGCCGGTGTTGTACGCCACAATCACCAATGGAACCAAATACGACGGCAACTCGGCGATCACGTTCTCAATGTCGCCGTCTTCGATGAAACCCTGCCTCGCGAAAGCATTCTCGGACACGATCGGGAAGGATGGTATGCAGGAAGGGGACAACATCGGCGGAGTGGTCTTCGATGCCGTCCGCAAGGCGGTCCTCAAGTATGACAATTCCCGGTTGATGGTCGTGGGAGAGGCACCCAGCTTGGTGCGCTGAGACCGGTAATCGGCCAAAGCTTTGGATGTGATCTTCTCTGCCTTGAGCTTGCCGAAGGCGGGACGTAGATGAGCGTCAACGACCAGCTTCTCGATCTTCAAGGTCTCCGTCTTGACCCGGAGCTTCTGGTCTTTCAGGTAGTGATCGAGGATATCGTTGACGCGGAGCTGGGCGCCGGCACCACCCAACTCTCGGCGGGCTTTCTGGCCTTGCAGCTTTGTGAGCAGGCGTTTGGCAACCTCGTACTCCTCGGACTTGCTGCTCCGGTCAATCGGCCGGCCATCAACGTGGATCCGGCGTATTCGTCTATCAAGCGCTCAAGATCCAGGCGATCGATCCGGATGTTGCGTCCGAATCGCACGACAGGGAGCTGCTTGCGCTGGATCATCTGTCGTACGGCGCTCTCGGTGCGGCCGAGGTATTCGCGAGCCTGGGCTGGTGTCAGCAGACGACGAGGGCTAGTGTATTGCGGTTTGGCTTGCTGTTCCGCGAGGACTTGAGCACGAACTGCAGCTTCGAGGACTGCAAGGATGGACTGTGGTGTGACATCTGAAGTCAATGACTACTCCTGGGAGTGACGACGGTTAACAACGTAGACTTTGATCTTCTGCCACCTGGGGGGCTGAATCTAAGCTGCAACAGTAGCGCGAGTTGCGTCTACAATCTGGGTGCAGTTGAGGGCTGGAACCTTTCCGGATAGGGAGGCCAACTCCAGCCCGGAACGCCGAATAGTTATTTCGCGCTTGATAATGGCAACCCCACGAGCGCGTTCGCAGCGATTGGTGGCGTTATCTCCCAGACCGTCGGAGCGACGGTGGCGGCGAACACCGTGTACACGTTGCAGGTGGATCTCGGGTTTCGCGAGGACGGTAACGATGCGCTCGGAGCCGTAGCGTTACTAGTTGGGAGCACTCCCATTCAAGCGACCGGCGTAACTCCAGCGATTGGACACTGGTCTACATTCACGGCGACTTACAGTTCAGTCGCCGCGGATATCGGGAAAACTTTGACGATTCAGTTGACGGGGACGGGGACGCAGAGCAATTTCGACAACGTGCGGCTCACCGCCACCTCGGTAGGGCCAACGACGCAGATCCTTCCACAACTCGCGTTCGGCGGCGGCTGGTACACGGCCCTTTATTTCACAAACAGCAGCAGCACCCCAGCCTCATTCACAGTCAATTTCATCGGCAGCGACGGTAACCGACTTACCGTGGCCGCCGTGGGCGACTCGTCCGTCGCGGTCAACCTGGCCGCCCGAGGAACGGCCCTCATAGCAATTCCAAACAATGGTGCACTGGTGGAGGGATACGTCTCGGCGGCCTTACCTATAGGCGTCACCGGTTACGGCGTCTTCCGCCAAAGCGTCCCCGGCGTCAACGATCAAGAGGCAGTTGTGCCGCTGTCGGGGACCACGGCGACCACCAGCACGTTGCTATTTGACGATACGAATTACATCACCGGCGTCGCGGTCGTCAACCTGGCTTCAGTGAGCACTACCGTTTCGGTGACTGCGTATGGCAATCAGGGGAATATCATTGGGACATCCAATATTCCGATGGCAGCCAATGTCAAAACGGCGGTGGTGCTAAGAGACCTTCCCGGTCTGGCAGCGGTGGCAGGGTCGCTGGGCTCCGTAGACTTTACCATCCCTATCGGGACGCTCGCCCTGCTAGGGCTCCGGTTCAATGGGTTGGCATTCACTTCCATTCCGACGTCGGACCGGTAGTTTTGGGCCCAGTTTGAGACGATAGTATTTTAAGAGCGAGTTTGCACGAAGGGGTCGTGCCCGCCCGTGCCCGCCCCACAAAGGACCCCTTGTGAGACGGAAGTGCGAGCGTCGCAATCGGAGCCAATCTGCTCGCCATGCGCCCATGCAGGGCGCTTCGATCGATTGAAACTGCCCATTGGGAGTTGGCGCGCGGATAGCCCACGTGTTGTCGCCTAACGTTTACTGATGCTTCTGCGCCGGGGCGTTGAAGCCACGCTCGAAGAAAGGGCGTAGCGTTAAAGACATATCGGTAGCAGCCGTCGACACGAATAGACGCGTCTGACCTCGCCCCCGTACGGTGTTGCGCTCATTTTCCGAGCGTCAACCAGGCTTGCCGGGAGGAGTACAGAACTTGCCGGCTTTTCCCGTTCGGCCTCCACTAGCGCCGAACTTCGCTATCCTCCGGTCCTCTAACGCTAACTTCCGTTGTCCGGAGAATACCCACCATATAGATTGTTGTGTCACCTATCGTTTGCCACCAAACTTCAAGCAGTGGTGTCGACTGCGTGACCTCTGTGCGGCGAAATAGATTCCGCCTTGATGAAGATGGAGCGAGCCGACCTGCGGTTCGAAAAGCCTCAATGGTGGTGTGTAAGCCGTTTGTCTTTCCGTTTCGCCAGCTAGCCGAGGGTTCCGTCCGCTGGATTCCGATCCTCATGGCTCTCGCGGCTACGACGTCCATCGCGGCGTCCGACGCATCGAAGCGTTCCAGGGAGCCGCACCTACTCACCACCGTCGCGCAAGTACGTGCACTTACCTTACAGCAGGCCAGGCAGAAATACCCGATTCATCTCAAGGGCGTAATCACGTACCATGCGCCGGAATACCAAGTGACGTTTTTTCAGGATGAAACCGCGGGGATTTTCGTCTGGGTCGAGCAGCCGGATTTGCACATGCCCGTTGGAAGCCTTGTTGAGGTGGATGGCAACACAACTCCAGGCGATTTCGCACCGTCGATTGAACACGCAAGCATCCGCGTCCTCGATTACGCCGCCTTACCCGCACCGCGCCGGAAAAGTCTGCAGGATCTGCTGACCGGACAGGAAGACAGCCAGTGGATCGAAGTGAGGGGGATTATCCATTCGGTAGCCCTCGAGGATCGGCTGCCGCCGGACATGCGGAAGGGGCCGCCCCAACTGGTGCTCGGAATCGCCTCCGGCAACAATAAGGTGAAAGTCAGAATCCGAAAGTTCCGCCAGGAACAGGATTACAGCTACCTGGTGGACTCCGCGGTTACCATTCGTGGTGCCTGCGGCACTCTGTTTAACGATAGACGGCAACTGATCGGAGTCCAGATCTTTGCTCCGAGCATTGACGAAGTCACGGTTAATGAGCCGTCACCCCCCGATCCCTATGCTCTTCCCGTCCTGCCGATTGACAGCCTGATGCAGTTCAGTCCTGCCCGAGTCTCGGGCCGGCGCATGCGAGTGCAGGGTGTGGTCACCTGGCGTGAGCCCAGCCGCGCGATTTTCGTTCAGGACGGTTCCGGCGGATTGGTTGTCGAAGGCCAACAGTTGCCGGGTGCCGAGCCCGGCGACCTGGTGGATGCGATCGGCTTTCCTTCCGCCGGGCTCTACGCACCCATCCTTGAGGACGGCGGTTTCCGAAAGATCGGCCAGCGCGTCCCGCCTGCACCCTTGGACCTCACTGCCGCCACCAGCTTATCCGGCGACCACGACGCGGAACTGGTCAAAATCAACGGCCGCCTGCTGGATCAGTCCTTGGGCGGAGGCAACCGCATCTTCACTTTGCAACTCGGAACTTTTACCTTCACAGCCCGGCTTCCCGAGGATGCTGTCACCAAGGAGTTGCGATCTATCCGCGATGACAGCCAATTGCAGATCATGGGCGTATGGTCGGTGGAGACAGACGAATACCGCCGTCCCACGGCGTATCGGGTTCTGCTGCGTCGGCCTGGGGACATTGTGGTGTTGCACCGTGCGTCCTGGTGGACCGGGCTGCGCCTTCTCGGATTGCTGGTAGGGCTGGTTGGCGTCATAATGCTGGGATCGCTGTGGGTGATCGTCTTGCGCCACCGCGTGAAAGAAAAGACCGAGACTCTCCGCGCCACTCTGGAATCCACCGGGGATGGCATCCTGGTGGTGAACTCCGACCGCAAGGTCGTCACCTGTAACCACAACTTCGTAGAAATCTGGGGGATTTCCGAGTCCTTTCGCCACTCCACCGACCATACCGCAATCCTACGCTTAATGAGCGAACACTTGAAGGATCCCGATGCTTTCCTGGCCAAGGTCCACGAACTCTACGACACTGAGATCCAGAGTGACGACGTGCTCGAATTCAGGGATGGCCGCATCGTAGAGAGCCACTCCGAGCCACAGCGTGCAGACGGGACTAGCATCGGACGCGTATGGGGATTCCGGGATGTGACTGAGCGCAGCCGTGCCCGCGAGGAACTCGAAAGGGCCAAGGAAGCAGCTGAGGTGGCGAGTCGCGCTAAGACCGAGTTTCTAGCCAACATGAGCCACGAGATCCGAACGCCGATGAACGGGGTTATTGGCATGACAGGGCTGCTGCTGGATACCGACCTGACGCCAGAGCAGCGAGATCTTGCCGAGACGGTGCGCGTATCGGGAGAAGCGCTGCTCACCGTCATCAACGATATTCTCGATTTCTCCAAGATCGAAGCCGGCAGGCTGGCGATTGAGTCTCTGGCATTCGACCTCCGTCTCGTAATGGAAGACGTCTGTGAGATGCTGGCTCCCAAAGCAGAAGACAAGAAACTCGATGTGGTCTTACAATACCCGTCCCAATTGCCACGCCACTTCATTGGCGATGCCGGAAGAATCCGCCAAGTGGTGACGAATCTCGTCGGCAATGCCGTTAAGTTCACGGCGCGCGGTCACGTTCTGATCGACGTCGAGTACGAGATTAAGGATGGACTGCCAGCCAGTATGCGAGTCTCCGTACAGGACACAGGGTGTGGTGTTCCGGAGGAGAAGATTGGGGCGCTCTTTAGAAAATTCAGCCAAGCCGATAGTTCAACAACGAGACGATACGGAGGCACCGGATTGGGGCTGGCGATTTCCAAACAGCTCGCAGAACTGATGGGAGGAGAGATCGGGGTCCGCAGCCGTCTTGGCGAAGGCTCCACGTTTTGGTTTACTTTGCCGCTGGAACTCGATTCGCATCCTCAAGCCGAGCCGGTCCCCATCGCGGAGCTGCGCGATCTGCGGCTAATGATCGTCGATGACAACGAGGTCAATCGACGCGTGCTTCACGAACAGATCACCAGTTGGGGAATGCGGAATGGGAGCTTCAGTTCGGGCGACGAAGCGCTCGATGCCCTTCGGGCGGCTCGGGCGAACGGTGACCCCTACGACTTCGTGCTCCTGGACTACCAAATGCCGGGCATGGACGGCGTCGAGGTGGCAGGAGCTATTAAAGCAGATCCCGCCCTCCGGGACATCGTGGTTGTCCTGTTGACGTCCGTCGGCCAGTGGTGCGAACTTAGACGCACAGAAGGCGCCTGCGTGGATGCGTCCCTGGTCAAACCGGTGCGGCAGTCGCAACTGCTGAATACGCTCGCCAATGCGTGGTCCAAGAAACTGGCAGTTGCGCAGGCGGTCTGCTCCACACCCGCACGCGGAGTTGTGAATGTGGACGCCAAGCTGGCTGGCGAATTTGCCGGACTAAAAGTTCGGGTTCTAGTGGCAGAAGACAATCCTGTCAATCAGAAGGTTGCAACCCTGATATTAGGAAAGCTGGGAATCCGGCCGGACTTGGCGGCGAGCGGTCGGGAGGCCGTTGAGATGTTCGAAAAGACGCCTTACGACCTGATTTTTATGGACTGTCAGATGCCTGAATTGGACGGTTATGCGGCTTCCCGGGAGATTCGGCGCCGCGAACGGAGCGGACGCCGGGTCACAATTCTCGCCATGACAGCCGAAGTGATGGAAGGATCCCGAGAATTGTGCATCGATGCAGGCATGGATGACTACATCGCCAAACCTGTCAAGAGTAACGAAATTCTCGAAGCCATACGGAATTGGCTCGGCCAAAAAGGAACAGCAGACGCGTCATGCGTTACCTGCAACAACCATGCTGCGAGCGACGGACCGCTTTGTTCTAGCAGCCTGTGCTAGGTGATTGGAAACGGTTGGTCGGTCGCGGGGAAAATGGACACGTCACCCATCTATGAACCCGGTATCGTCTTACGGAGTTTTCGGGTTCTCGTAGAAGGTGGGATTCCGGTTTCTCCAAACGCCGCCACAGACTCTTGCTGGCGGATCTGACAAGCCTCCGGCGCCACAAAAGACGTGACGACGAGTACAATCGGATGTACAATCATTTTGGACTTGAGGTTAGTCCTTATCAGATAGTTTCTCGGTCCTTGAACAGTAACCATGAACTGCCGAACATGTTTCGCTCTCCTTGGGATCACGGCGTTTGCAGCCCTGGAGCTCGGCTCACAGTCTGTTCAGCCGAATGTCAGCATTACGACCATTCCAAGCTGGGGTCAAGACGGGCAAATCATAGGGACCAGCGTCGCCCCGAGCGACCAGGAAAACTGTAACCGTTGCGCCGCATCCACCCGTGACCACGCCGCCCATGCCTTCGGGACGAGTTAGAGTCGAGGCGCATCTCCCCTTCCGACTCTTGCCACCCGGGACTTGGAGCATGGATCAGATCCTAGAACACTATCGCAATCAGGTGCGTCGTTATTTGGCCGGGCGTATTGTAGATAGGGAGCGGATCCGCAGAATTGATCGCCTCAATCCGAGTCGATGGGCGACAGGGACGATGGGATACGACGGTTATATCCTGATCGAGTTCTCCTGGTCGGGCGCAGTACTCCTCGAATGCCTCGTCGTAGGCAACGCCACTTACATTCTCTGGGGCGAATGGAAGGGGATGCTCCAGCTCACGAAGGCCGAATTATGCCTGAAGGCTAATTGTCTTTGTGTTATTCACACTGAGAACTCCTTCAACAAAGTGGAGGCGGCGCTGGCAGCGGAGCGGAACGGCATCCCATTGCCCGCGTCGATTAGGCACCTTCGGCTCGACTCGGCTCATTAATCAGGGTCGGCTCACACCCTGGATGTTCAGATTTGCAGTAGAAATTGAATGTCCATCTTGAAAGGACAGATTGCGCAGTGTGCCAATAGCCTTATCGACCCATGCGAGAGCCAACCTCCAAATACTTGAGATTAGTCTTGTAAAACGCCGATCATTGAAACATGCAGCCGACATCGCGTCCAAGGTTCCGCCGTCGGCTGTCACCCGTCGTCATTCCCGGGAAGGCCGTTCCCACCGGCTAGACGCCAGAAGGTCGCTGATCGGCATCCTCAGAAAGCCCGGACGCGTCTTCGGACGCGGTGCCACACTCTTTGGAAACCACCCTACCGACGCTCGCCGCCTCGCAGCCTGCGACAATATATTCAGAAGCATGCCTGGTCGGAGCGGTTATGATCGACACGCTGCTGAACCTGCTATTCCGGTGTTCTCACCGACGCCTCACCCGCCCGGTTGCGCCGATCACGAAGTCGGGCCAGCCGCACAACCCAGAGTTACGTTGTCTGCTTGGACTGCGGAAAGTAGTTTGAATACGACCTGAACGAGATGCGCATCGGGAAGGCCATCGACCACTCGCATGACGCAGGGGTCGTACTGCCGGACTTGCCGAAGCCTCGCAAGACGAAAATCAAGTACGCGCTAATCGCCACCGCGCCCGCGGCTGTAATGCTCGGCGCGGTATTGAAGGGCGCGAAGAAATCAGTTAAGCCAAATAATGGGAAGGCAGATACAGAGACGGAGGACGACACTGGACGGCGTCAGGAGTGAAATGGGGCGGCGAGCGGCTTCATCCGCCAGGCAATTCGTCATCCGGGATTCCTTCAGCCCGCGGGCATAAGTCACCGAAGTCCGTTTGCCGCCATTGGAAAGACTCGAGCCTCTATTCGTCTTCGCGCACTGAGCCGGCGAGGGTGAGCGAGCCCCGGAGAGCTGCCCCCAGTCCAGAATGCCAACTGTAAAGATATCGGTTCCCATTCATCTAGTTGGACGTATAATCGAGGCGGTCCAGGATTGTAACAGGGAACTTCTGGCCCGGTTCCCATCCCGGCAAGCAAGGGTCATTCGAGTTTGCTCGGCGGCTCGAACATCCCTCAATACAGGCCGCGTAGGAGGATGAAATGTCCAGGTTGACGTTTTCTTTGGCATTGGGGCTGTCGCTCCTCTCGCTGCTGAACTGCGGAGGTTCACAGCACAGTCCGGAAGAAAAGTACGTTCTGATCGCAACAAACGTGAAGGTGCCCTACTGGCAGGAGGCTGCGGCTGGAATAGCCAAGGCTGGTGCACAACTGCATGTTCGGACCGAAGTAATAGGCCCGGATTCATACGACGTGAAGGCTCAGCACGATCAGTTTCAGGACGCGCTAAAGCGGAAGCCCTCTGGGATCCTGGTTTCCGCCGGGGATCCAAACCTGATTAAGGGAGATATCGATGCGGCCATCGCCCAGGGAATCCCGGTGGTCACCATCGACTCGGACGTGCCGATGAGCAACCGTGTGACTTTCATCGGGACCGACAACTACCAAGCCGGCCTAATGGGCGCGAGGCTGGCGGCTAAGGAGCTTAAGTTCCGGGGCAGTGTGGTGATCTATTCCATGCCGGAGCAGAAAAACCTCAGCGAGCGTCTACGCGCATACAAGGACGTATTCGATAACTATCCCCAAATCAAGATATCCGAAGTAGTGGACATCAAGGGTGATCCAACGGCCGCTTTCGATAAGACGATGGAACTGATTGAGAAGAACGCAAAGGTCGACGCCTTCGTGTGTCTGGTGTCGATCGCCTGCCCGGAAGTGGCCGAGGTACTGGGCCGGAAACACGTCTCCGGGAAAGTGGTTGTGGCGATGGATACGGATCAGCGAACGCTTGAAGGAATTCAGAAGGGGCTGATCTCCGCCACCATTGGACAGAAGCCCTTCACGATGGCGTTCTTCGGAATCAAAATGCTTGACGACCTGCACCATAATCCGCTGTCGCCGCTCACTAAGGACTGGTCGCAGGACTCGTTCGCGCCGATTCCCACTTTTGTGGATACCGGCGTGACGTTAATCGATACGACCAACGTTGACAAGTTTATCCAGGCAAGGAATTCGGCGACGGCGAAGTAGCTTCTCTCGTTAGCCGTGTGGAGGTTGCCTCACAATCACCTCGCGGCGCTCGAAGCAGTCCGGAAGAACAGTTCGCCGGCGTTTTGCAGTCGTACTATGAGCCGGCCAGACGCCGAGCCAGACCAGTGCAGCGGCACCGTCAAAACTGACAGTGGAACTACCGGCACTTTCTCTACCAGACAATTCTTCATTCGGGATTCCTTCAGCCCGCTGGCGTTAGGCACTCGAATCGGTCTCCCTCCTTCTGAAGGACTCCAGACTCCATTCGTCTTCCCGTGCGATGTGCCTGAGGATGTACAGGTTACCATCGTCCGCCCGCACCTTGAAGAAGGTATCATCCGGACCATACCACTGATCGACCACTTCTTCCACGAAGTAATCGCGACCATCCAGCCGAAATCGAACCGGCCGTTCGTCGGCTTTCTGTCCGGCGTAGCAGGCTACCTCGACTTTCATCTCTTTGTCCGGATCATCCTCGGCATCTCAGGTTCGCTGCAGACTTCGCCATCATCGAGAATCATCCGAGGCATCGCTGCTCAATATCGCGCACGACCGCCAGCATCCACAACGTGTGTGCGACTTTCCGGCCCGCCCCCTCTTCGAGGCGATTAGCCAAAGTCCGTCTTTTTTGATGTATGGCCCAACGATCAATACATTCGCGGCAGTTAGAACCTGAACACCCGGCACCGGCCTGGAGGCGCGCCTGACCGCGATCCCGAGAACGGTCATCGCGGCCGTGATCTCGTGTCCAGCCGATCATCGAGGGGGGACGGTCGTGTGTATTTTCAATGATGACGCCGTGCAACCCAGTGACCGCATAGGTGCGGGCCTCGACAACGGCCGGTTCTGCAGTCTCGCCGACACTTGTGCGACTCCAGCGCGTTCCAGGCAATGTCCCGACGTGAATGACGTCAATCGACGCATGCGGAACCCCGAAGACATCGCCGATGATTCCCGTTGATTCCATGTCGGAGATAATTTTCCCATTCTACCGTGATCGTCTGAGGCACGCCCCTGAGCGATCTAGGGTAGGCAGCCTGCGGAGGTCCTGATTTGCCGGGCACGAAATGCCCGCCGATTGCACATCAACTGGGCTTGTGGTTTTAGCTTTGAGCATCGCTTTCCGAAGCCGCAATATTGGCATGCGCAGACAACCGCAAGTCTGGAGCGCCCAGCAAATTGACCAATCTCGTTGATAGCTGGTGGGAAGGGGATTTCGCGACAGGAACTATTTCACATTCAAGAACCGTTACCGAGATCCCGACAGAGAGGAACAGAGGCTGGGTTTGGCTTGACTGCGTATAATAGTCGAATTATGTCAGCCGATGAGGGTGCGCTGCTCGCAGCGATTCAGACTCCGGCCGAAGGCATTCCAGGTGTACTCGCCATCATGCGGTCGCTGGACACAATTCTGCCCGATGGCGACGGTCTGAAATGGTTCAACTGGTTGTACCTTCAGGTAACGGCCGCGGTGGCGACACGGGTTTCCGCCGGCGGCTTTCAAAATCCGGAGTGGCTGACTGAACTGGATGTCCGGTTTGCCAACCTGTACTTCGGGGCGCTCCGGAATTGGCTCTCTGGCGGCAGCACACCCAAGTGTTGGCAGGCGCTGTTCGCGCGCCGCGACGACGCCGCTCTGGCACGGATCCAGTTTGCCCTTGCCGGAATCAACGCCCACATCAACCATGATCTCCCGCTAGCGATCGATGCCACGTGCGATGCTACCGCGACGGCCCCTCGGGAGGATTCGCCGGAACATGCGGACTACACCAGTGTGAACGGCACTTTGGATTCGCTAATTGCCCTCACAAAGCAAAAGCTGATGGTCCGTCTGTTGGGCGATGCCCTTCCACCGGTGTCGCACTTGGAGGGTCTGATCGGCGCATGGAACATAGCGGCAGCACGAGAGGCAGCGTGGACCAATGGCGGGGTTCTTTGGGACCTTCGCGGCGCACCAGTGTTATATGCTCGCTGGTTGAACGGGCTGGACGGAATTACGGGAGTTGCTGGGCAAGGCCTACTTGTAGCTGTGCCAATGGTGCAGGCGACTGATCAGGCTTGACTCTGGCGGTCACATTCCGGGGGAATTCGGGCTTTTGAGTGGCTATAAGGGCTTGCGGGGGCTTGCCCGGCGGGCCGCCCCCGCTGGCGAATCCCCCGGGTAATTGCCTGCGGCAGCAAGGAAGTTTGATCTCCCCCTTTCCCGTTTCCCCCTCCGGGGGAAAGCCGGGGCGGGCGGGTTCCCCCCACGCCGCCAAAGGCAGGCGGCTCCCCCCACAAAGGGGGTTTCAAAGCGCTCCGCTGAAACCCCCCTTGTGCATCCCCCCGGTTGGCCGCACGCTATGCACCCCAAAGACGTGTATGGCGATCCAATAATCGTGGAAGATCGTGAGCTTTACCGGCGCATTCTCGGCATCGAACATCCTTGGCGCGTGGCCTCTGTAGACCTGCAGTTGGCGCCCAAGGAAGTCCATGTCTATCTGACCCATGAAGACCTCCCCACTTGGCCCTGCGCCGAGTGCGGCACTCCCAGCCAGTTGTATGACCATCAACCCGAGCGGCAGTGGCGCCATCTCGACACCTGCCAATATCGCACCATCCTGCACGCCGACCCTCCGCGTAGCCAGTGCCCTACCCACGGCGTGCGCGTCGTCAAGCTGCCTTGGGCGGAACCCTCCAGCCGTTTTACCGCGCTGTTTGAAAGTCTTGCCATCGCCTGGCTCAAAGCCGCCAGCCAAAAGGCCGTGGCCGAGCAGTTAGGACTGAGTTGGGACGAAATCCACGGCATCATGGAGCGGGCCGTCAAGCGCGGACTGCTGCGCCGGCAAGCCGAACCGATTCGCCATCTGGGAGTGGATGAGAAGGCCTACCGCAAGGGGCACAAATACATGACGGTGGTCAACGACCTGGAACGCGGGCGGGTTCTGTACGTGGCCGAAGACCGCAAACAAGAGAGTCTGGACGGCTTTTGGGGGACGTTGACGGAGACGCAACGAGAAGCAATCCAGGCTGTGGCGATGGATATGTGGGACCCGTATGTGGAGTCGGTCCGCGAGCATGTGGCGGATGCCGACAACAAGATTGTCTTCGACAAGTTCCACGTGGCGCAACATCTCAGCCAAGCCGTGGACGAGGTGCGCCGCAAAGAAAACAAAGCTCTGCGCGCCGCCGGTGACGATCGGCTGAAGGGCACGCGCTACGACTGGCTGCGCAACCCGGCGAGTATGGACCCCGATGACCGGCGGGCCTTCGACGCCTTACGCAACAGCGAACTGAAGACCGCGCGCGCCTGGGCCTTGAAGGAGACCGCCATGAACCTGTATACCTACATCTACGAAGGCCCGGCGCGGAAGCACTTCCAGTGGTGGTACGGCTGGGCGGTGCGCAGCCGTCTGACCCCGATGAAGGAGGTAGCTGCCATGCTCAAGCGCCGCTTCGCCAACATCATCACCTACCTCAAGCACCGCATCACCAACGCGACCAGCGAATCCATCAATGCCAAGATTCAATGGGTGAAATACACGGCCCGCGGCTTCCGCAACAAACAGAACTTCATTAACGCGATCTACTTCCACTGCGGGGGACTGGACCTCGACCCGGCAGCCACTAAATAGCCGGAAGCGCCCATTCCGGAAACCGGACTTCCACGGCGGAGTGGCCGGTCGTGCACCAACCCTGGTACACCTGGATATGTCTGCCATAAGCACCTACGATGCGGCGCATCTCCATGTAACCGATGCCAAACGAAAGCCGGCCACGATCTCCCGTCGTAGAAAGCTCACGAGGCGAGAGACTCCCTTAACGACTCCGGACTTGACTCTACCCTTCCGGACGTACCCCACCTACGGCGCGGCGAGCTGCTGCCGCACCAGCGCGCCGAATTCCGTGGGCGCGTAACGGTTCACCAGGAAGGGATCATTAAACCAGCTCCACGCCGTCCACCCGATTCCGCGCTGTTGCAGGTAGGCGGTCAGCTTGCTCACGAACTCCAGGTCACCGAGGGTATCCTCTCCGCCAAACTCGCCCACAAACACCGGCACCGTTTCGGCAAGGTTGCCGAAAGCCTCCGCCCAATCCGTGCCCTTGTTGGAGTAGACATGCGAAGAGTACACAACGTTGGACAGGTCCATTGGCATGCCGCCCAAGTCGTAGGCCCAGTCCACACCCGGAATAAAGACCACGGACCGCGGATTCTGCGTGCGGATCGCGCTCGCAAGCTGCCGCGCCCACGGCTGCCACATGGCCATTGTGACGGCGAACTGCCCGGAGGGGTAGGCGGTCCCGTCCTCTTTGTTCAACGGATACGGATCGTCCGGCAATCGGTCGTGCGGCTCGGTGAAGAGGTCGTAGAGCACCGCGGGTTCGTCCTTATAGCGGGCGGCCAGCGTCGTCCAAAGGGTGACCGACTCCATGTTCGGAAGGGGCGCCACGAGGTTGCGGTCGCCGCCGTAAATGCGCTGGGCATCCAGCCACTGCAGGTCGAGCAGCGTGTAGGCACCGAACATCGCATTCCATGAGATCACTTGGTCGAGAGCCTGCTGGTATTGTTCGCCGGACAGGCCATTGCGGCCACGCAGGACGAAGTCCTGGTTGAAGGGCAGGCGTACGATGTTGCAGCGCCAGTCCTTCACGATGATCTGGACTTCGGCCCGGCAAATTCCCGCGCCGGAAAGAAAACCCTGCTCATCCGGGTCGGAGTATTCCAGACCCGAGCGGTTCAAGCCGCGCAACAGCACGGGTGCGCCCGTGCCGGCGTTGACGATTCGGTTGCCCGCGGTGGCCAGAAACGGAAGGCCGTAGGAGAGTTGTCCATTCATGATCGTCGCTCCGGGCGGAATTCGCTACTTTGTGCCGTCCCTAGAGTCCTTACCCAAGAAATTGTAATGTAAATGAGTCAAGTTTTAGGCGACGAGTACGATGGATACCTTTTCTTGCTTGGCGAACTGTTCCATCTGCGCGATGAACGCCTTGGTGATCGGATCCATCAACGCACTGGAGGCAAACCGGTGTCCGAGATGGAACCGGAAAAAGCTGGCAACTCCTCCGGCACGTTGTAACGCTGGCACATAAACGTTCAAGTACATCCGGTCGATGCCCTCAACCTCCAACGTCACGTGTTCCCTAAGAACTTCGGCGACCGATCGTGATAAGCTCATTTTGGCTCCGGCACGACTCCGACCCTTCGGGATCGACTGCCGCCTCGGCGGCCTGACTCATTGGCGAGAACTGCTTGCAGTTCTCCACTGTCGACCGGAGCCATCTCTCGGATTATGCCTGACGCTCAGACCTGGCGGAAATACAGCTCGTCGGTCTGAGGCGGAGCCTCGATAGCCGTTCCGCGATCTTAAATCAACAGTGTTGTTGGCACGACCCTACTTTTCCCAGGGCAGGTAGGCCGCTCCGTACAATCCCGCTTCGCCGCCCAATGTCGCCTTTTCGATTTTTGTGCCGGTGGCGCGGAAGGTGTAGCTGCGCTGTTTCACGACTTCCATCATGCGCGGCGCGAAAAACTCCCAGGCCGGCAGCGGACCGCCGCTGAGCAGGTACAGCGGAAAATTGAAAGTATTGACCAGGGTCGCCAGAGCGATGCCGAGCGCTTCGCCCATGGCCGCCCAGATGGCGCGAGCCTTCTCGCCGGGTTCGTCCTGCTGTTTGGCGATCTCGTTGACGTCCTTCGCCGTCAGATTCTCGCCCAGATGCAGCATGTGGGCCATGGCAATTACGGCGGTCGCCGAGGCGTGTTTCTCCAGGCATCCGCGGTTGCCGCAGCCGCACGGGTTGCCGCTGGGGACCACCGTAGTGTGTCCCAACTCTCCTGCCATACCCACGAAGCCGCGTATGATCTTCCCGCCGTAGATGATTCCGCCGCCGATGCCGGTGCCCAGCGTGAGCAGCACCAGGTCGTCGTAATCGCGCCCCGCGCCGATCCATTTTTCGCCCAGCGCGGCGGCGTTCGCGTCATTCTCCAGAATCACCCTGGTGCCCAGCCGCTTCTCCATCTCGTCGCGCACCGGGTAGTTTTCGAAATAGGGCAGATTGTTGGAGTTGGTAATGTAACCGTCCTTAAAACGGATGAAGCCGGGCACGCCGGCGCCGATTCCAGACAGGCCCGCGGCGCCGTGCTTCTCCCGTAATGTCTCGATCGCGGTCACCATGTCCCCAATCACCGCGTCACGCCCCTCGACGAAGTTGGTGGCGCCGGCAATCTTGTCGAGCATCTTGCCGGTGGAATCAATTGCGGCCGCGCGGAGATTGGTCCCGCCCAGGTCCAGACCGATCGAATATTGCATCATGCAACCGGAAGAATAACACGGCGGGAAAGACCGCCGTTAGCAGCAAACCTCTTTGTCTGCTAACGCTTGCATAAGCATTCTGGATCGGCGGAATTGAAAGAATTTTAATTCACATTGGCGCGACGTGTGCTACAACTTGAAACAACAGCATCCGGTTGGTACGTCTAAGTAACCAGGAGGCTCGCGATGGGGGACACAGTGTACATTGAGATCCCGGGAAGTAAAACCCATGAACTCCCTCCGCTGCTGGTCCACCGCAGCGAACACAACTCCGGCCTGGAAGAGTCCGAACTGTCATCGGTGATGCTGGAAGCCGAGGACATGCTCGGCGTGTCCGACGCCGCACCGGAGGTTCTGGAGCAGCGCAAATTTGAATTGGCGCTCAGGCTGACCGAGCAATATCGCGGTCTGCTCTCCCACTGGCTGTGGGGGGATTCGGTGCTGGAATGGATTCGGCAGTGCGAGATCACTTTCGGATGCGAAGACACCCTGCGCAAACTGCTGCATCCGGATGTGTGGCCTCACGCCAGCCGCGCCAGTTTTGTGGCGCTGCTGATGGAGAAGCATGTTCAAACGCACGGGGTGGCGCTGGAAAAGGCCGTCGGGTTGCGACTCACATTCCGCCAGCCGCCGCCCATCGACTGCTTTTCCAACCAGTTCCTGTTTTACCTGAATGCCACGGTGGCGGATACGGCGTACCAAACCTGGTCGCACCTGACGCCGCGCGGACCGGCGATGTTCCCACCTGAGCGGTTTCATTTCGAGGTCTTGGATTTGACCAACTGACTGTTTTTTTCGTACTCCGCAATCACTTCCTGAGTGATGTCGACGGCGTTCGGATAGAGCTTGGGGACGTCGGAATCGCTGATGTCGAATACCATAGCGTAGCCTTTGGCCTTGGCGTAGCGGGCAATGCAGGCAATCATCTTCGGCCCCAGGTTCTCCAGTACCTTCTTCTGGGCGAGGCGCAAGTCGCCGTCGGCGTTCTGGGTCGCGATGTTAAACAGCAGAGTCTTGTGGTCGATGTCGAGCCCCAGCTCTTCCTTCGCTTCGGCGGTCAGCCCGCCCGCGTCCATCTTCGCCTGTAGCGCGGCAATCTCTTTTTCCTGCGCATCCAGTTTGGCCTTACGTGGAGCGAACTGGTCATCCAGTTGCTTTTCGGCGCTCTTGCCGTCTGTGGTGGCCACGACGGCGTTCTGCATATTGACCAAAGCGATTTTGAGATTGGACGGCGCCGTTTGAGCCAAAGCCAACCCGGCCAGGGCCCAGGCGCATACGAATAGTTGGTGCGGTTTCACAAAACAATTCCTGTTCGTAAGTTAGCATGGCTCCCCTCTGTATCCGCTGGAAGACAGTGTGCGGCGGGCAGCACGTTATAATCGGACTCATGAGTCGTTTCACCCGCCGCGAAGCGTTGGCCGCATCTGCCGTGTCACTGTTTGCCTGGCGTTTGAGGGCGCTGCCCCTGGCCGATATCAAACTCGGCATCACCTCCGACGAAATCGATGAGGACGTGGAGTCCGCCGCGAAATTCCTGGCCGATCACAATTTGAAATGGGCCGAGGTCCGCAATATCTGGGGCAAGTACAACACCGAACAGCCTATCGCGCGGGTGCGCGAGGCGCGCTCGCTTTTTGACGAGCACGGCATCAAAGTGTCGATCGAAGGTACGGGATTCTTCAAGGTGCCTCTGCCTCCGGATACGCCCGAAGGGCAGAAGAAGCTGGACGAGCAGTGGGCGCTCCTCGACCGGAGTATGGAGCGCGCCAAGGCTTTCGGCACCGACAAGCTGCGCATCTTTACCTTCATGCTGGCGCGCGGGGAAACGCCCAGCGACAGAAGCTACGCGCGCATCGATGAACTGCTGCGCGATGCCGCCCGCCGCGCCAAAGCCGGCGGATTCCGGCTCGCGGTAGAGAACATTGGAGGCGGCCACGTGGCCACCGGCGAGCAGGCAGGGGAACTGCTGAAGCGCGTCACGGAAGAGAACGTAGGCATCACCTGGGATCCCAACAATGCCGGCGAGTCCGGCGAAAAGTCGTTCCCTGACGGATACCGCAAACTCGACCCCGCCCGCATCTTCCACGTGCATCTGCGCGACTACGTCCACCAGCCGGACGGCAAAGTCGTATGGGCCGCCGTGGGCACCGGCGAATTCGATAACGTGGGCCAGATCCGCGCGCTCCGCAAGGACGGCTACAACGGAACCCTGACGCTGGAAACGCACTGGCGCGATCCCAAATACAAGGGCGACCCGCACGTGGCCCGCTACTCCACGGAGACCTCGCTCAAAGGCATGATGCAGGTCATCGCCAAAGTCTGAGCCGCCGGACGGAATCGCCTGCCCTTACATGTGACACAATACAGAAATGGTCCGCATGGGCTCGTGCGTCCTGATCGCCGCGGGATTGATACTGGCGTTTCAGCAGCCGCATGTGCACACGTGGAGAGAGTACCCCGGCACCGAATACAACGACTTTCCCATTCCACCCGATTATCAGGAAAAAACGGAATGGGCATTTGGCCGCCTGATGTATCCCAACATGGAAGGCATGTATGGACGCCGCCGCTGGTCTTCGAACGACTGGCGCGAGGGCGGGCGCGGCATCTCCTGGACCACCGATTACCCCCGCAGCGACCGCCATTTCTCGCAGGCCCTGCGCCGCTTGACCCGCATTCACACGCGCAGTGTCGAGCAGCCCATCAACCTGGACGAAGGCGATCAGTACGATTGGCCGTGGCTCTACGCGGTAGAGGTAGGCCATTGGAATCTCACCGACGCCCAGGCCAAGGCACTGCGCGAGTACCTGGATCGCGGCGGCTTCTTCATGTGCGACGATTTCCATGGCACCCGGGAGTGGGCGGTCTTCATCAATAGCATGCAGAGGGTATTTCCCGACCGGCCCATCGTGGACATTCCACACGACGACCCGATCTTTCACACCGTGTACGACCTGGACGACAAGTACCAGGTGCCGGGTGCGCAGTTTATCCGAACAGGACGCACCTATGAATTTGACGGCTACGACCCGCACTGGCGCGGCATTTACGACGCCAAGGGGCGGCTGGTGGTGGCCATCTGTAACGATATGGATCTGGGCGATTCCTGGGAGCATGCCGACAATCCCGAATATCCGCAGAAGTTTTCGGCCATGGGCATTCGGATCGGAGTGAATTACGTTACTTATGCGATGACTCATTGACGAGTCTGCTCCGGTGGTATCCTCTAGGGCAAGGCTGTATGGCGATGCGGAAGGGACTGTGGCTGTTGCTTGCGGCGGGAATCCTGTTTGCCGTGGAACAGCAGCACGTCCATACCTGGCGCGAATTTCCGGCCTTCGAATATAACGACTTTCCGATTCCCCCCGACTACCAGGAAAAGACCGAGTGGGTGTTTGGGCGCCTGATGTATCCCAACATGGATGGCGTGCACGCGCGCGGAGGCCGCGGCTTCTACGGCCGGCGCGGGCGGTTCGCAGCGGACTGGCGCGAGGGCGGACGCGGCGTTTTCTGGACCATGGATTACCCGCGTAGCGACCGCCACTTTTCGCAGGCCGTTCGCCGGCTCACCCGGATTCACGCGCGCAGCGTCGAACAGCCGGTCAATCTGGATGAAGGCGACCAGTACGATTGGCCGTGGATGTATGCCGTCGAGGTGGGGCATTGGAACCTCACCGACGCCCAGGTGAAGGCTTTCCGCGAGTATCTGGATCGCGGCGGCTTCTTCATGTGCGACGACTTTCACGGTACCGAAGAATGGGCCGTGTTCGTGAACAGCATGCACAAGGTGTTTCCGGACCGGGAGATCGTAGACATCCCGCACGACGACCCGATCTTCCACACGGTTTACGATCTGGATGACAAGTATCAGGTGCCCGGCGAGCAGTATGTGCGGTCGGGCCGCACGTATGAATACGACGGATATGATCCGCACTGGCGCGGAATCTACGACGAAAAGGGCCGCCTGATAGTGGCCATTTGTCACGACATGGACCTGGGCGATTCCTGGGAGCATGCCGACAATCCGGAATACCCGCAGAAGTTCTCGGCCATGGGAATCCGCATCGGCGTGAACTATGTGATTTACGGCATGACCCATTAACGTTTGCGGAGCAACACCGATGCGTCTGGTGATCGGCCTTTCTTTTTCTGCAATTCTTCTGGCGCAAGGCGGCGCTCCCGTGGAGGGTATCGTAACCAGTAGCGCCACCCATATGGGGATTGCCGGTGTGCAAGTGGTCGTGGAGACCACCAGCGGCCGTCACGTCACTTACGGTACGAATACCGGCGCCGGCGGCGCCTTCCGCATCGCGACTATCGATCAGGATGGCGAATACAGGGTTCGTTTCTGGAAAAGCGGATATCGGGAACTGCGGCCCGCCGATCCGGCGCTCCGTCCGTTTCGCGTGGCGGCGGCCACCGGACCGGTCCGGCTGAATGTGGAACTGAAGCCGCACGCTCAGTTCCGCGGACGAGTGGTGGATGCCGACGGGCATCCGGCGCAACAGGTGCGAGTGGAATTGATCGGTACCAAGGGCAATTGGGTCGTGAACGCGGCGCCCGGCAAGGACGGCCGCTTTGTATTCGACAACGAGTTGCCTGCACGGGACTTCGTTTTGCGCGCCGTTCCCCTGAAGGAGTTACCTCCACCGCAATCTACAGAGGACGCGCCGATAATTTGGGCACCTACCTACTATCCGGATGGAACCGAGCGGTCGCAGGCGTCGCGGGTCGTCTGGCGCGGAGATGAAGACATGGACGGGTACGAGATCCGCTTGCGCGCCGTGCCCATATTTCACATACGGGGAATGGTTGCGGACGAAACCGGCAAGCCGGTTGAAGGCGCGACGGTGAAATTGGTGGAGACAGACGATGCTGCGCCCTTCCCGCTGGCGCTCGGGCAACCTGACGGTCAAACCACCACGGGCGCCGGCGGCATATTCGAGCTGTCGGCGGTTCGCCCGGGCGAATGGCTGCTGGCCGCGGAGTGGCGGCGAGCCAATCAATCCCTGAGCGGCGCCGCGAGCGTCCGGGTGTCACGCGGCGATTGGGACGGCGTCAAAATCAGGCTGGACGCCCCGTTCTCCATTAAGGGAATCGTGGAAACGCCGGCCGGCGTCAAACCGCGGAGTGTGGTGCTGCTGTCCGCGCTCGACCGGGCTGCGGCATTCCAGGGGGCGTCGGCAACGACTTCTGGGGACGGCCGGTTCGAACTCCGCAACCTTCTTCCGGGACGGTATCGGATTACCACGATGGGTGCGGAAGGCTTCTATTTGGATTCGATCCAGTTCGGCGGGCAGGAAGTACTCGGGCAGGCCATCGATATTATGGAGGGCTCGCTGCCCATTCGTGTCGTGTACAAGGCGGGCGGCGGCAGCGTGATGGGTTCGGCAGAACATTGCGCCATGGCGGTGCTGTTCCCGGCGGATGCGTCGCTGCAAACCAATGGTTTCGTCCGAACCCGCCGCTGCGATCCCGGCGGACGATTCGAATTTAACGGCCTCCGGCCGGGAGACTACAAAGTAGCAGCGCTGCCGGCGCCGGACCTGGAGTCCGTGGAGCAGGTGCTGGATGAGTTTTCCTTTGGTTCCGCGCCCCTCGGGCCGATTGCCCCAAGCGCCGGGAGCGTGCGGGTGGAAGCCGGCCAATCCACCACGGTGACGTTGAAACTGGCGGCCTGGCCGGAGTAGCGATGCGCATCCTCATATTGACGTGCTTTGCCTGCAGTCCTCTTTGCCCAGGCGGGAGGCGTGGTGGAAGGCACCGTCACCAACCGCGCCACTCACGGCGGAATCGAAGGCGTGGAAGTCATGGTACAAAGCGTGACTTCGCAAAACGGCCCTGACTACACCGGCACGACGGACGCCTCCGGCGCCTTCCATATCGAAGGCGTTCCGGATGGCGAGTATCGTGCCAACTTCGGGAAGCCTGGTTTCGTGCCGGGCGATATCGGCCTGATGCTGCCGCCGGCGCCGTTTCGCGTCACTGCGGCCGATGGACCGGTGCGCCTTCAATTGTCACTGGTCCCGGTCCCCAGGCTGCGCGGGCGGGTGGTGGACCCGGAAGGGCATCCCATTCCCGATGCCACGGTGCAGTTGGTCCACCCGGGCGGCGGCGGACGGCCGCAAACCAAGACCGGGAAGGACGGCGTTTTCGATCTGGGCCAATTACTTCCCGCCGCGTTCATGATCCGTGTCATCCCGCCTCCCAAACTCGCACCCCCGAAGACGAAGGAGGACGAACCGGAAGTGTGGGCGCCCACCTACTATCCCGGCGTGACCGAGCAGTTTCGCGCGGAGCGGCTGGTGATACGCGCCGGGCAGGAGCGGGACGATTGCGATATCACCCTGCGCGCCGTGCCGGTGTTTCATGTACGCGGCAGGGTGGTGGACGACGCGGGCAATCCGGTCGCCGGGGCCGCGATCAAGCTGGTGTCCCCGGATAGTCTGGACGCCCGATCGCACGCCATATTCGAAGAGCCTGAGGGACACGCCGTGTCCGCGGACGATGGCGCCTTCGATTTCGCCAGGGTGCGGCCGGGTGAGTGGTACCTGGAGGCCAGCGGGAAGAAAGGCGGCCGGTCGTTAAGCGGGGTGGTCACGGGCACCGTCTCCGAAGGCGATTGGGAGAACGTGAAGATTCGCGTGATGGCGCCGTTCACGGTGAAGGGCACGGTGGAGCGGCCCGACGCACAGAACGCCGCGTCCACCCGCCACACCTGGGTAGGGCTGATTCCGGGCTGGCAGACCACGCTGATGGGCATTCACGATCAGAGCGGCGCCGTGGAGATAGACGAGGTCGTGCCGGGGAAATATCAGATCCTGCTGGAGGAGCCGCTGCCAGGCTCGTATCTGGACACGGTGCAGTATGGGGGCCGCGACGTCCTGGGACAAACGATAGACGTGACCGATAGCGCTCTGCGCCTGCGGGTGGTCTACCGGACCAACGGCGGCAGGGTGCAAGGGTCGGTCGAGGAATGCGGCGGCGGGATGGTGGTGCTGGTGCCAAAAGAGCCGGCGCTGCAAAACCGCGAGATGATTCGCTGGGGCCGGAGCAAGGCCGCGGGGCGGTGATCGATCCGGCGCTCCTCGCGAAAACAGACTGCGGCGCTCACCCTGACGCTGACGCCGTGGCCGAATCGGTAGGCGTTACTTGCGCAGGTACGCGTCGTCGCCGCGGATCCAGTCGTCACGGCGCGGGGCGAAAACGTCCACCGCCACGGTATCTTCCAGCGCTTCCACTCCATGCGGCACGTGCGGCGGAATGATGAGGCTTTCTCCCGCGCGGACGATTTTTTCGCCGCCGTCGATGAAGAATTTCAGGGCGCCGCGCTCGATGGTCGTGACCTGCTCGTTCATATGACTGTGCGTGGCCACGGCGGCATGCTGCTGCAGGTGGAGGCGGGCGATGGTCATGTTTTCGGTGTGGATCACCTTGCGGCTGACCAGGGAATTCATCTGCTCCTCCGCCAATTGATTCCAATCGTACAAGGGCATGGCGGTTATTCTAACAGGGTTGATATCATGAAGCTGATGAAAGGCATTGTGCTCGCGGGCGGAACCGGCAGCAGGCTGTTTCCGCTGACCAAAATCACCAACAAACATCTGCTGCCGATCTACGACCGGCCGATGATCTATTACCCCATCCAGACGCTGGTCGATGCGGGCATTCAGGACATCATGATCGTCACCGGCGGGCGCAACTCGGGCGATTTTCTGCGTCTGCTGGCCAACGGCAAGGAATTCGGCCTGAAGCACATCAACTACACCTACCAGGAAGGCGAAGGCGGCATTGCCGACGCGCTGGCGCTGGCCGAACATTTCGCCGACGGGCAACAGATCTGCGTGGTGCTGGGCGACAACATCATCGAAGGCAGCATCCGCGCGGCGGCGGACCAGTTTCGCGGCCAGGCCGCGGGCGCGCACATCCTGCTGAAGGAAGTGCCCGACGCCGAGCGGTTCGGCGTGGCGGAAGTGGACGGCGGCAGGATTCGTGGCAATCGAGGAGAAGCCCGCGCAGTCCGAAATCGAACTACGCCGTGACCGGCATCTACATGTACGACGCCACGGTGTTCGAGAAGATCAAAACGCTGGTGCCCTCGGGCCGCGGCGAACTGGAAATCACCGACGTCAACAACGCCTATATCGCGCGAGGGCAACATGACTTTCTCGTTCCTGGATGGCTGGTGGACCGATGCCGGCACCTTCGATTCGCTGCTGCGCGCCACCAACCTGGTAGCGCAATCGGTGCTGCGAAAGGAATCCGGGCAGGAAGCGGTGGAAGCGGGCGGTGCGGGTGTGACGGCGGCCAGCGGAACGGCTCGAAATCCTTCGGCGATCTGGAACTGGCGCTCCCGGTTTGCGAAAAGGGAATCGGCGCGCTGATCGGAAAAGTGGATTCGCCGGACCTGATTGCCGGAGTGCGCGTGCAGCCGCTCTCGGTGTTTCCGGACGACCGCGGATACTTTCTGGAAGTGCAGCGAATCGGTCACGGGCTGGCGGCGCATTTTCCGCCGGAAACCTCGCAGGTATCGGCCGCGCTGAATTATCCCGGAACCGTCAAGGCTTTTCACTTTCACCTGCACCAGACGGATTGCTGGACTCCCGTGAAGGGCCTGATGCAGGTGGCCCTGGTGGATCTGCGGCTCGGGTCGCCGACGTTCGGAATGCAAGAACACCATGTACGTGGGGCCGCTGCGGCCCTGGCAGTTGCTGATTCCGCCCGGCGTGGGGCACGGCTACAAAGTGGTCGGCAAGGAGGATTCGCTCCTGGTCTATATGACCGACCGCTTTTACAACCCCCAGGACGAAGGCCGAATTCCGTATAATGATCCTGCGATCAATTACGACTGGGAAACGCAGTGGAAGTAGTTCTTTCTCCGCATTTTCGCGGAACATCACTCCTGAATGAAACTACTGGTGACCGGCGGTGCCGGATTTATCGGGTCGGCGTTCGTGCGCATGGCGATCGCCCGGAACGGATTTCGCGTCGTCAATTTCGATAAATTGACTTACGCCGGCAATCTGGAGAACCTGACCGAGGTGCAAGACGAACCCGCGATACCGGTTCGTGCACGGCGATATTTGCGACGCAGCGGCTGGTGGACTCCGTGCTGGCGGAGGAGAAGCCGGATGCCATCGTTCACTTCGCCGCCGAATCGCACGTGGACCGCAGCATCCTCTCGCCCGAACCGGTGATCCAGACGAATTTCCGCGGGACTTTCACCCTGCTCGAAGGCGCCCGGCGGCACGCCACGCCGCGCTTCGTGCACGTTTCCACCGACGAAGTCTACGGCAGCCTGGAAGCGCCGCTGGAAGCCACCGAAGACCTATCCGCTGAATGCCAGCAGCCCGTATTCGGCTTCCAAAGCGGCATCGGACCTGCTCGCGCGGTCCTATTTCGTCACTTACAAGCTGCCGGTGGTGATTACCAGGGCCTCCAACAACTACGGGCCTTACCAGTTTCCGGAAAAACTGATTCCGCTGATGATCGCCAATGCGCTTGAGGACCGTCCCCTGCCCGTCTATGGCGACGGCATGCAGGTGCGCGACTGGCTCTTTGTGGACGACCATTGCCGCGGCATTCTGGCGGTACTGGAGAAGGGCCGCGATGGCGAGATCTACAATATCGGCGGGAACCGCTCGCTGCCGAATCTGGACGTGGTGCGCAAGGTGCTGGCGATCACCGGGAAGCCGGAGAGCCTGATCCGATATGTGACGGATCGTCCGGGGCACGACCGCCGGTATGCCCTTTCGAGCGAAAAGCTGATGCGCGAAACCGGCTGGCGGCCCGTCACTGATTTCGAGAAGGGTCTGGCGCGGACCGTCGACTGGTACCGCAACAATGCGGCGTGGGTGGCGCGCGTGCGCAGCGGCGAATATCGTACCTACTACGAGAAGAACTACGGGAACCGGGACACCCGATGAGCGGCGTCATGCGCGTAGCCATCGAAGCGACGGCGCTGACCATGTCGAGCGGCGGGCTGCCGCGGTATACCGGGGAGCTAAGCCTGGCACTGGCGCGCTGCTTCCCGGATGACGAATTCTACCTGATCTCCGACCAGCCCTTTCGCCATGCCGGAGGGCGCGCCTGTCAATTTGCGGCGCGGCGGCGGTCCGCGCAACGCCGTGGAGCGGCGATGGTGGCTATGGGGGATCGTTCGCGAGATGCACCGCTTGCATGCCGACGTGATCCACGGTCCGGACTTCGCTGTGCCTTACATTCCGCGCCGGCCCAGCGTGCTGACCCTGCACGATCTTTCGCCGTGGATGGATGAGAAGTGGCATCACGCGGCCGACCGCGTACGGCGGCGCACGCCGGTTCTGCTGGAACTGGGCGTGGCCACGATGGTCATCACGCCCAGGGAGGGAGTGCGGCGTCAGGCCATCGAGCGTTTTCGCCTGCGGCCCGGATCGCGTGGCGGTGGTGCCGTATGCGGCGCCCCGTGGTTTCGCCCGGTTCCGCCACCGGAGGAAGGCCTCGCCGCCGTATTTTCTGTGGGTGGGCACGCTGGAGCCGCGCAAGAATCTCCCCGCGCTGCTGGAGGCCTGGCGCGAAGTGCGGCGCGATTGCGAAGTGGACCTGGTGCTGGCCGGCCGCCGGCGCGCCGATTTCGAGGAACTGGCGCCGGAACCGGGATTGCGCGTGCTCGGAGAAGTGCCGGACCGAGCAACTGCCGGAACTTTACTCCGGCGCGCTGGCTTTGGTTTTCCATCTTTTTACGAAGGTTTCGGACTGCCGGTGCTGGAGGCCATGCAGTGCGGAGCTGTGCGTGATCGCGTCGCACGCAGTCCGGGAAGTTGGCGGCGATGCGCCCTCTGTATGCCGAGGGCGTGAGCGAACTGGCCGAGGCGATGCTGGCAGGTGGCGACGCGGCCGAAGATCGGGTGGCAGGCACGGCGGGCGGACTCGCTGGCGCGAGCCGGGGAATTTTCCTGGGAACGCACCGCGCGCGATCACGTATCGAAGTGTACCAGGAGGCGCGGAAGCGTTTTGGGGATTGCGCCGGGTCATGGCCAGTGAAGCCCATCCCACGGCCCTCATGCTGGCCCCGGAAGCTGCCGTATCCCTCTGGCCGGCGGCGGCGCGCTGCGAACGGCTTCGCTGCTCCATTACCTGGCGCGGAAGTACGCCGTCGATCTGATTGTGTTTCGCCAGCCGGGCGCACCCGATCCCCGGCAGGCCATGCCGGCCGGGCTGGTGCGACGCATTGTCGTGATCGATCTGCCCTGCGAACCGGCGCAGCCTGGCTGCCAGGGCGCTGCGCAACGCCGTGCGGGTGGCACGCGCGGTGCCGCCGCTGGTCGACCGCTTTTCGGGCTTCGACCGGGAGATTGCGGACGCGGTGGACGGACGCCGTTACCGCGTGGGAGTCATCGAGCATTTCTGGTGCGCGCCCTACGGCGGACTGATTTCGCAAGTTTGTGAGCACACGGTTCTGAATTTGCACAATATTGAGTCGGTGCTGCATCAGCGCTGCGCGCAATCCGAGCGCTCGCCGGCCGGATTGGCGCACCGGGTCTTTGGCGACGCATCGCTCAGATTGGAGCGCGAGTGGTTGCCGCGTTTTTCGTCGGTGCTCGCCACGTCGGCAACGGACGCGGAGTTGGCGCAGGCCATTGCGCCCGCGGCGCGGGTGTCGGTGTATCCCAATGCCATCCCGCTGGTGCCATTGCCGCAGCGAGAGAATTGTCAGGCAATCGTGTTTTCCGGCAACATGGAATACCACCCGAATCTATCGGCGGTCCGCTTTTTCCGGCGGGAGATCTGGCCCGGTTGCGCAGAGCGCTGGCCCGATCTGGTGTGGCGGCTGGTGGGGAAAAATGCAGCGGCAGTACGGCCGTTTACAAATGGCGATCCGCGGATCGAGGTATCCGGGGAAGTGGAGGACGCAGTGCGGGAACTGGCGCGCGCCCAGGTGGCGGTGGTGCCGCTTCTGGCCGGGAGCGGAACCAGGCTCAAGATCCTGGAAGCGTGGGCTGCCGGAACCGCCGTGGTGTCCACTTCGGTAGGCGCGGAAGGTCTGCCGGCGCGAGATGGAGAGCAGATTTTACTAGCCGACGGGCCCACGGCGTTCGCCGAAGCGGTGTCGCGGTTGCTGGCGTGCAGAGAAATGCGGGACAGATTGGGTAAAGCTGGCAGGCTATTGATGGAAAAAGAGTTTACATGGGAAATAGCTTGGCAAAATCTGGATTTTTAACACAGCCCTGAGGCATTATGGTCCGCTATACTGGTACGGTCAATGCGTTTTGCCGTTGATGCTCACGCCATCGGCCGTCATTTAACGGGGAATGAGGTATACGTTCGGAGTCTCCTGAACGCATTCGCTGCCCTTGACCAGGACTGCGAATTCGTCGCCTATCTCTCCGGCGACTCGGCGCGCGCTTCGGTGCCGGCAGTCCGTACGAACGCGGACGGTCGCCGCCAATCCGTTCGTGCGGCTGGGTTTCGACCTCGCCCGGAAAGTGCGTGAGGACCGTCCGGATCTGCTCCACGTGCAATACACCGCACCGGTCGGTTGCCGCGTGCCGGTAGTGGTGAGCGTTCACGACGTCAGCTTCCTGGAGCATCCCGAGTATTTCACCCGGGATCGCGCCTGGCAGTTGCAGTGGACCGTCCGGCGCACGGTCAGGCGGGCGGCCAAAATCCTGACCGGCAGCGAGTTTTCCCGCAATGCCATTTTGAAAGTGTACGGCGATCTGGACGAGGATAAGGTGGTCGTGGTGCCCAATGCGGCGGCTTCGGAATTCCGGCCCATTTCGCGGGAAGCGGCCGCAGCCACGGTGCGGGAACGTTTCCGGATCGCGCGCTCCGTTTGTTCTTTCAGTAGGCGATCTGCAGCCGCGCAAGAATCAGATCGGCCTGATCAAAGCCTTCGCGAAGCTGGTGCGGGCGTATCCGCAGCTCAAGCAAAATCTGGTTCTGGTGGGGAAAGAGACCTGGTTCGCCGATCGTGTGCGCGAAGCCGCGCAAAGAGTCCGGCGTCGGCGAGCGGATTCAGTTCTTCGGATTTGTGTCCGATAGCGACCTGTTGCAGTTCTACAACGCCTGCGACGTGTTCGTTTTCCCGTCTTTTTACGAAGGTTTCGGATTGCCCGCGCTGGAGGCCATGGCGTGCGGCCGCGCCGTCATCTGTTCCAACACCTCGGCGCTGCCCGAGGTGGTGGATGGCGCCGCGTTCCTGTTCGACCCCTACGCTCCGGACGAAATCGTACGGGCCCTGGCGGACCTGCTGCTCGACTCCGAACTGCGCACCCGCATGGAGCGGCTGGGCCTGCAGCGTGCCGCGCACTTCAGTTGGCAGAAGACGGCGGAGCGCACCCTGGAGGTGTTCCATGAAGTCGTGGAACAGACCGTCGCTGTACCCGTGCGCGACTGCCTCGGCGTCCATAGTTCATCGATGAGTTATTTTCGGCCCTTTTTAACCATAACCGCATTGACGCTGGCGGCCAGCGGACCGGCCTGGTCGCAGACCGGCTTCCCGTGGCAGGGCGAATCCCTGAAATATATGATGAGCTGGCAAAGCGGCCTCAGCGTGGGCGAAGCCTCCCTGGTCGCGCGCAAGAGCGGCGATACCTGGGATTTCGAAGCCAACGTGAATGCCGGCGTACCAGGCTTTTTCGTGAGCGACGCGATTCGCTCCTCGGCCACTCAGAGCCTTTGTTCCACAGTTCTGGAACGCGACTTCAGCCACGGCGCCAGGAAGACCCGCGAGAAGACCGTGTTCGACCAGAAGGCCGGTACCGCCGTGCGCACTACGCTGATGCCGGACGGCGGTACCGTGCCGGGCACGAGCAGTTTTGAGATTCCCAGTTGTGCGCGCGATGCCCTGACGTTCCTGTACTACGCGCGGGTGGAGTTGGGACAAGGCCGGATGGTGCCCCCGCAGTCCGTGTTCTTCGGATCGGCTTACAACGTGAAAATGGATTACACCGGCCCCATGGACATCATGGTCAATAAGAAGACCGCCACTACGGATCACCTGATAGTCACGGTAAAGGGTCCAAAGGCGGATTTCCATTTCGAGGTGTTCTATGCGCGCGACCCGGCGCGTACACCACTCCAGATCCTCCTCCCCCTCAGCGTGGGGGCTTTCACCCTGGACCTGGTGCGCTGAACATGCGGGTGGCGTTTTTCTCGCCGCTGCCGCCGGCGCGCAGCGGAATCGCCGATTACTCCGAAGCACTGATCGAATCCCTAAAGCCGATGGTAGACCTGGAGGTGTTCTCTTCCGCCGGCCAGCCGTACGACCCGGCGCGCTTCGACATCGCGCTCTACCAGGTGGGCAACAACGGCTTCCACGCGTTCGTCTATGAGACCGCCTTGCGGCACCCCGGCGTGGTGGTGATGCACGAATCCAACCTCCACCACCTGATGGCCGACCTGACCATCAAGCGCGGCGATTGGGACGCCTACGTGCGCGAATGCGAATACAACGGCGGCGCGGCGGCACGCGAGTTTGCCGAACGCGTCCGGCGTCTGGAAGTGGGTCCCGATTACGAAGGCGTGGCCATGACCCGGCGATTGCTGGAGCGCGCGCGCGGCGTGATCGTACACAGCCGCTTCATGGAAGCGGAAATGCGAGCCGCCGGGTTCGCGGGTCCGGCGGCCGTGATCCCGCATGGCGCGTGGATTCCGGAAGCGGACCGCAACGGCTACCGCCACAAGCTGGGTCTGGATGAGGCCACGCCGCTGGTGGGCATCTTCGGCTTTCTCAAACCTTACAAGCGGATCGCCGAATCGCTGCGCGCGTTCCGGCGGCTGGTGCGCCTGGTGCCTGCCGCCAAAATGATTCTGGTGGGCGAACCGCACCCGGAGTTTCCCATTGAGGCGGCGATCCGTTCCATGGGCCTTTCGGCCAATGTTCGCGTGCTGGGGTTCGCGCCCATTCACGATTTCGTGGGCTATCTGGGAGCGTGCGATATTGTGCTCAACCTGCGCTTTCCCACCGTGGGGGAAAGCTCCGGCACGCTGTTACGGTCACTGGGACTGGGCAAAGCGGTCATGGTTTCGGACGTCGGATCGTTTGCGGAGTTTCCCGACGATGTCTGCCTCAAGGTGCCGGTGGGCGCGGGCGAGGAAGACCTGATATTCGAGTACCTGAACCTGCTGGTATCGCGGCCGGACGTCGCGCAGGCCCTGGGGAAGCGGGCGCGGGACTACGTGGCCGAAGTGTGCAACTGGGGAACGGTGGCGCGGCAGTACGCCGGCTTTCTGAGCGCAGTGGTGGAAGGACGGGAGTGGGCGTCCGCGCCCGTCGCGCCGCCGGAGGCGCCACCCCCCGAAAAAGCCGAGGTCCCAGCCGGCTATCTGGAAGGCTGGGCTGTGAACGAAGAATCGCGCGGATATCTGGAGACGCACCAGACGCGCCTGGTGAAGACTCTGGAAATGACGCCGCCGGGCGGACCCGAAGATCGGATACTGGAGATGGGCGCCTATCTGCAGATCACTCCCGCTCTGCGCACCCGCCTGGGATATGGCGAGGTCCGCGGCTGTTACTACGGAAAGCTGGGCCGGACGGACCATCGCACGGTGACCTCTCGCGATGGGGAAGAGTTCGCCTGCGCCATCGATCATTTCGATGCCGAAAAAGACTGCTTCCCTTATCCCGGCGAGCATTTCTCCACGGTGCTGTGCTGCGAGTTGATCGAGCATCTTTTCGCTGATCCCATGCACCTGATGGCCGAGGTGAATCGCATTCTGAAACCCGGCGGGCACCTGGTGCTGACCACGCCGAATGTGGCCGCGCTGCGCGGAATTTCGGCCATCCTGCTGGGATACCATCCGGGCTTCTTTCACGCCTACATCAAGCCGGCCGATTCGGGGGAAGTGGATGCGCGGCATAATCGCGAATACACGCCGCGCGAGATTCACAAATTGCTGGAGAACAGCGGCTTCGAAGTGGTGCGCCTGGAGACCGGCGAGTTTCGCGATGAGCCGCATCCGGAATTCGGCTGGGTGCTGCACCTGCTGGAGCGCTACCGCCTGGAGACCGGACCTGCGCGGCGACGGCATCTATGCGCTGGGCCGCAAGACAGGCGCCGTGAAAGAGCGGTACCCGGGGTGGCTGTACTCATGAACGCGGCGTACCTCGATCCGCGAGTCACGCTGGACGCAGCCACGCGCGAGGTACGGGCGGAGTTCAGCATCCGCAACGAATCGGCCGAAACGTGGCGTGCGTCAGAGGGCTTCCGGCTCGGATATCACCTGTTCGACGGCGACACCGGCACCCTGATCGTGGATGGCCCGCGCGTCGCCCCGGAGCAGGACGTGCAGCCCGGCGAATCGGCGCGGCTGCGTCTGGATTTCGAAGTGCCAGGGGAGAATGGCCGGTACCAGGTGCTTCTGTCGCCTATGCGGGAAGGCGTCTGCTGGTATTACGAGAAGGGCTGGCCGCTCCTGCTGGTGGAGGCAGAAACGCGCGGCGGGCAGGTGGCGCTGCGGCCGCCGCGCCAGACCACGGCCGGAGACCTTCGGCGGCGCCGGGAACTGCGGGCCGTGGGACGCGCGGTGGTGTATCCCTTCCGAACCATCTGGCGCAATCGCAGCCTGATCCGCGTTATGGTGCGGCGCGACATCTTGGGCCGGTATCGCGGCAGCTTCGGCGGATCGTTCTGGACTATCATCAATCCGCTGCTGCTGATTCTTACTTATTTCTTCGTGTTCGGCATGGTGCTGGGCCAGGAAGTGCCCGGCGACCCGAGCCGTTTCGGTTTCGCGCTGTACCTGCTGGCCGGGATGCTGCCGTGGCTGGCCTTTTCCGAAGGCGCCGCACGCGCCCCCAGTGTGGTGCTGGAGCATCGCAATTTCGTCAAGAAACTCGTATTTGCGGTGGAGACTCTGCCCTTCAACCTGGTGGTATCGGGCCTGGTGAGCGAGCTGTTTGCCGTGATCCTGTTCTGCTGCTTTCTCCTGGTGTCGCGGCACGGCGTGCCGTTGACGTTGCTGTGGCTGCCGGTGCTGCTGGTGCCGCAGACCATGTTTACGGCCGGGGTGAGCTGGTTTCTGGCCGGGCTCGGCGCCTTTGTAAAAGACCTGGGGCAGATCATCGGCTTCCTGCTCACCATCTGGTTCTTCCTCACGCCCATCTGTTACACCGAAGAGAAGATGCACGCCACGGCGGCGTTTCTTACCAAGAATCCGATTTATGTGCTGGTGCGCGGGTACCGCTCGATTCTTTTGGAGCACCACGCGCCGCCCTTCGGACCTTTGTGGAAACTGTGGCTGCTTTCGGCGATCGTTTTCATTCTGGGGCACGCCTGGTTTTACAAGCTGCGAAAATCCTTCGCGGATATGATTTAAGTTCCATCTCCAGGTCCAGCAGGTTTCACCTTTGTGTAGGGCGGACGCCCCCGTCCGCGCGGGTCCCCCCGGACCCGCTGCTCGCGCCGGTCGGCAATGCCTCCAGAAAACGGGAGGCCGGCGAAGGCGTCGGCCGCGGACAGACCGGGAGGTCTGTCTTACTTCAGCGTATAGACTGCCCGCGTGGCGATGGGGTGCTCGATGGACAGCGTGATATTGCCTTGTTTCAGCCGAGCCAGATTGTCCGCGGGCAGCGGCGAGGTTTGTTCGATGGTGAGGGCATTATCGACCAGGCTGATGGTGCGGGTCCAGCCCTTGCCGGCCATCACCAGCCGTTCGCCGTCGGCCTTGGCTTGCACCGGGCCCGGCGCTGCAAACGCACCTCGCTCCGGCAGGAAATTGGCGCCGGTTTCCTTGGAAGTGAACTCCATCCATCGTCCGCCGTCTTCCGAGGAAAAAACGGCGCGGACCTTCTGCGATTCGAGAATCCATTCCGGCGAACCGTCGGCATCCAGGTCGGCGGTCCACACCACGGTGTGGCCGCGGGGCAGCAGCACCGCGCGCAAGGGCAAATCCAGGGAGGCAGCGCCGGTGACCTTCAAATGCCAGTCGCGCAGTCCGCTGACGCCCGCGGCGGCGAACACCCGCAGCAGGTAGCGCCGCTCATCGGCGGCGCCGACGGAGATTTCCTGTTTGGCGGGGAAGAAATCCAGACCCTCGCCGGTGGCTTCCAGGCGGAAAGTCTGAATGCCGGGCCAGTTGTTGCGGATGATCACATCCAGGTTGCTGCCGCCTCGCGGATCGATGGTGGCCACGGGCGGATCGGGTTCGAGTTCGGCACGCGGTCCGACGTGCATCCGGATGGCTTGGGCGATGCGAATGGTGGCGGGGCGAAACAGTTCCAGGCGGGCGCGGCCGAGCGGCATACCGTCGGCCTCCAGCGCCAGGTTGGCGAAGTCGCCATGCACGGCATCGGCGGGCACGGAGATCTCGTAATCGATGGCGCCTTCGGGGCCGGGCTTGGCCGTGGCGGTATATCCCTCCGGCAAGCGCAGCCGCGAGCGCGCAGCCAGTTCCGGCGAAGAGTAACTGGTGGAGACCATATTCTTCCGGCCCACGATGAGGCGCCTGGCGTCGTTGAAGAAGGCCGACGTTTCGGGCGCTTCCATGGCGATGCCGACGCGCACCCGGTGGTCGGCGGCCCGGCTTGCGGGGATGGGCAGGCGCGCGCGGAACAGCTTATCGTCCCAATCGAAGTCGGTGGGTTTGCCGGCGGCCAGATAGGGGCCCACCGGTTGACGTTCCAGTTGCAGGATGGCTTCGGCATCCGTCGGAGCAGAGAATTCCATCGCCAGAATGCCATTCTCGTATTCGATGCTGAGCAGTTCGGCGGTGGCGTACACGATTCTTTCGACCGCCGAAAAATTGCTGCATTCGCGGCACAGGCCCTTGGGCCCGAGCGAAACATTCAGAGGCAGCCACAACGATTCCCCCGGGCCTACCGTTACATTCGGGATGCTGACAACGTGTTTGCTGACGGCTTCCACGGCGCGCAGTTCGTCGTGAAACGGCTGCGCGCTCTGATTGCTGATGCTGACGGCCGATGCCGCCGGCGAGGCCAGTTCCACGGCAGTCACTCCGTTAGGGAGTTTGCCGGCGGCCGGTTTGGGCATGGTCACCGGCTGAAATCCGGCCAGCAGCGGCGACCAGTTGCGCAGCAGGGCGGCATCCCGGCTGAGGACCGCGGCGCCGCGACGGTCGGTGCCGCCGATATCCACGGCGCCCTTGTGGAGCAGAGGGCCGGCATTGGCCTCCCAGCCGGCGGGATACAGGGACTCTTCCAGTCCGGTCCACAGCAGCGCGCCGCGGGTACCGGCAATGGCCGCGCGGCTGCGGCCTAAGGCGTTGGGATCATCGGCCGGAATGACGACCACGGGCGTAGGGGGCTTGGCGGCGTCGATAGAAAGCACGCCTCCCTCTACCCAGGCGACGGGCCCGCCGTGACTCGCGGTCTGGGTGGTCAGCACACTTTCCAGGGCTTTGAGCCAGGCGCGCTGCGCCCCGGCGTCGGCCGCTCCGGCGGGTGCGCCGCCGTTCGGCCAACCTGCTACCGGCGGCAGCGGACGCACCCACGCGCGCAGGCCAAGCCGGCGCAGCAGGCGGACGAAACCCACCAGGTCGCGCCGCGGGCTGGTGCGGCCGGTGAGATCGAAACCGCCTTCGGGAAGTTGGTGCCAGTTCCATGGGACGGAAAACTCAATGGTGTGGATCCCCAGGTTCTTCAGCCAGACCAGTTCGCGCTCCCACAGCGTTTGGGGGCACAGGTAATACGGGAATTCGACCGCCTGAGTGTATTCCACCGCCGGCTCGGATGGCACGGGAGACGCAGCCGCGGCAAAGGCCAGGAACAGGCCGATGCGGGCACAGGTGCGCATCAAAAGGTCCGGGCCTTTCGAATGCGGTAGTCCTCTACCAGCGGCATGCGGACCACGGTGCACATTTCAAACAGGCGGGAACGGGCCCGTGCGCCCACGCGTTCCGCCAGGGTTTCGCGATACTCCACGGTGCCCAGAGGCGATTTCTGCATGACTACGCTGCCGGCGTCCGGGTCTGGAAGATTCGAAGTCGCGATCAGTGCCTTCCGGTTATTGCAGCGGTAGGTGATGATGGACGTGATGGTGTCTTCCACCCACTTGGTGACCCGGTGGGCGCCCAGATCGTCCAGCAGGAGCACCTCGCAATCCAGCGCCATGCGATAGGCTTCGCGGTTGGAACTGTCCGACGACGCGTCGTACCCGGCCTTGATGTTGTTGAGCAGGGTCTGGTAATCGCAGAAGAGGCACTCGAAGCCCTTTTCCAGGATCTTGCGCATGGCGGCGACGGCCAGGTGCGTCTTTCCCGTCCCGGGTTCCCCAAGCAGCAGCAGGCCGGGCCGCGCCTCATTGGGAAAGTCGCGGACATAATTCTTGACGGCCAGCAGTATGTTGGTGAGATCGCGGCGGGCAATCGGATTTTCCGGGCCCGGTACGCTGAAATTGTCAAACGATGTGTTGCGGTAGAGCGGCGGAAGCTGTGCCCGCTCTTCCATGCGTGCGGCCCGCCCCGTGAAACGGCACTCGCACGGTTTTGCCCCCGAAACGCCGGCTCCCTCGACGATGACAAAGCCGGTGCCGCTGCACTTGGGGCAAATGGGATCCGTGGCCATCCTTATCATTATCGCAGCGTTGCGTAGGGCCGTCGGCTCAAGGATTGCTAAACTGGCAAACAAATGCGCATCCTGATGCTCGGCGAACGGCTCGCCGTCTGCCGTCTGCCCGCCAGCGCGGCGTCGCCCGCATGGCCTCGCGGCGGCTTTCAATCGGTGACGCGAACAGCCGGCGAGTTATCCGTGGTTTGCGCGGAAAGCGCGGCGCCGCCGGATGTGCCGTGCGAGCGAGGCTGGCGCGCGCTCCAGGTGGAAGGTCCGCTGGATTTCGCCCTGGTGGGAGTGCTGTCCTCGCTGGCTGTTCCGCTGGCGGAGGCCGGCGTCAGCATCTTCGCCGTCTCCACTTTCGACACCGACTATGTACTGGTGAAAGAGGAGTGTCTGGCAGTGGCGATGGACGCGCTCCGGCGGGCGGGCCATGAGGTAATACATGCTAACCTGACTGATCGGAGGCCTATGTCCCTGACGCGCGAAAAAGCCCAACTCATGAGCGCATCCGAGATCGACCGGACCCTGGTGCGGCTGGCGCATGAGATTCTGGAAAAAACAAAAGACCTGGACCTGCTGGCATTCATCGGCATCCGCCGCCGCGGGGTGCCGCTGGCGCAGCGCCTGGCCGCCAAGATCTCTTCGCTCGAAAATCGCACGGTTCCCGTGGGCATTCTGGATATCAACCTTTACCGTGACGATCTCAGCACGGTGGACGTGAAGCCGGTAGTCAGCGCCACGGAGATCCCCTTCTCGGTGCAGGGCAAGGACATCATCCTGGTGGACGACGTGCTGTACACCGGCCGCACCATCCGCGCGGCACTGGATGCCCTGTTCGATCACGGGCGCCCTTCGCGCGTGCAACTGCTGGTGCTGATCGATCGCGGTCATCGCGAGTTGCCCATCGAGGCGCGCTTCGTGGGGCGCAAGGTGCAGACCACGGACATCGAAATCATCGAAGTCAAATTCCACGAAATCGACGGAATGGAGAAGGTCCTGCTGGTGGAAAAGGCCGCGGACGGCGAAGCCTGAACGGGATATGAAGGGACTGCTGGGAATCGAAGAGCTGGATCGCGGTGCGATCGAAGCCATTCTGACGCGGGCCAAGGATTTTCAGCCGCTGCAGAGCCAATCGCTAAAAAAGCTGGACACGCTGCGCGGGAAGATGATCGTCAACCTGTTCTACGAGGCGTCCACCCGCACCCGCACCAGTTTCGAAATCGCCGCCAAGCGCATGAGCGCCGACGCGGTGTCTATCACGGCGTCCGGGTCCAGCGTGAGCAAGGGCGAATCGCTGGTGGATACGCTCAACACGCTGGCGGCCATGCGTCCCGATGCCATTGTGATGCGCCATGCGGCGTCGGGCGCTCCGCATTTTCTGGCGCGCCACCTGCCCACCCCCATCATCAACGCGGGCGATGGCACGCACGAACATCCCACTCAGGCGCTGCTGGATGCGCGCACCATTCTGGACCACCGCCCGTCCCTGGAAGGGCTGCGGGTGGCGATTATCGGCGACATCGCCCACAGCCGTGTGGCCCGCTCCAACGTGCACCTGCTCTCCAAATTCGGCGCGCGGATCGTGCTATGCGGACCGCCGTCGCTGCTGCCCGTGGAGTTGAAGTACCTGGCCCCCGAAGTCACCCTGACCAACGACATCCGCGAAGCCATCCGTGATTCCGACGTGATCATGATGCTGCGCGTGCAACTGGAGCGGCAGCACGAGGCGTCCTTCCCGGCGAGCGAGTATTTCCGCTTCTACGGCCTGCGTCTGGAGCATCTGGAACTCGCCAGGCCGGACGCAATCGTGATGCATCCGGGGCCCATCAATCGCGGCCGCGAGCTTTCCAGCGAAGTCGCCGACTTCCAGCGGTCGGTGATTCTGAACCAGGTCGAAAACGGCATCGCGGTACGCATGGCGGTGCTCGAAAAGGTGATTGGATAGGCCATGTCGATCGTCATCAGGAACGGCCGCGTGATCGACCCGGCGTCGCAGACCGATCGGGTCGCCGATGTGCTCATCGTGGATGGGCGCATCGCCGGAGTGGCGCCGAATCTTTCGTCCCCGAAGGCGGAGGTGTTCGACGCCACCGGCATGATTGTCGCGCCCGGCTTTATTGACATGCACGTGCACTTGCGCGAGCCGGGCTTCGAGCATGCGGAAAATATCGAGAGCGGCTCGCGTGCCGCGGCGGCGGGTGGATTCACGTCCATCTGCTGCATGCCCAATACCAAGCCCATCAACGACAGCCCCACGGTCACCAGCTACATTGTGCAGCAGGCCAAAAGCCAGGCCGTGGTCAACGTATTTCCCATAGGCGCCATCACCAAAGGCAGCGCCGGAGAGGAACTGGCGGCCATCGGCGCCATGAAGGCGGCGGGCGCGGTGGCCATTTCCGACGACGGCCAGCCGGTGATGAATTCCCGCGTCATGCGCCGCGCCATGGAGTTTGCGCGCTCCTACGATTTGCCGGTGATCGACCACTGCGAGGACCTCAACCTGAGCGCGGGCGGCGACATGCACGAAGGTATCAAGAGCGTGCGTTGGGGCCTGCGCGGCATTCCGGCGGCAAGCGAAGACGTGATGGTGGCCCGCGACCTGCTACTGGCGCAATTAACCGGCGCGCGTTACCACGTGGCCCACATTTCCACGCGCAACGCCGTAGCCATGGTGGAGCAGGCGCGGCGGCACGGGTTGCCTGTCACCTGCGAAGCCACGCCGCATCACTTCGCGCTGAGCGATGACCAGATGTATCCGTACGACAGCAATTACAAAATGAAGCCGCCGCTGCGTTCCTGCACGCATCGCGAGGCGGTGGTGGACGGGATCGCGGCAGGCACCATCGGGGTGATCGCCACCGATCACGCGCCCCACCCCGGCAGCGAAAAAATGCAGGAGTTCGAACGCTGCCCGTTCGGCATTATCGGCCTGGAGACGGCCATTGCGCTGACACTCGAAGAACTCGTGGCGCCTGGAAAGATCACGCTCCAGCACATGGTGGAGTTGTTCACTACCGGACCGGACCAGGTGATGCGCCTGGGCCGCGGCACGCTGGCGCCGGGCGCGCCCGGAGACGTGACCGTGTTCAGCGCAGACCTGCAGTGGACTTACGACCTGAACCAATCGCAATCGCGCAGCCGCAACTCGCCCTTTGACGGCCGGACGTTTCGCGGCGGACCCATGGCGACCGTCGTGAACGGACAATTCGTGTGGAAGCGCTGAGGCCGCCGCTAATGAGCCACAGTGATAATCGCGCTTGCCGCCGACGTAAAGCTACCCGCCGTCGCGACTACCGGGATATCTCCGTTGGCCGTTGACGACGGGACGATCACGTTGATCTGGTAGACTCCGGCGGCGATCAGGCCCGCGTACACAACCTCCGCGTTAACTCCGCCAAAGGTAACCGCGGGCGTGGTGGTGACGGCCATGGGTGCGGCGACGATGCTGCCATCGCTGATGGCCGGACTGGTCGTGCCGAAACCCGTGCCGAAGAGGGCGATCTCCTCGCCGGGCTGCGCCGGCTGGCTGGCTCCTGTGTAGAGCGTGGTTGCCCCTACCAGCGCGCCTCCCGCATGGAGCGCCGCAATGGACTTGCCGTCTTTGAACAGGAAGAACCCCGGCGAGTAGGTCTGCATCGTCGCGGTCACGCTGGCGCTGGCCAGGCCGTTATTGTTGACTACCACTTGCACCGGTCCCGTGGTCGTATCCACAGGAGTCAGAACGTTGATCTGCTTGGTGCTGATGTAGCTGACGTACGCCGGTTTGCCGTCTACCGTGACACTGACGCCGCCGAGCGAGGTGGGTAGCTTGGTGCCGCCGGTGAAGTCGCTGGTGGTCCAGTTCCGCGTGACGGGAGCCAGGCTGGCGCCGGTGATGGTGACGAAGGTGTTGGAGGCGATACCCGTGGCGGTGCCGTCGGCGGCATTGGTGACCGAAGTGGCGGTGAGGACCGGAGCCGCCTGGAGGCTGCCGAACAGGCCGTGCGCCTGGTTGTCGGTACCAGCCGCGAAGTAGACGGCGTTCGGATCGCCGCCGTTCCCGCCGTTACCCACGATGAGTGCCCACAGTCCGGAAATCGCAATGGGGTTGCCGTTCTGATCGGCCATCGCTCCGAGAGCGGCGCCGGTTTTCGGATCGAAGGCATTGATGGTCCCATCGCCGAAATTGCCTATCAGAATGTCGCCTGCGAATGCTCCGAAAGTGGCCGGCGCGATGGCCACACCCCAGGGAGCGTTCAAAGTGCCGCCCGTGGCCACGTGCTGCAGCAGCACGCCATTCAGATCGAAGATGGAAACCGCGCCGTTGCCGGTTCCCGGGACGGCAAAATTCTTGTTGGTATTCTGCTTGGCCCACATCACGTAAAGCTTGCCGCCCAGATTCCAGATGTTGAAGGGCGCGTAGCCCGAGGGCACTTGCGAATCGACAAACGGAGTGCCTGCCAGAGTCACCGGCTTGAAGTTGGTATCGAATACATCGATGCCGCCGGTCTTGAAATTGGCGGCATACAGCATGGGCGCCGCGTTAGTGGTGGTGGCGCTGACAGCCAGCCCGTAGTACACTGCGCCGCTGGAAGAGTTGTCCACCATCAACTGCGCCTGCGTGGGGTTGACGGCGGAGGCCCAGCAGGACACCGTGCCATCGGCAGTCACAAAGATGAAGTTGGGCACCTTCCCCTGCACCAGGAAGCCGCCTGTGGCATTGGCGATCCCGCCGGTGGCGGTGGCAGGTGAAGCTCCCTTGGCCGAAGGAGGAACCGTCACCTTGGTGGCGCTGATCGAGAAGATTCCGTTGGTGCTGGTCGCCGAACTGTAGACCGTCGAAAGACCCGTGCCGGCGTCGCTGATCCAGAAGGGGCTGGCGGACGAAGTGTAGATGCCCCAGGGATTCACCAGGTTGGGGTCGGTGAAATCGGCGATACCAGGTTGATCGGCAACCAGGTTGTGCTGCAGATAGGCGTTGCCGGCAGGTGTTGCCGCGGAAGCAACACCAAGCGTGCTCAGTACCATCAGACCCATTTGAAACACTTGAAAACAGCGCATCTATCCCCTCCGGAATTTGGCTTAGCGGTTGCTAGTATAAGCTAAGCTATGCACCGGCAGATGTAAAATAGAACCATGTTCTTTCGCAGAGAAAAGCCGAGCATTCCTTCTCCGTCACAGCGCCTGGATGCTCTTCGCCAGGCTGGGTTCACCGTCACACCGGGGCAGGGCGGTGTCACGCGGGTCAGCCGTGGGGAGTTTGCCGTGGAGTTGAAAGAGACTGATGGAGCGCTTCGGCCAGACGGGCGCGCGGGCATTCTGATCGGCAGCGACATCGCTCCGCTGGTAGACGGCGGTTACCAGAAATTCTTCCGCACGGCCGCCGGAAAACAGAAGCCGGCACTGGCGGACGAACTCAAAGCGCTGCACGCTCTGGAAGAGGACGTCACAGAATCGCTCGGGCTGCAAAGCCTGTATAACGAAGCGCTCGGAACCGTCTCCACCTTTTACTTATACGACCGGGTGCAGAATCGCGATGCCGGAGTTCCCAAGCGGGTCTGGGAAACCAAGTAAGACCGGCCTCCCGGCCGGTCGCGGTGTTACTACTTCTTCGGACTTGCCGGTGCCGCCGGAGCCTGTTTGCGCACCAGTTCGATGTACTGTTCCACGTAGTTCTGCAAAGCCACGGGGATTTCGTCGCGTGAAATTTCAGCGCCCCCCTGCGTGTGCTCCGCGCCGCGCTGCACGTATTGCGTGTGCAACTGCTGGCTGGTATTCTGCACTTCCACGGTGGCTTCGCCGGTGATGGTGGCGGAGCGCTTGCCGAGGATCTCGCTGATCTTGCCCATGGCGGCGAGTTGTTCCGCCTGCTTGATGCTCTTGTCGCCATCCTGGCTGCCTATGCCGCTGCCGGGTTGTTTGCTGGCCTGCTGCGAATCGCTTTTGCCGGTTCCTTTGCCCTGCGGGTCCTGCTGGCTCTTGGCCTCTTCGCCGTTCTGACCTTCCTGCGCGTCGCCCGGCTGTTCGCCGTTCTGCTGGCCGTTCTTGCCGGATTGCTGTTGTTTGCCGGCATTCTGCTGCCCTTGTCCCTGTTGTTTATTCGCCTGATCGTTCTGTCCGGCCTGGGGATTCTGGTTGCCCTGCTGCGGCTTCATGCGGGACAGCAGATTCTGCGCGGCGTCCTTCACCTTGCTCCACAAACTGGGACTGTCATTGGAACTGCCGGAATCGCTCTTGGGATTGTTCTGCGCCTGGTCGCTCTTATTGCCCTGCTCGCCGCTCTTACTGGCGTCGTTATCGCCGTTAGCGGCATCGGACGCCTTCTCGGCCTGCGCATCCTGATCGTCCGCGCTCTTCTGGTCGCCCTTGTCGGCCTGCTTGCCGGCATCCTGCTTGGATACGCCGGTCTTGTCGGCCGCCTGGTCGCCTTCGGAATTGGCGTCCTGCTTCTGTTCCTCATCCTGCTTTTGCTGTCCCTGCTGATCCTGCGGATCGGCTGTGGCGCCATTGTCATCCTGCGCTTCGGGAACCGGCGGAGTGCGGCGGCTATTCTGCGCCGTATCCTTCTTAGGCGCCCAGCCAAACTCCTGCCGGATCATGCTGGCCAGAGGCGGCTTCAGATCCAGCCGCCGGCTCAGCCCGTAGCGCAACGCGAAAAGACTCGCAGCCACCAGCACCAGCACCGTCAAGGCGTAGATGCCCCGAGGCATGGTGAACGGAATCGCCTGACGCACGTCGACCGAGCGCGCTGTCTCCTCCGCGCGTTCCGCCTGCGACCGCCGGATGTCCCGCGAGGCGTGAACTGCCGCTGCATCGTCACGGAAATACAGAGCCGTGGACAGGGTATCGGCCAGTCCCAGACGCTGATCCACAATCTGGGCGACGCGATACGGCGAGGGCGCGCGATGGAAAGTGCGGTAAAGCCCCAAGCCGATCGCCGCCGCCGGGAGCAGCAGGAACCATTGCCAGTTCAGTATCTGGACGCCCACAAGCAGAAGAAGAATGAAGGCCAGAATTGCCGCGCTGCCCGCGTTGGCGCCTTGCGACAGGAGTTCATTTTGCAGCAGACGCCGTCGCGCCCGAAGAACCAGGGTTACCACAAGCCTCCCTCATGAGATCCCGCACAGTTGGCCAGACCCATGTCTGTACGACGTCCGGTATGCACAATTAGTTCTAATACTAGCATTTTCGCATCGCGCCGCACGTTCCCTGCCGCTTCTCCCTGCAAGCCGCCCGCCGAACCTTCAGCCACGGCGTAAAATGGGTAATGGAAGCACTCGGAAGGATCGCGCCACTTTGAATCAGCCTTTGAAAGTTTTAATCGTAGACGATGAAGCCAGCCAGCGGAGCGGCCTGGCAGGAATGATCTCCGCCTGGGGCATGACCCCGGAAACGGCGGGAGACGGGAATGAGGCGCTGGAAAAGCTGGCGGAATTTCCCGCGGACGTCATCCTGACAGATCTGAATATGCCCGGCCTGGATGGTTTTGGATTCCTGCAGCGGCTGCGCGATGCGGGCGATATGCCGCCCACCATCGTACTGACCGCGTATGGCAGCGTGGAAACTGCGGTGAAAACCGTGCGCGAATTGGGCGCCTTCTGGTTCCTGGAAAAGCCCATTCAACCGGGCGGGCTGGAGGTGCTGATTCGCCGCGCCGGCAGTCATGCGGGGCTGACCGCGGAGAAGCGCAACCTGGAGCGGCAGCTCAGTTATAAAGGGTCGCTCGGCCAACTGGTGGGCGCATCGCCGCGCATGCTGGAAATTTTTACTTTGCTGCAGCAGGCCGGCCCAAGCAAGGCTTGCGTTCTGGTGACCGGCGAAAGCGGCACCGGAAAAGAAGTGGTGGCGCGCACGCTGCATGCGCTCAGTCAGCGCCGCCAGGGTCCGTTTGTGGCAATCAACTGCGCCGCGCTGCCGGAGAGCCTGATCGAAAGCGAGCTGTTCGGCCATGAGAAAGGTTCGTTTACAGGCGCTTCGGAGCGGCGGGCCGGATGTTTCGAAGTAGCGCAGCACGGCACCCTGATGCTGGACGAAATCGGCGAAATGCCCATGCCCACTCAGGCCAAGCTGTTGCGCATTCTGGAAGATTCCAAAGTCCGGCGCCTGGGCGGAAAAGCCGAATTCGAAGTGGACGTTCGCGTGGTGGCCGCCACCAACAAAGTGCCGGAAGAAGCCGTGCGCGGCGGCCATTTGCGCGAAGACCTGTATTACCGCCTCAATGTGTTCCACATCCACCTGCCTCCCCTCCGGGAGCGGAAAGAGGATCTTGCAGCCGATCGCGGAGGCCCTGCTCAGCGACTTGAACCGGAAACACGAATGCCGCGTTTCGGACCTTTCGCCGGATGTGCTTCTGGCCTTCGGACGCTACGGCTGGCCGGGCAATGTGCGAGAACTTCGCAACGTGCTGGAGCGCGCGGTGATTCTGGCGGGTGAGGGCACCATCGAACCCAAACACTTGCCCGCGTTCCTGCAGGAGCGGCCCGCATCTGCGACGGCGGTATCGGCCAGCACGCCGCCGGCGGCGCCCGTTCCGGACGATCTGGAGGCGCTGCGCATTCGCATCGGAACTACCGTGGAAGAAGCCGAAAAGGGGCTGATTCTCCGCACGCTCGAGCACACCCGGAACAATAAGACGCGCGCCGCCGAAATTCTGGGGATCAGCTTGAAGACCCTGCACAACAAGCTGAAGGAATACGGAGCCGGGAAAGAAGACGCCATGGGGGCGTAGACGCCCGTTATTTCTCGCAAAGTGTTTGCGCTTGCTGACGCGCGCGGCTCGGATCGGAGCCGCGACCGTAAGGGAGCGAATGCGCAAGTTCGCGTAGGGCGCGCTACTTCAGAAACTGGGCCACGTTGTCTTTGGGGATCAGCTTGAAGACCCTGCACAATAAGCTGAAGGAATATGGAGCCGGGAAAGAAGACGCCATGGGGGCGTAGACGCCCGTTATTTCTCGCAAAGTGTTTGCGCTTGCTGACGCGCGCGGCTCGGATCGGAGCCGCGACCGTAAGGGAGCGAATGCGCAAGTTCGCGTAGGGCGCGCTACTTCAGAAACTGGGCCACGTTGTCTTTGGGGATCAGCTTGAAGACCCTGCACAACAAGCTGAAGGAATACGGAGCCGGGAAAGAAGACGCCATGGGGGCGTAGACGCCCGTTATTTCTCGCAAAGTGTTTGCGCTTGCTGACGCGCGCGGCTCGGATCGGAGCCGCGACCGTAAGGGAGCGAATGCGCAAGTTCGCGTAGGGCGCGCTACTTCAGACTGGGCCACGTTGTCTTTGGGGATCAGCTTGAAGACCCTGCACAACAAGCTGAAGGAATATGGAGCCGGGAAAGAAGACGCCATGGGGGCGTAGACGCCCGTTATTTCTCGCAAAGTGTTTGCGCTTGCTGACGCGCGCGGCTCGGATCGGAGCCGCGACCGTAAGGGAGCGAATGCGCAAGTTCGCGTAGGGCGCGCTACTTCAGGAACTGCGCCACGTTGTCTTTGGTCACCAGTTGAAAGGGAATGAAGAGCTGCTTTTCGTAGGGCTCTTTTCGTAGGATTTTTACCGCGGTCTCCACCGCCGCGTTTCCCTGGCCGCGAGCATCCTGGAAGACGGTCGCGTCCAGCCGGCCGTCACGAACCGCCTGTACCGCATCGGGAATCGCGTCCACTCCGGCCAGAAGGACTTTGTCCTTGCGTTTGGCCTGCTCCAGCGCGATCAACGCTCCCATGGCCATCTCGTCATTCTCCGCGAATACGGCATCGATGCGGCTGCCGTAGGATTCCAGCCAGTCTTCCATCAGGGTCATGCCTTTGGCCCGGTCCCACTCCGCCGTCTGCACCGCGATGAGTTTCATGCCGGGGTTCTTTGCCAGCACGTCGCGCGCTCCCTGGTCCCGCTCGATCTGCGCCGCCTGCCCCAGGAAGCCCTGCATCATCACGACATTGCCTTTGCCGTTCAGACGCCGCGCCAGGTACTCCATGGCGATCCTTCCGGCATCTTCATCGTGCGATCCCACAAAGGCTGTTGGCGCGGCTCTGGTCTCCGAATTCACGTTCACGATCGGGTATCCCTGCCGCGAGAGCCTTCTCCACCGCCGGGGAACTGGCCTCCACTTCGCAGGGGTTCAGAATGATGGCGTCGACCTTCTGGGCCACGAAGGACTCCACCTGCTGCACCTGTTTTTCCGCGCTGCGCTGCGCGTCGTTGACGATCAGTTCCACTCCCAGTTGCCTAGCCTTATCTTCCATCGACTGGTCCAGCGTGACAATCAGTTCGTTGGAGAGATTCAGCAGCGAGACGCCGATCACCGGCCTCTTTTCGCCGGACGGCTGCCGCCCCGAGCATCCCTGCATAATGCAGCCCGCCAGCGCCGCGACTACGGCCCACCTGTTTTTCGTCACCTGTCCTTGCTCCTGTCCAGCCAGACCGCGCCCACGATGATCAGCCCCTTCACCACCTGCTGATAATATGACGACACATTGAGCAGGTCGAGTCCATTATTAATGACTCCCATCAGCAGCGCGCCCAGGATGGTTCCTCCCACGCCGCCCACGCCGCCGTTCAGGCTGGTGCCGCCGATCACCACCGCCGCGATGGCATCCAGTTCGTACCCGATGCCGGCGTTCGGCTGCCCGGTAGTGATGCGCGAAGCCAGCACCACGCCTGCCAGCCCGGCGAGCGCGCCGCACAGGGTGTACGCCGCCATTTTGACGGACCGGACCGGCACGCCCGACGCGAGTGCCGCGTTTTCGTTGCCGCCCACCGCGTAAACGTACCGTCCGAAGCGCATGTTCGTCAGCAACACCCGGGAGAGCAGCGCCACGAAAAAGAAGATGAGGATGGGCTCCGGCACCCCCGCAATGTTTCCGCTGCCGATATGGGTGAATCCGGCCGTCAGGTTGGATACCGGCCGCCCTCCGCTCACCAGCAGCGCCAGGCCCCGCGCCGCCGTCATCATCCCGAGCGTGACGATGAATGGCGCCACCCGCCCGCGCGCCACCACCAGGCCATTTGCCGCTCCGCAAGCGGCGCCCGCCAGGATTCCAGCGGCCACGGGCACGACGGCGGGATATTGTCCGGGATGGGCGAAGCAGGCGGCGGCCACGCCGGAGAGCGCCACCACCGAACCCAGCGAAAGATCCACCCCGCCGGTGAGCAAGACATACGTCACGCCCACTGCCAGAATGCCGTTGATGGAGATCTGCCGCACCAGGTTCACCAGGTTGGCCAGATTCAGGAAGCTGGGCCGCGCCACCGATAACGCCGCCACCAGAACCGCCAGGGCCAGAGGCAGGCCCAACGATGCCAGCCGCGATTGGATTTTTCGTTTCTCCATGTCAATTGGGCATGGCGTACCGGAGAATCTCTTCCGGCGTGGTGCGGCCGGGGGTAAGCTCGGCCGAGACGGCTCCTTCGCGCATCACCAGGATACGGTCGCTGAGGGAAAGGATCTCGTTCATTTCGGACGATATTAACAGAATCGCCATGCCTTCCCGCGCCAGGCCGGCGATCTGCGCGTAAATCTCGGCCTTGGCGCCGACATCGATGCCGCGCGTGGGCTCGTCCAGAATCAGGACGCGGGGACGAGTGAGCAGCGCGCGGGCCAGCACAACCTTCTGCTGGTTGCCGCCGCTGAGATCCTGCACGGGTTGCCCGTCGCCAGCGGCGCGCACGCGGAACCGCCGCATCTGCTCTGCGACGGCGGCGGCCTCGCGGCCCGGGCGCAGGAACGGCCCCCGGGCGAAGCGATCGAGGCTGCGAGAGCGTCATGTTCTCCCGCACTGACATGCGCGGCACAAAGCCGAATTCCCTGCGGTCTTCGGTTACCATGGCGATCCCGCAGGCAAGCGCGTCGGCAGGCGACCCGATGCGGACCGGCCGGCCGGCCAGGCGAACCTGCGCGCCGGCGGTGGGGCTCAGGCCGAAGATCGCCGCAGCCGCTTCGCTTCGTCCGGCGCCCAGCAGGCCGGCGAGGCCCAGGATCTCTCCCGCGCGCAGCGAGAACTCGGATCCCCGGCAGGCTGACTTCGAGAACGATCTCGCCGGGAACCCCCTTCTGCAACTCTGCCAGGGGTTCCAGCGCCCGCCCCACCATAAGAGCGATCAGCCGCTCCTCGTCCAGTTCGGCGGCCGGCCGGGTGGCGATGTGCCGGCCGTCGCGCATCACCGTGACGGTATCGGCCAGCCGGAAGATTTCGGACATGCGGTGAGAAATGTAGATGACGGCCACGCCGCTCTGCTTCAGGTCGCCGATGATGCGGAAGAGCCGCTCCGCCTCACGGTCGGACAGCGCGGAGGTCGGCTCGTCCATGATGAGCAGGTCGGCCTGGCCGCCGAGCGCCTTGGCGATTTCGACGCTCTGGCGCTCGGCGAAGCTCCGGTGGCGCATCCGGGCCAACGGGTCCAGGCTCACTCCGAGCCGCGCCAGCAGGCCCGCCGCTTCGCGCTGCATCGCCGGGCGATCCAACCATCCCCAGCGCGACGGCTCGCGGCCCATGCAGATGTTTTCGGCCACGGTCAGATCCGGGAACGTGAGGAGTTCCTGGTGAATCATGGCAAGCCGCCGGCCCGCGAAACGAATGGTCGCCGGAGTCGGGAGAGTACATGCCCGCGGCGACCTTCATCAGGGTCGATTTGCCGGCGCCGTTCTCGCCGGTAATCGCGTGGATCTCCCCTGCCTGGACCGTAAGGCTCACCTCGTCCAGCGCCAGAATCCCGCCGAAGGATTTGGAGATGCGATCCAGTTGGAGGAGGGTGCTCAGACTCGGCCTCCGCGATGAAGTTCCCGTGGCTCTGGACTTTTACTTCGGCTGCGGTGTCACCCGCAGGTAGGGCTTCAACGTTTTCCAGCCGCCCGGGAACATCTTCGCCGCCTCGTCGTTGGAGATCGCCGGGGGGATGATCACATCGTCGCCGTTTTGCCAGTTCACCGGCGTGGCCACTTTGTGCGAGGCCGTCAGTTGCATCGAATCGAGCACGCGCAACACCTCGTTGAAATTGCGGCCGGTGTTCATCGGGTAGATCAGCATCAGCTTGATCTTCTTATCGGGGCCGATTACGAAAACCGTGCGCACGGTCGCGTTGGTGGCGGCGGTGCGCCCTTCGGACGTGTCTCCGGCGTCCGCCGGAAGCATCCCGTAGAGCTTGGCCACCTTCAGTTCTGGGTCGCCGATCATCGGATAGTTCACCTTGTGCCCCTGCGTCTCTTCGATGTCGGAGGCCCATTTCCCGTGGCTGGTCACCGGATCCACGCTCAGTCCGATGATCTTGGTATTGCGTTTGGCAAACTCCGGTTCCAATCCGGCCATATAGCCCAGCTCGGTAGTGCAAACCGGCGTAAAATCCTTTGGATGCGAGAACAGAATCGCCCAACCGTCACCGATCCATTCATGAAAATGGATGGTCCCCTGCGTGGTCTCGGCGGTAAAATCCGGTGCTGTGTCATTGATTCGTAAAGACATTTTCTTCTCCAGTCTGGATGCTAAAAATTCTACCGCATTAACCCGATCGGCATACAGGCATCGTCGTCTTGACAGGGAATTTCGAAAGCTAGTACGCTGAAACGCACCTCATGAGAGAGACCCTGGTCCGCGATGCCCTGTCTGCCGGATGCGGCGCGGTGCGCCTGGCCCCCTGTTGGGTACCGCGTGCGTTTCTCATGCCCGGCGGCCGTCTGAAGCTCGATCCCCGCGATCTCTACATTCTCGGCGGGCATCGCGGCGGCATTGATGAGCGCTGGTTCTCGTCCACCACCAAAGCCGCTAACGGCCCCCTTACCGCGTCCGACGAAGGCCTGAGCTACGTCGAGTTTCAGGGCAAAAGGGTGCTGCTGCAAGGAAGCCATCGAAACCCACGGCGACCGCTTCCTCGGCGACGATGTCATGCAACGCGAAGGCGGCTGGAACCTGCTCTGCAAGTTCTTCGACAACCTCGGACCCATTCCCCACCACCTGCACCAGAACGATGAGTTCGCCGGGCGCGTGGGCCGGCGGGGCAAACCCGAAGCATACTATTTCCCGCCCCAGTACAATTTCAAGGACAACAACTTTCCGTACACCTTCATGGGCCTCGAACCCGGCACCACGCGCGACGACGTGCGCCGCTGCCTGGAGGGCTGGAATCAGGGCGATAACGGCATTCTCTATCATTCCCGCGCTTACAAATTGAAACCCGGCACGGGCTGGCAGATCGACCCCGGCATTCTGCACGCGCCCGGCTCTCTGGTGACTTATGAGCCGCAGGTGAATTCCGATGTCTTCGCCATGTACCAGTCGCTGGTGGAAGGCCGCTCCGTACCCTGGGACCTGCTGGTGAAAGACGTGCCCCCCGAGCATCATCACGACCTGGACTATCTGCTGAACATGCTCGATTGGGACGCCAACCTGGATCCTGAATTCGCCCGCCACCGCCTGTTTCAGCCTGTCCCGGCGGCTCCGCACGAAGCCACCGCGGATGACGGATACTGTGAAAAATGGGTGGTCTACTCCACGCGGCATTACTCGGCTAAAGAGCTCACCATTGCGCCGGGCCGTTCGGTGAAGATTGCCGATGCCGCGGCTTATGGGCTGATTCTGGTTCAGGGCTACGGCACTTTCGGCCGGCACGAAATCGAAACCCCCACGCTCATCCGCTATGGCCAGATGACTAAAGACGAACTGTTCGTCACCGCCGATGCCGCCCGGGAAGGCGTGGTCATCGCCAACCGCAGCGATTCCGAAGACCTGGTGATGCTCAAGCACTTCGGTCCTGGAAATCCGCAGGCGCCCACCGGCAAACCATGAGGCGCCTCCTCCTTTTCGCCGCGCTGATTACTGCCGCGTGCAACACCGCCAAGCCACCCGAGAAGAAGGCTGCCGCCGTGGAACCGCCGAAGCCGGTGGAGTACTTTCACGTGGACCCCGCTACCGCCGGCACCATCCACGGCAGGATCACTTACACCGGAGCCAGGCCCGAGCGCAAGGTGATCGACATGGATTCCGACGCGGCGTGCCAGAAGGCCCACGCCGGCCATCCGGTCTACGACGAGTCGCTCGTCACCGGCAAATCCGGCGGTCTGGCCAATGCTTTCGTCTACATTCAGTCCGGCCTGGAGAGCAAGAAGTTCGAGCCGGCCGAGGGCTCCGTGGTGCTCAACCAGCACGGCTGCATGTTCCAGCCGCGCGTCTTCGGCATCCGCGCCGGCCAGACCATGGCCGTCCGCAACAGCGACACCGTGTCCCACAACGTGCATCCCAAGCCCACCAACAACTACGACTGGAACCAGCAGCAATCCCCCGGCGCCCCGGACCTGGAACACCGCTTTCCGCGTGCCGACGTAATGATTCCGGTGAAGTGCAATGTGCACTCGTGGATGCGCGCATTTATCGGTGTGGTGGATCATCCATACTTTGCCGTGACCGGCCCAGATGGCTCTTTCCAGTTGAAGAACGTGCCGCCCGGCGACTATACGCTGGCCGTGTGGCAGGAAAAACTGGGCGAACAGAAACAGGCGGTTCACCTTGCTCCTTCGGGGACCGCCGCTGTAAACTTCACCTATCCATGACCAACCTCACAAAGTTCGCGCTCCTCGTCCCGATCGCGCTGCTCGCCGGCTGCGGTCATTCCGGACCCTCGTACCGCGTCTACATCAGCAACGAATCCTCGGGCGATCTCACCATCATCGACCCGGTGCGCATGGAAGCCACGGGCACTGTGCCTATCGGCAAGCGCGCACGCGGCATTCATCCCAGCGTGGACGGCAAGCTGATCTACATCGCGCTGAGCGGATCGCCGCTGGCTCCTCCCGGAGTGGATGAGAGCACTTTGCCGCCGCCCGACAAGAGCGCCGATGGCATCGGCGTCTACGATGTGGCGCAGAATAAACTGCTGCGCAAGATTCCCGGCGGGTCGGACCCCGAACAGTTTGCCGTGGGCCGCGATGGCACTCTGTACATCTCGAACGAAGATGCCGCGGGCGTCAGTTTCGTGGATCCCGTCAAGGGCGAAGTGCTTCACACCATCCCCACCGGAGAGGAACCCGAGGGCGTGACCGTGACGCCCGATGGCAAGCTCATCTATGCCACCTCGGAAGACGCAGGCACCGTGACGGTCATCGATATCGCCACCGCCAAGGCGCTTAAGACCATCAAAGTGGGCCGCCGTCCGCGGAATGTCACATTTCTTCCCGATGGGTCGCGCGCCTTCGTCAGCAACGAAAACGATGGCACCCTCTCGGTGATCGATACGAGCACCCAGGAAGCCATCCACACCATTTCGCTGGGCGAGGGACAGAAGCCCATGGGACAGGCCATGTCTCGCGACGGGTCACGCCTCTACGTCACCACCGGCCGCGGCAAGCAGGTGTTCATACTGGAGCCTTCCACGGAGAAGATCCTGGCGTCGTTTGAAGTCGGACAGCGCCCCTGGGGAGTCGCCCTTTCCCCGGATGAAAAGCTGCTCTTCACCGCCAACGGGCCCTCTAATGACGTCTCCATTGTGGACGTGGCGACTCACGCTGTGATCAAAAAGGTCAAGGCGGGTAACCGTCCCTGGGGCGTGCTGGTACTAGGCCAATAAGGCTATCGCCCGGTGTGCAGGTTGTTGTGGATGGCGTAGAGCGCCAGTTCCAGCCGGTCGGATACGCCCAGCTTGTCGAAGATGTTGTGCAGGTGGTTTTTCACCGTCTGCTCGCTGATGAACATCTTCTCGGCCATCTCCTTGTTCTTGAAACCCTGGGCGACCAGGGCCACAATCTCGCGCTCGCGCTGGCTCAAAGGAGAGCGTTCGCGTTCGCGCGGTGCGGCATTGCGGAGGCGGCGGACGGGAGCATCGTCGTTGGCCACGAACTGGCGGATTACTGCCGCGGTGGTGTGGGAATCCAGCCAGATCTCGCCGGCATGGACTTTGCGGATGCTCTTGATCAGCAACTCCGTGGCGGTCTGCTTGAGGACGATGCCGGAGGTGCCGAGCTTCATCGCCTGGACGAATTCGTTCTTGTCGTCGGACGCGGTCAGAACGATGACGCGGGTCTTGTTCTTGAGCGGCCTGCAGACGCTGCAGAGTGGCCAGGCCGTCCAGCCCGGGCATCTTCAGATCCAGCAGCAGAATGTCGGGTTCGTGCTGTTGAAGCACGTCGAGCACCTGCCGCCCGTCCTGTGCCTGGGCGACTACTTCGAAATCCTCTTCCAGGGCCAGCAGTTTGCACAGGCCGTCCCGAAAGATGGGGTGATCGTCCGCCACGACGATCCGGATTTTGGACCGGACGGGTATTCCTGTGCCGGACGAGGGCCCGTTAATTGCGGCATTGTTCTCTGACATACACTTCCCGCTAGCCTAATTGTAGAGTTCTAATAGTACCAAGTCAAATTGATACAAACTTGCAGGCCCGTTTACGCACTGGATGACCAGCTTCGGACATTCTAGCGCAGGATCGGCCGGACCTGGCCTAAGGCTTTTCTCCGGGTTAATGACTTTGTCAACTTTCCAGATCGCGGCTTTGATAAGGTGTAAAGAATATGAGCGAAGAATTGGCCGAAGTTGATTTTCAACGGTTCTGGCGGCGGCTTGCAGCAACTTGGGCTCAATGCTTACGAATCGCGTTCGTACCTGGTGCTGCTGGGGCATCCCGAGATTCAAGGCCCTGGAGCTGGCGGCCCGCGCGCACGTGCCCCGGCAGAAGATCTACGAAGTTCTGGACAGCCTGGTGGAGAAGGGTTTCGCCCAGGTGGTGCAGGAAAAGACCAAGCTGTTTTCGGCCGTCGAGCCCAGCCTGGCGATTCCCGGCTACCTGGCCGCAAGCGGCAGATGCTGGAGCAGGAACTGACCGACAACGGCCGCGCCGGCTCCGGCGCTGATCGACGATCTGAAATCGCTCTATTCGGAAGGCCAGGGCGGGCGCGGAACGCTGGATTTTCTGCGGATTGTAACCGAACCGGCGCAGACCGCCGCCGAGTACCGCCGGATGCTCGCCGAGGTGAAGCGCGAGTACCTGGAGTTTTCGCGGCCGCCGTACGCCGTGGATCCGCTGGACGAAAAACTGGTGAAACAGGCCGGCGCCGAGCGGCGTGGCCTGCCGCCTTCTGCTGGAAGCCTCCGCCGCTCGACGACGAGCACCGCCAGCGCCTCAGCGAGTATGTGGCGGCCGGCGTGGAAGTGCGCATCGCCGATTCCCTTCCCATGAAGCTGGCCCTCTTCGACGGCCAGCACGGCATGATCGCGCTGCTCGACCCGGTGATCACGCAGGCCCACGTGGACCGCCGTGGTATTCCAGCACGAAGGGATGGGCGAAGCCATGAAGGGACTGTTCGAAGACCACTGGCGCCGCGGCACGGGGCTATAGCGGTTCTACCGCGTTCCGCCGGCGACGCCGCGCTGCTTGCGCGTGAGGATCTCGCGCACCGCGTAGATGCGGCGGTCCTGGCTCTCGAAGTACGTGCGCATCATCATCTCGCCGATCAGCCCGGTGCTGAACATCATGATGCCGCCGAGCAGCAGCAGGCCTCCGGCGATCATCAGCGGACCATGCTCCATGACGATGTCGTAACCCAGCAGTTTCTTGATCGTCAGGTAGACCATGATGCCGCCGCCGAAGCCGGTGCCCGCCAGCCCCAGCGTGCCGAAGAAATGCATCGGCCGCGTGAAGTACTTCAGCAGGAACTTGATGGTGAGGATGTCGAACAGCACGCGGAAGGTCCGCCCGATGCCGTAGTGCGAATCGCCGGTGGCCCGCGGTGTATTGCGGATCGGCACCTCGGCGATGCGCGCGCCGTAGAAGCTGGCCAGCGCCGGAATGAAGCGGTGCAATTCGCCGTACAGGTTGACGTCCTTCAGGACTTCCGCCTTGTACGCCTTGAAGGTGGTGCCGAAATCGCGCAGCTCCACCCCGGAAGCCTTGGCCATGAGCCAGTTGGCGATGCGCGATGGAATCTTGCGCATGATGGCGTTGTCCACGCGATGCTTGCGCCAGCCGCTGGCGATATCGAAGCCTTCGTCGATCTTCTGCAGCAGCGCCGGAATGTCTTCGGGCGCATGCTGCAGATCGCCATCCATGGCGATGATGACGTCGCCTTTGGATTCGTGGAATCCGGCGGACAGCGCCGCGGTCTGGCCGAAATTGCGGCGCAGGCGGATCACCTTCAGGTGCCCGTCGGTCTCCACCAGGTTGGCCAGCAGTTCGAAGCTGCGGTCGTTGGAGGCGTCGTCCACGAACAGAATTTCGTAGGGCCGCTGCAATTGTTCCAGGACCGCGGTCAGGCGGTCGTAGAGCGGGAGGATAGAGTGCTCCTCGTTGTGAATCGGTATGACGATCGATAACATGGACGGCGATTATAGTTTACCATTCCTTGTTTGGAACGTATTCCTTTTCAGGCCACCAGCGCCGGAGCGCTGTATGAAGGGATCGCCGGGCTTCCGGTCACGATCCTGCTGGACAACGTGCGCAGCATGTACAACGTCGGCTCGTTCTTCCGCACCGGCGACGCCGCGCGGATCGAAAAGCTGTGCCTCTGCGGCATCACCAGCTATCCGCCCAAGCATGCCATTTCCAAGACCGCGCTTGGCGCCGAAGAGACGGTGCGGTGGCAGCACTCCTGGGAGCCAGTCCCGCTGCTGCGCGGGATGCGCGAGGGCGGATACGAAATCGCCGCCGTCGAAACCACGGTCCACGCGGTGGACCTGTTCGACTGGGCCCCGCGCTTTCCCGTGTGCGTGGTCTTCGGCCACGAGGTGGACGGCATCCGGCCGGAAGTTTCGGAGCTGTGCGATACCCACGTCCGCATTCCCATGCTGGGCGCCAAGCACTCGCTGAACGTCGCCACGGCGGGCGGCGTGGTGATTTATGAACTGCTGCGCAAATACCGCTCGCTGTCTGCGCTACGATGAAATTTGTCGCATCCACTGCCCCGTCTGCGCTACAGCCTGGACTTCATGCCGTCGCCCTCGGAGGACCATCCGGGGCTGTTCATACGCGACCCGTACCGCTTCAGCGATGCCATGCTGATCATTCCGCCGGTACTGGTGGAGTGTCTCGCGTGTTTCGACGGGCGCCAGACGGACCTGGACCTCCGCGCCGCGCTGGTGCGGGTCACCGGCAGCCTGGAAGTGGGCGACATCGAACAGCACCTGGTGAATACGCTCAGCACCGCCGGGTTCCTGGAAGACGAGACATTCGAGCGGATGCAAGCGGAGCGCCGGCGCGAGTTCGCGGAAAAGCCGGTGCGCGAACCGGCGCATGCCGGGACGGCGTACCCCGAGGACGCCGGTGAATTGCGCGAAACCATGGCCCGCTACATGGACGGCGAAACGGCCGCCGCGCAGGCCGATGGCAACCTGTTCGGCATCGCCGCGCCGCACGTGAGCCCGGAAGGCGGCTGGCAGAGCTACCGCGCGGCCTACGGGCAGCTCAAGCCGGAGCATCGCGGACCGGACTTTCGTGATTCTGGCGACTTCGCACTACGGCGAGCCGGAACATTTCGGATTGACCCGCAAGAACTACCGGACCCCCATGGGCGAGGCGCAAACCGATCAGCGCCTGGTGAACTGGCTGGCCGAACGCGGCGGGGCCGGCGTGCAGATGGAAGATTTCTGCCACTCCTTCGAGCACACCGTGGAACTGCAGGTGATCTTCCTGCAGCACATGCTGGGCGCCGGCGTGAAGGTTCTGCCGGTGCTGTGCGGGTCTTTTGCGCGCAGCCTCTACCAGGGCGGCGAGCCGGAAGATGACGACAAGGTAAAGGCGTTTATCGAAGCGCTGGGCGAATTGCGCGAACGCGAAGGCGACAATCTCTTCTGGGTGCTGGGCGTGGATATGGCGCACATGGGCGCGCGCTATCAGGACCAGTTCTCCGCCGTGGCGGGAGAGGGCGTGATGAGCGAAGTCGGGTCGCGCGACGAGGAGCGGATCGCCCGCATCAACCGCTGCGACGCGGAGGGCTTCTGGGATCTGCTGCGCGAGAATCACGACGACCTGAAGTGGTGCGGCTCCTCGCCCTTTTACACCTTTCTGAAGACTGCACCCAAATTGCGCGGCGAACTGCTTCGCTATGAGCAGTGGAACATCGACGAGCGGAGCGTGGTGAGTTTCGCGGGAATGGCTTTTTCGAAACCGGAGTGATGGCATGATATCGCGCAGGGAGATGCTGGCCGGAGCGGCCGCGAGCGCCGCCGGGGCACTGTACGCGGCGCCGGCGCGTCCCAATGTGATTCTCTTTCTGGCTGACGACCTGGGATGCCACGATGTGGGCGCCTGGGGCGCTACCGACCTGAAGACGCCGAACCTGGACGCGCTGGCCGCCGGCGGCGTCCGGTTCACCAACTGGTATGCGGCGGCGCCGGTCTGCGCGCCATCGCGCGCCGCGCTGCTTACGGGACGGTATCCGATCCGCGCCGGCGTGCCGGGTAACGGTCCGCCGCTCGCCGCCTCGGAGACGACCATCGCACAGGTTGCTGAAAACGGCCGGCTATGCCACCGGACTTTTCGGCAAGTGGCACCTGGGCGATACGCACGGAGACCGACCCCAACGCGCACGGCTTCGACCGCTTCTTCGGCTTTCACGCGGGCTGCATCGACTATTACTCGCAGCGCTACTACTGGGGCGAGCCGCGCGTGCCGAACTATCACGACCTGTGGCGCGACCGCACGGAAATTTTCGAGGACGGCCAGTACTCCACGGAAATGTTTGCCCGCGAGGCGGTGCAGTTCGTGCGCGATCATCGCGCCTCTCCTTTCTTCGCCTACGTGCCGTTCAATGCGCCGCACTATCCCATGCACGTGCCGCAAAAATACATGCAGCGCTTTCCCGGCTCTGGAGCGCGAGCGGCGGACCTACGCGGCCATGATCTCGGCCCTGGACGACGGCGTGGGCCAGGTGCTGCATACGCTCCGCGAGTTGCACCTGGAGCAGAACACCCTGGTGCTGTTCGGCGCCGATAATGGCGCCACGCGCGAAGCGCGCGCCGGTCTGAACGGCAAGCCCGCGACGGCGGGCAACAATGCGCCGTTCCGCGGCAACAAATTCAGCGCGTTCGATGGCGGCATGCACGTGCCCATGATCATGAACTGGCCGGGCGTGATTCCCAAAGGCGAAGGTGGTGCACGAAGTGGGCAGCCACCTGGACCTGATGCCAACCATCGCCAAGGCTGGCCGGCGCGTGCTCTTCCCGCCGACCGCACGCTGGATGGCAGCGACGCGCTGCCGATGGCGACCGAGGGCGCCAAATCGCACTCACGATGCCATCTTCTGGTCGTCCGGCGGCCAGTTGGCGGTGCGCCGCGGCAACTGGAAACTGGTGAAGGACGGCAAGGTCTTCGACGGGACGCCGGACGGCAACAAGGCTCTGACCGGCGATGACGCGCTCTTCCTTTCGAATCTGGACGAGGACCCGGGCGAGAGCGTGAATCTGCGGCACCGCTACCCGGCCATGGTGGATGAACTTTCCACCATGATGCAGAAATGGAGCGAAGAGGTAAAGCAGAGATAGGGGAGACCGGCCAGGAGGCCGGTCTTACTCGATGGTGACGAGCACCTCGCCGGCGGTGACGGTGGCGCCTTCTTTGGCGCTTACCGCGAGCACGCGCCCGGCGCGCGCGGCCTTCATTTCGTTTTGCATCTTCATGGCCTCGACCACTACCAGGCCCTGTCCTGCCTCCACGGCGTCGCCGGGCGCGACCAGAACGCGGACCAGCTTGCCGGGCATGGGCGCGGAGATGGTCTGCACGCCTTCGGCGCCGCGCCCGGCATGGCGTCGCGAGAACCGCCGCGGGTCATGCACGTCGATGGCGAAGCGGTATCCATCGATCACCACCACCAGCCCTTCGGCAGTCACTTCGACGCGGGCTTCGTAGCTGCGCCCGTCCAGCAGAACCGAATACACGCAGGGCTCCGCCAGTTCCACGTTGGCTTCGCGCTCGGGCCCTTCGTCCACGCGGAAGCGGCAGGCCGGGCGGGGCGCGAGAATCTCGATGCGGCCGGGGGTGCCGTTGATGGTGAGATCCACTTTCATCGCAGCAGCCGCCTCCGCCCTTCCGCCAGCCACGCGCTGCCATTGGCCGCGGCGGGCGCACCGGGCTCTCCGGCGCCTGCCATGGTGTGGAGAGCCGCAGCCAGCGCCGCAACGGCGGCCAGGTCGGCGGGCGGGCGCGGCTCATCGTGGCGCTGGAAAAACTCCTCGATGAAGCCGGTGTGCAAATCGCGCGGCGCGGAATTCCGGGTCTTCCAGAATCTGGCGGAAGAAACCCAAATTCGTGCGAATGCCGCCCACGTCGTATTCGCGCAGGGCGCGGATCATGCGTTCGGTGGCGTCCTCGCGATTGGCGGCCCACACGGCCAGTTTCGCCAGCAGCGGATCGTACTCCACGGGAACCGTCCAGCCATCGTAGACGCAGCCATCCAGGCGGATTCCGGGGCCGAGGGGGCGGGTGAGGCGCGTGAGCTTGCCGGGGAACGGAAGAAAATCGTTGTACGGATCCTCGGCGTAGATGCGGCATTCGATGGCGGACCCGCGCCAGGCGACCTGCTCCTGCGAGAACGGCAGGCGCTCGCCCGCGGCGATCTCTACTTGCAGCTTCACCAGGTCCAGCCCGGTGACCAGTTCGGTCACGGGATGTTCCACCTGGAGGCGCGTGTTCATTTCCAGAAAGTAGAAACGGCGCTCCTGGTCCACCAGGAATTCGACGGTGCCGGCATTGTAGTAGCCCGCGGCGCGCGCGGCGCGAATGGCCGCCTCGCCCATGGCGTGCCGCATTTCGGGGTGCAGCGCCACCAGGGGCGACGGGCACTCCTCCATCACCTTCTGGTGACGCCGCTGGATGGAGCACTCGCGCTCGCCCAGGTGCACCATGTTGCCGTGCTGGTCGCCCAGGAGCTGGATTTCGATATGGCGGGGCCGCTCGATCAGCTTCTCGACGTAGATCTCGGAATTGCGAAAGGACCGCTCGGCTTCGCTGGCGGCATTGCGAAACGCCGACTCCAGTTCGGGCTCCGAGTCCACCCGGCGCATGCCCTTGCCGCCGCCGCCCGCGACCGCTTTCAACAGCATCGGGTAGCCGTTTTCGCGCGCGAACCCGGCCGCCTCGGCGAGGGTCACGGCGTGATCGGTGCCGGGCACCACGGGCGCGCCGCCGCGCAATCGCGACCTGGCGCGCCGCCGTCTTGGAGCCCATGGCGCGGATGGCGGCGGCGGAGGGCCCGATGAAGACCAGGCCGGCATCTTCGCAGGCGGCGGCGAAATCCGCATTCTCGCTCAGGAAGCCGTAGCCGGGATGGATGGCCTCGGCGCCGTGCTTTCTGGCGGCGTCCAGTATGCGGTCGATGCGCAGGTAGCTTTCGCTGGAGGGCGAGGGGCCGATGTACTCCGCTTCGTCGGCCATGCGGACGTGCAGGGAGGTGCGGTCGGCGTCGGAATAGACAGCCACGGCGGCGATGCCCATCTCGCGGAGGGTGCGCATCACACGAACGGCGATCTCGCCCCGGTTGGCGATGAGGACCTTACGGAACATGCAACAGGGATTGTAACAGGGTTGACAAATCGGGAGGCCGCGCTTCACCACGGAGCCACGGAGGGCACGGAGGAAGCACGGAGGAAATCGGGACGCGGAGAATTTTCAGGGGCTCTGGGTGCTGAAAAATCAAAAAGCGGCCGTTCCGGGAAAGCGGAGGATCACGCGGGTGCCCGCCGACGATTCGCGTGACAGGGTGCCATCCACCTGCTTCGCCAGGATGTTCACGATGCGCAGACCCAGCGACTTCCGGCCGCAGCGCGCCATGGAATCGGAGCAGCCCACGCCGTTGTCCTGAACGGCGAGTTCCAGGACGCCGGGTTCGCATTCTCCGAAGGAGATGGAAACTTCTCCCGTGCGTCCCGCCGGAAACGCGTGCTTGAAGACGTTCATGAGCAGCTCATTGAGGATGAGCGCGCAGGGAACGGCGCGGTGCACGCCGAGCGCAATGGGCGCGGCCTGAATGCGCACGGCAACGCTGGACGGGTCCGTGGCGAACGCGGCATGCAACTCCTGCACCAACTGGCGGGCGTACTCGGCGAAGTCGATCCGGTCGAGGTGCTCGCTGCCGTACAGGTATTCATGAATGAGGGCGATGGAACGGACGCGCTGCTGGCTGTCCTCGAGCGCCAGCCGCACTTCGGCTTCGTCCGTGGCGTCGGCGCGCATGCTGAGCAGGCTGGAAATCACGGCCAGGTTGTTCTTCACGCGATGGTGAATTTCCTTGAGCAGCACGGTCTTCTCGGTGAGGGCCTTTTCCAGTTCGCGGAGAATCTCCTGGCTGGCCTCTTCCGCGCGTTTGCGCCCGGTGATGTCCTGCACGCAGATGAGGGCCTTGGTGCCGTCCAACTCCACCGGAGCGGTCGAAATCAAAACGAAGCGGGAGCCGGCCGCGCCGGGTTCCTGGGCTGGCACCCAGGCTTCGATGCCGCGGTGGCTGGCTCCATGCCGCAGCGTATCGAGCGCGGCCTGGCGGATGGCGCAGCCGGTGCAACCGGGCATGTGGCCGCAGCCTTCGGCGATTTTTCCGGGCATTGGAACAGCCCAGCGCATCGCCGGGGTAGGCTGCGTTCCGGTTCGCCTCGGCGCCATTGGCCTTCTGCACCTGAAGTTGTTGGTTCACCAGGACGAGCGCCACGGGAGAGTTGGCCAGGATGGTGGAGAGCTCGGAGTTTGCGGCTCGCAAGCCAGCTTCGGCGCGCCGCAGCCGGGTGAAGAGCGCCGCGGCGATGGTGCACCCGAGAAGAACACCGAAAGGAACCAGGTGGCTGAAACTCATTTTCCCACCAGCGTCCGGACGCGCCGCTGGAATTCTCCGATGGGGAATGGCTTCCACAGGGCTCCGGCACCGGCGGGCCGGTCGTGGCGGTATCCGGAAAGGTACAGCGTTGCCGGGATTTGGAGGCGTTCCGCCAACGGCGCCGCGGCGGCCTCTCCCACAAGCAGGGCAATCGGCCCCCGGTGCGCGGCCGTCACCATTTCCGCCATCTCCGTGGTTTTTGCCGAGAGCACCTGGTAGCCTTCGTCTTCCAGGCACCGCTCCATGGTGCGGCGGACGCCGTCCTCTTCTTCGATGAGCAGGATGGTGGGAATGGGGTTGTGGCTGCGCTCCCGGCCCACCAGTCCGGCGATACCCCCATACGTTCCGATGCACGGCCACAGGATCTCGAAGATAGTGCCCTTGCCGGCCTCGCCGAGGGCCTGGATATGACCTCCGCTCTGCACCACGATGCGGTGAACGATGGCGAGGCCGAATCGGCCGCCGGTGAAGCGCGGCTCGAAGATGGCGGACAACCGGGCGGCATCGCTTTCCACGCCGGATTCGGTGACGCGCAGCGCGCACGAACCATTTTCCGCGGTAGCGGCGCGCGGCCGCTTCGCCGGCATCGAGATCGAGAACGGTGGTCTCAATCGCGCAGTGTGCCGCCCGGCATGGCCTCGCGCGCGTGCAGGGCCAGATTGATCAACACCTGCCGGAAGCGGTTACGGTCGGCCTGGATGAAACCGGAGCAGGGAGGCAAGCTCGCACTCCGAGCGAGATGTCCGGTCCCAGGCAAAGAGAGAGCGCGTCAACGGCGTCCCGGATGGCCTGGTTCACGTCGATGGCTTCGACGCGCAGCGGGCCGGGGCGGCTCAATACGGACAACTGGCTGGTGAGGGCGGCGGCCCTGGATACCGGCCTGGCGGATCCGTCCGGCCTGCTCGCGCTCCTCGCCGGAGAGTTGCGCGTGCAGGTCGTCTACCTGCGCCTGGACGCCGGCCAGGACGCCATCGAAATCGCCCGCCATGCCGCCGGCCAGGGCCGCGACGGCGTCCATTCTCTGCGCCTGGATCTGAAGCGCCTCGCGCTCCCGGCGGTCGCGGACGTCGCGGAGGGCCACGATGGCGCCGAGCAGTTCACGGTCATCGCGATTTTCGAAACACTCCACCTCCACCGGTACAGGAGTGCCGGCCGGGGACGCCAGTTGGTAGATGCGCGTCTCGTCAGGCAACAGATCGAAAATGGGGTTGCGGGCCGGTTCGCCGGAAGGCTCCTCCCGCAGGGACAGGATCTCCATCAGGGCGCGACCCTTGGCCTCCGCGGCAGTGCAACCGGTGAGGCGCTCGGCTGCGGCGTTCAGGAAGACGATCTCGCCATTGGCGTCGGTGGCAACGATGCCGTCGCCGATGCTGCGGAGAGTGGTGGACAGCCAGGCCTCACTGACACGGAGCCGGCGTTCCAGTTCGTGCTTATAGAGGGCGATCTGTACGGTGCTGCGGAGGTTGCCGTCGGCAATCGGCTTGAGGATGTAGCCGAAGGGTTCGGTGGCGGTGGCGCGGCTGACAGTGTCCTGGTCGGCGTGCGCGGTGAGGTAGACGACCGGCGCCCGCTGGTCGCGCTGGAGTTGCTCGGCCACCGCGATGCCGTCCATTTCGCCCTTTAGCCGGATGTCCATCAGGACGAGGTCGAAACTCTGCGCCCGGGTCAGCTCCAGGGCCTCTTCGCCAGAACTGGCGATGGCGGGGACGGAGTAGCCCAGGCGCTCCAGCCGGCGGCGGATATCGTCGGCGATCAGGCCTTCGTCCTCCACCACCAGGATCTTTTTCCGAGAGGTCGCCGCAGTTTGCATGTTCGTATTCACCACCCACGATTGTTATAACAGCGAGGTGTGGCGAATCCGGGTAGAAAAAACAAAAAGTGGTTTAGAATCAGCGTGACAAAAACAGCGCAGAGGTGTGAATGAAAAAGGTTTGCTCCGTTTCGCGGCGCAGAGGACCGGGTTAGCAGTCGATTCGGAATGCCGCGAAATGGAGCAAACCGATCAGTGAACTGGACAAAGTCCTCTTTCTTCCAAGGCATTTCCAAGGGTGGTTAAATAGAGAAACTGGACGGCGGAGGTGAAGGTGTTGAGGCTGGCGGTGGCCAGCTTTCGCTCGTCGAGCAGGTAGAGTTGATATTGACGCACAGCGTCGAGATCGAGTTGTTCGGGACTGCGATGGTAATATTGGGCGAAGTCGGCAACGTAATGGACGCAGCTGCGTTGCGTTGTGGGCGCGAAGTTGCGCAACTGCATGTCTTCGATAAAGCGTTTGCGTAAAGGCGTCATGCGGGGCTCCTTGAATTGGATTGGTCATTGGGGAATAACCGAATCCAGTGTCACCGAGTCCCGCACCAAACACCAGGGGTTACTCTGCCCCGAAGACGACTACCGCGAAGCGGTTTAGTTCACTGTGATCAATGGCTGGAATGTCACCAATGTACGGTACGCCAACCAGGGCGTGAGGGGCGCCGTCACGGTAGTGCCGAACGACGCGTTTATTCATGCGCGTCCGGTGGCCTCGGTGGCGGTGGTGGTGCCGCACGAAGAGATTGTGCGGGCCCGCGTAGTCGGCACCACCGCGGTGGTCGCTCTAATTCGCGAGAGTGTGGTGGTGCGTCCTGCCGGAGCGATGGTGGTGCATGCGCCGCCGGCCCGTTTCGCCGACCGCCAGGTAGTGGTGCGCCATGCGCCTCCGCCGCCACCCGTCTCCTTCGCCGCCAAGGAGCAGGCGCTGCGCGCCAACGGCGGCCGTCCGCTGGAGCCCGCCCAGGAGGCCAGTTTCCGCCGGAGCACGCCTCAGGACGCGCCCATGGTGCGCCCCGCGAATCCGCAAGGCCAGACCTTCGGCAACCGGCCGGCGCCTCAAGGCGGACAGCCCGGCGTGTTCCAGCCGAGGAATTCGAACCCGCAGCCCGCCAATCCGGCTCCGGCACGGAATGACCAGTTCAGAAATGCCAACCCGCCGGGTAATCCGATGCCGCCGCGCAGTGACCGGCCGCCCGCTGCGCGCCCCATGCAATCCGCACCGGCGCAACAGGTCGCACCGCGCAACGAGAATCCTGCGCGAACCATGCAGCCACCGCCGCAGCCGCGGAATACCGAAGGGGAACGCAACGCGGAAGGCGCACGCAACCCCGAACCCAGAAACGAGCGGACGCCTCAAGGTAGGGGCGCGAAAAGAGGCGACCGGACGGAGAAGAAAGATAAATAGCTACTACGTCCCGGTTGCCGCCGCCAAGGCCCGGCTCTTGCTACGCACCAGCAAGGGGCCGGTGATCAACAGGGTGGCCCCCGACGCGCGCCCCACCAGTTGATTCATGGCGATCAAGCCCCAGGGCTGCCCGAATTCGTTCCGGGTGGTCGCCGCAACCTTACGTAGATAGCTCGCCAGGTCCTGCCGCAGCATCTGAAACGTAGGATCGTCAGGACCGGCCGAGGGATTGCGCGTCATCCACAAGCGGAATCCGGAGAGCTCCTGCGCCGTCCCGACCATGGTGTCGGCCCACCATTGGATGGTGGAATAATCCGCTGTGATCGCGCCCAGCACGGGAGCCGAAACACCCGGAAATAGGGAAGCAAATCCCGGCTGCCCCACCTTTTTCATGGCATTCCACAGATCGTCGTCGATCGCGGGCTTGCGCCGGACTTCATCGAAATCACCGTCCTGCACCAGAAATTGAATGGCGGCGCGTCCTGCCGATTCGTACCATTCCCGCGCCAGCGGATTCCCGCCGGCATCCAGGAACATGCCAGTTACCAGCTCTCCGTCATAATCCGCCGACGCGGTAAATAGCGTCCGGCCGAAATCGGCGATGCCGGCAGGCACGGCAGCCTCGTCGAGTGTTAGCAGGCCCAGGGCCACGCCGGTAAGCAGCTTGCAGCCCATATCGCGGGCACTGGTGGACTGCTCGAGTTCGAAGAAACAATGGCTGCAGTGCAGGGAAGCCGGGCCGGCCACCTGCTTTGTGCCATGGTACGCGGCCGTAATTAGGAATGATTCCGCCATCACGTGCCGCAGCCTGTCGGTATCGGCGCCGAAATTGAGCTGCGTCGATTGAATGCGCTCCGCCGTTGCCTGATCGGTAATCACCATGGCGCCGGTCGCCGGTTCGTAGAGAACTTTGCCCTCCAGCGCCAGCGTGGCGACGGAGCGATAGTTCAGAATGCCCAGCAGGTTGACGTTCAACTCCACCCTGGTCTTGGAGACGGTGTCCCAAATGCTGCGCACGCAGGAAACACCCGGAAGGGCCGCCGCGTGCAATCCGGTCAGGTCGCCGCGGAGCGCCTGGTCCACGGCAGCGCGCGACTCCGCGGTGAGCGCCGCGGGGACAATCTCGTAGAGGAAGGTGGCCGCCTTCGAATCGCTCACCGTAAAAGCGGTGCTGACGGCGATTTCGAGTTTGCGGCATACGCACGCCTTCACGGCGCTTTGAATGGCCTCGGCCTGCTCCTTGGGCACTCCGGCGCCGGCCAGTTCCTTCAGATCCGCTTTGGGATCTGCACTGATCAGGCCGATCACCTGCGAGAACAGGTCCGTGGTGCCGAATCCGGCCGAGATGCCCTCGCTGACGGCGGCGGTCACCGTGACGCTGCTTCCGTTTTTGCGGTACCAACCCAGGCGAACAGCGCCGTTATCCAGCTTGCGGGCTACGATTTCAAATTCCGTTTCGATTTCGCATGAAACGCCGATGGTCGCCGAACCTCCCGCGCTCACCGATACCACAGGCAGCGGGGCCGGCAAGCTAGCCGACGCCAGGGGGTTGGTAATGGCCAGCAGATTCGCCGTGCCGGAAACGGTCAGCTTCCCGGTCAGGGCCACGCGCGTAATTTGCCCGGACGGCAGATCCGCCAGGTCCGCGGACGTCGCCGGAATGGCAAAACCGCCCACGGTCTGTTGCACCGCCTGTGCCAGCGTGACGCCGTTTTTGAGGGGGAAGCGCGAGTAGCTCACCAGTTCGAGCTTGCTTGCAGGCACGGCCCCGAAGGTCAACTCGCCCGATGTCACCGAAACAGTCGCCGAGACCGAGGCATCTATGCCGAACGAAACATAGCAGGTGTCCGGCGGGTTCTTGAGGGAGGCGTCCTGCCCCGGCAGATCGTCGGTATCGGTAATCACCGCGAGCGTGGCGTGCGCGCCGGCGGCGACCGTGAGGGGCGGCGCACCGGATCCCAGACTGACAGGTTCGCTGAAGGAGACACCGGCGGTGAGCGAATGCAGCGCCGGCTGGTCCAACGTCAGTCCGCCCACCTTCGAAAGGTCCAGATTCTGAATTTGCAGAGACGGCAGTTGCTGAAAGTACTTCAGCAGGGCGGAAGTTTCAGCAGGCTTCGCGTCCAGGTCGAGCCCGAACTGGTCCGTCATCTTGATCGTCTGCATGAGTCACTCCAGCGTGTAGGGCGGTTCGAAGTTAGGCACACCCGCGTGGCGGCCGGCGATCCATCGCAGCACATAGACCTGGCGCGGATCGGTGAGCGAATGGGTAAGGGAGTTGGTAGCCACTTCGAGGAGGGCGTGCGCCATAAGGTCCTTGTAATAATCGATGTCGGGCTCGATCATGACACACTCCACCCCGTCGATGGTTTTCTTATCGTTCTCATGGAAGGTCAGTTGCACGTTGGCTTCGCCGAACTGAATCTGCTTCCAACTGCGGGTGGCGCCGGAATGGAATATGGCCGTGCCCACCTCGGGAGAAAACTGGCCTTGCGCAGTCGCCTGAATCACCTGGTCGATCACTTTGGGATCGGCCCAGGCAAAAAAGCGGTCCTGCGCCATGGTCTTGTCCCAGATAAGCTCTTTGATGTAGTCGAGCGGCGTCTTCACCGGCAATTGAATTTGCGACATAGCCGTGACCAGGTTGAAAAAGCACGCCAGCACGTCGGGCTGAGTCTCCATCAACTGGCTGTAGCGGTCCGCGGCCGATGCGTCGTCGGCCGACCCCGCGCGCAGCAGCGCCGCATATGCGGGATAGTTCTGCGTGAGCCGGGTCCAGATGGCATTCCGGAAAGTGAACGCGGCATCCTTCGCCACAAGCATGATGTCCACCACGGTAGGGTTGGCGGGGCCGACCGCCACGGGAAAAAAGCCAGCCTGTTGATACCGGTCCGCCGATGCGACCACCGCGTAGTTATCTCCAAAATTGTTGAAGAACGGAAGACCGTCGATGCGGATGCTGGATTGGGTCACAAAGCCGTTGTTGGGCAGCGAAACGTTCTGCTGGTTTCCGTCACGAACCGTCAGCAGGGCTTGCGTTCCGGCGGGCAGAGGGGTTCTGGCTCCGGAAAACAGATTGACGTTCAAAGTGCAGGTCTTCAGGCCAATTGCGGCGGTTGCCATAAGGCGCTCCTCTTCGTGTCCCAAATCGTACACCGAAACGAAAGCAATGCGAAGGCGTGCGAGGCGGATTGGTGTATGATTCTACCCATTGTGGAATGATCTTCGCGCTAGCGGGACGCCGAATCGACTTGCCGGACGCCGGCGCCGCCCGCTTTCCGCTGCGGAATGTGGATCTTGTACGGTCCCGCTTGCGGGCCCTCTTCGCACCCCATCGGAGCGCCACGCTGGTCTGCTCGGCGGCTTGTGGCGCGGACCTTCTGGCGCTCGAAACGGCTGGCGCGCTGGGTTGGAAGCGCCTGGTGATTCTTCCCTTCGATCGCGACCGGTTTCGCGAAACGTCCGTTACCGATCGCCCGGGCGATTGGAGGGAGCTGTATGACCGGATGCTGGATCAGGCGATGGCGGCTGGCGGACTGCGGATCGGGCCTTGCCCAGTTGGAGAGCCGTACGAGACCCCAGCCGGACTGATCCTGGATGAAGCGGCGCGCCTGGCGGCCGGTTGCATCGAAAGCCCCACCGCGGTGGTGGTGTGGGATGGCAGGGAGCATCCGCCGATCGATTTGAGCAAGCGCTTTGCGGATGCAGCCCGGGCGCGCGGTATGAAGGTGCTCTCCGTGAGCACCCTGGAGTGAGAAGGCTCCTGTGGCCAGCCGCAGTCTTTCCGTCTCCGAATTGATGGACCTGGCGGACGGTCTGCGGGAAGAAAACCATACAGGATACGCCCGCCGCGTCCTGCTGGTGGCCCTTTCGGTGGCGCCTCCCGAACAGGCCACTTGCAAAGACCCCAGGTTGCCAGTGGACGACCGCACCAAAGCGGGCGGAGTCCTCACTCCTCAATCTGCTCTCCCGCGCCGCGAGCCTCTCGCTGGCGCAACACCAGGAAACCCTGGGAGTCCTGGGCGGAGTCCACTTCGGATACACCGCTCTGAACACCGCGATGCCTCGGAAACCCGCGCGGCGGAAGCATCGCGCATACGCACCGAGATCGTGAATACGCGAGGCGTTGAGTTTCGCGGTACGCACCGGCCTGATGGGCGGCAGCGCGCCCGCCGCCGTTCTTCCTCGACAAAGTGGGGTTGGCTCTTTCCGGTGGCGGCTTTCGCGCGTCGCTCTACCACATCGGAGTGCTGGCCCGACTGGCGGAACTGGACATGCTCCGCTATGTCGAAGTGATCTCGTGCGTGTCCGTCGGCTCCATCCTGGGGACCCCAATACGACAACTGGCGCAGAATCCACAAGGTACCCATCCTGGTGCTCCACTCCACGCCTGTATTATGAGGAAGCGCCGGCGCCATACCCGCGAATCCGCCTGGCAGAGGCCGTGGCCGCCTCCGCCTGCGTGCCGGCCTGTTCGACCCGCTGGTGCTGGAGCAATGGTATCCGGAGTATGCCGTGAAGCTGGTGGATGGCGGCGTCTACGACAACGTCGTGATGGCGCGCAGCCGCCGGGGGCAATACCACCTTCTTTCGGCCCGGCCGATTCCAGACCGGCACTACATCCGCCCGGCGGATTCGATACAATTGGCCGCGGGCGTCGATCGAACGCCCTACCAGTTCGAACAGGCTTGAAGCTATGGCACAGAAATCGTTTTTCCTCCTCATGGCCCTGGCCGCTTGCGCCGGCGCGCAGAATCGCGCGGCATGGATGCAGGACGCCCAATGGGGCGTGATGACGCACTACCTGGCCGACTGGCAGGCACGCACCCACCACCTGACCATGAGCGTCGAGGAGTGGAACCGGCTGGTGGACGGCTTCGACGTGGACCTGATGGCGCGTCAGCTTGGCGCGGTGGGGGCACGCTACTACCAGGTCAGCATCGGGCAGAACTCCGGCTACTACCTTTCCCCTAACGCCACCTACGACAAGATTACCGGAATCCAGCCGAGCAAGTGTTCCCGCCGCGACCTGGTGGCGGATCTTGCCGAGGCCCTCGCCAAGCGCGGCATCAGGCTCCTTGTTTATCTGCCCTCCGGCGCCCCCGGCGGCGACAAAGCAGCGGACGCGGCCCTGGAGTGGCAGAACGGTCCGCACCCCAATCGCGAGTTCCAGCGCAAGTGGGAGCAGGTGATTCGCGAATGGTCGCTGCGCTGGGGAAAGAAGGTGGCCGGCTGGTGGTTCGACGGCTGCTATTTTCCCAACACCATGTACCGCTCACCCGACGCGCCGAATTTCGCCAGTTTCGCCGCCGCGGCGCGGGCCGGCAATCCCGACGCCGCGGTGGCGTTCAACCCCGGCGTAGTCTATCGCATGATCTCGATCACGCCCGACGAAGACTTCACCGCCGGCGAGATCGATAAGCCGGAGATGGTAACCATCCGGCGCGCGGCGGATGGTAAGATTGACGGCACCCAGATCCACATGCTGAGCTACCTGGGAACCACGTGGGGCATGGGCACACCGCGCTTCACCACGGAGCAGGCGATCGAATACACCCGCAAGGTGCGGCAGGCCGGCGGGTGCCGTCACCTGGGATGTGCCGGTGGAACGTAACGGCGCGATTTCCGAGCCGTTTCTGGATCAATTGACGGCCCTAGGGAAGGCCCTGGCGAAATGAATTCGGTTCTGGAGGAGTCATGAACAAAGCAGTCTTTTCAGTGTTGCTTTCCGCCTGCGCGGGCACTCTGCTGGCGCAGGGCGCCCCTCCACAAATGGCGGCGGATCAGCCGTACACCATGGAGTATTACTACAAAGTGCAGTGGGGGCACCAGCAGGAATTCCTGCGGCTTTTTCTGAAGAACCACTACCCGTTACTGCAGAAAATGGTGGAAAGCGGGCGGATGATTTCGGTGAAGATCGAGCAGCCCGCCATTCACGTCACCGAAGACGGGCGCTGGGACTATCGCGTCACCATCCGCTTCAAGAACTCCACTGTGGCTACCACCAGTAACCCCGACGAGGAGCGTGTGATCAGGCAACTATGGCCGGATCAGGAAACTTATCAGCGCGAGGAGCAGCGCCGGTTTGAGATTCTGCTGGCGCATTGGGACCTGCCGGTCTCCGATATCACGCCGGCGAAGAAGTAGCCCGGCGGCTAATGAATGCTGTCGAGCAGTTCGTAGCGGGCGCGGCGATCGTCCGGCGCCGCGCCGGCGTTGGCGTTGAGGTGCATCACCTGGTACGTATCGGGCCGGTATACCGGCCACAGGGGCAGATCCTCACCATTGGGATCGCCATATTTGGCGAAGTTGGACCAGTAGGATCCCATCAGGCCTGACACCTTGCGGTCTTCCGGGCGCCATGTGAGTTTCCTTGAAGACAGCACCTGGAAGACGAACTCGATCTCTGAAGCGTGCGGCGACGCATCGACCGGCGAGGGTAAGGGTTGTTCGAACCGGTAGCGATATACCGGCGCATCCCCGGTTTTCAGATGCTCGTCCATCCACTTCCAGGTGCCGAAGGCAATGAAGCGGTCACTGGCCAGGTCCTGCGCCGACCGCTTCGTCTGGTCCGGGGTTGTTGCCGGGTAGAGCTTAAGAAGCCCTTCGGCGTGGTCCCCATAAAGGGAGCGCAGATGGGTCAGGAAATTCTCCGCGGTTGGCTCGTCTCTGCCCAAAACGGAGCGGTAGCTCTGTTCGTCGGCATTCCACCCCGCCAGCAGCGGCACGCGGGCTTGCTTGCCTGCGGCAAAGATTGCCGCCACGCTCTCCGGCAGAAAATACCCATCAATGTTCGGGACAAAGCGCGACCGGCGCGCCTTTGGCGATGACTTGCAGAATCTTGTCCGCGGGCATGGCGCGCAAGGCATCCAGCGAATCGGTTCCCAGCGACGTCGTGGCGAATTCCCCGTCCTCCTTTTCCGATTCGGCCAGCGACTTCAGGCGCAAGGTATCGCTGAAGTAAGCGCCGCTCTCGCCGATGGCCCGGCGGAAGAGCCCGCGGGCGAGCGGCGAAGCCATCAACGCGCTTACCGAAAACGACCCAGCCGATTCGCCGAAAATGGTGACATTATCCGGATCGCCTCCGAACGCCGCGATATTATCGTGAACCCACTTCAGAGCCGCGACCTGGTCCAAAAGGCCATAGTTGCCCGAAGCGTTATGGCCGGATTCGCGCGCCAGGTCCGGATGCGAGAAGAACCCGAAGATGCCCAGCCGGTAGTTCATGGAGACTACCAGCACGCCCTTCTTAGAGAGGTTCCCCCCGTCCTGCCGGGGTTCGGAGGTGGCTCCCGCGGCGAAGCCTCCGCCGTAAATCCAGACCATCACCGGCAGCCGCGACTGGGCCTCGCCGGCCGGCATCCACAGGTTCAGATACAGGCAGTCCTCGCTCGGCCCGGCATCGTGGAAAATCATGTCGGAGTAGATCGGAGCCTGCATGCAGCGCGCCCCATACTCGGTGGCCTTACGGACGCCGCTCCAGGAAGCGGGCGCCTGCGGTGGCTTCCATCGCAGGTCGCCCACGGGCGGAGCGGCATACGGAATCCCTTTGAATGTGCGGACTTTGCCGTCCGCGCTGACCACACCTTCCAGAACCCCGTTCGCCGTGCGCTGTTCCACGGAGCGTAACTGGGCTCGCGAAAGCTGGGTAAACAGGAGCGCTCCCAATAACAGGGCGGATCGGCTTGCCGTCATAGTTGAGATCACTCTAACACATGCCGGCACACCCTCAACCGGCCACTGCCAGGAGCCCTTTTTGCTTCAGGGCGGAGAGCGCCAGCCCGTACCGTCCCCGAATTCCTGTCTTCTCGAAAATGTGTTTCAGATGGATTTTGACCGTGCCGATGCTGATGGTCAAGGCAGCGGCGATCTCTTTGTTTTTCATGCCCTGTTCCACCAGATCCATGACCTGCAACTCGCGAACGGTCAGCGGCGAGTGCCAGGAATGCACGGCCGGCTTGATTTCGCGGATGGTGTCGCCGCACATCCAGGTATTGCCGTGTTGCACGGTCCGGAGGCACTCCAGGATGGTGTCCAGCGAAGCGGTCTTCCGCAGCACCCCGGCTACCCCGGCCTGGATGAAGCGGACAGACTCGGCTTCCGAAAAACTACTGCCCCAGACGATAGTGGAAATCCGGTGTGCCGAACTGCGCAAGGCCACCATCCAGTCCGCCAGCGCCTGGAATCCAAACGTCTTATCCACGACCAGAATCGACGGCCGCAACTCCCTCACCGCATCCATCCCATCCAGCAACGAACTCTCTGCCGCGACGACCCGCAGGCTCTCTGCCGATTCAAGGAGGCTTCGCAGCCCCTCAATCGCAATCGGTTCTGTGTCACAAACTGCCACGGTATGCAAAATATTTTGGCCTTTTCGGGTGGAGACTCTTTCTCGCCCACTCCCTCTATCGGCTGACTCCTGAGATTAATTTAGTGGCATTCAAATGAATTTATCTCAAAAAGAAATAATCAGGGGCTGGAATCCCCTCGATGCGGTCCTTCTGGACGTGTGCGCCCGCGGTGAGGAATACGCCGCCACGAGGCACGGTCCCGATCTTGTACTGCTCGCGCCGGTCGTACAGGTGCTTCCAGTCCGGAACCTCGCCGGGGTGGAGCGCCGGGTTCTTTTGCGCTTGCTCGGACTGCTCGGCGGCATCGCCCACGAAAACCAGCCCACCGGTGAGTACAGGCTGGACAGATGGAATCCTGCCGTCTTGCCGTCCCACGTCGCGATGGGATTCGCGCGCCACCGGCCGTGCGCCAGCATCCACTGCTCCTGGTGGTTGTGGACCTCCGGGCCGCAATGCTGGCAGACGTATAACGCCTTGCCGGGCTGGCCTTCGGGCCACCGCAACTGAGAGATGCGCAGGACTGCGAACTCCCGGCACGTCGGACACGGCACGAAGAATTGCCGGTGGTCGCTCTCCTCGTACGCCGCCTCGGTCCGCGACATGCCCGTGATCTTGGGCATCGAGACGACGAAGATCTTGCGGCGCGAACGTCCGCGTGCGCGCCATGGCGGGGTTGACCGGATCGCCCTCGACGCCGCCGGGATACCCATCCACCTCGTCTAGGAACAGCTACCGCGCCGTGTCCGGACGCGCTCCAGACCGTATCAGGTCCTTTCACGAAACAATATCCAATCGAATTGGCCCACGGGAAAAGTGCGAATTTCATAGTCTCATTTCTCCGGGCACTGAATTCGGCAAAGGAGTTCTCCATGGGGTTCGTGAAAGACGTTTCTGATAAATCGCTTAGAACACTGGTCACGCTGCCCCCAGGGTCCCAAGTGCAGGGGAACCCGAGGCAAATCGCGGTGACCAACTAGCGTCCACTATCCCCGGAGCCGAAAACCGAAAACCAGACCGGAAGTGGCAATTTGGACTCCATGGTGGACTCCAGAGACGTGTTCTTCCACGCTATGGAAGCACAGCGTCCGTTGCCACGCCTGAGATGATCCCCTCACGAAGAGAGATTGTTGTCAATCGCGAAATCGCGATTACGGGAACCGCACATACAGTGCGTCAGTTCAGGAGGTCTTCCCGCGGATTCCAAGGGATCAATGTTGCTTGGCCTTCCTCGATCTTGCGCACGCTCTCCCGCAATTGGGCGCTCTCCCGGTCGCGGTCCTCGGGCGTGCCGTAAAAGCTGATCTCAAAGTAGATCTCGCCGAGGACATCGAGGAGGGTGAATGTACATGGCGCCTCGCCGAGTTTCTTGTGGTCCTTGCGGATCTCCATCTCCGGGCGCAATCTCACCGGAAGATGGACAAGCTGGTTGACTGGCGTGAAGTCGAGTCCGTAGTGCGTCATGCCATGCTCGTCGGGCTCGCCGATCCCCGAGACGTCAATGGTCTCCTGCGCCTCATGCTGGTCCCACTCGAAGTGCCTGGAGATCTCGATGTACGACAAATCGGATGCCTCGGTTGCCGGCTTGCGCGCCTCGGAATGAAAAGCCCCCAAGTCGCACCAGGACCACTGCTCAAGAAATCTCGCGAGATCGGGGTCTTGCTCCACCGCGCGGAATATATCCCCGAGCGTCACATCGGTGTCGATATGGCATGCGCAGCGCAGGACTTGAACTCCGGACCGGATCTTCGGCTCGACATACTGACGGATGTCGCTGTCCCATATCAGCGCCTGAATGCCGCGTTTGGTAATGTGGACTTTGTCGGCCATTGTTTTCGATGCTACCCTACTGCACCCCGTACTGCGTACAGAACTCAAGGCCCAGCATAGACGACCAGCGCGTCCCGAACCACCTCATCCCGGAAGTAGTGACTCAGATCCATCGGAGTTCGCAGATCGACCTTCCGGCCGCTGAATAACCGGCTCAACTCCGCCTGGAGATCCGCGAGCCGGAAGCCAACCTTCGCGCCAGGCCGGAACTTAACCAGAACGTCGATGTCAGTCGATTCCGAAGAACGGCCGGTTAGCACGGGAGCAAACAGCGCAAACTTCCGGATCCCATGACAGCGGCAGACCTCGGCGATCTCAGCGTCGGGCAACTCAATGCCACCAGCAATGGTCATGGTTGTGGGACCACGGGTAGGCGCCGCTCCACTTCACCGAGTACCGCCTCGGCCTTCTTCAGTCCGTCTTGCGCCTCGGCGGGCTCTGGTTCGTCCGGCTCGCCTGGGTAGCGGAATCGCCACGCATATTGTGTGAGGCCTTCAGCTTGAGAGACAACCGGTCTCAGCGAGTCGTCAATGGCGAGGCACTCGGAGCTCAGGTCGCCAAGATCGTGCGTTTTTCGAAAGGTCCGTTCGTGAAAGGTCAAGAACGCCTTGATCGCCTTCTCCACGGCCTGTTGGCAGTGGAATAATGCCTCTGCATTTGCGTCCCCCGCAATCAGCAGTTTCGCGGCTCGCAAGTCGCGCCGGGCACGGCCCAGCCATGCCCTTGTCTCCTCATGCCGCAACTGGTCGGGAGTCATAGAGCAGCTTGCCTTCGCGAACGATGGTCGCCGGCAACGACGTGCGGACGTGGGCTGCGCGGGCGTCGAAATCGCTTCGTCGCCAAGGCACGATGTCTTTTGGAAAACCCATCCCACGCAGGACGCTGTAAATGCCGCCGTCTCGGAGCAACTCGGCGGGCGCGTCGTCCGGGACCACAACGCAGAAATCCAGGTCGCTATCGGGACCGGCATCGCCGCGGGCTTCAGAGCCAAACAGGTAGATGCGCTCGGGGCGGTAGTATTCGACGAGCCGATCTCTTATTACGTCGATGGCCTGGTCGCGCGTCATCGTAACTCCATTATGCGTCAACACCGCCCGCCCGCCAACGGTTGAGGCGTGCCCCCCGTTTGATACCCGTAGGAGCCATCGGGGCGATCTGCTATATAAGAGCACCCTTTTCTTCGTCCTGGACGAAGCAGGGGAGGGCGATGCCTACCACGGCCACCATGGATACCAACGCGCGGCGGTTCAGCAGGATGAGGCGGTACTCATCTGCGGTCAATGCCTACCAACGGAAGGTCGCGGCCGGGACCTTGTGTGGATCTCATTTGGACCTCACGGAGTGCATCGCCGAGGGGTCCGGGCACACGACCGGCGTCTGAGTTTTTGAAATGTTGGGGGTTGTTTTGGTGGACCTGGTGAGATTCGAACTCACGACCTCTTCCATGCCATGGAAGCGCGCTCCCAACTGCGCCACAGGCCCATCTGTATTGTAAATCGAGTATAACATACGCCCGGATCGCAACAAATTGACAGGGCCGTTTCTCCGCCCGGTACAATGAAAAGAACAATGCTCAGGCGTACTCCCGTTGCTATCTTACTGTTGTGCCTGATCTCGGCTGTTCTTTCGTCGTGCCTCGCGCATCACCTTCCCTTTGGGCGAGCCGGTGCCAATCCGAACCAGAAGCTGCTTACGGCAGACCAGCCGGCGCTCGTCGAGGCGATTTCCAGACAGTATAGTGCCGTTCGCGACTTTAACGCCACCGTCGACATGGCGCCCTCCCTGGGAAGCGCCGAAAAGAACCACATTACCGAGTACAAAGACGTCCGCGCCTACATCTACTTCCGGAAGCCCGCGGAGATCCGCATCCTGGGGCTGGCGCCCCTGGTCCGCACCCGCGCCTTCGACATGGTCTCAGACGGGTCCGATTTCAAGCTCTACATCGCCACCCAGAATCGCTTTATTGTGGGCCGGAATGCGGTGGAAGCACCGTCCAAGAACAAGCTGGAAAACCTGCGTCCGGAGCATTTCGTGACAGGGTTGCTGGTGCGCCCGGTCGACCCCAAGACCGACCAACTCACCATGATCAACCTCACCGACGAGAACAACGCCTTCTATGTCCTCCTGGTGTTGCACGACGTCGAGGGCAAGCTGCAGCCGTCACGCTCCATCTGGTTCAGCCGCGTGGATCTGCAAATGGCGCGGCAACTGATCTTCGATAACGCCGGCAACATCCTCACAGACGCCCGCTACTCGCAATGGCACGCCTACGATAACGTGCCATTCCCCAAGCACATCGAAATCAACCGTCCGCGCGACGAATACGGCGTCATCATCGATATCGTCAAAATGGACATCAATAAAGGCGTGCCAGATGATAAATTTGTGTTGACGCAACCCGAGGGGTCTACTCTGGAAGTGGTGGGACAGCCGCCTTCCAAGACCCAACCGCCACCTCCCGGAAAGAATAAGTGATCGCCAAACTCGTTCTGGAAAACCTCAAGCACCGCCCGGTGCGCAGCCTGCTCAGTGTCCTGCTCATCGCCGGCCCAGTCACGTTGATCCTGTCGCTGGTCGGGCTCACCCATGGAATGTCGGAAGATACGCAGCGCCGCCAGAGGGGCGCCGGCGCCGATATCGTGGTTCGCGGCTCCACCGCCAGCAGCGCGCTCACTTTCAGCGGCGCCTCCGTTCCCGAAGGCCTGACAGGTGTGATCGAGAAACAGCCTCACGTCCGGATGGCCATGGGAGTGATCAACCACAATATCGAACTGCCGCTGGTGGTTACCGGCATCGATATGCAGGCGTTCAATCAGTTCACCGGAGGGTTCACCTACCTTTCCGGCCACGGGCTCGAAGCCGACAACGATATTCTGCTCGACCGCTACGTGGCCCAGCAGAAAAAAGCGGGAGTGGGGAGTTCGGTCAAAGTGCTGAACAAGATGTGGCACGTGGCCGGCATTATCGAAACCGGAAAACTGGTGCGCATGGCAGTCAAGCTGCACGTCTTGCAGGAACTGGACGCAGCGCGCGGAAAGGTCACCCAGATTTACGTAAAGGTGGACGACCCGGCCAACATCCCCACCGTCGTCTCCGAATTAAAAGCCCTGCTGCCCAGTTATTCCGTGGAAACCATGGCCGAGCTCATTGCCGCATTCGACTTTAACCGTATTCAGGGCGTGAGCGCCTTCACCACCGTGATCGTCGTGCTGGGCGTGGTATTCGGATTGATTGTAGTGTGCCTTTCCATGTATATGGCGGTGCTCCAGAGGACGCGCGAAATCGGCATCCTCAAAGCGATCGGCGCCGGCAAGACTTTTATCCTCGAAATCATTCTGCTGGAGGCGCTGGTGATGGGTATCTTCGGCACGATCCTGGGAATTCTGTTGAGTTATGTGGCGTATGGACTCATCCGGGCGCTGGTTCCGGCCTCTCTGACAATCATCATCGTCATGTCATGGTGGCCCATTGTAGGTGGAATCACTATGGTGGGCGCGGCACTGGGTTCGCTCTATCCCGGCTGGAATGCCGCCAGTCACGATGCCATCGAGGCCCTGTCCTATGAGTAGCGCGCCTGTGATCGAAATCTACGATCTCCGCAAGACGTACCGTGTGGGCCAGGTGGATGTGCCGGCGTTGCGCGGTGTGGATCTCGCCGTGCAGCCCGGCGAGTTTCTCTCCATCGTGGGCCCATCCGGTTCGGGCAAGTCGACTCTGTTCCACATCATCGGCGGTCTGACCCCGCCCACCGCGGGCAAAGTGCGGATCATGGACCAGGATCTCGCCAGCCTTTCCGACGCCGGCCGCACGCGCCTGCGCCGGCGCACCGTCGGCTTCGTATTTCAGAAATTCAACCTGCTGCCGAACCTCACGGCGCGCGACAACATCGCGGTGGCGCGCTACCTGGGAGGCGGGAGCCAGAAGGCCGATCCGCAATTCGAGGAGATCCTGCGCCTGCTCGGTATCTCGCAGCGCCTCGACCACAAACCGAACGCGCTTTCCGGCGGCGAGCAGCAGCGCATCGCCATCGCCCGCGCCGTAGTGAATCGCCCTGCCATTCTGCTTGCGGACGAGCCCACCGGTAACCTGGATACCGCGAATTCCAAAGCCGTCCTCGAGATTCTGCGGGACTTGAACCAGCGCACGGGGCAGACAATCCTCATGATCACCCACAACACTGAGGCCGCAGCGTACGGTCATAGCACAGTCCACATGCGCGACGGGCAGATCGTGGAACGGACCAGCGCGTAGCGTCGCCTGTCAGGCTTGCCGCGCGAGTTCCAGTTTCCGTTGCTTGAGTGCCTTCAGGTAATTCTGATGTTCCTGGTGCAGGGTTCCGAAACCCGCCCAGTAGTACCCGAACACGAACAACGCCAGGAAAGGAGTCGCCAGGTAATTGTACGTCTCGATGGCGAAGCCGATCATCGCCAGGAAGTACGTGCCCACCAGGATCTCCACGTAGGGCAGCCAGCCGCTGCGCCGCCGGTACTGCTTGGTCTCGAGATTTACCGGCCGGTCGCCAATGGCGTACTTCGGCGTACGAGCGAAGCTGGTCTGCACTCCGAAAATCGCTTCCAGCACCGCGCGCGTATTGATGATCGTCAGCGCCGACCCCTATCGCCATCAGCATCGGCAGCATCAGGATGGAGCGCTTCCAATGCTTGGGATACAGTTCCTTTTGCGCGGTCACGTAGAACAGCGAAATCGACCAGAACGACGCGGCAATCAGGGGCAGATCGATAAACACCATCTCCCACACGCCCATATAGAAGCGCACGATCATCACCGGCAGCATCAGCATGGAAAGCACGATCATCAGCGGGTAGGAAATGTTCGGCGTCAGGTGCATGAATGCCTCAGCCTTCACGCGCTTGGGCACGTCCGCTTTCATGATCGCTGGCAAAAGCTTCTTCGCCACCTGCGTCAAACCCTTGGCCCAGCGCGATTGCTGCACCTGGAACCCGTGCATTTCCACCGGCAGTTCCGAAGGGCAATCCAGCCCGGGCAGGTACATGAAGCGCCAGCCCTTCAACTGCGCCCGGTAGCTCAGGTCGGAATCTTCCGTCAGCGTATCGTGCTGCCATCCGCCGGCATCCTCGATCATGCTCTTTCGCAGAATGCCCGCCGTGCCGTTGAAATTGAAAAACAGGCCCGACCGCGAACGCGCGCCGTGCTCCAGAATGAAGTGCCCGTCCAGCAGCATGGCTTCCACTTCTGTCAGGAAGTTGTAATCGCGATTCAGATAGCTCCACCGCGTCTGCACTACCCCGACCTTCGGGTCCACGAAGAAGTGGACGGTCCGCATGAGGAAGTCCGTTGGCGGGCAGAAGTCCGCGTCGAACACGGCCACGAACTCGCCGGTCGCCGTCTCCAGCCCTTCCTGCAGCGCGCCCGCCTTGTATCCATGCCGGTTGGAACGGTGATGATACTCAATCGGGTAACCGATGGTGCGGTACCGTTCCACCAGCGCCTCGGCGAAAGGAGCGGTATCGTCGGTGGAATCGTCCAGCACCTGGATCTGCAGCAACTCCCTGGGATATTCGATCTTCAGCACCTCTTCGATGAGCCGCTCCGTCACGTACCGTTCGTTATAGAGAGGAAGCTGGATGGTCACCGGCGGGAGCTTGGCAAACCGCTGCGGCGGCTCGCTTACTGCCTTCTTGCGGTGTTTGAAATAGGTGCGAATCATCTCGTACCGGTGAATGCCATAGACCGAAAGGACAATCAGGATGGCGAAGTAAGGAACCAGCATGGCCCAGTCGAACCAGGCCAACTGGTGGATTCCCGCGAACGTGTTATCGCTCAGCCGCTGGATCAACTTCTGGGTAGCAGAAGTGTTCGCCAGGAGCGCCAAGGGCAAACTAGCAGGCATAAAAGGAGTTGCGCCTTTCGGCATCCTAATATTATCAAATGTTGCGTCGCCTGTGCAGTTGTATTGGTACGGTGAGTCCCTCTATCCGCGGCGCTTTACGGAATAACTTCACTTCTGGCCGCCGCCGCGCTGCTGAGGTGCCGGTAGAACCCCAAGTCCGTCCCTGTCAACATCTTGGTGGCAAACAGGATCTGCCCCGTGTGCATCGAAAAATGCTCCACCACGTGGTAGATCGCCTCCATCACCGTCACATCATACTTTTGTATGCACAGCGGCTCGGCGAGGCGGGCGCTGGTGAGCGGCTCGATGGTCGCCGCTGCCTCCTGCACGGTAGCTCGCAGCCGCGCCATCAACTCAGCCGCCGGCACCCCGCCGGTCGCCGCGAACTCCTTGTCGCGCTCCCGGACATCCGGCCGATTCCCCACCCCGGCCACGATCCACTGCCGCACGTTCCCGCACAAATGCAGCACCAGATTGCCGATGGCATTTTCATTCGCATTGCCGCGCGCCCAGATCTGCTCCTCGGGGAGCATTTTCAGGCACGTTTCGATCCGGCCGGTATACTGGTTCAGTTTCTCGATGGAATGGTTGAGGAAGATACGTTCCAGGCTCAGGTCCATGCTCCGATCTTACCCTGTATGCTGGAAGGTTGAACGCACCCATTCACATCATCGGCGGCGGACTGGCGGGCTCCGAGGCCGCGTGGCAGATTGCGCGCCGGGGCGTGCCCGCTGTGCTGCACGAGATGCGGCCCGTGCGCCGTACGCCCGCGCACCAGACCGGCCGGCTCGCGGAACTGGTCTGCAGCAACTCGCTCAAGAGCGAATCGCTCTCTACCGCGCCCTGGCTGCTCAAGGAGGAACTGCGGCGCCTCGATTCGCTGCTGCTCGCGCGCGGCCGCAAAAGGCGCGCGTGCCCGGCGGCCATGCCCTCACGGTCGATCGCGACGCTTTTCTCCGGAGACGTCACCGCCGCCATCGCCGACGAGCCCGCTCATCGAACTGCGCCGCGAGGAAGTGACCGCGCTTCCGCGAAGACGCCATCGTCATCATCGCCACCGGCCCGCTCACCAGCGAAGCGCTGGCCGGGGAGATCGCGCGCCTGACCGGCTCCGGCCGCCTGTTCTTCTACGACAGCATCAGCCCCATCGTCGATGCCGAGACCGTCGACACCGGCATCGCCTTCTGGGCCTCGCGCTACGGCAAATCCACCGACGGCACCGACGATTACCTCAACTGCCCGTTCGACCGCGAGCAGTACGAGCGTTTCGTCGACGAACTGCTGAACGCGCAGAACGTGACCGCCCACATTCGCAGAGGACCGCACTCCGTACTTCGAAGCCTGCCTGCCCATCGAAGAGATCGCGCGGCGCGGACGCGACACCCTGCGCTTCGGCCCCATGAAGCCCATGGGGCTGACCGATCCGCGCACCGGCAAGCGGCCCTAGGCCGTGGTGCAGTTGCGGCAGGAGAACCTGCGCGCCGCAGAGTTTCAACCTGGTGGGCTTCCAGAACCATTTGAAATTCGGCGAGCAGGCGCGCATCCTGCGGCTGATCCCCGGCCTGGAGAACGCCGAGTTTCTGCGCTTCGGCCAGATCCACCGCAACACGTACATCAACGCGCCCGCGCTGCTGACGCCCACGCTGCAATTGCGCACGCGGCCTGAAGTGTTCTTCGCCGGCCAGATCTCCGGCGTGGAAGGCTATGTGGAAGCCATCGCCACCGGGCTGATGGCGGGCATGCATGCCGCCGCGCTCGCACGCCGGCGAGCAGCCCCGTCCCCTGCCGCGCGAGACCGCGCTCGGCTCGCTCTGCCATTACATCTCCGGCGCCGACCCGGCCGATTATCAGCCCGCCAACATCACCTTCGACCTGCTGCCCGCAGCTCGACGAAGCCACCCGCCACAGGCTGCGCCGCGATAAGCAGGCCCGCCACGCCGAAGTCTGCCGCCGCGCGCACGCGGCGCTCGAGGAGTATCTCCAGGTCCATGTCTGAACTGGCCGCGCCAGATCGACCGGTACCTCGCCGAACTGGCGCGCGCGGGCGTCGTCCCCCCACACCATCGAGGCCTACTTCGCCGATCTGCACCAGTTTCTCGACTACCTGTCGCCGCCGGAGCTCGCGCCGCCCGAGCCGGCCGCCATCGACCTGCTGACTCTGCGCGAGTGGCTGGCCTGGCTCTACGGACAGAAGCTCGACCCCGTCACCATCCGGCGCAAACTCGCCGCCGTGCGCGGCCTCTTCCGCTTTATGCCGCGCGAAGGCGTGGTGCCATTCAACGTGGCGCGCCTGGTGCGCACACCCAAAGCGCCCAAAAAGCTTCCCGATGTGATGACCGCCGAGCAGGTCAACACGCTGATCGATGGCGTGGGCGCCGATCGAACTCGAGCGGCCGTTCCCGGTTCGCGACCGCGCCATCTTCGAGCTGCTCTACGGCTGCGGCCTGCGCGTCAGCGAACTGGTTGGTTTGAACCTGGAAGATATGGACCGCTCCGAGCACTGGCTGCGCGTCCGCGGCAAGGGCCGCAAAGAACGGCAGGTGCCCATTCCGGGCAAGGCCGCCGACGCGCTGGAGCGCTATCTGGCCGAACGTCCCGTGGTGCGCGACGAACAGGCCGTGTTCCTCAATCACCGGGGCGACCGACTGACCGACCGCGGCGTCCGCATGATCGTCAAGCTCTACGCCACGCTCCTGTCCGGCGATCCCTCCATGCATCCGCACAGCTTTCCGCCACGCCTACGCCACCCACCTGCTGGCCGATGGCGCGGACCTGCGCGCCATCCAGGAACTGCTGGGCCACGCGCGCCTTTCCACCACGCAGAAGTACACGCAGGTCTCCCTCACGGACCTGATGGCGGTCTACGACAAGGCGCATCCCAAAGCCTGAGCCGCCCATGCTTCCGCTCTTCGATCTCCGCCGCGAGTTCCGTCCCATGCTGCGCCTGGCCACACCGCTGGTGCTGGCGGAGCTTGCCTGGATGTCCATGGGAATGGTGGACAGCATCATGGCCGGCCGCCTGGGCGCCGCGGCGCTCGGCGCGGGCAGCCTGGGCACCATGATCTTCTACCCCATCGTGATCGCCGGCACGGGCATGCTCCTTGGCATGGATACGCTGGTCGCCCAGGCGCACGGCGCCAACAACCCGCTGGAGGCCCGCCGCAGTCTGATCGCCGGCCTGTGGCTCGGTCTCGCCCTCGCGCCGGTTACGTCCCTGCCCATTCTGGCGCTCATGCCCGTACTGCGCGCCGCCGGCACCAATCCCCACGTGATGGAACTGCTGGTGCCCTACATCAGGGCCCTGCTCTGGGGCGTTGCCTGCCTGATGTTCTACGCTGCTTTGCGGCGCTACCTGCAGGCCATAGACGTGGTGAAACCGGTGATGTTCGCCGTGGTCTCCGCCAACCTCATCAACATTTTTGGAAACTGGCTGCTCATGTACGGCCACTGGGGCTTTCGCGCCATGGGGCTGGAGGGCTCGGGCTGGTCCACTTCCGTCTCGCGGCTCTACATGGCTCTGGTGCTGCTGGCCGCCGTGCTTCGCCACGAAGCCAGAAGCGGCAACCTGCTCTTTGCCATGTCCTGGCGCCCCGACACGGCGCGCATCCGGCAACTGGCCCTGCTGGGACTGCCGGCGGCCTTGCAGATCCTGTTCGAAGGGGCAGTCTTCGGCATCGTTACGGTGCTGGCCGCCACGCTGGACGAGGTCTCCCTGGCGGCTCACAGCATCGCCGTGCAGGTGATCGCCACTACCTTCATGGTGCCCCTCGGCATCAGTTCCGCCGCCGCCGTGCGGGTGGGACAGGCGGTGGGCCGCAAAGATCCGCGCGGCGTCGCGGTGGCCGGCTGGACGGCGCTGCTGCTGAGCACGCTTTTCATGGGGACCGCCGGAATCGCCATGGCGCTGGCGCCGCGCTCCATCGTGCGCTTCTTCATCGCCGATAGCGCCGTGATTGCCTCAGGAGCCGTCCTGGTCCGTATCGCCGCCCTCTTCGAACTGTTCGATGGATTCCAGATCGTCTCCACCGGCGCGCTCCGCGGCCTGGGAGACACACGCTCCCCCATGCTCGCCCACCTGGTGGGTTACTGGGCCCTCGGCCTGCCGGTGATTTACGTCCTGTGCTACCCGCTGCACCGCGGAGTCGTGGGCATCTGGGTCGGTCTCACCGCGGCCCTCATCCTCATCGGCACAACCCTGGTTGCGGTCTGGATCCGGCGCGTTGGGTACCGTCCTACTGCTTCTTCAGATGCCAGGTGATGGGCTGGCCGCCCGGGCCGCCTTGCATCTCGCTGGTCAATTGGATTTCGTTTCCGGTCACCTTGCCCTTGTAGTTCAGCTTCAGTTCGTTCCCGCCCATGCTGGCGGTAATGCTGAACGAGATGGTGTCGCCATCCACCTTGCCATCGGCGATGGTGCTCTTGCCCAGCATTTCGCTGGTGGTCTCGCCGGTGAGCGTGGTGCCATCCACCTTGAAGACGAAGCTACGCTCCAGGTTGCCCTGGGGACCTTCGGCGGTGCCCTTCCAGTTGCCCGATATATCGGCCGCGAACGCGGCCATCACAAACACGATCATGGTGACGATGAAGCGCCTCATGGCTAAACTCCTTTCGAACGTGTACTCGTTGTTCGATTGTGCCAGGGAAAACCGCCGCGCGCCACCGGCCCATCTTCGTGCGTTCAGTAGCGGTATCACCATCTGACCTCCGAAGTTCTTGAGAAAGGAGCTTTTTCAGCGATGCTGCACATGATCGGACACGCGATTTTCGGACTCGTCATTGGCCTTCTGGCTCGCGCTGTAATGCCGGGCCGGCAGCACATGGGCCTGATCCTGACGATGATTCTAGGCTTGGTGGGTGCCTGGCTCGGAGGCTTCATCGGTCAAAAGGCCGGCCTATATAAGGAAGGCCATCCAGCCGGTTTCCTGATGGCTCTGGTGGGAGCGGTAATCGTACTTTTCGTTTATTCGATGGTTGCCGCGTGAGCCGGTTGTTGATTCCTCTCAATACGGTATGGGAGGCGTCCGGTCATCCTTCGGATCGGCCCACCGGTCGTTGGGCACGATCGGCGTCCAGCCCGGCCGCCCCGGGTCCTGGTCGTAGGGATACCCTCCCAGGCGGCGATACAGTTCACTATACTCTCTCAGCTTTTCGCGATCGAGTTTGACACCCAGTCCGGGCGTGACGGGCACGCGGATGGATCCGTTCTCGTAGGGCAGCAGGCCGCCTTCGATAATGTCATCGGTCAGATGGTGATAATGCGCGTCGGCGGCGAAGGAGAGATTGGGAATCACCGCGCCCAGGTGCAGCATGGTCGCCAGTTGAATCCCCAACTCGCCCGAGGAGTGCACGGCCACCCCGAGTTGAAACGTCTCGCAAACGGCCGCCGCCTTCACACAGGCCCGGATGCCGCCCCAGAAGGTGGTATCCAGCAGGATCACATCCACCGCCGGATCGAGCGCGTTCGCCGCCAGTTGCTCGAAGTTCACCACCACGGTATTGGTGGCCAGCGGAACGCGCACCATCTGCCGCGTGCGGCGCATGCCGTTCAGCCCGTAGACCGGGTCTTCCAGGTAGTCGTTGCGCAGCCCTTCGATGCCCTGTCCGAAACGTATGGCCTGCTCGGTGCTCCAGACGCGCGTTGGGGTCGAAACGCAGCGAATCGCCCGGAAATGCCGCGCAGGCCGCGCGGTAGACTTCCAGTTCGTAATCCGGATGGAACACCCCCGCCTTCACCTTGTGCGTCGTGAAACCGAAGCGCTGCTTGAGCGCGCGGATGTTTTCAATCACCTGCTCCACCGTGCGGACCTCGCCGCGCCCCGTTTGCGGATTCGGATAGCGGAAGAACGAATACGCCGCGAACGGCACGCGGTCACGCAGCCGCCCGCCCAGAATGTCGCAAACCGGCACGCCCCACGCCTGCCCCAGGATATCGAGGCACGCGAATTCGAGCGCCGCCAGCACCTGCGTCCGGTTGTTGTACAGCGAGGCGGTGGGGTTGGCGATCAGGAACCGCATCTCTTCCAGGCGCACCGGATCGCGGCCCACCAGATACGATTTCATGGCGCGAAAGACCGCCTCGGCCGATTCCCCGCCGCCGCCCATTTCGCCCAGCCCGATGATGCCGTTATCGGTTTCCACTTCCACAATGGTGCGCACGAACCGGCCCCAATGGCAGCCATTGGCATGGCGCAGGGGCGCTTCCAGCGGTACTGTCACCGTGGTGGCCCGGATATCCTGAATCCGCATATTTTGTTTCATCGTACAACAATGTCTGATTCTTGACGCGTCATAGCGGAAGCGGGCTGGATTGCTTTTTATGCTTTTCGCATTCTGATGAGGCTGTACGTGTAGCAGAGCAGAACTGCGACGCTGATCGCTGTGGCTTTGTACGGTTCAGGCGCGAAGAGGAAACATGCATAACTGAGGATCGAGCGCGCAATAGCGTGCTGTAATCCAACGGGATCACCGGCTGCCCAGCCATATGGAATCCAGATGAGGCCCATCAAAATCGCTCCGCCGAGGACAATCAGGTTTGCACTGTGCGCAAGAATCGCGGCGATGATAACAAGCGGCCAGAGCAAAGCGACCAGCCCCAGCGATTGGAAGAAGAGCTGGGCCACAGGATTCCCTGGGTTCACTTTTTTCATCTTCCGGCCCCTCAAGAGGTCAATCAGAGCGCCGAACGGAAAAATCAAACCGCTTCCAAATCCAACGATGTAACACAGTTGATTCGGAGGCACGTAGAGTGCGGCCACCGCGACGATGGACCAGTAGACGATGCCTGCAATCGGCATCGATTGGGTGCTCGTGGCAAGAAACTCGTCCTTGAGATCACTCAGCTTCGCTGTTGAATCCAGTTGTGCAACCTCCATAGAGCAGACTGCTCCGGCAGCTCCGAAATTGGCGCCGCTCCAGACGCTACTCGATGTTCCGCGTCTCTCAACTGATCCTAAACTGCGTCGCTCACACTTGCCAGATTGAAATCCGCCACCACAATCGCCGGCACAATCGACGACCCGGTCTCCGACCCTTGAGCGCGCGCCGGCCGGCCCAGCATCTTCGTGTTCTGCAACACCCGCACCGGGCTCTCGTTCCAGCGGAAGTTGTTGACCGCGTCGGTCACCTGCCCCTTCTCCACCAGGAACACGCCATCCCGCGTCAGCCCCGTCAATTGCAGCGTCTGCGGCTGCAACGACCGGATGTAATACAGCCGCGTAATCAGCAATCCGCGATCCACCGACGCGATCAGTTCTTCCACCGTGTGCGCCTGCCCGTCCAGCACCACGTTGCCCGGCGCCGGAGTCGGCTCCTTGCCCGCCTTCGACGCCCAGTAGCGGTCGTAGTACAGATTCTTCACGACGCCCTTTTCGATCCACGAAATGCGCTGGTTGGGCAACAGCGAAGGTCCCCACGGCGTGGTGGCCAGCTTGGTGTCCAGCGGATCGCTGCGCAGCGTGATGTAGTCCGGGAACATCTTTTCGCCCACGTGCGTCCCGCCTCCCTTCTTGCCAGGAAGGTCTGCCCCTGTTCCGCCCCGCGCGCGCCGAAATCGCCCGCCAGGAACCCCATCAGGTCGCTCACCCCGGCCGCTTCCAGAATCACCGTGTACTTTCCCGGATCCAGGCTCCTCTTCTTGCCGGCGCCGCGCGCCGCCTTCTCCGCGGAAATGCGTCCCACCGCCTCGCCGTTCACATCCTTTAATGTGACCGACGTCTGCGACGCCCAGCCCGAGCTCTTCCCGCCGTCCGTCCGCATGGTGTTCGTCAGGCTGCAATCCGTGTACGTGTGGTACCCGAACAGCCCCGCCTTGTTCCCCACCGCCACCGCATTCGCCGAACGTTGAATGAAGCCCGCCGCCGTCAGCTTCCCCGATTTCGCGGCCTCGATCACCGCCTTCACGTGCGGAATCATGGCGTCCCCGCGAGCCGCCGCGGTGTAATTGTCGTAATTGCTCAAGGTCAGGTACTTCTGCGGACCCAGAGCCGGCATGTCTTCCGGATTCGGTTTGGAAATGCGCGCCAGGTCCTCGGCCTGCTCCACGCCGCGCTTCAGCGCGTCCTCGCCGAATTCGGTGACCACCGCGTTACCCTCGCGCTTGTCGTCGGTCACGCTGCTGATGGAAATCTGCTGCGTGATGCGATAGCCCGAGGTCGTAATCCCGTTGTTGGCGTAGCGGATGAACGCGTCCTCCGTCCAGGAAACGTCCACCTGGCACTGCGGCAGTTTGGAGTAGCCAATCGCCTGGTCGATCAGATTTTTTGCGTCTTTCTGGCTGAGCATGGCAATCCTCCTTAATCGGTCAGCAACACATTTACCTGCCGGAAGCGCGCCGGCGAGCATCCATGGCTCACCGCATTGATCTGCTCCGGCTCGCCTTTGCCGTCGTTGAAACTGCCGAACTGCTGCCAGTACGCCGGCCCCGCAATCCCGTCGCAACTGTTCCAGAATTCGCTGGTCTTCGCCTGGTAGGCTACGCGCGAAATCATCCCGGCCTTCTTGCCTCCCTTGATCTGCCAGAACGCATCGCCGCCGAACTGGAAGTTGTAGCGCTGCTGGTCGATCGAAAAACTGCCTTCCCCTTCGATCAGAACCCCGTCGTCCACCCCCGCAATCAGCGAATCCGGCGTCACTGCGCGCGGACCCGCCTCCAGCCACACATTCGGCATCCGCTGGAACGGCACGCTGCTCCACGAATCGGCGTAGCAGCAGCCCCGCGATTCGGTCTCGCCCACCAGGTGCGCCTGGTCGCGAATGGTCTGGTAATGCTTGAAAATGCCCTTTTCGATGATCGGGAATTTCGTGGTCAGCACCCCGTCGTCGTCATACTTCACGCTCGCCAGGCCGCCGGCAATCGTCCGGTCGCCATACACCGTGATCAGGTCGCTGCCCACCTTGTACTTGCCCATCTTGTCGATCGTCATGAAACTGGTGCCGGCGAAATTGGCCTCGTAACCCAAAGCGCGATCCAGCTCCGTCGAATGGCCCAGCGATTCGTGAATCGTCAGCCACAAATGGCTCGGCAGCAGCACCAGGTCCTTCTTGCCCGGCGTCACCGGCGGCGCGGCCAGGTGCTCCAGGGCCTCTTCCCGAATCCGCGGAGCGTTCTCCGCCAGGTTCGCCTTGGTAATCGCCTCCCACCCCGCCGTCACCGGCGGAGTCTGGTAGCTGCGGCTGCGCGAAATGCCCTTCTGCATGTCCACCGCGTTGGCCATCAGCAGCGGAAACACCTGCACGATGTATTGCTGGATGGAAGAGCCCTCGCTGGTCGCCAGGTACTTATCCTCCGCGCGGAACCCCAGGAATCCCAGGGCCATCATGATCTTCGGGATCCTTCTTCATGCTCACGGTCGCGCCGTGGATCAGTTCCAGCTTCTCCTCCACCGGCACGCCGAACGGATCTTTCTGATAGGCCGACGTCCACCGGTCCACGTATTTCTTCGTGGGCGCCAGTTGCACCGGGCTGGCCTGCAGCACGGCATTCGCTTTCGCCACCACCACGGCCTCGCGCGTGATGCGCGCGATCTCTTCCGCCGTCACCAGCGGCGACGCCGCAAAGCCCCACTGCCCGGCCGCAATCACGCGCACTCCGAATCCGAAGCTCGCCTGATCGGTCACGAACGGAACTTCATCCGTCTTCGTCCCGCCCCGCTCCGGCGAAAGCCGGTAACCCGAAAACTGGTTCCGATACCGGTTGATGCGGATGTCGGCATAAGTGGCCCCGGCCTTTTTCGCCTCCGCCAAAGCCACCCCGCCCAACCGTTCCAGATCCGCATTCGGCTTCTTCGGAGCATCCGCCGGTTCCCCAAACAACCGCTCCGCCGCCACCAAAGCCCCCGCCGAAGCCCCCAAAAAACCCCGCCGGCTCAAATATCGCTGCAACTTCATAAACTCCCACCTCCACTCTCTTCTCCGCCTCTTCCTCCGCAGACCCCGGGAAGAGGCTTGAGCTTTTCATCGCGGAGCCGCGGAGGCGCTGAGGAAGACGCGGAGAAAATCGAAACGAATCAGGTCGGAATCTTTTCTCCGCGTTTTGCTCTGCGCCTCCGCGTCAAAATCCCCGCCTCTCTCCGTGCTTTCTCCGTGTCCTCCGTGCCTTCGTGGTGAATCCCCGCCCCCCCACTACACCCGAACCACCCGGTCCATCTCCAGAAACTCCCGAATATGCGGATGCTCCGATTTCTCCAGATCCCCCACCGGTCCGAAGAAAATCACCGTGCCCTCGTACAGGAACACGACCCTGTCGGCCACCTTGTACATCAGATCCAGATCGTGCGTCACCACCACGCTGGTGAGTCTCAACTGCCGCTTCAGGCGCACCATCAGGTCTCCCAGATGGTCGCTCATGATCGGATCCACCATCGTGGTCGGTTCGTCGTACAACATGCATTGCGGCTGCGCCGCCAGCGCCCGCGCGATGGCCACCGCCCGCTTATAGCCGGTCGAGAGGTCCGACGGGTAGGAGTTGGCCCACTCCGCAATGTCCACCACCTCCAGCAGTCCGTTCACCACGTCCGCCTTGTTCTTGGCGTCGTAGTCTTCCCGCAGTTCCAGCGAAAACAGCACGTTCTCCGCCACCGTCAGCGAATCGAACAGCGCGCCCGACTGGAACACCATGGTCACTTTCCTCCGGATGCGCCGCATCTCCGATTCCGAAAAATCCGTGACGTCTTCGTGGCCCACAATGATCCGGCCGCTGTCCGGCTTCAGAAATCCCATAATGTGCGACAGCGTCACCGACTTTCCCACGCCGCTGCGCCCGATGATCGCCACCGTCTCGCCCGGGTTGACGTTGAAATTCGAATCGACTAAAACCGGGTGATCGAACGTCTTATAGACGTGCCGGAACTCTATATAGTGCGGGTACGGATCATCCTGCGGCATATCCAGCCCAATCCTCGGGAGTATTCAGATTCTGAAAGCAAGCCACTTCTTTTACCGGGTAGCGGCGCCACGCGAAGGCCGTCGAAAGCCGCCGTCACCTTGCGGATGCCGCCCGCGAAGGCCCTCTCGAGCGGCGCCAGGGCATCGCGGTGGTAGACCGCGCAGAGCGGCTCCGGCATCCCGCTTTCCGTCTCCGGGAGCAATATATCCAGCGACTTACGCTCGGCTTCATCGAGCAGGGCCGCCAGCAAGCCGGCGGTCAGCCCGGCATGTCGCAGGCCACGATCAGGTTCCACTCGGCCGCCTTCTCTCCGAGTGCCGTCAGGATTCCGCCCAGCGGACCCTGCCCGGGGTAACGGTCCGCAACCACCGGATAACCCAGGTCCGCATACCGCTCCGGGTCGCCAACCAGTGCCACGTTCCCGGCCGCGGCTTCGACCGCCCCGGCTACGCGAGTAACCAGAATTCCGCCGGAAACGGGCAGGTACGCTTTGTCACGCCCCATGCGCGAACTCCGGCCCCCCACCAGCACGAATCCCGCTCGCTTCACAGAGAAATGATACCATCAGAGCTTACGGGGAATTCCTGTAGGGCTCGCAAAATGAACGACTTTGGCCTATAATGAAGACCAAAAACATTTTTGCCAGATTTTGTTTTACACTCAGTATGAGCGTTTTTATGGCAGCGAGTACCTGGGCCGCCAGTCCGGAAGGGCACCCGCGCGGATGATCAGTGTCGTCCGCGTCGGATTCCCGTACCGGAAGGCTGGTCCGCAGCGTCGTGTCAGCGCCCGCGCCGTGAACCCGCGCACAATCCCGCCCGCCTCCGCCGCGCCGGAACGCCCATACCCACCGGCCTAACGAACTCGTGGCCACCGTCGCCGCCCGCCACGACCTTTCTCCGCAGTTGATCCATGCCGTCATCAAGACGGAAAGTAACTACAATCCCTACGCCATTTCCCCCAAAGGCGCGCTCGGCTTGATGCAGTTGATGCCCTCCACTGCCCGGCGGTTCAGCGTGGACCACGTCTTCGATCCCCAGGAGAACATCGAAGGCGGCGCCCGCTACCTGAAATATCTGCTGGAATTGTACAACGGCGACTACCCGCTGGCCCTCGCCGCCTACAATGCGGGCGAGGCGGCCGTGGCGAAATATAATGGCATCCCGCCATTCCCGGAAACCCAAAACTACGTCGTCCAGGTGAAGAATAACCTGGAGAAACTGGCTCCGCCGCGCAGGCGCAAAAGGCGCCTCCACCCGCGGCCCAACCTGCGCCCCCTCCGTCCCGGCCCCACTCACGTTCAGGAAGTCGTGGATGCCGATGGGGCGGTGCGCTACGTGTCGCGATGACTTTATGAAACTGCTCGCTGCGCTGATGGTTACGGTCCCTTTGCTGGTCGCTCAGACCGACCGCGCGCAGCCTCGCACCGTCAGCGCCGTCCGGCACTGGAACCTCGGCGAGGTCACCCGGGTCGCCGTGGAAGTCTCGGGCGACTTTCAATACCGCAGCGACCGCCTTCACGAGCCCGAGCGCATCTATTTCGATATTCTCAACAGCCGCCCGCACTTCGACAAGAAAGTCTTCTACACCGAAACCGTCGACGACAAACTGCTGCACGCGCGTCCGCGTGGCCGAAACCGTTCCCGGCGTCACGCGCGTGGTTCTGGACCTCGGTGATGCCGTCGAAGTCACCACCTCGCAGATCAGCGCTCCCAACCGGCTCATAATTGAACTTCGAGCCATGGGCACTGCGCCGTCCGTCCCCACCGCGCCGCCGCTCGTGACTCCTGTGGCCGCTCCGGCAGCGCCCGAAATCACCCGTCACTCCCAAGCTCTTGCCCGCGCCACCACCCGCCGCTGTTCCAGCGGCTCCGGCCGTCAAGCCGCCAGCGGCCATCAAGGTCGATGTCGGTGAGGCGGTCACCGCTGAGCCGTCCAAATCGCGAATTGGGAACCGTCGCTCAGGCTCCGGCATCTCCCGGTCCGGCGCCGACGGCTCCAACCCCGGCCCCACCCGCGGCGGCGCCTAGCTCCAAACCCGCTCCCTCTCTCACGGAGGAAGGCAAGGCGGCCCATCACACCAGCACCGGCGATACCTCCCTGGTCCGCGCCCTCGGTCTGAAGATTAACCGGATCGTCATCGACCCCGGTCACGGCGGCCACGACGAAGGCACCCATGGCCCACGCGGCCTGGTGGAAAAAGAGCTCGTCCTCGATGTGGCCCTTCGCCTGGGCAAACTGGTGGAAGATCACATGGGCGCCGAAGTCGTCTATACCCGCAAAGACGATACCTTCATCCCGCTCGAAGGACGCACCGCCCTGGCCAACGAAAAGAAGGCCGACCTGTTCATCTCCATCCACGCCAATTCCTCGCCGGTACCGCGCATTACCGGCGTGGAGACGTATTATTTGAATTTTCCAAGCAGCAAAGATGCCGCCGACGTCGCCTCGCGCGAAAACGCCACCTCCGACAAATCCATTTTCGAATTGCGCGACCTCGTCCAGAAAATCACCCTCCACGATAAATCCGAAGAGTCCAAGGAATTCGCCAGCCGCGTGCAGGCGTCCCTGTTCGCTTTTTCGACGAAGAATTTTCCCACTGAAAGAAATCGCGGCGTTAAAAAGGCGCCCTTCGTCGTGCTCATTGGCGCCAACATGCCCTCCATCCTCGCCGAAATCGGCTTCCTCACAAACACCCGCGAAGAGGCACTGCTGAAGAAGCCGGATTACCGCCAGAAACTCGCCGAAGCCCTCTACCGCGGCATCTCGAAATACGCCGACAGCCTCAGCCACTTCCAGGTGGCCCAGACCGGCACTCCCGCCCAGTAATGCGCGTCCTGGTCTTCCGTCACGTCCCCTTCGAAGATATCGGCCTCATTCGTTCCGCCCTGGAGCCCTATTCCGTCCAGATCGATTATGCCGATCTCTACCACGACCTGCCGCTCATGCCCCGACCCCGCCTCGTATCCCGCCCTCATCTTCATGGGCGGCCCCATGTCGGTCAATGACGACCTGCCTTACCTCCGGCGCGAACTGGAAATCATCGCCGCGGCCGCCGCCCGGCGCCAGCCCGTGCTCGGCATCTGCCTTGGAGCGCAACTCATCGCCAAAGCCATGGGCGCGCGCGTCTATCGCAACGCCGAAAAAGAGATCGGCTGGTATCCGGTCCACTTCACCCAAGCCGCCGCGCAGGACCCCCTGCTCGGCGGTGTAGAGAGTCCACAGGAACTCTTCCACTGGCACAGCGAGACGTTTGACCTCCCCGCCGGCGCCGTTCCCCTGGCTTCCTCCGCGCTCTGCCGCAATCAGGCATTTCATATAGGAAATGTTTTATATGGATTTCAGTTTCATCTGGAAGTAACTCCCGAAATGATTGCGGACTGGTGTACGCATGACGAAAACTGCGGCGATGTGAAGGAATTATCCTCGCCGCTTGACCCAAAAAAGAATAAGGAAAATCTACGTCGCCTTTCCCAACAAGTTTTCTCCCGATGGGCCAGGCTTTTCCTGCTGCTGGAGAGCGAACCCGTAACGTAACGGCCTATTGTTGCTTCCCCTCATTTCAGTTCCCCCCCTCTCTCATTTGGGGGGATTGTACTTATTCGCTTACTGCTTCAAACTGAAATTACCCTGGCGGTGTGTGTCAGGCCGCGCGGTCGGACGCGACTGCGTTGCGCAATGCTCTCACAATTGGATTCCGGTTTGGTAGTCATCGTCGAAGACTCGTTTATCCGCGCTTTCATGCGTACGGTTCTCACCCGGGCGGGTCATCGCACCGCCGAAGTGGACCCGCGCGAAGTTGCCAATTTCATCAGTTCCGGCCAGCATGTCAAAGCCCTGATCACGAATACCCCCGCGGCGTTCCGCTCCGTTGCCGCGTCCATCCCGCTGGTCTACACCACCTCCTGCCCGGATCCGGAGGCTACCGATGGCTTCGAACATTGCCGCGTCCTCCAGAAGCCATTCCATGGAGGCCAACTCCTCGATGCCATCGAGGAAGTGAGCGCCCCCGTTTTACCATAGGTGCATGGGTTTCTACCTGTGGTTTGACGAAGAACTGGCCTGGGCCCAGGGCACCTACGAATACCGCCCCATGGGAACCGCCGTCATCGCCGCCACAGACCTGTTCCGCCGCCGCGATTTCGACCCCCGCCGCAAAGTGCCGCCGCCGCGCAGCGCCGAATTCGCCGGCCAGTTTGCCAGCCTCGGCCATCTCAACGCCACCCTCCAGGCACGCCGCCGTGCCACAAGGCGGCACGCCGCCGTGTCACAAGGCGAAGACAGGCCATGAACCACGAAAGTTCCAGGCGCGCCCGCGGCACGCTCTGGCTGGAATCCGCCCTCGCCGATATACGCTACTCCCTCCGCGCCACGCGCCGCAGCCCCGCCTTCGCCGCTGCCGCCATCGTCACCCTCGCGCTGGGCATCGGAGCCAATACCGCCATCTTCGGCGTGCTGAACGCTGTCTTCCTCCGGCCCCTGCCGTATCCCCATCCCGAACGCCTGGTCTGGGCCTCCGAATACTTCCCCAGGTTCAAACGCGATCAGATGTTCATTCCCGAATACGCCTCGTGGCGGCGTCAGAGCACCGCCTTCGAGCATCTGGAAGCCTATGGCATCGCCATCGGTGTGAACCTCACCGCCGGCAACCGTCCCGCCGAACGCGTCCGCGCCGGTCACGTCACGCCCGGCTTCTTCACCATGCTCGGCGTCCAGCCGCGGATAGGCCGGGCCTTCGCGCCCCAGGACGCTCGCGCCGCCATCCTGAGCGATGCCCTCTGGCGCGACTACTTCAAGGGAGACCTCGTCCTCGGCCAATCCGTCGATCTCAACGGTGTGCCCTTCGCGATCGTGGGAGTCATGCCGCCAGGCTTCCTCGATCCCGGCGGCGCCGGCACCGCCATCTGGGTGCCTGACGCGGTAGACGCCAAAAGTTCCGTCCCCGGTCGCGGTATGAGACTCCTCGGTGGCGTCATCGGACGCCTCAAGCCCGGCGCCACTCCCGCCTCCGCGCGGGCCAATCTGGAACTCCTCGCCCGGCGCATGGACGGCGCCTACCCCGGGCCGTGGTCCACCTATCACGCCGTCGCGCATGCCCGCGTCGTGCCGCTTCAGGATCAGCTCACCGCCGGTTCCCGCACGGCCATCGCCGTACTGATGGGCGCGGTCGCTTTCATCCTGCTGATCGTCTGCGCCAACGTGTCCAATATGTTTCTCTCCCGCGCCGTCTCCCGCGAAAGGGAACTCGCCCTACGAGCCGCCATCGGCGCTTCCCGCGCGCGCCTGGTCCGCCTGCTTCTGGCGGAGAGCCTGGCCCTCGGTACCTGCGGCGGAGTGGCCGGCATTGCCCTCATGTATGCGGCTACTTCGACGCTCGCGTTTGTGATGCCGGATGCCGTCCCGCACCGCATCCCCGTGGATTTCCACGTGCTGGGCTTCGCGGCCTTCTGCTCTCTGGCTACCGGCATTCTGTTCGGTCTCGCGCCGGCTCTGAAAATCTCCCGGCTCGACTTGAATACCACCCTGAAAGAAGGCGGTGCGCATGCCATGCAGCACCGGCGCGGGGTTCGGTTCCGCGCGGCGCTGGCCGTCGCCCAGGTTGCCCTGTCACTGGTGCTCCTCATCGGCGCGGGACTGCTGGTGCGCAGCTTCCTCGCCCTGCTCCGCGTCAACCCCGGTTTCGATCCGCATCACGTGCTCCTGGCCGAGGTCTCCCTTTCGCCGCGCGAACTCTATGGTCCCGTCCGCCAGTCGGAGTTTTTCCACCGCGCCCTGGACGCCATCCAGGCCATCCCCGGAGTCGAGCAGGCCGCCGTCACCGATGAAAGCCCCCTCGCCACCTTCCAATCCCTTATGAGCGGCATTTCCGGGGAAGGGCAGCCGCCCACCAGCCTCGCCGTGGTTCCGGCCTCTATCAGCGCCGGCTACTTCACGGCCCTCCGCATTCCGCTTCTCGCCGGCCGCGACTTTGACGGCCGCGACCGCGCCGAAGCCGCCCGCGTCGTCATCCTCAATCAGGCCCTGGCCGGCGCTCTTTTCCCCAACCTCGACCCCGTGGGCCGCCGCGTCAATCTCGACGACGCCAAAGGCCCCGCTACCGTCGTCGGCCTGGTCGCCGATATCCGCCACCGTGGACTCGACGACAAAACCTGGCCCGAGCTCTACCTGCCTTACCAGCAGGCCCCCACCCCGTGGATGAGTTTCGTGATCCGCTCGTCCGGAGATCCCGCGCGCCTGGCTCCCGCCGTGCGCCGAGCCGTCGCCGCCATCGAGGCCGGCCAGCCGCTCTTCGATATCCAATCGCTGGACCAGCGCCTTTCCGGTACCGTGGCCGAACGCCGCCGGCGCGCCGGTCTGCTGGCCTCCTTCGCCGCCCTGGCGCTGGTCATCGCCCTGGTGGGAGTCTACGGCGTGATGGCTTACTCGGTCGCCCGCCGCACCCATGAAATGGGCGTGCGCATCGCCCTGGGCGCCCAGCCGCGCGCCATCGTCCGCATGGTGGTAGGCGAGGGCATGCGCATCGCCCTGGCCGGAGTCATCCTCGGTGTCGCCGGTGCGCTGGCGCTCACCCGCGTCCTGGCCGGCTTCCTCTTCGCCATGACCCCGACCGATTTGCCGACCTTCCTTTCCCTCTCTCTCCTCCTGCTCGCCGCCGCCTTCCTGGCCGCCTGGCTCCCGTCGCGCCGCGCCACCCGAGTCGATCCCATGGTTGCGCTCCGGGTAGCATAATGGAAAGTTGACTCCGCTCCTCGACTTTCACAATGTCACCGTGCAGCGCGGTGACCGCATCGTGCTCGATGGCGTGACCCTTTCCATTGCACAGGGCGAACACGTCGCCATCCTCGGCCCCAACGGCTCCGGCAAATCCACCTTCATCAAGCTACTCACCCGCGAGCTGTACCCGCGTCTCAAACCGGAACCCTGGAGCCTGCGCATCATGGGCCGCGAACACTGGCACCTGTTCGACCTTCGCAACCACCTCGGCATCGTATCCAACGATTGGATGCAGATGTGCACCCGCGATTACTCCGCCTGTGAAATCGTTCTCTCCGGCTTCTTCGGCAGCGTCGGCATCTGGCCCAATCACGAAGTCACGCCGGCCATGGAAGAGAAGACGCGCGCGCTCATGGAACTGCTGGAAGTCGCGCACCTTGCCACGCGCAATACCAACGAGCTTTCCAGCGGCGAAGCGCGCCGCATCCTCATCGCCCGCGCCCTGGTCCACGATCCGCAGGCCCTGGTGCTCGACGAACCCACCAGCAGCCTTGACCTCCACGCCACCTACGAACTCCGCGAGATTCTCCGCAAACTCGCGCGCAGCGGCATCAGCATCCTCATGGTGACCCATCACCTGCCCGATATCATTCCGGAGATGGATCGCGTGGTCCTGATCCGCGCCGGCCGCGTCTATTGCGACGGCCCCAAGCGGGAGGTCCTCCAGGCCGCCACCCTCACCGGCCTCTTCGGCTTCCCCGTGGAAGTCCTGGAGCGCGCCGGCTACTACCACGTGCTGTAGACCAGGCCCCTACTCGAGCAAGTGCCCGTACTCCGCCGGATCCAGCCCGAACTTCTCCATCATGCGCGGCAGGTCCGCCCGCAGCGTCTCCGGTGTGGACCGCACCCACGCCGCAATCACCGTCTCCACGCCCACGCGATTCTTGCCGTCCTCTTCCGCCATCGCCTCCGCCAGTCCGCGCAGTTGCGATTCGGTCGCTTCCCGCACCGGCCGCGGCGTCTCCGCCAGAACCGCATTCACGAAGTCTTCGGCCGCATCGTTCCAGTTCATTCCAGCTCCTCCGCCCTCGAAACATGATAATCGGTACAATAGGCCTTGCGCTCCGGAACCCTGCTCTTACTCCCCTTTTCTTTTTCCCTCTGCCTGGCTCAGCAACAACCCCAGCCACAGGTGCAGCATGATTCCATCGTCGTCACCGGCACCTTCGAACCCCTCACGCTCGATGAAATGGATCGCGCCCTCACCCTGCTGCCGGCGCGGAGCATGTATCTCGTCGCCAATACCCTCACCGATCTGCTCCGCCTCGACCCTTCGCTCGATCTCCAGGCGCGCAGCCCCGATGGCGTGCAGACCGACGTGTCCATTCGCGGCGGCAACTTCGGCCAGACCCTCGTCCTGCTCAACGGCCTGCGCCTCAACGACGTGCAGAGCGGCCACCACAACATGGACATCCCCGTGCCCCTCGAAGCCATCAGCCAGGTGGAAGTCCTGCACGGTTCCGGGTCCAGCATGTACGGGTCCGACGCCACCGCCGGCGTGATCAACATCATCACCGCCCCGCCCGAGGGTCTGGAGTTACGCCTGCGAACCGCGGTGGGCAACGAAGGCATCAACCAGCAGCGCGTCTCCCTCTCCGACAGCTTCGGCAATCTCTCCCAGCAACTCACCTTCTCGCGCGACTTTTCCTCGGGCTTCATGCCGGACCGCGACTATCGCAACCTGCAGTTCGCCTCCACCACTCACCTGCTCACCAGCCTGGGCTTCACGCGACGTCACGCTCGCCTACATGGACCACCCCTTCGGCGCCGACCAGTTCTACGGCCCCTACAACTCCTGGGAGAACACCAAGACCTGGTGGGCCGGCGTGCAACAGGCGCTCGGTAAGAAGACCACCGCCAGCTTCGCCTACCGCCGCCATAGCGACCTGTTCGTGCTCCTGCGTGACGATCCGGCCGTCTACACCAATCATCATCACGATGAAAGCTTTCAGGCCGCCCTGCGCCGCCGCGAGACTCCGCGCCCCGGCGTCACGGTCTCTTACGGCGTCGAGGGCCTGCACGAATCCATCGTCAGCAACAACCTGGGAATCCATGCCCGCAGCCGCGGCGCGGCCTATGCCGCGGTGGATTTCCGGGCGTTGAAGCGCTTCTCTCTATCCCTCTCGGCGCGCGAAGAAGTGTACCGCCGCGTCTCCGGCGAGTTCAGTCCCACCATCGCCGGCGGTGTCTGGATTTCTCCCGTAGCTGAAGTTCCGCGCCTCCGCCAGCCGCGCCTTTCGCGTCCCCACTTACACCGATCTTTACTATGAGGATCCGGCCAACCTGGGCAATCCGCACCTGCTCCCCGAACATGCCTGGACCTACGACGGCGGATTCGATTGGACTCCCTCCTCGCGCATCCGCGGTAGTCTCACCGTCTTTGAACGGCGCGAGCGCAATGGCATAGACTACTACCGCACCTCGCCCGACGCCCCCTGGCAGGCCCTCAATATCGACAGCCTCAACTTCAGCGGCGTGGAAAGCGCTCTGCACTTCGTGGCCACCCGCACCCAAACCATCGACTTCCGCTACACCTGGATGCTGGGCACGCAGGACACCGTCCCCATCGGCTACACCAAGTACTCCTTCAACTACCCGACCGATTCCGGAGTGGTGGCCTGGCAAGGCGACTTCCACGGCCTCCTCTGCCGTTCGCGCCTCGGCGTCCTGAAGCGCCGCGACCGCGACCCCTACGCTCTATGGGACATTTATGCCGGCCTCTCGCGCGGCCAACTCCACCCCTTCCTCCAGTTCTCCAACGTCACCGCCACATCTTACGAAGAGATTCAGGGAGTCACCATGCCCGGCCGCACCGTCATCGGCGGCGTGGAGTGGGTCCTGACGAAACACTGATTTTTCGAGGTCATGCCTGAAGTGACCTAGAGGGCGCGGACGGGCCAGACCTACGAACCCAGAGAAAAGATCTGCCGTAGCAAATCTGCCAACGCGGTTCGATCGGACTCGGCAAGTTCACCAAGACGGCGTAAGATTTCGTCCTTCGACAGGACGGTCAACTTGTGAGCTCGAATCGTCGAGGCTGTAATCAGGCCGGCTTGGCGCCACTGCTGCACAGCCACGTCGAACTCCGAAATTCGGGGACGAGAGGTCACCGGTGCGGCAACGAAATCCTCATCGCCGGAGTCGAGAAGTACTACGGCCGGACGCACCTTCCCACCTGAGGTTTGATGGAAGCCGATCCTGATCAAGACCACTTCACCGGGTCGAAGGATCATGGGTCAGCGATTCGTATACCGAGTCGTCGTCTGCGTAGGCGGCTTCAAACCGTCGCCGGCCGGCGGCCCGCCATCCGGCGTCGTCGTCCGAGATGCCCCACGATAGGGTCACCAGAATCTGTTCTCCTGGCGCCACCTGCGCCGCAATTTCAGGTGGAACGGCAATCTGGCCATTCGACAGTTCGACTGTGAAATCGGCAGTTTTCATATAGTCCGCCTGCTTCAATCATCTCACGCCGTCGGCAATAACGGGTGCCGGAAGGGCTCCGGCGTTCCCTCCCTCCCGTCCCAAATATTCTCACCGAAGCATTCACAAAATGGGCCCGAAAATGTCGGTAACCGCTTTCGCGACTACACGCGCAATTCCTCAGGCGTCGCGCTCGGGCTCGGTCTCACCGAATGCGACTATGCGGTCAAGTGGATTGCCTGATTTCTGCAACAGAGTTTTGCAACGCCACAGAATATCAGGGATCGGGTTTGGCACGCAGCGTATTTGAAGATCGGATTGCGATGTATGAGGGCAGACCGCAAGGTTATGGTACACAGTGGATGGATGAGCCGTGTGATGGCCGAGTTCGACCGTGGAGCATCGCGGAGTCGAGAGTGTCCCATAAGGAGTCGCAGCATCCCGCGAACGCGGGAACGCGCCGGCCGCCACCGCGAGTGGCTACTCCACAACAGGCTTACTGGCACTATCGACGACAAATATCTGAACTGGCCCCTTGTGCCTTTCGAGGTTTAGGCCGAGCTGTTCCTGCAGCGCGGTAAAAAAGCTGGGGTAAGCGCTGTTGTTATCGGACCAAGTGAGCTTGAAGTCATAGCGGCCCGCAAGTCCAGTGCCGTCGCGCACAGGCTCGTGTAAATGGAACGTCAACTGCCGCGCGAACTGGTCCATGGTCCAGGCGGCAAAGGTCTCCTCAGCGTGGTCCGAGCCGGCTGCGCTCATGGTGGGCCCGGCATCCGGAGCGCTGAGCTTCATCTTCGGGCCACCCTTCGCGACCGTGAGCAGGAGGCCCGACATCTCCTTGGCCTCGCGGTGAAACTTCAGCTTGAACCGATTCGCCAAAAGCGCCTGGAACAGCACGCGGAACTGATCACGGCTCAGAGCGGTGCTACCTTCGGCTTTGGCAGCGACGAAGAACCGCTGCGACGACCAGCTTGGCCACCCCGATTCGGCGATTTCATAATCCTTCAGGTCATAGGCAAATATGACCAAGGACTGCAGCGTTGCACCGTTTACGGTTGCTCGCGGGCCAGAGAAGGTCATTCGCATCCCGCCGTCCATGCGTTTCTTGCCATTCACCGTCGGTGCTGGAGGAGCTAAGTAGGGACGAATCGCTACAACCTCAAACGACGGAGCGGCCGGCGTCTGCGCCAAAGCCCGAAGCAGCATCAATGCAAGCGCAGGTACGACGTGCGTTGATCTCATCTCGGCCTCACGGTGAGCGTACCAGATCGCGCTGTCCCTGATCGCCCGGTTGAAGCCACGCCGCCTGATGGACTGACGAGTCGTTCGGAGCTCGTCAACATGGTCGACCTTTTTTGAGACCTGTCTTTGGTCCTACCTGGCCGCGAAACGCCCACTTGCGAAAGTGGCAGTTAGCCTGGCCCGGAGCGCACGGTCGCCGACTCGGAACCTGGCCCTCCATCCCGCTCCTCTCAACTGAACATTAGTGGCCTTAACGCAGCGATGGCGTCTTCGGTGTACTCGATGTCGCCGTCCCAATACTTGATCAGTACGTCCCGGTTCAATTCGACCCAACGCGAACATCAGGCCGAATCGCCACGGATACTAACTCTGAAGGGTGGACCTTCGGTCCTTCCGAAATCTTTACACGAACGTCATGCGGAGCACCGGCTTTCGGGGAAATCCAGACCACGAACGGCAGTCCTGTACGCCTGGGAGAGAGGTTTGCCGTTTCAAAAAGAGCTTCGTCTTCAGGTGCTTCTGCAAACTCGCCGGTTCTCTTCATCGTCTTTCATCCTCAAGCGTACACCGCCCGCGCCAGTTGAGTTCGCCACAGAAACTCCCTACTTCCTGCTGACATCCCTTTCCGCCAGCAGCCGCTCGATCAAGCCCGTCACCTCTTCCCGCATCTCCCCATGGAACTCTCCGCTGGCCTTCCCGGCGAAGCCCGCGTGTACGCTGCGCACCAGCCCGTCGCGGCCCAAAAAGAACGTCGTCGGCCACGCGTTCAGATTCACCGCCTGCGGCAGCTTCGCGCTCAATTCATCCGGCTCCCCCGCCAGCAGCACCGGATATTCGATCCCGTACTTCTGAATGAATGCGCGCAGCCGTGCCGGGTTCTTCAACTGGTCGCCTTCCTCGAAAGAAAGCGAGACAATCTCCAGACCCTGCGCCCGGTACTTCGCGTATAGCTCCACCAGGAACGGCGCTTCATCGTGGCAGTTCGGGCACCAGCTTCCGCCAATCGCCACAATCACCACCTTGCCCCGGAAACGTTCGTCGGTGTTGCTCACCATCTTGCCCGAAAGGTCCGGAAAGGCGAACCGGAAGGGCACCGTGGGGTCCTGCACGCTGGTGTGGCGCGAGGGATCCGTAGGCTCCGGCAGTCCCTGCGCCCGCGCCTCCGTGGAACGCACGGCCGTCAGTTCTCTCCGCCCATTCTGCACCACCCGCAGCGTGCCATCGGCTCGCGGCGTCACTTCCAGCAGCAGCGGCCGCGCGCCGTCGAAATGGCTCAGCACGAATTTGCCGTCCCGCCACACGCCTTCCAGCGTGCCCGTATCGCCGTCCACCCGCAGGATCGCTGCCGACACCTCCGCGCCGGACTGCTTCACGATAAAGTGCCACGCCTTCTCCCCCTTCGAGCTCTCCACTTCCACGTCCCACAACCCGGCGATCGCGGGAACCCCGTCCGCTGCCGCCGCGGCGGGAACGAAGCGCTTCGCCTCGAAGGGATATTCGTTGGCCGCCCGGCGGTACGTGCCCACCAGTTTGCCATCGGCAAACTGCGCCGTCAGCCGCGCCGCATAGTAGTCGAAGTTCAGCACCAGGCGGCCGCCATCCAGTTGCCCGCCGGTGGAAGTCACCTTCTGATCTCCGTTGAAGAACGAGCCCGATACCGTCGCTCCGCTGCCCGCGAATTCCATGCGGAACGGAATCTCCAGCCCGTTGACGCGGACCTGCGCATCCCACAGTCCGGAAAGCTGCTGGCCCATCGCGCCGGGCAGCCAGAGAAGTCCCCAAATCAGTATTCTACCCATACTCTATGGAGTTTAGTATATTACACTCGCCCGTATCGTGGATATGGAACGTTAATAAGAGAGTTAGTACCTGAAAACAGCAGTCGAAAGTATGCTCCGAACCTATAATCAATGTTCACGGAGGATGTTTTTGACATGACCGGAGCGATTCTATTCTTACTTCTCTTTCTGCTGATTGCACCCAAGACTCGAGCCATCATTGTGGGTATGATGGGCCATTCTGGAGATTGGCTCAACCAGTACGCACCGTTTTCCTACGCCATTCTGGCCCTGATCGGCTTCGCCGGAATCATCGCGCTCGCCCTGATGGTGCGATGGCCCAAAATTCCGGAGCCGGAAAATCCCCTAGCCAAGTACAAGCGCGACGATCTGGCGGACGTTGACTGACCCCGCTCCACACGCCGGTATCAAGTACGCTAGACTAGTGGTTTCCTAGGCGGATCTACTTGAATCGGTTAGTTCTTCCAGCCATCCTGGCGGTGGCCTTTCTGGCGCGCGCCGAGCAGCAGGAACTCGGACAGCTCGATGCCAGCCCCAACCTCTTCACCGTTATGGCGGCGATCAATGCCGTTGGCTACAATGCCGATATCGATTCCAAGCTCAACTCCCCGGTGCGCGACGCCGTGCGCGCCGAACTGGCCAAACGGAAGATTCCCTCACTGCCCGCACTGAAGGAGTTTTTCGAGAAGCACCGCAAGCACTCCGACACCGAAGAACTGAGCCAGTACATCAGTTTCGCCCTCACCGCCAAGGGCCCTCCCGATTTCGCCATCACCCAGCGCGAAGTCGAGATTCCACCGGATGTCGCCGGCATGACCGAGCTTTCCGGCCTGCTCGCATCGTTCTATCAGGAGGCCGGCATCGAAAATCTCTGGCGGGCCTCGCAGCGCTACGTAGACGATTACACCCGCTTCTATCACACCCCGGTCACCAATGCGGTTCTCTCCGTGAACGCCTATCTCCGCCAGCAGACCTCGGGATTCCGGGGCCGCCATTTCCAGATTTTTCTGGAATTGCAGGGAGCGCCCAACCAAGTCCAGACGCGGAGCTATGGCGAACAGTATTACGTCGTGATCACCCCGTCCGCCGAGCCGCGCACGTTCGACGTCCGGCACGCCTACCTGCACTATCTGCTGGACCCTCTGGCCACGCGCTATCAGGAGATCGTCAACCGTAAGAAGCCCCTCATCGATATCGCCAATCGCTCGCGAATTCTGCCCGATGCCTATAAGCAGGACTTCCTCCTGCTGGTCACCGAATGTCTTATCAAGGCCGTGGAGGCGCGGCTGGATCACAAACCCGAGACCGTCCAACAGGCCCTGATGCAGGGCTACATCCTCACGCCTTACTTTTCCGAAGCGCTCGCCGCCTACGAAAAGCAGGAGCAGAGCATGCTGCTCTATTATCCTGAAATGGTGCGGGCCATCGACAACTTCAAGGAGAATGCGCGGCTCGACAAGATTACCTTCAGCACCGATGCGCCCGGTCAGGCGCACCCCGTTGAAACACGCGAGGTGGCTCCGCCGCCCCTGACCGGCGCCGCCAAGACTCTGGATGACGCCGAAAAGGCTTACGTGAATCGCGACCTGGAGAAGGCCAAAAGCCTGTTTCTGGCCAGCCTCCAGCAGACCGACGTCAAACCGCAGCATGCCGCGGCCTATTACGGCCTGGGCCGCATCGCTCTGCTGCAAAACGATCCGGAAAGCGCGGAGAAGCTGTTGCTGAAAGCCAAGGACCTGGAACCCGAACCCTTCGTTAAGGGATGGGTGCTGGTGTACCTGGGCAAGCTGTCTGCGGCGTCGGGAGACCGTCTCGCCGCCGTCGAGTACCTGAACGAGGTTTTGAAATTGAGTGGCGCCAGCGAAAAGGCGCGCGAAGAGGCCTCCAAAGGCCTCCAAAGTTTGAAAAAGTAGCACAAATTCAAGGAGTTCTCTAGAAATGAAAAGAATGATTCTCACCGGCATGTTGGCGTTCGGCGCCTCCGTGGCCGCTCTCATGGCACAGCAGCCCGCCGCGCCCGCCGCGCCGGCGGCGCCTAAAGGCCCCGCCCCCAAGTCCAAAGGGGAACAGGAAGCCTTGATGGCGCTGCAGACCGCTCTCCAGGCGCAGAACTGGGACAACGTGATTGCAGCCGCCGACAATCTGAATACCAAGTACACCGATAGCGACTTCAAAGAGATCGCTACTTACTATGAAGCCGTCGCCTACCAGGAGAAAAACGACTGGATCAAGGCCGACATCTACGGCGAAAAAGTACTCGAGATAAACCCCAAGAATATCCAGGCCACCTTGCTGGTTGGTGAACTGCTCGCCAAGCACACCCGCGAAAATGACCTGGATCGGGAAGAAAAACTGACTAAGGCGGAAAAGTTGTTAAGCGCCACCGTGGAAAATGTGAAGACCGGCGGCAAGCCCAATCCGCAGCTCACCGATGCCCAATGGGCCGAGCAGCAGAAATACCTCATTGGCGAGGCCGAAGACGACCTGGGGCTGTGCTCCTTGACGCGCAAAGCCTACGACAAGGCCATCCCCCATTTCCGCGCCGCCGTGGAAAACGACCCGCAGCCCGCCTACAACGTACAACTCGCTTCCGCCCTCCAGTCCTCGGGCAAGAACGATGAGGCCATCGCCATCTGCGACAAGCTGCTGGCCGACCCGCAGTTGCATCCCACCATCAAACAGGTCGCGAACAACGTGAAGACCGCCGCCACGCAAGCCAAAGGAGGCAAATAAGGCTGCGCCCATGCGCGCGGAGCTGCCATCTCTGGAAGCCAAAATCAACTACCGGTTCCTGCGTCCGGAGTTGCTGCACCGCGCCCTGACCCACAGTTCGCTGGCCAACGAATCCCGCAACGGCGCCTCCGGCTCGCCGCTGGACGATAACGAACAACTCGAATTCCTCGGCGATTCGGTGCTCGGCTTTCTCATCGCCGAAGCCCTCGTGCAGCGCTTCCCCGAATCCCGCGAGGGCGAACTCTCCCGCCAGAAGGCCCACCTGGTGAGCGCCGCGCACCTGCACGGCGTGGCCCGGCGCCTGGAGGTGGGCAGTTTCCTGGAACTCGGCCGCAGCGAAGAAATGAGCGGCGGCCGCTGCAAGAAAACCCTCATCGTGGATGCCCTGGAGGCTCTCATCGCCGCCGTGTATCTGGATGGCGGCGCCGAGGCCGCCCGTGCCTTCATCGTCAATCACGTGCTCGATGCGCCCTTCGAGGGCGATGAAGAGGCCGGCACGGACATTCAACCCGCCATTACCAATTTCAAAAGCGCCCTCCAGGAACTGGCACAGTCGCGCGGACTGCCCCAACCGCGATATGCTATGGTGCGCGAGCGCGGCCCCGAGCACTCCAAGCTGTTCACCGTGGAAGTCCGTGTGGGCCGCGAATGGAACGGCCAGGCGGACGGCCGCACCAAGAAAATTGCCGCCCAGCGCGCGGCTCGCGGAGTATATGAACGCTTGAGGCACTCCGGCGAAGAGGAGAACACGAATCCGGCAGCCGTCGAATAGCATGCACGGCATGAATCCGGCGGAGTTCGCCAACATCGCCAGGTGCGAACGGAGTTTCTGGTGGTATCGCGGCGTGCGTGCCATCTTTGACCGCCTCCTCCTGCCCCACCTCGCCGGCCGCAAGCTCGCCCGCGTCCTGGAAGCCGGATGCGGCACCGGCTTTTTTTCCCATCTGCTGCAAACCCAGCAGCATTGGCCCGTCATCCCCATGGACCTCAGCGCCGATGGCCTGCGCTACGCCCGCGGGATGGGCGTGCAACGGCCTGTTCAGGGCGATACCTGCCTGCTGCCCTTCGCCGACGGCGCCTTCGACCTGGTCCTCTCCATGGACGTGCTGCCGCACCTTCCCGCGGGCGCCGAACAACAGGCGGCCAGGGAGTTGGCCCGCGTGCTGGCCCCGGGCGGCATCCTGGCCGTCCGCGCCGCGGCTCTCGATATCCTGCGCAGCCGCCACTCCGCCTTCGCCTTCGAAAGGCAACGGTTCACGCGCCGCCGCCTCGCCTCGCTGGCGGAACAGGCGGGCCTTCACGTCCTGCGCTGCACCTATACCAACTCGCTGCTCCTTCCGGTCGCTCTGGTGAAATTCCGCGTCTGGGAACCCCTCCTGCGCCGACCGCCCGCCAGCGGAGTCGAACCCGTGGCTCCATGGCTGGATCGCCTTCTGTATTCGGCCCTGGCGCTGGAGGCCCGCTTCCTCGGCGCCGGAGGCAGTTTTCCCGTGGGCCAGTCCCTGGTGCTGATTGCGGAGAAACCGCGGTGATGTTTCCCTCCTTGAGCGTCTTCTTCCCCGCCTATAACGACGCCCCATCGCTGCCCGGCCTGTTGCACAAGACTTTCGCCACGCTCCGGCAGAACGTCGCCGATTACGAAGTCATTGTGGTGAACGATGGCAGCCAGGACAAGACCGCGCAGGTCCTGGAGGAGTTGTCCCGGCAGTATGCGCCGTATCTCCGCGTCGTGACACACCCCCGCAATCGCGGCTACGGCGGCGCCCTGCGCAGCGGATTCGCCGCCGCCCGCAAGGAATTCGTCTTCTACACCGATGGCGACGGCCAGTACGACGTCACCGAACTGCCACTGCTGCTCGAGCGTATGGACGCCGGACACCGGCCTTGTGAACGGCTACAAACTGGAACGCCACGATCCGGCCCACCGCGTCTGGATCGGCAGCGCCTACAACTTCTGCGCCCGTCTGCTGTTCCTCATCCGCATTCGCGATATCGACTGCGACTACCGCCTGATCCGCCGCGCCCTCCTCGATAAGATCCAGCTCACTTCCACCAGCGGCACCATCTGCGTGGAACTGGTGCGCAAACTGGAACTCAGCGGTTGGCGCGTCGCCGAGGTCGGCGTACACCATTACGAGCGCCTCTACGGAAAAAGCCAGTTCTTCCGCATCCGCTCGCTCGCCACCACTTTTGTCCAGTTGCTGCGCCTGTGGGTGCGGCTGGTGATTTTGAAATAAACGGGCCGGTCAGGAGAATGCATTGGAAAATATCGTACTGATGGGATCTTCCGGTCATGCCAAAGTCATCATCGATATAGTCGAAAAAGAGGCACGATACAACCTCGTAGGCCTGATTGACGATTTCCGAAGCGTGGGAGAAAAAACAATCGGATATCCCGTTCTGGGCCGTGAAATCGACCTCCCCGGCTTGATTCCCGCGCACGGCCTGAAGGGCAACATCGTCGCCATTGGCGATAACTACGTCCGCGCCCAGGTTGCGCAACGAATCGCCAGCCGTTGCCCCGGCCTCCCGTTTGTCAACGCTGTTCACCCAACCGCCTGCATCGGAAAAGAAACAACCCTTGGCCCTGGCACGGTCGTCATGGCGGGAGCCGTGCTGAACCCCGGTTGCCAGGTCGGACGCTTGTGCATTGTGAACACCAAAGCGTCGCTCGACCACGATTCAGTCATGGCCGATTTTTCCAGCCTGGCACCTGGCGTGACCACCGGCGGAAACTGCCGGATCGGCACTTATTCTGCCGTGAGCATCGGCGCCGTCTTACGCCACGGCATCGCCGTCGGCGAGCACTCCGTGGTGGGAGGCGGCTCGCTGGTATTGCACGACGTCGAGCCTTTCTGCGTGGCCTACGGAGTCCCCGCCAGAAAAATCAGAGACCGGAAACCAGGCGACCGATACCTCTAGCAGTCCGTGGTAGGAGTTCAAAAAGACCGCTTACTAACGTGCGCGGCTCTGATAGAGTGTCCTGCAGCGACGCGACCGTCAGGGAGCGAGTCTTGCCGCGGACTGCTAAAGCGTCTCCGCGTCCCCGGGTGATATAATAGTTGTTTCGGCGCCCAAACTCTCAAAATGTCACCCCATCCCAAAGGCACCCAGGCTCGCATTTTGCTCAGCTCCGTATTCGGTCCCTACGCCCAGGACGATGAATTCGGCAGCCGCAAAATCAACCCCATGGAGCTGTATCACAACCAGGTGACGCGCGAGCAGGGTCCCTTCTCGCTGCGTATGTTCCACCGTTCGTGGGGCATCCTGATGATTCAGCAGAACATTTCTTCCCCCACTACGGTGCTGGACTTTCCCACCCGCGAGGCTTTCGAAGCCGAGCTCACTGCCAACCGGTACGACATTGTCGGCATCTCCTCCATCATCGTCAACGTGGGCAAGGTGCGCGAGATGTGCCGTATCGTACGCAAACTGTCGCCCCACTCGATGATCGTCATCGGCGGCCACGTCGCCGCCATCCCCGGACTGGAACTGATGGTGGACGCCGACCATATCGTACGCGGCGACGGCATTTCCTGGATGCGCCGCTTCCTGGGTGAAGACCCCGCCGCGCCCATCCGCCATCCGGAAATCGTCTCCGGCTTCGACGCGCGCACCCTGGGCCTGAAACTGCCGCAGCGCCGCGGCGCCACGGCCGCGACTATCATCCCTTCGGTCGGCTGTCCGCTCGGCTGCAACTTCTGCACCACGTCCGCTTTCTTCGGCGGCAAGGGCCGCTACCTGAACTTCTACGATTCCGGCGACGAACTGTATTCGCGTCATGTCGCACATGGAAGCCAGCCTCGGCGTGAAATCGTTCTTCATGATGGACGAGAATTTCCTGCTCCATAAACGGCGCGCCCTCGAACTGCTGGAACGTATGAAGGAGCACCAGAAGCCCTGGGCCCTGTACGTGTTCTCCTCCGCCAACGCCATCAATCAGTACTCTATCCGCGAACTAGTGGAGTTGGGCGTCTCCTGGATCTGGATGGGCCTCGAATCGCCGCACTCCGGCTACGCCAAGCTCAAGGGCCAGGACACCCTCAGCCTGGCCGCCGAACTCCGCCAACACGGCATCAAGCTGCTCGGCTCCACCATCGTCGGACTGGAGCACCACACCCCGCAGAATATTCAGGAAGAACTCGAACACGCCGTGGCGCACAATACCGACTTTCACCAGTTCATGCTGTATACGCCCGTCCCCGGAACCCCGCTCTTCCACCAGATGACCGAGGAAGGCCGCATGATTCCCGGAGTGGACCTTGCCGATATTCACGGCCAGCACCAGTTCAACTTCGCCCACGCGGCCATCTCCCGCGAAGATTCCAAACGCTGGCTGGATTGGGCCTTCCGCCGCGATTTCGAACGCAACGGCCCCAGCATTTACCGCATCTGCCGCACTACCCTGGAAGGCTGGAAACGTTACAAGAACGACCCCGACCCGCGCGTCCGCGCACGCTTCACCTGGGAAGCCCGTGCCTTGTCCGATGGCTACGCGCGCCGCTCTGTGGGCCATGGAAAAGCACCTGCGGCGCACCAATCAGGCCGTCAGCCAGAAAGTGCACGCCTTGCGCAAGGAAGTCGGCCGCGAATTCGGCCTGATGAGCCGCGTGGTATCCCGCGCACTCGGCCCCGTCCTGCTCTGGTCCACCCGCCGCGAGGAAAAACGGCTGGCCGAAGGCCAAACCTACGAGCCCGAAACCATCATCGAACGCCGCAACTGGCTGGCCCTGTAACCGCGTTACTGTCCCAGCAGAATCCGCAGCGTCTTGATCTCGCCGTTGTGAATATCGATCTGATCTGACCCCTGCTTGCCGTCTTTCTCCACCGTGATTTTGTAGCTTCCCGGCGCTAGTTGCAGCATTGCATTGGTCACTTTGTCGATCCGCTTGCCGTTCACCAGAATGCTGGCCCCCGTGGGTAAACTGCTGAGCATCAGCGTTCCCGTAATCACATGCAGCGTGATAGCCGGAAGTTCCGGCGGATCGTGTCCCACCTCAAATTCCCGCCGTTCCACCTGATACCCCTGCATGGCCACAATCAGAGTGTGCCTGCCCGGCTCGACATCCATCGTGCAGGGTGTCTTGCAAGCTTGCGTCCGCCCGGCCGTCGATGGTGGCGCTGGCCCCTCCCGGACTGCTGATGATCGATACCGGCTGCGGTCCCGCTGACGCCCGCACCGCCGCCGCCGGGGGCTTGGCCTCCTGTGGTTTGGTCTCCGCCGGTTTAGTCTCCGCCGGCGCACTCTCCGGTGGCGCCGCTGCCGGCGTCTGTTGCGGAGCGCTCCCGGTGGGCGCTGCCGGCATGGGGCTCGGCTTGGTGTCCGCGGTATTGCTACCCGCGCCTGACTGTACCGGTGATTGCGCCGGCGCCGGCTCCGGTGGTGGAACCTTTGTGTCCGCCGTCGCCGGTGTCTGCGACGGCTGGTGTTTGACGTTCAGCCACGGGAATAGCCTGCCAGCCGATCAGCATCAGCAGCGCCGCCGCCATCAGGATTGCCAGCAGAAACGGCACGAAACCCGCTCTTCTGCTTGACGCCTCCGCTCGCTGGTCGTGGTGGCTTCCGCCGCTGCGAACCGGCTGGTGCGCCGGCGGCAGCGCGATCACCCGCGGCGCCCCCGCATCGGCAATCGTCGGTTCGCTCAGGCTGCCGCCGCGCGGCATCGACTTCCAGTTCTTAGTGGCCGCGCAGGCTTTCTCCAGCGCCTCCACGAATTCCTGGCACGTCTGGTAGCGCTCGTCCGCTTTCTTCGAAAGGCCCTTGCGAAGTACGTTCTCGATGCCCGCGCTCAGGCTCGGATTCACGCGGTGCGGCGCCATCGGCTCCTCCGCCACAATCTTGTAGACCACCGTGGTCAGGTGCTCGCCGGTATACGGCTTCTCGCCCGTCAGCATCTCGTAGGCGATCACCGCCAGCGAAAACTGGTCGCGTCCGCCCGTCCACCGCCTGCCCCTGCACCTGTTCCGGCGACATGTAGTGCGGCGTCCCCACAATCGACCCGGTCATCGTGAACTGCTCCGACGTGGTGATCTTGGCAATTCCGAAATCGGCGATCTTAGCCGTGCCGTCGCCCGCAATCATGATGTTCGCCGGCTTGATGTCGCGGTGCACGATGCTCTTTCCGTGGGCGTAGTCCAGCGCCGCGGCCGTCTGGGCCAGAATGCTGAACATACCCTCCGGCGTAATCGGCGTGGCGCCGGAAAGCACCTGGTCCAGCGTCGGCCCATCCACGTATTCCATCGCGATGTAGGCCACGCCGTCCTGCTCTTCCACGTCGTAGATGGTCACAATCCCGGGATGCGAGAGCATTCCCGCCGAACGCGCCTCCCGGAACAGTCGCTCCCGCAGCCGCTTCTGCTCTTCGCCGTTGGCCACGTCCGCCAGGCGAATTGTCTTAATTGCCACCGGACGCCCGATATTCGGGTCGATGGCATGGTACACCACCCCCATCGCCCCACGGCCCAATTCCCTGACGATCTTGTATCGCCCGATGCGATCCATCCAGTTCTAGTGATAGCACACGTGGCGCGCCGTTCTTGCCCCCGCTCCCTTCCCGCCCACTTGACATCCGGGGTGAATTCCGGATAACACGGTGTTGGGCTAATTCATGCAAGTATCGCGACGTTACTTCTTTTTCGGAAGCCTTTTGGCTGGCGCCGTGCCGCAAGGCGGTTTCGGCAGCACCCCTTCGCTCAAAGCATTGGGCTTCAAATCCTTCAACGACAAGCTCAATGTAGCCGCCATCGGCGTGGGCGGCCAGGGCGGGGTAGACCTCAACGACGCCGCCAAAACCGAAAACATCGTTGCCCTGTGCGACGTGGATTTGAACCGTGGCGCGGCCAATCTCAAGAAATTCGACAAGCCGCCCAAGTATAAAGATTTCCGCGTGATGCTGGATAAAGAGAAGAACATCGACGCGGTCACCATCGGGATTCCCGATTTCATGCACGCCACCGTGGCCTTGGCCTGCATGCAGCGCGGCAAACACGTCTATTGCGAGAAGCCGCTGACGCGCACCCCCTGGGAAGCCCGCCTGCTCCTTAATGCCGCCGCGAAATATAAGGTCGCCACTCAGATGGGCAACCAGGGCTTCTCCCACGAGTGCAATCGCGTGGCCGCCGAGATCGTCTGGAGCGGCGCCATCGGCGATGTCACCGAAGCCCATGTCTCTACCACCCCCGGCACGCATCCCACCGGCTTACACGAACTGCCTCCCGAAGAGCCTGTGCCGCTGCAACTGGATTGGGACCTGTGGCTCGGCGGCGCTGCGCACACGCCCCTTCAGCAGCCTACTACGTGCCGTACAACTGGCGCGGGTTCCTGGATTTCGGCACCGGCCAGATCGGCAATTGGGCCACCCACACCGCCGGACCCGTGCAGACCGCGCTGCAACTTGGCGCGCCCACCAGCCTGGAATGTGTCACCGTCAAGGGCCGCAGTTCCATCACCTATCCCGATGGCGCCATTGTCAAGATCGAATTTCCCGCCCGCGGCGAAATGCCGGCCGTGAACGTGTTCTACCACGATGGCCCGCGCGCCGGCGATTCGGACGCGTATCATGTGCCCGGCATGGCCAATGAAACCATTCTTCCGCCGGCCAATAATCTCACCGATAAGGGCCGTCCCATGGGACGCGGCGCGCTCGCCGGCCGGCCGCCTTCCGCCGCCGACCCGCCCGGCGGCAGGACGCAGCGCCCGTCCCGCCAACGCTCCGCGCACCGGCGCCGGCGGCCCCGGCGTGCGTGTCTTCGGCGAGCCCGTGGGCCCCTCCAAACCGGGCATTCTCACCGGCAATGGCGCGGTCTTCATCGGCACTAAAGGCATCATGGCCACCTGCAATCGCGGCGAAGGCGTCTGGCTGCTGCCGGAATCGCGATGGAAGGATTATGTTCTGCCGCCGCAGTTGCTCACCCGCTCCCCCGGCCACATGCTGGATTGGGTGCGCGCCTGCAAGGGCGGCGAGCGTTCCTGCTCCGATTTCAGCATCACCGCCCCGTACGCCAGTTGGCTGGCCCTCACCGCGATCGCCCTGCACGTCCCCGGCAAGCTGGAATGGGACGACAGGAATCTGCGCTTCACCAACAGTCCCGAGGCCAATCGCTTCGTGAAGCCCGTCTTCCGCAAGGGTTGGGAACTGAAGCTGTGAGCCGGATGGGCCTGCTGGCCTGTTCCCCGTTTCTGCTCCTCGCCGCGTCCCTGCACGCGGCCGTGGATAACGACTTCGTCCACGTGATCCAGGCCCAGGTCCAACCCCACGTCAAGGGCTCCCTGCACCGCCACGAATACAATCGTGTGATCGTCGCCTTGGACGCCGGCGAACTCACCACCGTCTACCAGGACGGCCGCAAAGAGATCCAGCATTGGAAAGCCGGCGGCGTTACCTGGGCTCCCGCCGCCGGCATGCACACCAGCGAGAACACCGGAACCCGCCCGTTACGCCTGGTGGAAGTAGAAATCAAGAAGCCCGCTCCTGCCGCGCCGCCGCCTCGCAACCCCGCGCTCGACCCCGTGGCCCTCGATCCCCGCCATAACGTCCTCCTCTTCGAAAATCCGCAGGTGCGGGTCTTCCGCAGTTGGCGCGAACCCGGCGGCATCGAGAAAATGCACCGGCATACCGGCGCCGGCCGCCTCACTATCCTGCTGACCGATGCGGATGCCGAGGTCCACTCGCCCGATGGCTCCGTCACGCCCTTACATGCCGTCGCGGGCGACGCCCTGTGGAGCGGTCCGGTCACGCACGCCACCAGGAATACCGGGCCGCGGCGCCTCGACATGATTGTCATCGAGGTCAAATAACATACCTACCGGACCCGGTAGTCCGTTGTATCCTGCAAGTAAGATGCAAAACTTGCGGATCTCTTTCCGGGCCGCCGCTGCCCTGGCCGCTTGCGGCGCGCTGTTCCTGGCAGCCGTGCCCGCTCCCGCTGACGAGGGAATGTGGACGTTCGACAATGTCCCGCTCCAACTCCTCGCACAGAAGTATCACTTCACGCCCAACCCAGCAGTGGTTGGACCACATCCGGCTTTCCTGCGTGCGGCTGAACGACGGTGGATCCGGTTCGTTTGTCAGTCCCAACGGGCTGCTGTTGACCAACCATCACGTGGCGCGCGGCCAACTCCAAAAAAACTCCACCCGCGAGCACGACTATATTCGCGACGGGTTTTACGCCGCCACGCCCGATCGCGAAATGAAATCCCCGGACCTTGAAGTCAACGTGCTCGCGTCTCTGGAAGATGTAACGGCGCGCGTGCAGGCCGCAGTGAAAAACACCCAAGGCGCGGCCGCCGAATTCGCCGCCCGTAAGACCGTCATCGCCGCCATCGAGCGCGAGAGCGAAAAGGCCACCGGCCTCCGCAGCGATGTCGTCACCCTCTACCAGGGCGGCGAATACTGGCTCTATCGCTACAAGAAGTACACCGACGTCCGCCTGGTGTTCGCGCCCGAAGCAGCAGATCGCCTTTTTCGGCGGCGATCCCGACAACTTCACCTATCCCCGCTACGACCTCGACATGGCCCTCTTCCGCGTTTATGAAAACGGCAAGCCGCTCCAGACCAAAGATTATCTGCAATGGAATCCCCAGGGAGCCGTCGAGGACGAACTCGTTTTCGTCGTCGGAAATCCCGGCTCCACCGCCCGCATGGACACCATGGCGCAGCTCGAAAACCAGCGCGATGGAAGCCTGCCGGCCACCTTGCGCCTTATGCGCGACCGCATCGCGCGCCTCCAGGCGTACTCGGCCCAGGGTCCCGAACAGGCCCGCGAAGCTGACACTATGATCTTCGGCTTGCAGAACAGCGTCAAAGCCCTCGATGGCCGGCTGCAAGGTCTGCTGGATCCCGCCCTCATGGCCAAGAAGCAAAAGGAGGAGCAGGAGTTCCGCGCCCGTGTCGCGGCCAATAAAGAGTGGAGCGCCGCCTACGGCACGGCGTGGGCCAGCATCGCCGAAGCCGAAAAAAAGGCCGCCGTGGAAGATAAGGTGCAGCGATACCGCTCCCTGAATTCGCAGCTCGCATCGTTCGCCAGCCAGCGTGGTGCAGTACGTCGCCGAAATCAAGAAACCGGACGGGCAGCGCCTTGCGGGCTATCACGATGCCCAGCTTCAATCTCTCCGATTCCGCCTGTTTTCCCCGGCGCCCGTCTATCCGGGACTGGAAGTCGTGCGCCTCACCGGCTCCTTGCAGACTGCCCTTGCCGAGCTCGGTCCCAATGATGCGTTCGTCAAGCTGGTACTTCACGGACGCACTCCTGAGCAGGCCGCCAGGAACCTCATCGACGGCACCAAACTGGCCGACCCTGCCCTGCGGCGCAGCCTCGTCGAAGGGGGGCAAGCCGCCGTGGACGCGTCCACCGATCCCCTCATCGTTCTTGCCCGCGAACTCGATCCCATGCGGCGGGCTACCGTGAAGTGGTACGAGGATAACGTGCAAAGCGTCGAGCAGCGCGCCGGCGAGCAGATCGGCAAAGCCCGCTTCGCGGTGTACGGCAAGAGCACCTATCCCGACGCCACCTTCACCCTGCGACTCTCCTACGGACAGGTGCAGGGATATCCCATGAACGGCACCAAGGCCCCTGCCAAGACCACGTTCTTCGGCCTCTACGACCGCGCCGCCAGCTTCAATTACGAAGGGCCGTTCTATCTGCCCGCCCGATTCAAGGAGGGCCGCGACAAACTCAACCTGGCCACCCCGCTGGATTTCGTCACCACCAACGACATCATCGGCGGCAACTCCGGCTCTCCGGTGATCAATCGCAAAGGCGAAATCGTCGGCCTCATCTTCGACGGCAATATCGAATCCCTGGCCGGAGATTATGTGTACGACCCCGCCAGAAATCGCGCCGTCGCCGTCCACACCGCCGGAATGACCGAAGCGTTGCGCAAACTCTACAACGCCCCGGCATTGGTAAACGAATTAATGAACGGTAACTAAGCGTTTGTCAAGAAATAACCATGCCAATCGCTCCCTCATGTTCGCGGGTCGGATCACCCTTGTTTTCGGGTAAAACGGCCTTATTATGAGTGGGTAATATTGAATGGTTGGCTTGTAAATGCTTCAGAATATGGTGCGCCCGGACAGATTCGAACTGCCGACCTTCTGGTTCGTAGCCAGACGCTCTATCCAACTGAGCTACGGGCGCGCACTTTAGAATGTACTACCTATGGACACGCTGAGGGCTGAAGCGTTGCCCATTGCTCTACAGTTTAACACTGGGACCGACGGTTTCGCACTTGCGCATGCATCAGGAAAAATCCTGTGCGTCGAAAGGCTCGCGGTCCGCGCCTTCCACCGCGATCTGCATACACTGCAACGACCCCAGGCGCGCTTCTCACTGGTCCTGCTCCGGACCGCGTGGCATGGAAAGTGTCTCCACATCGTCCGCCGCCACCGCCGCTCCAGGCTGTGCCGCGCCTTCTGCCAGGGCGCCCGATAGCATCTGCCAGAACTCGCCCACGGTAGGCCGCCGGGAGGGGTGTTCGGCCAGACCGCGGGCCAGGCTGCGAGCCAGCGAGTCCGGGCAGGTCCCCGAGCGTTTGAGACTCGCGTGCAGCCACTGCATCGATGCTCCGGCCCGCGGCGGCCGGCACCCCGTGAGAGTCTCCGCGCAAATCACCGCGAGTGCAAACACGTCACTGCGCGCGTCCACCTTCCGGCCGGCACGCTGTTCCGGCGACATGTAGCCGCGAGTCCCCATCACCGCGCCCGAGAGCGTCAAATCGCGGTCCGTATATCCGGAGCGCAGTTTGGCCAGTCCGAAGTCAAGAATAATCACGCGGCCCATCGGATCGCCATCCCCAATCATGATGTTCTCCGGCTTCAAATCGCGATGGACGATGCCTTTGGCATGGGCGGCGTCCACCGCGGAGCACAACTGCTTCATCCAGTAAGAGACTTGCGAGAGCACGATCTTCCTGCCGTCCCTTAGCCGCTCCCGCCATGAAGCGCCGGCCACCAGTTCCATCACCAGGTACGCTCCGCCCGCGGCAAGCCGTCCAAAATCGTATACGCGAACTACATTCGGGTGGCTGAGGGCCGCCGCGGCCCGAGCCTCTCGCTCGAATCGTGAGAGGGCCTGGCTGTTGCCGAACAGTTCTCCAACCATCGTCTTGATCGCCACGGTGCGGCCCAGGCGCAGGTCGGCGGCCTCATACACTACACCCATGCCCCCGCGTCCGATGCGCCGGTCCAGACGGTACTTGGCGTCGATGGTCCTTTCCACGGGCAGCGTCAATGTCAGGTTTGCGCCGTCCTGCGGGCACGTAGTTTCAGCCGTCGTGTAGCATCGCCCGCAGTCGGGGCACTCGTTCAGAAGCTGCACAAACCGGTCGTCCAGATGTCCCAGAACCTGCACCCTCACGCGCTTTTCCTGCTGGACGCTCTCCTTGAGGCGTAGGACTTCGTAGAGGAGCGCGATCTGGCCGGCAACCGTTCCCAACAGATCGCGATCCCGGCTCGTATATGGTTGTTCGGAGCGCTTGGCGCCGAGCACCAGAGCCCCCACCTCGGCGCGGTCTGTCCCGACCAGCGGTACCACTACCTGCTCCGCGGGTTCTCGCGCCTGCGGCAACTCCGCCGATCCACTGCCTTCACACGCGTATAAGCTAAAAATGGTGCCGTTCCTCAGGAACTCCGAACCGGATTCGTTCAACCAGTCTCGCAGGCGCACCGCCGCATCGGGTGTCCGCGAGTAAGCCACGCGCAGCTTGCCGTCATTCTGCCCTCGCACCAGAATGTGCAGCCCGGTGACATGCAGCGCCGCATCGATCTCGCGCGCGGCGCTCAGACAGACTTCGGCCTCGGACTCCGCTGTCTTGATCCGTTCTACCAGGGCAAGCAACAGTCGCTCCTGCTCGAGCTGCGGCAGAAAGAACTTGCGATCCAGCCAGAGCCGCATCTGCCGCCGGTACCGCAGGCTGATCGCGCCCGTCACGGTAATCACGGCATAAAACGGCCAGGGCCTGTGCAGCAGCAAATCCCGCACGCGCTGATCGGGAGAGCGGATCACCTCGAAAAGAAAGATCAGCGCCGGCAGGACAATAATCAGTTGTAAGGCATTCTTCGCCAGCAGGTATTGCACACCGCGCCGGATCACCACGTGGATTCCCAAAACGCGATGCCGGGCCACGGCATACGCCAACGCCACGCAGGAGAGGGCGATCACCACCGTTGCCAGATTGTTCGAAAACTCCACCAGCCAAGCCATGGTGAGGCTGCCGGTCACGTACCACAGGACCTTGAGCAGCGCGAATACCAGAAAGACGCCTAACGTCGCACCGAAACCGAGTCCCGCCCAGCGAAGACGCCGCCTGGAATCCGGATCTCCCAAACGGCCATAGTTGCGAGTGAGCACAAGGCCCATCAGCACGGTAGCCAGCGTTTCATACGCGGGTATCAGCAGCCCCCCAGGGTGGCCGTCGGTCCGGAACGCCGCGATCCGCGCCAGCATCGGGCCGGGCGTGGCTCCAGATAACGTGCGCCAGCGCCGGGATGTTAAGCGGAAGCCACAAGAATGCGGCGAAAGCATAAAGCGCGCGGCGCAGTGCGATACCCCGAACGGAGTCCGGCAGCGGTTGCGGAAACCGGGAAAAGAAATGATACCCGACCGCCAGGTTGAGAGGTCTGGCGATGTTGGCGACTGCCAGAGCCAATGCCGAAGTGGGACCGTTCCACCCGGGAAACCGCGCCAGAATCACGGAAAGAAATGTGAACACGGTCAACACGAAGGTCAGCGTCGCCAACCTCCCCGTAATATCCCGAAACTTTACGGAACCGATCCAAAATGCCAGGGCGTACAGAAGCACGCACACAATCAGGTTGGGTACCAGGGGTTTCCAACTGCCGGGAACTGCCGGCAGGCGAAGCGAGACTGTCTCGATCCTCCCGGCGCGCTTAACCGTCACGGAATACGAACCCCCGGCGGGCACCCGGGACAGCGCCAGCGCCGGACCGTAAAACCACGCTTGCTCGTCGCCGGCGACGGTTTGGATTCGTCCCCGCGACGCAATCCTCCCGCTGCCGCACTGCGGTCTACATCCGTGACCCGGTAATTACCGCCCGCGAAAATTGCACTCCAGCCGGGAAGCACCGCGATTCCGCCGCGAAACACAATACTGGCGGCAACCAAGCCGAATGACAGGACGCCAATCCCGGCAAGTGCGAGGACTGGCTCCGGCACTGTCTGATCGCCGGCGCTCCGGTGGGGTTCCTACAAAATATCGGGCGCCGGATGGCTCTCCGTCGAGATCCACACGAGCACCGGAAGATGAACCTTGCTGTCCATCGTCGGGAATCCGGCGGACCCGTGCACCGCGAGTCTCGATTAGCGGTTGAGTTCCTTTGGCATGAATTCAGGAATCGGACAGACGCCGATTCAATTGCTTTGGTTCGTAACGGAACAGGGTAATCGTCGCAAATGGGATTGGGCCCTTACCAGCGGGATCACACCGGTGATCATTGAGTTATTTGGGTCTTCGGCTGCGAGGATCGTGAGCGGAATTGAACGTTGCCAGGGGTTTGTCTGGATCCGGACGAACAGCCAGTGCCAAAACCGCGTGGCTGTGAAAGTTCCGTGCTTGGCCGCTCCGCGAGTCAGGCTCGGAAATTCCCACGTTCCGTGGAAGTGTCCCTTCTCGCCGTCGAACGATACATGAATTACGCCGTGGTTGGGACTATGCGCCATCATCCCATACCATTTTCCTTTTATGTCTACACGATCAGAGGCCATTCATATCCTCCAATACAGCTTTAGCGTAACTGTAAGCGATTCGGGGTCGTCCGTCAATGGACATTCGGGCGTGTTCGTAGGGGGATTACTGCCAGTCCTGACCTTGGTGCTATCCTGCCTAACATGACGGCTATGGAGAATCTGTTCGGCACCACTGAATTAACCTCGGTCCGCGCCGACGCCATTAAGAAGACTTACATGCTGCTGGCCCTCAGCGTGGGCGGCGCCCTGTGCGGTGGATACCTGGGCGCGCAGTCCGATGCCCTGGCGAACCTGTTCACCGGCTGGCTTGGTTGGATTCTTGCCATGGTACTGCTTAATGCTATTCCGCGCGTAGCTATCGCGGCCCGTCATAACCCGGTGCTGGGAGTTACCGCGCTGCTGGCCGACGGCTTCGTTTCCGGACTGGTGCTGGCGCCCATCCTGCGCCTTGCCAGCTACTACGCGCCTGGCACTATCCAAATCGCCATGCTGATGACGCTCGTCGTCTTTGGCTCGGTCACCCTGTTTGTGATGGCGTCGGGCCGCACTTTCTCCGCGCCGCGCGGCCTGATGCTGGGGATCGGTATCAGCATCGTTGCAGCCATCGTCCTCAACGGGTTCCTCAATATCGGCGCGCTCGGCATGTTGATCGCCGTGGGGATCGGAGTTTTCGGAGTCTGCATCCTGGTCTACGCCACCAGCGCGGTGCTCCACAGCGCGGATGCCGATAGCCCCATTCCCGGCGCTTTGATGCTGTTCGCCGGCCTGTTCAACGTGTTCGTGGCGATTCTGAATATTCTGCTGCGGCTCAATCGCCGCCGTTAAGGGTCAGCCGGTTTCAACCCGTCCTTGGCCTCCGCCAACCCGTTCATGGAGCCTTCCTGGTACGTGCTTTGGTCAGGTTCTCGAACAGAAACAGGCCGCTCTTGCCGCCCACGGCGAAGTCCAGGTCGCCATCGCCGTCGATGTCGGCCACCGGAATCTGCATACCGCCGCCGGCGCGCGATCCGTATTCGACGATGTGGCGCGACCACACCACGCTCTTTCCGTCTTCGGATTTGTGGTACTCGTACCAGTAAATGCCCAGCGGCTCGCGCCCCCCGGGATCGTGCCCGTCGTGCGCCATGAAGCGCTTGCCGGTGAGCAGTTCCTTGCGCCCGTCGCCGTTCAGGTCCACCAGCGTCAGCGCGTGCGGCTGCGACCAGGATTCGTCGATCGTGTGTTTGACCCAGGTGTGATCGCGCCGCTGCTCCATCCAGAAGATCCCGTAATCGTGCGCATTGCTGGTGAGCAGATCGGGCAGTCCGTCCTCGTTCAGATCGATTACGAAAATGAAGCTGGTCTGGCCCAGTGTGAATTCGGGGTGCATCTTCCAGTCGCCGTTGCGCGGGTCCGCCGGAGCTTCCAGCCATCCCTGCGGCGTGATGATGTCGTTGCGGCCATCGCCGTTCACGTCGCCCGCGCCGATGCCATGCCCGTAACTCCGGGCGCTGACGATGTGCTTCTGGAACCCGCCTCCGGCCGCTTCGTACCACGCCGTGGGAGCCTTCGTATCGCCGAACTGCGGCAGCAGTTCACGCGCTTTGCCGTCATTGTCCAGGTCCACCAGGAAGGAGAACTCCACTGGATATCCCTGGTCTACCGTGTGGTCCTGCCACATTCCGCCCGATTTGCCTGGATTGCGCGACCACCAGATTCTTCCCGAGTGCCACCCGGAACTGACGATATCCGTGAAGCCGTCCCCATCCACATCCAGGGGAAGGTCCGTGAGCGATTCCAGGTACGTGCCGTACTCTTTCAAATGCCGCGCTTCATGCCGCTTCCAGGTGGGATTCTCGTACCACGCTTCACCCGAGAAGATGTCCGGACGGCCGTCGTTGTTGAAGTCGGCGATGGCGCAGGTCTCGCTCACGCCCAGGTCGATCGTGTGCCGTTCGAACGCAATCTCCGGGCCGCGCGCCGGAAGGCAGACCATCGCCGCAGCCAACAGAGCCGCGGCGGAAAACAGGTACCGTCTCATTTGGGATTCTCCAACGAAAGCTTGATGACCGCGGCGGAAACGCCGGGTACTTTGATGGCGATTTTGCCGCCCGCATCGGCCATAACCGCGGTCCATTTCCCGTCCCACGCTCCATCGCGAATGGCGCCCCCTCCGAGGGTGATTCCTTCCTTCGATGCCGCGTCGTTATCCGGAGCCGTGAGGAAGATCGCCTCGGCCTTTGCGGAATTTCCGGGAGTCAGAACGGTGACGCTGGCATCCTGAGGTTCCGCTCCCGGATCCTTCTTGTTGATCACCGTCACGAAGATGTTGCCGCCGTCCCGCACCGCGTACGCGGTCACGTTCACGGCCTCGGGATTGGCGATCGTGAGCGGCGCTACGGTGCCGTGGCCGCCCAGGTCGAAGGCTTTGATGCCATACGCGATAGGGTGCACCAGGTATCCGCTCTTCAGTCCATCGTCCGCCGGATTTACCGGGAAGATCGTGGTATTCAGAATCCATCTGCGATTGTGAAAGTTTAGCCCGCCGGCTCCATGGGCCGCCCACCAGTGCAGGTAGTCCAGAGCCCAAAGGGAAGCGGCAAACGTATCGGTTGCGTCTTTGGCGCCGCCGGTGAAGTTGTTCGTCTCTTCCAGCCGATAGGGCAGGCCGTTGGTCCGCGCCGCCACCGCGAAAGACGTGTACAGACGATCGTAGAGTTCCATCCAGCCTCGCGAGAGCATGGCGTCGCGCGCCGCCGCGCCGCTGATCAGGTTGCCGTCGCCGCCCGGATATTCGTGCTGCACCACCGCGGCAATCTCTCCCGACCGGGCGAAGTCTTCGGCGAAACTGCGCGCCCACGCCGTTGTGCCGCCCGCCGCCGGGCCGCAGAACTTCGCATCCGGCGCGACCCTCTTTACAGCCGCCGCCACCTCGTTCCAAAAGCGCCGGTAGGTAACGTAATCCGGTATCTCTTTATAAACCCGCCGGTAGAAATCCGGTTCGTTGCCGATTTCGAAGCACGTAAGCCGCCCGCCATACTTCTGTTGAATATAGCCCGCGATGGCGGCGTCGTCCGCTTCTTTGCTGCGCGGCAGCCGCAGCGTATACAGCACCTTGACGCCGGCCGCCGCCGCGAACGCAAACAGATGGTCCACATCCTTTTCGCCAGGTACGGCATAGCGCGGCATGTCCGCGGTGGATCCGCCGATGCGCAGGCTCCCGATACCCAGCGTGCGGAAGAGATCGATCAGCGGCTTATTTTCCGCGCTGAACAGATGCCCTCCGCCCGGCTCCGGCAGCAGGTTCGAAGCCTCGAAACTCAACCCCGCGAAATCCTGGGGTATCGGCGGCCCGGCGGTCCTCGGATCCACCGTCAGAGCGATGGAAGATTGCGCCAGTACGGCGGCGGCGCAGAACAGGGGCAGGGCCAAACCGGTGAGCTTCATTGCAACCCTGAACCTGAGTATAAGCCACCGGTGTCCCGTTATCCGGCGTACGCGCGCTCTAACGCGGCGATGTCGATCTTCTTCATCTGCAACATCGCGGCCATCACCCGCTTCGATTTCCCGGCATCCGGATCGGTTAACATCGCTCCCAGAGACGGCGGCACCACCTGCCAGGAGAAGCCGTATTTATCCTTCAGCCAGCCGCATTGACTCGGTTCACCGCCCTCCGAAAGCCTGCTCCAGAAGTGGTCGATCTCGCTCTGCGTCTCGCAGTTCACCAGGAACGAAACCGACTCGTTGGGCTTGAACAGCGGGCCCCCGTTCAGCGCCAGAAACGGTTGTCCGTCGAGTTCGAAGGCCACCACCATAGCGCTGCCGGCCGGCCCCGGTCCCACTTCGCTATACCGGCTGGCCGTCACGATCCTGGAATTCTTGAAGATGGACGTGTAAAAGCGCGCCGCCTCTTCGGCTTGCGTATCGAACCATAAAAAGGGAGTGATTTTCGTCATTGTTTTGTCCTTTCTCTCCGTCTTGCATCGGTAAGTCGGAGCCGCCGCCCCAAATTCGACATCAAAAAGGGGACAGACGCATTTTATTTTCGGGATGGGAACTTCTCTCTGTGGAATTGATTCCTCGCCAGCGTGACAGGCTCGGGAAAAGCCGGCCCGAAGGGCCGCACCATTCCCCATCCCCAACCCCCATCCCCAGCCCCCTTTCGGCTGCGAGGCTTCCCACCTCATTCCACCACGAACGTGCGATCCTGGAAGCTGAATGCCTTTCCAGAATCGCGTCGACCCCTACGGCGCGCTCTTTCGCACACCGGCTCACGGAACTCTGATGGGCAATCGCGGTGGCATCCTGCACGACGAGAGTCAGGAGATTGTGCGTCCGTACAAAAGCCGCCGGTGGATCGCCTGCCTGCTGCAATTCAAGGGCATCCATCGTAAAGTGATGTCGCCGCACCGGTACACGGAGCTCTTCTTTCTGGATGAAGCCGTCGCTTTCGCCGCCGGACACCGGCCGTGCGCCGAGTGCCGCCGGGAGCGGTTCAACGCGTTCCTCCATGCCTGGAACCGCCCTCTCCGTGCGCCTGAAGTCGATGCCGAACTGCATCGTGCGCGAATCGACCGCCAAGGCCGGAAAGTCACCTTTCAGGCGCCCCTGCACTCGCTGCCCGACGGATGCTTTATCGAGATGGATGGCTCTCCTTACCTCGCCTGGGATGACGCGCTCTTCCTGTGGACGCCCGAAGGTTATACCAGGAAACAGAGCCGCCCCAACGACCGCGACCGTCGCCGTCCTGACGCCCCAACCCACGGTGGAATGCTTCCGCCGGGGCTACCGGCCGCAAACCCACCCCTCATTGCAAAAGCTATAGCAGCCGGCGTTTTTGTTTCGTGAGCGCTCTACTTCTGATTGCCGGCTACCACACCCGGCAGGCATTGGCGGAAACCATGGGCTGCCCGGCTTTGCAGGAGAATGCCTTCTGGAACTCCGGCATGTTCTGCACCACGCCGTCCACACGGTCGCGCGCCGGAGCGTGCGGATCTGTCTGCACCTGCATACGCAGCGCCTCCGGGTGGATGTTCTCGCACCAGATCTGGCCGAACGCCAGGAAGAAGCGCTGCTCCGGAGTGTATCCGCCAATCACCGGCCTGGTTTTTCCGGCCAGCGTGTTTTCCAGCGCCATCAGCGCGATGCGCGTGCCGCCGTTGTCCGCCGTGTTTTCGCCCAGCGTCAGTTCTCCGTTGACGTGCACTCCGGGCGCCACCTCGAACCTGGAGTACTCCTGCGCCACGCACGCCGCACGTTTCTCAAATTCCTTGGCGTCCCCCGGTGTCCACCAGTCGTGCAGATTGCCCTGGGCATCGAACTGCCGCCCCTCGTCGTCGAACCCGTGCGTCATCTCGTGCCCGATCACCATGCCGATGCCGCCGAAGTTCACCGCATCGTCCATATCGCTTTCGAAGAACGGCGGCTGCAGAATGCCCGCCGGGAAGTTGATGTTGTTCATGGTGGGATCGTAGTAGGCGTTCACCGTGGGCGGCGTCATACTCCATTCGCTGCGATCCACCGGCTTGCCGATCTTGTTCACCTGCCGCTGGAACTCGAACTCGTCCGCGCGCATTCCATTCCCCAGCGGATCGTCGCGCTTGATGACCACGCTGGAATAATCCCGCCACTTATCGGGATAGCCGATTTTGTTGGCGATCGCTTTCAGCTTGATCTCCGCCTGCGCCTTGGTGGCCGGGCTCATCCACGAAAGCCCCTGGATGTCCTGACCCAGCGATTTCTCCAGCGCATCCACCATCTTCAGCGTCTTCTCCTTGCCCTGTTTGCCGAACGTGCGCTCTACGAATTTCTGCCCCACCGCTTCGCCCAGTTCCGCGTCTGCGTAGTCCACGCACCGCTTCCAGCGGGGGCGAATCTCCGCCGTGCCGCGCAGCGTCTTGCCGAAGAACTGAAAGTTCTCGTCCACGAAGGCCGCCGGCAGAAGCCCGGCTTCATTGTGCAGGGTCTGCCAGCGGAGATACGTTTTCCAATCGTCCAGGCTGGCGCTCTGGATCTCGGTGTTCAGCGCTTTGAAAAAATCGGGCCACGCCACGTTAACCGTAGAGAACGCGGGCGCGCCGTTGTCCTTCAAATAATCGGCCCAGTGGAACGCCGGCGCCAGCGCCTCCATGTCTTTGAGGCTCATCTTGTGATACTGCTTCTCGGGATCGCGCCGCGAGACCAGGTCCAGCGATCCTTTGGCCAGGTCCGTCTCGATCCGCATCACCGTGGCCGCATCCGCCTTCGCCTGCTCGGGCTTCTCCCCGGCCAGTTCCAGCATGCGCTGCACGTGCGCCACGTACTTTGCCCGAATCTCCTTGCTCTTGGCGTCGTCCTTCAGGTAGTAGTCGCGATCCGGCAGCCCCAGTCCTCCCTGGTCGGCCTGGGCAATGTTGGTGTTGGCGTCTTTGAAATCCGGACCCGATCCGAATTCGAAAAGCGTGTCCACGCCGATCCGCTGCAGGTGCGCCACCAACTCGCCCATCTGCCCCTTGTCCTTTATGTTGCGAATGCGGTTCAGCTCCGGCTCCAGCGGCGCCAGCCCCCGCGCATCGATCGCTTTTTCATCCATGCAAGCCGCGTAATAATCGCCGATCTTCTGCGTCACCGCATCGCGATTCGGCGCGGGCTTGGCCGCCTCTTCCAGAATCTCGCGCAGCACCTCGCGATTCCGCTCCTCCAGTTGCGAAAACCGGCCCCACCGCGACTGGTCCGACGGAATCGGATTCTTCTTCATCCAGTTGCCGCAGGCATACTGATAGAAGTCCACGCACGGCTGCGCGCTGGTATCGATATTGCCCAGATCGAACTGCAGCGGGCTTTTCTCCGGCGATTTCGTGGCCGGGCCTTGTGCCCACATGGCTGCAACACAAATCGGAATCAGAACGGTGACTTTCAACAAGGCTTGCCTCTCCTGACCTCTTCATTCTAAGGGGTCGCACAGATGGTATACTTCACCACTGTACCGTTATGCCCAATATCCTGATACGCAAGCCCCTCTCCATGATTAAGGACGAAGCCGGAGAGGAGGGTGAGAACACTCTCAAACGCTCCCTGGGCGCGCTCAACCTGATCGCGCTCGGCATCGGTGCTATTATCGGCGCGGGCATCTTCGTCCTCACCGGTTCCGCCGCGGCCCAATATGCCGGACCCGCTATCATTCTCTCATTCGTCCTGGCCGGCACCGGCTGTCTCTTTGCCGGGACTCTGCTACGCCGAATTTGCTTCGCTGATTCCCATCGCCGGCTCGGCCTATACGTATGGTTACGCGACGCTGGGCGAACTGTTCGCCTGGATCATCGGATGGGATCTCATCCTCGAGTACGCCTTCGGCGCCGCCACCGTCGCCTCCGGATGGAGCGCCAACGTACTCAAGGCTCTCCAACTTCTGCAGATTCACATTCCGCCGCAGTTGATGGCCACGCCCGGCACCGATATGGTCTACTGGCAAGGCATGTGGCGGACCGCCGCTTCCCTTCCCGCCGGCACGAACCTCGCCGCTCTCTCGCATGCCACGGCATCGTTCAACATCGTCGCCTTCCTGGCCATCTGCATCATCACCACCATTCTGGTGATTGGCATTCAGGAATCGGCTACTCTCAATACCGTTATCGTCTTCGTCAAAGTCGGCACGGTTCTGGTGTTCATCGGGGTAGCGGCACTTTATCTATACGGCCACCCGGACGTTGCCAGCGCCAACTGGCATCCCTTCATCCCGCCGAACACCGGCACGTTCGGACAGTTCGGCTGGTCCGGAATCGCCCGCGGCGCGGCGGTGATTTTCTTCGCATACATCGGCTTCGATGCTGTTTCCACCGCGGCGCAGGAAGCCAAGAACCCGCAGAAAGACATGCCCCTGGGCATTCTGGGCTCGCTCGCCATCTGCACCGTGCTCTACATCGTGACGGCCCTGCTACTCACCGGCGTTCTGAAATATACCCAGCTCAATGTGGCGGCTCCCGTGGCCGATGGCATTGAAGCCACAGGCGTGGCCTGGGGCCAGTGGCTGGTGCTGATCGGCACCATCGCCGGCCTGAGCACGGTGATGCTGGTCATGTTGCTCGGCCAGTCGCGCGTCTTCTTTTCCATGTCGCGCGACGGTCTGCTTCCGGAATGGGCCGGCCGCGTACACCACAGATTCCGCACGCCATACATCTCTTCCATTACGGTCGGAATTTTCGTAGCAATTTTTGCCGCCCTCATTCCCATTGGCATCCTCGGCGAACTGGTTAGCATCGGTACGTTGCTGGCATTCGTGATTGTCTGCGCCGGAGTCTGGGTACTACGCAGAAAGCAGCCGGAGTTACCGCGTCCCTTCAAGACTCCGTTGGTGCCCCTGGTGCCGATCCTCGGCATGATCATATCCTTCGCTCTCATGGCAGCTCTTCCGCTGGACACCTGGCTCCGTATGATTATCTGGCTGGCCATCGGCCTGTTTATTTACTTCGGCTACGGCCGCCATCACAGCCGGGTGCAACTGGCAGCCAAACGCCGTTAGTCGAATGTGAGGTGTCTTACACTGGGTGGACGGATGCTCTCGTTGATAGGGGAGATTCCCGTATGATACCCTGCCTTAAAGTGGGTGAAGAGCAGCAGTCGCATCAGATTCCCGCAGTGGGCTTTTGTGAAGAAAAACGGCGGCTCGTGGATGCCTTCCTGGAAGCCATCCACGAACTGAACGCTTTGCAGAGCCAGCAGATCCAGGCAGTCATCGACGGCGATGAAGACTTTAGCCGCTTTGACGTGCTCCTTCACGTCGCTCAGGAAAAAAAGGATCGGGCGAAATACGCATGGATCTCCCACGTTGAAACCCATCATTGCGAGGAGTAAGGGAGCCATGGCACTCACACAAGAAGACAAAGAACGCATCGCCGACAGCCGGTTCAAAATCCGATCCGTGGCGGATTCGTTGAAGAAGGTAGATCCCAAAAAACTGCAGGACTTCGAAGAGATTCAGGAATGCCTCGAAGACGCCGACAAAAGCCTCTCCGGAACACTTCGCTCTAACTCCTGACCGGACCGGACCCCGATCCCCAACAGCTTCCCGTTGAGCGGTAGAATCAGCCCTGCGGCACACAGATCCTGTATCGCCCGGTGCACCTGCCCGGGCGGAGCTTCGGGCACCTGCTTTACGAGGGAAGCGGGCGTTACCGCCGCGTCGCACAAGGGATAGACCCGGGCCTCCAGTTCGCTACACAGCCAGTCCGTGCAAGGAGCCCTCGGGCGCGTGTCGTGTATGCGTAATCGCGCGCCCTCCGCGGATACCCGCAGTTCCGGGGGAGCGCCCCGCCACAGGCCATTCCATTGCGCGAGCACCTCCTGCAAAGCTCGCTGGCCTGGCTGCCGATGGACTCCGCGATGCACATGTCCGGCATCGTCGAGGTCCTCGAACGAGTAGGCCAGGCGCATCAGGCTCTTCTCCGGCAGCGGATACACGTACGCGTACGCCCGGCTCGGCCGCAGAGTCAGGCCGTAATCCCGCGGCCGCATGTGATACGGGCTGAAGCGGTCATATCGCACCCGGTTCAGGCCCGAGGGCGGTTGCAGGTGGAACACCGACGGCAGCCAGCACGCCATCGCGGCATACCACTCGTCGGATTCGCCCGGCAGCCCGCACAGCATGTTCCACGCCAGGTCGATTCCGAATTCGCGCGACCATTTCAGAAGTTGCAGGTTCATGAGCGCCGAGTTGCCTTTGCCGATCAGGCGCAGCACATTGTCATCGAGACTCTCGATGCCGGGCTGAATCCAGCGCACCCCTGCCTGCGCCAGCAAACGCACCTCCTCGCGCTTCAGGTTGGATTTGACTTCGAAGAACAGCTCGTAGCGCTCGGCCGAAGCCGCCAGTTTGGGCAGCACCGTCCGGAAGTAGGACATGTCCAGTATGTTGTCCACGAACTGAATGCGGCGCCTCCCATAGCGCCCGGACAGCTCGGCGAGTTCGTCCACCACGCGTTCCGCCGATTTCGACCGGTGCTTCATTCCGTCGCCGTTCAGCCCGCAAAACGTGCAGTGCGATTTCTCCCCCCACCAGCAGCCGCGCGAGCTCTCGGCCAGGAGTTCCGGCTGCACCAGTTCGCTCAACGTGGACGCCCCCAGGGCCGCGAAGTAGTCGTCATAATCCGGCACGGGCAGCGCGTCCATATCGCGAATGACCGGGCGCAAAGGTTCCATCGGAAAGACGGCGCGCAGATGCGCTTGCGATGTCACGCCGCCGGGCAAGCGGCCCGGATCGACGTCGCGGCCCCCGTCCAGCAGGGCGCGGCACAGGCCGGCGAAGGTGCCGTCCGCTTCTCCGGAGACCACGCAGTCCAGCCACGGAAATGCCCGCAGCGTCTCGACGCCCATCTCGCCTTCGCAATTGGCGCCGCCCATCACCAGGACGGTCTCCGGACTCAACTCGCGCACCCGCTTCAACAGGGCCAGTGACGCGCAATGCTGCTGGAACACGGAACTGCAGCCTACGACGCGCGGCCCGCGAGCGACAATGCGGCGCGCCATCCGCTCGATGTGGCCGGCGCTCTGCGCCCGCACCCACCGTGCCAGCTCTTTCCTCCGCTCCAGACTCGCCGGAAAGGCCTGGTAGCGAATCTCCAGCATCAGGTTGAGGTACTCTTCCTCGCGTTGGGGAGAGTCCGGGAACAGGAGTCCGGCGAAGCACCATTCGCCCAGCAGGTGATCGGTGGGCGCGGATTGCATGGCTTCGTACGCCACCAGTCCGATAGCTTCGGCAAAATCGAAATTGGCGTAGACCGCCGCACACCCGATGGGCGTCTCCCCCAGTGCCGCCTGCAACAGGCCGAGCGCGATGGAAGGCCGCTGGACCTCCGCGAACGGCATGTTGACGAGAATCACTTCAGGCTGCGCCGACGCCTGCCGCCTCGCGGTCCCCTTCATAAAATGTCCAGGATTTTTCGAAGCCGCCCACGGGACCCGGAATCGGACTGTGATCCTGGTGGACCCATTCGTAATACTGCGCCACTTCGTTGATCAGCCTCGCCTCTTCGCGCTTCTCGTGAGCCGTGAGTCCGTCCAGGTAACCCTTTTCGCGCTCCAGCTTGTCCGGCGGCGTGGTCTCGATGTGGTCCACGGCGCAGCGCAGCGTGTAGCAGGCCACGCGATTGCATACCGCGGTCAAGTGATGGAGGTATGCCCTCTGGCCCTCGGACACGCGGTTACGCGCCGGCAGCCGCAGGCGCGCCTCGAACAACAGCCCGCGCAGGATGTGACAAAGTCCCCGGTTGGTGAAGTTACGTTCGTAAAACGTGTTAACCATCCAGTCATAGAACAGGTCCAGCCGGGGGTCGAGGAACTTATAGTCCGGCTCGAAGGGGGTGCCCAGCAGGCGGCCTTCCGCCTCCAGTTTGCGCTTGACCGGGGTGCCCGCGTAGGGCAGCATCCGGCAGAACGGGGCCACGGTCCAGCCGTCGCCGATAAACTCCTCCAGAAACGCGATGTTCTGCCGGATGCTGCGGAATGTGGAGTAAGGGTCCACCATCATGAACCCGAAGTCAAAGGAGAGGCCGAGTTTCTTCAGGATGCGGCCGGCTCTGAGATGCGCCTCCGGCTTCATCCGCTTGCTCATATTGATGAGCCCCTCTTCATCGCCGGACTCTACGCCCATATACACGTGAGTCAGACCGCCGGCCATGAGCCGCTCGATCACCTCGGGATCGATCTCATCGGAGCGGCAACTGATCTTGAATGCCATCTCGCCGGCAAAGCCCGCCGCGCGGATGCGGTCGGCGATCTCCATGGCCCAGAGCTTCGCCGTCTTTCCCCCGGCCAGGAAATCGTCATCCTGAAACAGGAAGATGGGCACCTTGCGATGCAGGTGAAGGTCGATCATCTCGGCGGCTATTTCCTCGGGCTTGCGCAACCGCCGCAGGGGACCGCCCTGCTCCTCGTAGAAGGGCCGGATACTGCAGAAAGAGCAATCCCACGGACAACCCCGGCTGCCCAGTATGGATGCGGTGGGCATGGGGTGGCCTTCGTAGTCGATGGACCGCCGGTCTGGCCGGGGAAGCACATCCAGATCTTCTACCACGCGCGCCAGCGGCGCCACGACAGCCTGGCCGCCCTCCGACCGGCAGGCGATTCCGGGCAGCGACCGCCAGTCCGACCCCGTGCCGAGACAGTGCAGCAGCTTGACCAGGGTGATCTCACCATCGAACCGGACAACCGAGTCCAACCCGGGTATCCGCCGGAGTATCTGCTCCGGTTCAAAGCTGGCGTAGTGACCACCCATGGTGAAGTGCCCGGTTACTCCTGCTTCGCGCAGCGCGGCGATGACACGGCCGAAATCCGGCGCCATGTATTGAAAGATCAGGGAGAAACCGATAACATCCGGTTTCTCCCTCCGTATGCGCTGGAGCAGCGGTTCCGGATCGGATGCGTAAGTCATGATACCGGCCTGATGACCAGACCGGTTGACTGCCGACATCAGGTATCGTAACCCGAGGTTATCCTGATCCTGAAAACCAAGGAGGAGTACTTTCAGCAAGCGCCCCTGGGGATTGGCCACCGGGATTTCGACGGGATCGGACGACAGGATTCGCACTGCCATCAGCCTTGTTCTTTTAACCTATCCAACTGCCCTTTGACTAAGCTCTCCATGGAATTGAGTCGCGCCTTTTCGGCGTTGATGGTATGGAGCGCCGCTTCCAGTTGGGCGATGGAAAAACGGCTGACATCGATGGGGGGCGGGTCGCCGACCGGGCCGAATCTCCCCAGCATGGCTGCCTGATACGGAACGGCGCCGGCATAGGCGGCGGGGTCCACGATACCCGGCCCCCATGGCGGCCTGCCGCCGCCCCATTGAGCGGTATCCACCATGCCGCGATACATGCCGGCGTATGTAGCAGGATCCACTATGGGGTGCGGGCGCCCGCCTCCCCATCCGCCACCCCAGCCGCCCGGGTATGGCCAGGGACCGGGGTCCACCACCGCGCTGGGGAACGGCACGTTTGCAGAAGTTCCACCGCCCGGATGCAGCGATATGGTAGCCTCCAATCGCGTCAGCCGTGCCTCCAGTTTCTTGATCGCATCGTCTTCGAACATAAGACCTCCGCCAGGCTCACTTATCGGGGTCGCGTCGCCGTAACCAGGCGAGCAGGTAAGAAGGACGGGCCAAATGCTCACTCCTCCGCCAACATTTGGGCCCGTCTCTTCGCGCAAGGGACTGACGAAGCAGTCCTCAGGCAGGAATTTAGATCCAATTTGGAAGAAAGTCAACGAAATTTACGGCACCTATGTGCGGGAGCTTACGCCCCAGACCCCATGTTCGATAATGTTCGATAGCCAATTGTTGTGCATGACCCACTGGAATCGGGCATAAGCTTCAATGAGGCCGCGATCAATTGATCGCGGAAATAGATGCAACGAGATGCTCAAGTCCATGACGGCTGAGCTGCTTCAATGAGGCCGCGATCAATTGATCGCGGAAATGCGCATCGCCCAAGGGCTGCCAATCGCTGGCGCACAGCTTCAATGAGGCCGCGATCAATTGATCGCGGAAATGCGAACTGTCGATGCGTGGCGAACTTCTCGGTAGCAGCGCTTCAATGAGGCCGCGATCAATTGATCGCGGAAATGCATCGGCGACCGATGCTGGCACGATCGCGATGCATCGGCTTCAATGAGGCCGCGATCAATTGATCGCGGAAATGCACTGGCATGGATCGCTACGCCTGGCAGCATCGCTCGGCTTCAATGAGGCCGCGATCAATTGATCGCGGAAATGCAGCACGCACTGATCGGCACCGGATCGACGTCGATCGCTTCAATGAGGCCGCGATCAATTGATCGCGGAAATCGAACTCGCGTCGCACGTTCGCGCATGCCGCGGCTCAGGCTTCAATGAGGCCGCGATCAATTGATCGCGGAAATCGTGATCGTGGCGGCGAGTGCAGGGCGATCCGTGCGGCGCTTCAATGAGGCCGCGATCAATTGATCGCGGAAATCGGCTCCAGCTGCGACAGTCGGCATCGGTCGACGGCAGCTTCAATGAGGCCGCGATCAATTGATCGCGGAAATCTGAACGCACTGGCGCACGTCCGTCGCTGACGCATCGGGCTTCAATGAGGCCGCGATCAATTGATCGCGGAAATAGACTGATCGCCGAGCATCACGTGCCGGAGACGTTCACGCTTCAATGAGGCCGCGATCAATTGATCGCGGAAATATCGCAGCTGACGGACGATGGCGCCGCGCCGACGATCGCTTCAATGAGGCCGCGATCAATTGATCGCGGAAATGCGACGTCGCGATGCGCGCTAGTGCGCCGATGCAGACGCTTCAATGAGGCCGCGATCAATTGATCGCGGAAATGTCGGCACAGCGTCGGCCGTCGAGCGCTGCGACTCACGGCTTCAATGAGGCCGCGATCAATTGATCGCGGAAATGTCTGCGTGCGACGGACTGCGACGCCGATCGCACGGCAGCTTCAATGAGGCCGCGATCAATTGATCGCGGAAATGCGACTACGGACGCTGCGGTGATGCGCGTGAGCAGACGGCTTCAATGAGGCCGCGATCAATTGATCGCGGAAATGCGCGATACGCGCATGACTGCCGGAGTCAGCGCATCAGGCTTCAATGAGGCCGCGATCAATTGATCGCGGAATCTAGGGTCGCGACATTCCCCCGCCTAACAAGCAGTTTTTGTCAGATTAGCTTCCGCAATCCCGGAGGCGAGCTAGAGGCGGTGGCGGAACCGAGCGCGGCAATCTCAGCGGGATTGAGCGCCGCCGCGGTATCCCATCCCTGTCCAAGAGCTGTGTAGGATATCGAAGTGAGCGGAAGAACTCCCCCGGACACCCATCCAAAAGAGCCCTCCCGCCGCAGAACGAACCTTGGGAGTTCGCAGCTCCCAGAGGCAGATCCTATGCAGATCCTACACCCATTCGCCGGGTCTCTGCAGCAGTATAACGAGCGCCTGGCTGACCCCGATTGCTACCGCCCCAGCCACTGTCCGCAGTGCCAGACCAAGCGTCCACTCATCGCGCATGGCTTCTACACGCGTACGCTCATCGACACAGCCTTCGATGGCGTCATTCGCGTGCGCCGCTACTTGTGCCACGCCTGCCGGCGCACTGTCTCTCTACTGCCCGAGTTCCTCTTGCCCTACCTGCGGTCGAGCCTGATGGTGATTGCACTGTTTCTCGTCACCCGCCTGTTCCGGGGGCAAACCATCGAGGCCGCTGACCGCGCGGCGCCGCCGCCCATGCCCTACCAGCGCGGCCAGTTCTGGATTCGCCGCTTTCGCACGCAGGCCGAAGCATTGTGCGCCGCACTGGCCGCGCTGACCCAGCCCACTGCCGCGCCCGACTTCGCCCATCGCGCTCTCACCATGCTCCAATCCACCGGCTGGATCGCCGCTCATCGCTTCCTGTTTACCGGCGTGCGCTGCCACCTGCTGGGCTGGCCGCGCAGTCTGGCTCCCGACGGCCGCCGCGCCGCATTCTCCTCCGCCGCAGCGCCCGTCTGAGCCTCCCCACACACCATTTGCATGGAACCGCGAAGCCTTCCACCGTAAGATGCCGTCCAGGAGAAAAAACAACGTCATGGACGACAAGGCCGAAAAAGTCGCGCTGTTTCGCTACGGGCTGATTGCGCCCCTGGTGCTGGAGACGCTGCCCCGCGGCGAACTCACCAGACGCGCGCAGCAGATCGCCGCCCGTCTCTACGACTTTCCTCATTCCACCCGCCGCCAGGTCTCGGTGGACACGCTGCTGGATTGGACTCTCCGCTATCGTCGCAACGGACTGGAAGCTTTGTCGCCCAAACCGCGCCAGGACCGAGGGCGGGCCCGCGCCGTGGCGACGGACACCGCCGCTCTCATCGAACGGCTCAAACGCGAGAACCCGCACCGTACCGGCGCCGCTCTACTGCGCGAACTGGCCACTGCCAGCGAAGCTCATCAAGCCGGCCTGTCGGCCTCCACGCTCTATCGTTTCCTGCGCGCCCGCGGCCTCACCGAACGCCAACTCCTCCTCGACAAGGCCACCGCCCACAAAAAGTACGAAGCCCAGTTCGCCAATCAGATCTGGCAGTCCGACATGCTCTTCGGCCCCTGGGTCGGACGCCCAGGCGGAGGCAAGCAACAGGTCTTCCTGCAAGCCGCACTCGACGATGCCAGCCGCCTCATACCGCACGCCCAGTTCTATCTCAATCAGGGACTGGATGCCTTTCTCGACTGCCTGCGCCAGGCCATCGCCGCCCGCGGCATCCCCACCCGCCTCTACATGGACAACGCCAAGATCTACCGCTCTCCGCAGTTGGCCCGCATCGCCGCTTCCATCGGCATCCTCATCGTGCACACCCCTCCCTATCAGCCCGAAGGACGCGGCAAGATCGAACGTTTCTTCCGCTCCGTGCGCGAGCAGTTTCTGGCCTCGCTCGATCCCAAAGTTCTACTTTCCATCGAGCAACTCAACGAACGCTTGTGGCATTGGCTGGATACCGATTATCACCGCCGCGAACACAGCTCGCTCCAGACCACGCCGCTGCTGCGCTGGCAGCGCGATATCGAACAGATTCGCCAGCTTCCGCCGGCCACCGATTTACGGCGTTTGTTCTTTCATCGCGTGGACCGGCTGGTGCGCCGCGATTCCACCTTCCTTTTGAAGAATCGTTTCTTCGAAGCACCCTCGCATCTGGCCGGCAAGCGCATCGAAGTGCGCTTCGATCCCCTTGATCTCACCCAACTGGAGATTTACTCCGAAGGCAAGCCGGAAGGCCGGGCGCGGCTGGTGGACGCGGTCGTCAACGGATTGTTGCCGCCCTGGGAAACGGAGAAGAAGTAACCATGTGGGAATCCTTTTTCGGTTTCAAGAAAACGCCTTTCTCCGACAACCCCGACGCCAAACAACTCTTCGCCTCCCAAGCCTGGAATCAGGTCAAGACGCGGCTGGAGTTTCTGGCGCAGCATCACGGCGTGGGCCTGATCACCGGCGAAGTGGGCGCCGGCAAGTCCACTGCCGCGCGCGTGTTCACCGCCACGCTCAACACCAGCCTCTACAAGATTCTCTACGTGCATTTCTCCTCCGGCTCGGCGCTGGACCTGCTGCGCCAGATCGCGCTCGAACTGGACCTGGAGCCGGCTCACTTCCGCGGCGACCTGGTGCGCCAGATCTCCGGCGCCATCGTGCGCCTGAATCAGGGCAAAAAGCAACATCCCATTCTGATCTGCGATGAAGCCCATCTACTGCCGCATCCGGCCCTGGAACAACTCCCGCTGCTGTTGAACTTCGATATGGATTCTTCGCGCTACCTCACTCTGTTGCTGGTGGGCCAGCCATTGTTGCGGCGCACGCTTTCCCTGCAGATGCACGAAGCGCTCCGGCAGCGAGTCAGCACGCAGTATCACCTGGAAGGACTCACGCGCGAGGAACTCGATGCCTACCTGGCACAGCAACTCAAAGCCGCCGGGGTGTCGCAGTCGCTGTTTGACGATACCGCGCGCCAGGGGCTGTATCAGGCCACCAAAGGCATTCCGCGCAAGGTCAACAAGCTGGCCATGACGGCGCTGCGGCTGGCGGCGGCGAGTAAGTCGCAAACCGTCAATGAGGCTATCTTACTCGATGCCGCGGCGGAGGCGCTGCTATGAAAGAGAGCGCCAAAGCTTCTCCCAAACCCGCGGTGTTATCGCTGGCACAGTTACTCGCCGAGCAACCGGCCTCCCCGCCGCCCGGCTGGATCGAGCCGGGACTGTTACCGCCTGCAGGCATTCTGTTTGTGGGCGGAGAGCCCAAGGTGGGCAAGAGTCTGCTGGTGGCCAACCTGGCGCTGGCGCTGGCCGCGGGCAAAGACCGCGCCGGTTTCACCATCCCCGCTGCCCGGCGTGTTCTGGTCTGTCAGTTCGAACTGCCCACCCCGCAGTTTGTGGGCCGGCTGGCGACCATGCGCCGCTCCCTGGGAGCAGCCGCCGACCAGAACCTGCTGGTGGATACGCGGGCCGGCGGCAATCTGCTGAGCGCGCCGCAGGGACTCAATCACTTTCTCAACGCCGCCCGTCAGGCTGCCGCCGAGGTGATCGTGCTCGACCCTTTGTACTCGACTCACGACCAGGATGAAAACGATACGCGCTCCATGGCGGCGCTCTGTCAGAGCCTGTTGCGGCTGCGTGATGCTTCCCAGGCGGCGCTCATCGTCGTGCATCATGTGCGCAAATCGATCGGCCGCGAAGAGATCGGCAGCGCCTTTCGCGGTTCCTCGGCGCTGCATGCGGTGGGCGACTCCTACCTGCTGCTCACGCGCCCCTCTGCTCATCTCCCCGCCACCGTGGAGTTGCGCTTCCAGTTTCGCTACGCCGCGCCGCCCGCGCCGCGGTTGCTCGAACTCGATCCGCAGACGTTGTGCTTTTCCGCCGCTGGGGCGGCGCCCTCCCGCACAGCGGCGGCGCGCAAGAAAGTGGAGCAGGAGCATGTGACTCAGGCGCTCGCCGGCCTGGGACGGCAGGCCCGCTATAACCAACTCCGCCAGCAAGTCATGGAGCAGGCCGAGTGTTCCAAACGCACCGCCCAACTGGCGATCGGCGAAGCCTGCCGCCAAGGTTTGATTGTTCAAGTTGACGGCCAATACCGCCTACCGCTGTAGCTGCGCCTGGCCGCATCGAGGTCCGGCCGGGGTCGCGCCCGGCGGATGCCCAGGGCCGATGCGACGGAGTTGGCTCCGAAGAAATCGGCTCACCAAAGCCCTCCCGCAGTTCCCGAATCGGGGCGCGGGAGGGCTCTCTGCTTTCCGACCGCCAAAACAAAAGCCTGCCATTTCTTTGGTGAAACTCCCGAGCGGAGGCCCTGGGCGATAAAACGCGCGCCCGGCCGCTTTTGCCGGGCGTACTAACTTGCTTTCCCCCGCTCCGGGATACTGCCGGTGCCTACACGAGTGAGTATCCTATCCCGTTCATTCACGTCAAGATGCACCTCAGACGCGGAGCAATTCGATCATTCCGCCGGGAACTATTGTGAGAACGGCGAAGGAAAGCAGTGTGACCCGTTACAAAATCCCTCCTCGGGTAGATCAAAAAGCGGCCGAACTCCCAACAAATCAGGGGCTTACTCCGGAATTGGCGGATTAGGACTGAGAAACGCGCTTGTAGCCCGGCAACGGCTACTCCGTCCGGATGGTCGGCGATAACCGGCCAATGTTCGAGTGAGAGGCTGGTGTGCGGCCGCGTAAAGCTGTATTCTTTTTTCGTTCGAATCTGATTTAGCCGGAGGGTGAAGGCCCGGCCAGCGGATCGAAAACTTGGCAGAGAACGGTCACCGGCGGGCCTTCACGCCAGCCGTGATTCTTTTTATCGCACTGCCAGAAGCAAAAGACAACATCGAGCCGGGGTGATCCCCCTGGACCTCCTGCCGAGGCAATGCCCAGTTTGTCGGCGCCACACGGTGATCGGCCATGGACGACGGCTCCGCCAGGCCCACGACGACCAGCACCAGCGCATTTGGGCACGACGCGGAATCTGTCATCCATGCGGCAAGACGTTTACTATCTTGCCCGAGTGGCTGGCGCCTTCAGGGCATTTCACCTTGCGTTGCCGTCAACAGGCCTGCGAATCCATCGCCGCAGGCGACTCCATAGAGCAATCCGCACCGCACTGCAAAGATCCGTCGCGATCTCCCGATCCATCCACCCTACGCCGATGGGCTCAACGTCGACTGCTCAGCGTGTGTTGCTGGGTGCGAGCCGGAGCCATCGGCGAGCATCTTCTACGGGCACCCACCATCCTCGCCTGGGATCTCAGCGCAGTCTGCCGTATTCTGCCGATCGAGGCAAGCAGTCCGTGAATCGTCAAGCTCTCGATGAGTTGAAGCAGCAGATCCCGCTGATTGGCTATCTGCAGGCGCTTGATTGGACCCCGGCACGGCCACTTAGCGGCGGCCGATGGATGGGACTCTGTCCGTTACATGAGGATCACAAACCGAGCTTCCTGGTGGATACCAACAAAGATCTCTTCTACTGCTACGGCTGTGGCCGCGGCGGGGACGTGATTCGCTTTGCTGAGCTCTATCACCAGGTGAAGTTCCCAGAAGCATTAGCGTTACTACGCCAATGGCGCGGAGTGGAGCATTCCTTGTTGCACGAAGCCGAACGTTTCTATCACGTTCAGCTACACCGCCATAGCGAAGCAGTTGCCTATCTGTATCAACGTGGAATCCGTTCCAGCGCGACGATCGAACTCATGCGGATCGGCTACGCACCCGGCGGTTGCCTGCGAGGTTGGCTGACGAAACTGGGCCACCCCTTGCCGGTTCTGCACCATGCCGGCCTTGTGACCGGCCTGGGATACGACACATTTGTGCGGCGCATCGTCTTTCCGCTGGAAGGCAATCTTTATGGCCGTAGCCTTTCGGCTGCGGCACCGCCACACCGGTTCTTACCGGGCGCTAAGGGTGGTCTGTATGCTTGGACGCAAGTCCGACAGTACCCGGAAGTGATTCTCGTCGAGGGGCTGTTCGACTGCGCCGTACTTTGGGAGGCCGGGTTTCACAACGTTACCTGCTCACTCGGAACCCACCTCAATGCGCGCCAGTTTCGGCAACTCTGCGATGCCCCGCGAACTGTCTATCTGGCCTTTGATGCGGACAGCAATGGCAGCGGCCAACAGGCAGCGCAGCATCTCTCACGAAGTCTCCGGGAACGAGGCATCTCTGCTCGTCTGGTTTCGCTGCCCGAGGGCCATGACCCCAACAGCTTCTTTGTCCAGGGTGGCGACGCCCGGCAGTTCCAGTCGCTGCTGGAGGCCGCTCAGCCATGAAATTTCATCTTGTCTATGCGAAGGCTTCCGGCGGAGCACAAAGTCCAGTTCGCGTTGTCGAACAGAAGACGGGCCACGAAGTCGGTTGGATCAATCGTTACCTCGATCGCGAGTACGTGCGCCGCCTGTCGAACAAGAGCCTGCGTCTCTACGCTTACAACCTGCTGCACTTTGTCCGTTGGTGGGCGAGTGTTCACCATACCGGTGACGTTGCGGAATGCGATCTTACTGAATCGATATTGCTGGAGTACATCCGATTTCAGTCCGCTCAGGACCCTCGTCCTTCCGGCGCCACGATCAACACCCGCGTCGCCACGGCCGACCGAGCCCTTCGTAACGAGTTCCCCGATGCGCCCTGCCAGATCGCCCGCGGCTTTCATCAGTACTTCTTGCACCGTAGGCCCATGGGCCTCGGCCGGCCGCGACTCGCCGTGAGCCGGTTGCGCGTAAAGGAGCCCAAACGCTGCATCGTGCCTCTATCGGTGGATGAAGTGGCGCGCTTCTGGGCCAGTTTCCGGACCGCCCGGGACCTGGCCATCGTCGGGTTGATGCTCCTGCAAGGGCTGCGATCGGCCGAAGTGCTGGCTTTGAATCGGGACGACATCTTGCTTTCCGAAAGCCAACTACGCGTTCGCGGCAAAGGCAACAAGCTACGCTTTTCTCCGCTGGCTCCGGAGACCATACAGTTGCTCGATCACTATCTCCGGCTGGAACGGCCCGATCCTTGCAGCCCCGCAGTATTCGTTTCGCTGAAAGGACCGGCGCGCGGAACGCGCATGACTCCTGCGGGGCTGCGTTCCTTGTTTCGCTACCATCGTCAGACCACCGGCATCCAACTCGCCAATCCCCATCGGTTTCGACATACGTTTGCCTCTGACATGGTAAGAGCCGGCGTCAGTCTGCCCGCGCTCATGCAACTGATGGGACACGCGGACATCCAAACTACACTGCTTTATGTCCGGGTCACTCCCCAGGATGTCTACCTGCAGTACGCGCAGGCTGTGGCCCAGCGGATTCGTCCGCTGCCGGTCATCGCGCCATGAACCGCGCGCGGCGCGTCCCACTCCAGCTTTCGTTGACCCCTGTGTTCGATCGCGCGGTCGATTCTATTTGCGCCGGCCTGCATCCGGATACAACCCGTCACTACCGTGGGACCGCCCACAACTTCCTCAAATATCTCAGCACGGCCTATCCCGCAGTAACTTCACTGGATCTCCTCCGCCGTGATCCCCACGTCCTCGGCTGGATGTCCCGCCTGCGCGCCCAAGCGCCGCCGTTGGTAACCGCATCCTATATCAATCTGCTCCTGTCGCTCCGCCGTATCTTCGCGGAGTTGGCTTGGATGGAGCAGCATCCTGAACTCGTCCATCTGATCCGCACCCAAGATATTCCGCGTCTGCCGCACAGGCTTCCTCGGCCGCTCACCGCAGAGCAGGACCAGTTATTGCAGCAGGAGTTCCTCCGACGCAACGACCTGGGCGCCAACGCTTTTCTGTTGATTCGCCACACGGGTATGCGCATTGGCGAGTGCGTCGACCTATCCTTCGATTGCCTCCGCTCCACCGGCCCCGACCAATGGGCAGTACACATCCCCCTTGGCAAATTGAAAACGGAACGTATGGTTCCCGTCGATTCGTTTGTCTGCCATCTCGTCCATCGACTGAGATTCTTTCGTTCCCTCGATCCTTTACCCGCCGACGGGCGGCTGTTGGCCCGCAGGCACGGCAAGGAAGCAATCCTGCATCAACTTCGCGATTACTTGCACCAGGTCTGTTATTCGCTCGGGCTCTCCACCCGAATTGTGCCGCATCAGTTCAGGCAACCTATGCCTCTGAGATGCTTCGTGCCGGCGTGGGCTTTCCGGCCCTCATGAAACTGCTCGGCCATACCGATCCGGGCATGACCTTGTGTTACCTCGAAGTGGCCGCGGCGGACCTCCAACGCGAATACCAACTGGCTCGCTCCAAACCCCGACATCTTGTCCCACAGCCCAAGACTTCACTCGCCTCGGTTCGAACCGGTCTCGATGGAGTCATCGACTCCCTCGTCGCTGCTCAACACCGGCTTGAGATGTTCCGCCGCCCGCTGCCCGACGCCGACACTCGCGCCTGTCTCGACCGCCTTTCAAACCGCCTCACGAAAATCATCGCGGAAGCTCGCAAACTCGCCACGCCATGATCCTGGGCAGAGATTGGCCGGTTAAGTCGCGAAGACGCCAACTATAAGCAGGGACGATTTGCGGACCCAACGGCACCCGATCATTTCTTAAAGGTGACCCAACTCGGATTCAGACGCGCCATAAACGCATACCTAAAGGAAGCGTCCTCCCTCTATGTCTTCGATCCAGACCACGCCATGATCGCTTTTCCGTTGGCGGCCCTGTTACGGGCACGGACCGGATTGAAAACACAGAATTTCCAGCTCGACCTCGACAGCGGCAGGTTTCTGTCCGCCCTGGGACGAGATAAGAGCGGCAAAATCGCGGGGCTCGATCAGCTATTCTGATCGCCCACCATCCTCCCGCGAACCCGTAGGTCCTCTCAGGATGGTCGGGCGGAAGCAATTTCGTTGAGCCACGAAAGCAGTCCAACGCTGAAGGGCCGTGGCACCACCCGCCCGTCTAGATCATCGTTCTCTAAGTATCGATACAATTGACTCAATTTATGTTTTAATGGGTCATGCCCTTCCCGAGGAAGCGCAGTCCCATCCAGTTCAGCGAGCAGGACATGCTCAAGCTGGAGTCCATCCGCAAGTCTCGAACCGAGGAGAAGCGGCGTACCCTTCGGGCAGCTTTTCTTTTGGATTCGCTGTCCGGCCAGAGTGACGAAGCCATCGCGCAGCGCCATCACGTCAGCCGCAGCACTGTCGTGCTCTGCATTCAGAAGTTTCTTCAATTCGGTCTGGACGCAGCACTGGGAGAGTTGCCCAGACCGGGCAAACCGCGGCAACTGCCGGACGATGCGATTGCCTGGGTACAGCACTGTGCTTGCCAGAAGCCGAAGGAACTGGGATACTCCTACGAATTGTGGACGTACAAGTTGTTGGTCGCTCACGTACGCCAGCACTGCGTAGCGGCCGGACATCCGGCGCTGCTCCGACTGAGTCGATCCAAACTTCACAAGATCTTGCGGCAAGGCGAACTGCGGCCGCACAAGATTCGATACTACGTGGAGAAAAGGGACCGAGACTTCGAAATTAAAATGGCTAGCGTGCTGCACGTCTACAAGGAGGTCGAAATCGTCAATGAATATAGGCGGGGCGAAGCCGGACGCCAACTGGGCATGGTGACAATCTCGTATGACGAGAAGCCCGGCATTCAGGCCATCGCAACAACGACGCCTGATCGGCCACCTGTGGTGGGAACGCATCCCAGCCACCTTCGGGATGGAGAGTATGTGCGACTGGGTACGGTATCGCTATTAGCTGGACTGGATTTACACAGCGGGAGAGTGACCGAAACCGTTAGCGACACACACAACAGCGGTGATTTCATCGCTTTCCTACAGAAGTTGGACCGCGCCTATCCGGAGCACCATCAAATTCGATTGGTGCTGGACAACCATTCCGCGCACATCTCCAAAGAGACGCGCGCCTATCTGCAGACCATGCCCCAACGATTCGTTTTTGTGTTCACGCCGAAACACGGCTCGTGGCTGAATTTGATCGAGAATCAGTTCAGCAAAATGACGCGTACGATGCTCCGCGGAATCCGCGTAGCCAGCAAGCAAGAGCTGATCGACCGAATTCATCAATATTTCGAGGAGATCAACGCGGCCCCCGTGGTATTTCGTTGGAAGTACAAAATGGACGAAGTCATTATTGTATAGTTAATAAGAGAACGATGATCTAGTCCCCGTCCCACCGAACTGGGCACTGCGGTCGACGATTGCCCGGCCGCATTTGCGGATCCCGGTCGGATCACGCCTATACGGAGAAACGCGGGCGACGTGCGCCTCGTTCAGCCGAAGGACCGTCCATCCCAGCCCCGGTAAGCCCGCCCGCGTGTCCTGTCCCCGGCCAGTGTAGGGTTATGCCAACATCGTGCCACGAAGGTAGGAGGATGCGGTCGGCTATTGTCAACAGCCTACAGCCGGGCCTTTGGAGCCATGACTGCGGAAAGTAAATCGGGACATACTGTTTTTTTGGCCGATCACGTGCTCTCGACTGAAGAAGGTCAAACATGATGATTCGTGGTGCGGGAATCCTCACATTTCTGGTGTGCGCCATTGCGCTGTTGGGCGGACCACGCGATGGCTCCATAGAGCAGAGGGTGGATGCGCTGCTGGCGCGAATGACCCTGGATGAGAAGATCGGGCAGATGTCGCAGTCCACGGCGATGACGACTCTGACCGATGCCATTAAGCAGGAGATCCGTCAGGGACGATGGGGATCGTTCCTCAACGCGGGAAGTCCGGCGGACCGCGCGGAGGCGCAACGTATCGCGCGCCACGAAAGCCGTCTGGGCATTCCCCTGATCTTCGGCCGCGACGTGATTCACGGCTACCGTACGATTTTTCCCATTCCGCTGGGGCAGGCAGCCAGTTGGGATCCGGCGCTGATCGAGCGGGCGGCCAGGACCGCCGCGACCGAAGCGACCACAGAAGGAATCCGCTGGACCTTCGCGCCCATGGTGGATATTGCCCGCGATCCGCGGTGGGGCCGCATCGCCGAGAGTCCCGGAGAGGACCCCTATGTTGCCGGGGTCGTCGGCGCCGCCATGGTGCGCGGGTTCCAGGGCGCGTCGCTGCTCGACAACTCGTCGATGGCGGCCTGCGTCAAGCATTTCGCCGGGTATGGCGCCGCCGAAGCGGGACGCGACTACAACAGCGCGTGGATTCCCGGAAATCCTGCTTCGGGACGTCTATCTGCCGCCATTTCGCGCCTCGCTGGCCGCCGGCGCCGAGCCACGCTGATGACCGCGTTCAACACACTGAACGGCGTGCCCGCGACCGGCGACCCGTTCCTGTTGCGCAAGATTCTGCGCGGAGAATGGAAGTTCGACGGCACAGTGGTGAGCGACTATGAAGCCGTCACCGAGATGGTCCCCCACGGCTATGCCGCCGATAACCGCGATGCCGCGCGCGAAGCGCTGCGAGCGGGGGTCGATATGGAAATGGTGAGCACGGCCTACCACGATTACCTGAAATCCCTGGTCGCCGGCGGGCCAGGTGACTCTTCAGGAGATCGATGAAGCGGTGCGCGACATTCTTCGCCTGAAGTTTCGACTGGGATTGTTCGATCAGAAGATTCCCTCTCCCGCACAAGCTTCCGTCACTCCGCAATCGCGAGCGCTGGCCCAACAGCTGGCCACCGAGAGCGCCGTGCTCCTGAAGAACGATGGGCAATCTCCTTCCGCTGGCGGATTCGGTCCGCTCGGTCGCCGTGATCGGCCCATTGGCTGACAGTCCCGTCGACCAGATGGGCACGTGGGTGATGGACGGCCGCCCTGAAGATGTGCAGACGCCGCTGGCGGCGTTGCGCCAGATGCTGGGCGATGCACGCGTGCGGTACGCTCCCGGATTGAAGAATTCCCGCAGTACCGATAAATCGGGCTTCGCCGCCGCGGAGGATGCCGCCCGCGCGGCGGATGTGGTGCTGCTATTTCTGGGGGAGGAGCAGATTCTTTCAGGGGAAGCGCGGTCGCGCGCGTTCCTCGATCTGCCGGGCGCGCAGCCGGAGCTGGTCAGCGAAATCGCCAGACTGGGGAAGCCCACAGTCGCCATCATTCAGGCGGGACGCCCGCTGACCTTTCACCAGGCGGCATCTCAAGTCGGGGCCGTTTTGTGGGCCTGGCATCCGGGAACCATGGGTGGGCCGGCGATCGCCGATCTGCTGTTCGGGCGCGCCGTGCCGTCCGGCAAACTCACGGTCACGTTTCCGCGCACGGTGGGCCAGGTTCCGATCTATTATGCGCACCTGAACACCGGCCGGCCGGCATCGGCCGCCGAACTCGGCATTCCCATGGGCAATCCGGCTGAGCCGACAGGCTACACCTCGAAGTACATCGATGTCGATTTCACGCCCGAATATCCGTTCGGGTACGGGCTCTCATACACGAATTTCGAATATTCCAATCTGCGCCTGAGCCGCGGGGAATTGGCCAGGGGCGGCACCATTGCGATCTCCGCCGACATCCGCAACACCGGCGCCCGCGCGGCGGACGAGGTGGTCCAACTCTACGTCCATCCCGTCACCGCCAGCGTGGCCCAGCCGGTCCGCCTGTTAAAGGGCTTCCGCCGCATCCCGCTTCACCCCGGCGAAACGCAAACAGTCACGTTCACTCTTTCGGCAAACGATCTGGCGTACCACGACCAACAAATGCAGCTCGTGGCCGAACCGGGGCGCTACCAGGTCTGGATTGCGCCGGACTCGGTCCGCGGGCTCGAAGGGACCTTCACGTTGCGGTAGGCACGGGCTGCGCCGGCCGACACCGGCAGTGACACCGGGTCGACTTCCGAAAGGGCCGCCGTGGGCACCCGTTCGTGCAGCAGACGCTCGGTGGCCAGAACCTGCGGCTCGGCATGGAAGTATCGCAGGAACGGGTTGTCGAACAGCAGGTTCACGATGGCCAGCAGGCTCATGCCCTGGTGATGCGCCATCCACATACGCACCGGCTCGCCTCCCGACCGGGTATAGTCGATGGCTTCGTAAAACCCGTACCGGCCCAGCCAGCCGAAGTCCTCCATCACCCGCAGATTGGCCACCGCGGCACCGGTATCCACTCCGAGCGGCAAGGAAAGTCGAATAAGGCGAAATCACCAAGGCGGAGGAATCGGCGGGCTGCAGGGCCAACTCGGGGACTCCGAAAGCGGCATATCCGTAATCGCCGCCGTTGATGAACGCGGATTCGGAAATTCCCCACGGTATCCCGCGGCCTCGTCCATACTCCCGCTGGCAGCGAACCACCGCCTTCATGCTCTGGTCCAGGATGGTGTCGGAGTACCGGCGCATCCACAGAGTCGGCATCAGGTATTCGAACATGGTTCCGGTCCACGAGAGCAGCACCCGCTCGCCGCGGAACAAAGTGTGCCCGCGGCCCAGCCGGAACCAGGATTCCTGCGGGATCTCGCCCTTGGCAATGGCGACGAAGCTGGCCATGCGCGCTTCGGAGGCCAGCAGGTTATAGCCGGATTCATCGAGCTTTCCGGCTGTCACGTCGTACCCCACCGAGAGCGACCTTCTTGCGGCGGTGATAGAGGGACGGAAATCCATCTCGTGGACCAGCCGTCCGCAGGTGTCGGCGATAGCGCGCAGTTCCGCTTCCACGTCCCTGGTGACGCTGAGCTTCACTTTGAATTCGGCGGCCATTGCGAGGGCCGCCTGCTTCAGGGTCCACAGGCTCACGGCCAGATTGCCGCTATCCACGGTGGAGACATAGCGCGGCTCCAGCGGCTCCAGCGTGCGAATGTCGTACCAATTCAGAAGGTGGCCCCAATGTTTCGGGCAGGCGCTCCACCTGGTCGAGCGTCTGGCGTGTCTGGAAAACGAATTCGGCCAGAGATATCGACCCCAGGTGCACGGCGGCGATTCGTGCGTTGAGCAGCATGCCGAGATTGGTTGGCGAGAGGCGAAGTTCCACGGTGCCATCCTCGCGCACCGAATCGGGAATCAGCCAGTTGGTGGACGCGGTGCTCCAGTCGTGGAAGAAGCGCCAGATGCGGTCGGCCGATTCACGGATGAGTTGCATGTCGGCCTTATCCAGCCGGCTATGCCCTTCCCGGGGCCGGCGATTCAGGAAACTGGAAAAAGGGCGCGAAAGAGCCCACAGCGCCAGGAGCGGCGCCGCGTAGGGCAGGGCCTCGGGCCGAACCAGCCAGATGGCGAATGCCAGCAGGCCGGAGATCCCCGCGGTCCATTCCAGGTACAGATCGACGGTGGCCTTGGATCGCGACGCCGGCTTCCGCCTCGGCGGCGGTCTCCCATTCCAGCAGCTTCTTGCGTGTGACGAACACGCGGGCGATCGAGCGCGCGATGGCGTCGATCGAAATCAGCGCCTGGTGCAGCAGGAAGATCAGGCTGCACATGGTGATGAGGATGCTGTCGCGGACCTTGCGGGCGGTATCGGAAAGCCACGCCGGCAAGCGAGCGCAGACGGTGTGGCACGCCGAGCAGCGCGAAGCAGAGGCCGGAGAGCACGGGAGCCGACCACATCAGCACGGCCACCGCGGTCCAGAATGCCGGCCCTCCCGGCAGCCAGAACCAGCCGTTGATCAGCAGCAGCACAAGCGACGGCTTCGAGCACGCTGCGGCGCAGATTGTCGAGGATCTTCCACTGCGAGATCAGGGAAATGGGATTGGCGATGATGCGGCCGCGAAAGGCGGGGACGCGCGATCCGATCCAGCGCATGATCTGCCAGTCGCCGCGCACCCAGCGATGCTTGCGGCGGCTGTAGGCGCTGAAGTGCGAGGGGTAATCGTCGATCAGTTCGATGTCGCTCACCAGGGCGGCGCGGGCGTAGGCGCCTTCGATCAGGTCGTGGCTGAGCAGCGCGTTCTCCGGGAAGCGCCGTTCCAGCACGGCGCGCAGGGCATCCACTTCGTAGATGCCCTTGCCGGTGAAGATGCCCTCGCCGAAAAGGTCCTGGTAGACATCGGAAACGGCGCGCGTATAGATGTCGAATCCGGTTTGTCCGGAATACAGAGATGCCAGGCGGCTGCGCGAAGCGGATTGCACGCTGATGCCGATTTGCGGCTGCAGGATGCCATAGCCCTCCACGACCAATCCGCGGGCCGGGTCGATCACGGCCTGGTTGAGCGGATGGGCGATGGCGCCGACAAGGCGCGCGGCCGAATCGCGCGGCAGTTGCGTGTCGGAATCCAGGGTGATGACGTAGCGCACATCGCGGCAGGACGGAGGTGTCGCCCACCTTCACCGGGAAGGCGTCAAACCCGCCGCGCAGATACTGATTCAGGTCGAGCAGTTTTCCGCGCTTTCGCTCCCAGCCCATCCAGCGGCCTTCCGATTCGTTGTAGACGCGATGGCGGTGGAGCAGGAAGAACGGCGAGCGGCCGCCGTCGCGGTAGCGCGAATTCAAGCCCTCGATCAGGCGCGCGCACAGCTCCACCAGTTGGTCGTGTTCCTCTTCCGGACGGTCGGAATCCGGCGGTGTCCGTCAGCAGCGCGAAATACAGATTCGGATCACAGTTGGCCAGAAAGCGGATTTCCAGATCGAGCACCAGGTCGCGCACCTGGGCTTCATTGAGCAAGCAACGTGGGGACGGCCACCAGGGTGACGCAATCGTCCGGGATGCCGTCGGAGAAATCGAGCTTGGGGCAGGACGCGCGGGGGCAGCAGGAACGTCGTCAGGTTGTTCATGAAGTCAACGGCGGCCTGTGTGGCTGGAAGGGCCAGCAGGACCAAAGCCGACGTACGCCGATGCGTGAATGCCCACGCGATAGAGAATTCCGAACACCATCACCAGCGTGAGCAGTTCGATTCCGAGCAGGTAGAAGGACGTCGGATACCGCAGGATGAGCCTTGAAAGATGCGCTCGCCAGGGAACGCCGGTAGCCCAGTCGTTTCCTCGAGGGCCTTCCTTCCCTCGTCCACCAGGTAGAAGCCCACATGCGTGCGCCGGATGGCCGCGCGCGAGCCATCGGAAGTGGCGCTCACCTGCTCTGAGAGATGCAGCACCAGTTCGGCGACATCCATCTCGTCCTGATTGCTGCGGCGGGCCAGGTCCGCGATGCGTCTTGCAGTAGCGGTCGCGGCTCTCGAAATCCATGCGCGCATACGCTCCGGCCGGATCGCGCGCCAGCATGCGGTTGACGGCGCTCAGCGCTTCGAACAGTTCCTTCCAGGAGGTCTCGCCGATCCGGCGAAGGCTGGTTAGCAGCGTGGGCCACTGGCCGGCGTCCCCCTCGGTGATCCGATCGATCAGTTCGAGCTCCAGTGCAGGCTTCAGGTTCCAGACTTCGGAGTTGTCGAGAGGGCGATACTCCTGGAAGCCCTCTACGAACGCCGTCAGTTCAGCCTCGCGATAGCGGCAGTCGCACGCCTGGCAGGTATTCGCGCGCCAGCAGGCAGACGCGCGGCATCTCACGCCGGAAGGGCCGTCAATGGTGCGCATCTCCCGTGCAGCCGAGCGCGAATTCACGCGATTCCTTCTCGGTGGAATAGATCAGGCGGAAGTTCTCGATCACCCAGCGCGCGTTCTCACTCTGCGGGATGCGGCAGCGGCGCGAGTCAACCAGCGCGCGGACGCGTTTGCGGCGATCGGGCGGGGACTTCTCTTTGCGGGCGCGCGCCCGGCTGTCCGGGTGGACGACGGCTGAGAGCCGCTCCCGCATTGCGCCACTTGCGGAGATCCGGCTCTATCGCGCCGTCCGGCGGTTCCTGGAGTAAGACATTCTCGTGTTTCATCGATAGCTCGACGCCTGAAGTTCGAACATGGCGGCATACCGGCCGCCCAATGAGACCAGCTGCAGCATGACTGCCCTGTTCGGCGATCCGGCCGTTTTCGAGAACCACAATGCGGTCCGCCATGCGCACGGTGGAAAAGCGGTGCGAGATCAGCAGCGCCATCTTGCCTTCGGTCAATTCGGCAAAACGCTGGAAGACTTCGTATTCGGAGCGCGCGTCCAGGCTGGCGGTCGGCTCGTCGAGAATCACCAGTTGCGCATCGCGAAGGTAGGCGCGCGCCAGCGCGATCTTCTGCCACTCGCCGCCGGAGAGATCCACGCCGCCTTCGAAACGCAGGCCGAGCAGCTGTTCGTAGCGCTCGGGCAGCCTGTCGATCACCTGGTCGGCCAGGCTCTTTTGCGCGGCCTGATAGATGTCGCCATTCGTGCGCCAGTTCGATGCGGCCCACGGCGATGTTTTCGCGGGCCGTCATTTCGTAGCGCATGAAGTCCTGAAAGATGACGCCGATCTGGCTGTGCAGATCCTCGATGCTGTAGTCGCGCAGGTCCACGCCGTCCAGCAGGATCCGGCCCTCGGTGGGGTCGTACAGGCGCGTGAGCAGTTTGACGATCGTGGTCTTGCCCTGCCCGTTTTCGCCGATCAGCGCGATGCGTTCGCCGCGTTCCGATGCGAAGGTCCAGACTGGTCGAGCACGCGGCGCGGGCTGCCGGGATAAGCGAACGAGACTTTCTCGAAGCAGGAAGCCGTCGCGAATGGGCCGCGGCGCGGGCATGGCGTCCGGTTTGGAGCAGATCTTCGGCCCGACCTCGCAGGAACTCCACCAGGTCGGTGAGGAAGAGCGACTGATCGGCGATGCTCGAGAAGGTGGAAAAGACGCTCTGGATGTTGCTGCTGGCGCCGGCAATGGCGCCGGCCAGAAACTGCAGCGTGCCCCAGGTCAGCGCGCCGGTCACGGTTCGATAGATCACGTAAGCGTAGGCGCCGTAGTAGCCGGCGGTGCTCAGCAGCGAGAGCGCCGCTCCGGCCCACAGGCGGCGGCGGGCCAGGCGCACATTCTCGTCGTAGATCTGGTTCGACAAGTCGTGCGTATTCGCCCGACAGAAAGCCGCTCAGCCCGAACAGCCGCAGTTCCTTCGCCGATTCCTTGCTGGCGCCCAGCACGCGCAGGTAATCGAGCTGCCGCCGGACGGGCGTCTGGCGGATGTTCAGCGCGTATCCCAGAAACGCGAAGTGGCTTTCGCCGAGAAACGCCGGCACCACCGCCACCACCAGCACCAGCCAGCAGCCACGGCGAGAACCAGAGAATGCCGAGCGACAGGCTGACCGCCGCCACGATCTGCTGGCGCCACCGAGCCGATCGCCTGAATCATGCGCGATGCGGTCGGTGGCCTGCACCCGGGCGCGCTCCAGCTTGTCGTGGAAGACCGGATCTTCGTAAGAGGCCAGGTCGAGGCGCGACGCGTGCTCCATCACCAGAGGCTGACGTGGCGCGTGAAGCGGTCGGCCAGCAGCGAATCGAAGTAGCCGATGGCGCGGCCGAGGCGATGCCGCCCAGCGCGGCCAGGGCGAATTCGGCGCCCACCAGCCACCAGAAATGCGGCGGCAGCGGATGCCCGGCGAAGTGCGCCTGCACGGCGTCGAGAATCTTCTTCGAGACCGCCAGCATGGCCACCGGAATCAGCGCCGCCACCAGACGGCAGCTCAGTACGCCGCAGACCACCGGGGGCCCGGATCGCCAGACGATCCCCAGCAGCGAGGGAACATGACGGAGCGCTCGCAGGCGCTCTTCCCAACTGCCTCAGAAAGTTGAGGTGTGCGGATATTCACGCGCATCACCCTCTTGCATCCCGGAATGCCGTTTACGGCGATTCGCAGTGATCTGCGATCTGCGCGGTAACGCAGTCCGGACTGAGAAGATATTACCGCTTTGGGGTGGCGTTGCAGTGTGTAAGGTTCGAACCCCGCACGCTCCATACCGCGCCGGGCTTCCGGCTTCTTCATGAACATTTCCCAGACGAAGCCGGTGCGCAGCATTCTCCGCCATCACCATGGTGATGCCGGTATCAATTCCAATCACGTCGGTGTCATACCATTTCTTGAGCGGGTTGAACGCATCCACGAAACCGTAGCGGCTCCAGGCGCCGTCCCCATAGTGGCTCCTGATCGTGCGCAGACACGCGCAGGCATTCCTGCGGCAGAAATGGCAGCGAGCCGCCGGCCGCGCTCGGCACTACCGTTCCATCGATCGGACCGACGGCGGGCGGTCCGCCCCATGCAACATAGCCGTGCTGCGAATCCGAAGCGGTGATGCCCCAGAGGTCCTCGCTGTAATCCGGAAACTGCTTCGCCAGTTCCAGGCAGAAGCGGCGGTGCACTTCGGTGGCGATCACCGAGTTCTGGAAATAGTCCGCATAGCGGTCGCGCTTGTTGCGGAAATCAAACCAGGCCTGCGAGTATTGATGCACGAACAGCGGCGCGAATGCTCCGATGTAGCGCAGGCCATCGTATTCGAACGTGATGCGCTTCCAGGCGTTCCACGTGTCGGCGGCCAGGGGATGCGTGGACGATCCCAGTCCCAGCAGGTACATCATCATCAACTCGCTATAGCCGTCCCAGCGGTAGGGCAGAAAGCCGACTTCGGGCATCCATCCGTGCGGCAGCAGAGTGGTGTCTTCGGAGAGCCACGTCCAATCCACGCGGTTGAAGATCTCGTAGGCCAGATCCGTGATCTCCTCGTGATGATAGAAATGCGCGGCAGGTGAGTACGCCGCACAGCAGGATCGCGGTATCCACCGAAGAGACTTCCGAATCCCACTGCCGCTCTCCGGTGTTCATGTCGGCGAAGTGATAGAAAAATCCGCGATGATTCGGCAGTTTCTTCCAGAGGAAGCGCAGAGTCGCCAGCACGCGGTCGCGCGCCTGAGCGTGGGAAGATAGCCCGCGCTTTCCGCGATGCAGAGCGCGGTCAGGCCGAAGCCCGTGGCGGCGATGCTGGAAACGCCTCCCCGGTTGGCGCCGGAAACCGTGACACCGGTCTCTCACCAGGCCGGTTTGCGGATTTGCCTGCTCCCAGAAATACTGGCAGCCGGTGCGCTCCACTTCTTCCAGAAGTGAGTTCTGCTGCTCATCGAGGACCTGGTGCGGAGTTTCGGATGCTGCGCCGGCGCAGGCCCTCGCGAGGGTGCCCAATAGTGCGGTTCTTCTCAGTAACTCGCGCCGCGAAATCATAAGACCGCTGGAGCGATTGCCATCACTCTTTACGCCATTGTAGGATTGGGAACCGATTCCGGCGGTGAGGAATGACACACGAAATCCCAAGCGGTCGTTCGTAACATAGAATCGTGAGCGGCCGTAAGACTTTCGCGTTGTGGGCCGGCGCGGGAGCAGTTACTTTGAGCATCGTCCTGACTCTGCTATTCGTCGCCGGACCGTCCTCGTTTCATCCTCGGCGCCGTGATGGCCGGAAATGCCGACCCCATGAAGCAACTACCCATCGAGGGCGCGGAAGTCACAGTGGTTGGCATTCCGGAAAACTCGCACCTATACTCCGATGCATCAGGGCTCTTCCGCATTCCGTTGTCGTGGCGGATGCATATCGGACAGCACATCGTGTTCCACATCAGTCACCGCGATTATCAACCGCTGGACTTACGCTACACCGGCGCGAATCAGTTGTATCTCGCGCGCCTGACACCCACGGTAACGCCCGAGGGGCGGGCAGACGCCAATCGCCAACGTAGTGGCGAATTACTCCGTGCGCACCACCACCATGGTGAACGTCGGCAGCGCGGTCAAGACCTTCGAGGCGGTCAACGCCGGGAACCAGCCCTGCAAGGGACACAAACCCTGTTCCCCCGATGGCAAATGGAAAGCAGCCATCGGCTCAGCCGTGATCGACGCCGGCAATGGCAACGAATTTCATAACGCCCGCGTATCGTGTATCGCCGGACCGTGTCCCTTCACCAGGATCGAGGACGATGTGACCCGTGCCCCGCCCAGCCGCACGGTGAAAGCCGCCGCCTTGGACTGGTCAGACACCGCCACTTTTCTGTTGGAAGCAGAAGTTTACCGGCGGATCGCCAGCGATGTGCTTCGAAAATCTTACCCGATTATCTTCGATCGGGCACTGACTTTCACGCTCCCCGCGGGGGCGGAAGACCTGAGCATTGAAGCTGAGATCAACGGAGCTCCGATTGTTTTTCCGTTGGGCCCGCGCCTTCTTCTGAGCTGGGCAGATTGCCAGCTTCTGGTCCATAAGGACCAGACCAAAATCTGCCGGTGTGAACTGAAACCCGGATTCTATTTCGCCGGTCACGCCGGACGAGGATGAGCACAGCGGTGAGAGATTATATTCTCTGCCCGCAGAATTCCCGACCGGCTGTGGCCCACGTCACAACTGCCGCGTGAATTTGTTGTACCACTGCAGAACCCGGAGCGCGCGCAGTGTGTTCCAGCGGCTTGCCCCGCCGACACCCGTCTCCATCTCCAACGGAATATGTTCGGAGTGAAGCAGGTTGAGCGGCCAGCGCCCGTTCTGGTGGCGGCGTTCCATCACGGTTTCGATGGCCTCGCGAATACGCCCGTCGGGTTGGATTCCCGCATTCCGCAGATAATCGAGTCCGCGCAGCACGTCGTAATGCCAAAACGTCGGGTACGAGAAGCGGAGCCAGCGTTTGTCGATGACTTCGCCGGATCGCAGCGAGCGGAACATGCGGCGCTCGAGCAGGTATTTTTCGCCCTTCTTGCGAGCCTTAGTGACGGCCGCCGATTTGCGCCCTGCCCGTTCGTAATCGAGCAGTCCTTCGAGCACGCAGATGGTGGTATGGAACGAAGAACGCCGGCTCTTGGGTGCTTCGCAGTTCCAGCCGCCATCGGCGAGTTGCTCCCCCAGAAGTTGATTGGCCAGCGCGTCATTCGGTTCCTTGAAATACGCGCCGATGCCCAGGATTCTGCCGTTGATGCAGGGCTCGGTTTCGCCTTGCAGGTAAGGCCGGTTATCGAGCGGCTTGAACACCAGGCGCCGGTCCACGCGGTCGATCATCTTGCGGGCTTGCTTGCTGGCGGGGTCGAGACCGAGATCCTTCAAGACCGTCAGGGAGTAGAGCGTTATCAGCAGGCCCCGGTCCTCCTTCGGCCCACCCCAATTGCCGGCAGGAGATTGGCGGGCCAGAAGTTGGGCTCCCCAGCCTTCGGTTGCCACGCGAGACCGCTCGGCCGCGACGGTTTCGGGGCCTTCCCCGGTGAGGTCCCTCATAACCTGCCAGCGGATGGACGGATCGGAATCCAGGAGCCATTTGAGGTGCGCGGGCCGGGGTGCGTAATCCTGTAGACGCATGGCTCCGTTATAGCAAAAAGGCGTGTAGAGTTCCCTGGTAACCTAAACGCCTGGGGCGCAATCTAAGCCGTTAAGCCTATGCGAACCCTGTTGACGATTCTGGCCTGCTGCGCGTGCTTGCAGGCTCAGGAAGATGTCACCTTCCGCGCCGGTGTTTCCCTGGTCCACGTGGACGCCGAAGCCGCCTCCGCGGACGGACGGCTGTTGACCGGCCTCACCCGCGCGGACTTCCGCGTCCTGGATGAAGGCAAACCACAAACCATCGTGAACTTCTCCGCCGAAGAACAGCCGCTCGACCTGATTCTCCTGTTCGACGTAAGCGGCAGCATGAGAGCGGTGGTCAATGAAGTGGCCGGCGCCGCCCATCAGGGTCTCCAGGAGTTGCGCCCGGGCGACCGTGTCTGCGTCATGGCCTTCAATTCACACAGTTGGGAATTGGCGCCCTTCACCCAAGACCTGGAAGCCGTGGCCCACACCCTGCAGGATACGCTGACGCGGCAGCGCTTCGGCGGCGGCACCCTGATTCAGGCGGCCGTGGACGATGCCGCGCTCCGCCTGAAAGCCGAGAATCGCACGGAACGCCGGCGCGCCGTACTCATCGTTACCGACAACATGGGCACGCGCACCAGGCGGGAAGACTCCGTGGTGCGCGATTTCTGGGAGGCCGACGCCATTCTGAGCGGCCTGATCATCGCCAACCCCATGTATCAAACGGTGAATACCGTTGCCACCATCATGGGCCCGCAGCGCCTGCTGCTCCAGGCCGGCATGAAGGGCATCGCGCAAAAGACCGGCGGCGATGCCATCAAATCGGACGATCCCGGCCGCGCCTTCGAGGACATGATGCACCGCATCCGCAGCCGCTACAGCCTGTATTACCCTCTGCCGCAGGACAAGCCCGGCAAGCCCCATACCATCCGGGTGGAACTGGCCGGCGAGGCCGCTAAGGCCAATCCGAAGGCCATCGTCAGGGCGCGCAGAGGCTATATCATGCCGGGAAAGTGAAGGAAAACGGAAGGAAGGCAGGCCGCCATCGACGTGGATGACGGCCTGCCAGTGCGCACGGAGCTTACTTACTGCTGGCGGGCATGCACGGCATCCACTGAAAATTCAGCGTTGTTGCCGTGGCAGGTCAGACAGGCTTCGCCCAGCGAAGTCGTGTTCGACAAGGCGTGGGAGGCCGTAGCCTTATCGTCGTGGCATCCCTGGCAGGCGGCCGAAATCGGCGGCGTGGTCGGGGTGAATCCGCCCGGGCTGGCAACAGCCACCGTGGTGGTCACATTGTCAACCTGGTAGGACTTGTTCACATGGCAGGTGGCGCAATCGCGCAGATCGCCAGGGAACAGGACGCTCTGGTAGTTCGTGGTGCCCAGAATGTACGGATTCGCCAGGTCGGCCCCGCGGTGAATGCTGTGGATCTGCGTGGCGAAGCTGACGCTCTGCTTGGAGGTGCCGTCGGTCAGGGTCGGGTTGTGGCAGATGGCGCATTCCTGCGTATTCCCGCGGGTCCCGCCGTGCACGATCGAAAGATCTTTGTGGCAGGCGGCGCACTTTGCGGTTGCGACCACGGTGCGGCGCGGAATCACTTTGCTGTTGTCTACGGTGAAGTAGTATTCCACCGGCACGGCGTTATCGCTGGCGGTTTGCGCCGCGGTGGTGTTGGGCATCACCGTAACCGTATTCCGAGCTTCCAGGGATACCGTATAGGATCCGGTGGCGCCCGCCGGAATCTTATTGGTCATGGTATAGGAGTAAACGCCACCGCCGCCAGGCGTTTTGCTGGGATCTTCCGAAACGCGGATGCCCGCGGCACCCGTACCGTAGTCGGTATTGGGACCGGAAAGGACCACGCGGATCTGCGTCAGTTTGCTGATGTCCACCGGGTTGCCGGATTTGTCTGTCACCCGGAAGGTAACCGTCGGAGCCACGCCGGGGGTAGCATTGTCCACTTTCTGCACCTGTAGAACCAGGCCAGGCAGCGAGGTGGAGTAATTCGGAATCACGTGAGCGTTCGGAATCGCGGGATCGAAATCCTGCACGCCTTTCGAAGAATGGCATTGCGCGCACTGGTCGTCGCTCACCTGCACCAGGTTGATGTGGTTTTGGCCGGTGGCGAAGTTCACATCGTCATGGCAGGAACCGCAGACGGCACGGCTCGGCTTGGTCTTCCAGTTATCGGCCTGCTTGGGTCCGCTGGCGTGGCAGGTGGTGCAATTGCGCGCATCCTGCGGGAATTCGATATCGGAGAAGTCTACCACGGCGCCACGGTGAACCACCGTGTACGTCCCGCCCGCCACCACGCTCGGCAGGCTGGAACCCATGTGGATCTTGTGGATGAAGACTTTCATATCCACAGTGTTCAGGGTGTCGGGATTGGTGCTCTGCGGGGTATGGCAGAGTACGCAGTAGGCCATCAACTTCCGCGCGCCGCCGTGCGCGCTGATCGGATCGTGGCACCCGTTGCACGCCGCTTCGTTCACTACGTCACGGGTGTTGACCACCGGCGAACCGTCCGGCACGAAGGTGTACACATCGTTGGAAGTAAAGGCGGTCGGGTATCCAAACGCCGTCAGACTCCGCGATACCTGCGTACCCACGCTGTGCGTCGCGGTGCGGTCCACCGTGGCCGGCAGTTTGGTCCCAAAGGTGTAATCCCACGTGCCGCTGGCAGCGTCGATCAGGACATACTTGCCGCCGGAATCGGTCCCCGCCTGCGTTTGCGACGGGTTGTTGTTGAGGGCCTTGTCCACAGTCGTCGTATAGGCCACGTATTGCGATTGGCCGTTCGGAATATACGCGGCCACCCAGGAGAAACTCTCCGTCCCCGGGGTCTGCACGCCGTTGACATCCAAGCCCATGCCTTGGGAATCGGTAACGGTGAACCGGGCAACCAGGGTGCCGTCTTGGCCCACAACCGCGCTCTTGATCTTGACGATGACCCCCGTGGTCACCATCGGAAACGCACCGGCCTGCGCGACCGGAACAAAATCCTTGTTCTTTTTCACCGGTCGATCATCGGCGTGTGCGGCGACCAAGAACAGGGTTGTAACCAGAGCCAGCGCGGCCCCGGCGCGAAATGCGCACTTCTTCATGAATAAAATCGCTCCTAACGGAATCAATAATCCGGGTAGCCTTCCGGCCTGCAGATGCACGCCGGTAGCCATTATCTATATTGCAGATTTGAAGGGGTTATAATCTTAAATTCAATTGAATAGCGGAGAATTACGCAGTTGTTGAAGTTTTCTAGAGGAAAATAGCGCAGTCCGCCGATCACAGCCCGGGCGAAAAAATCGCATCCCTGAATTCAATCGGTTACAGACCTGAATTTCAGATTCCCGCCCATCACGCTGCTACCGTGAGCGTGAGAAGGAATCTGAAACATGTCCACCCGCAAACAACGCCGCGCCAATCGCCTCAACGCTCTGAAATCCACCGGACCGCGCACCGTCGAAGGCAAGCGCATCTCCTCGCTGAACGCCCTCAAATCCGGACTCGACGCCAAATCGCAAGTCGTCCCGGGCGAGTCCCCCGAAGAGTTCGCCGAACTCCAGGCCGAGTATATCGCCCAGTTCGCCCCAACCACCCCCGAACAGCGCTTCCTGGTCGATAAGCTCATCCGCAATGAGTGGCTCCTCCGCCGGTACCACCGCGTCGAAGCCCAACTCTGGCTCTATCAGTCCCGCCTCTGCGACCAGAAAACCGGCGTCGAACTGGGCGAGGCCTACTCCAAAGCCGCCACCACCTTCCAGCGCCTGCACCGCCAGGTCAACACCGCCGAAAAGGCCCATAAGGAAGCCCTGGAGCAATTGAAGGACCTTCAAACTCCCCTGGAACCAACTGAAACCAAAGATCAAACCGAACAATTGGCTTCGTTCCTCAGTTCCCTGGCCCCGGCGAGCGAAGCGAGCCACAACTCCCCGGCCCCCGGCCCCTGGCCCCTGGCCACCGGCGAGCGAAGCGAGCCACAACTCCCCAACCCCCAACCCTAACCCCCAACCCCGGCGAGCGCAGCGAGCCCCCGGCCCCCGGCCCCTACTTGTTCAGCTCCGGAAACTGCTTCTTGAGTTGCGCCAGCTTGGGAAGATCGTTGTAGACAATATAAGGATAGTCCGGGTTCCTCTGCATGAATTTCTGATGGTACGCCTCGGCGGGATAAAACGCGCGCAAGGGGACCACTTCGGTCGCAATTGCGGCGCGGAACACCTTGGCCGCATTGATCTCCCGGATATAAGCCTCGGCGGTCTCTTTCTGCTGGTCGCCGGCGTAGAAGATCACCGAACGATACTGCGGGCCGACGTCCGGACCCTGGCGATTCTTCTCCGTGGGGTCGTGCGCCACGGCAAAGAACACCTCCAGAAGCTGGCCGTAAGACACTTTGGACGGGTCGTAGGTGACCTGTACCGATTCGGCGTGGCCGGTATTTCCTTCCTCTACGATTTCGTAGTGGGCCGTCTTGGCTTCCCCGCCGGAATAGCCCGCCACGGCTTTGGTCACTCCCTTGACGTGTTCGAAGACGCCTTCCACGCCCCAGAAACATCCGCCCGCGAAAACGGCGGTCTGCACTCCGGTGGCGCTTCCGCCGGGCGGAGGAGGAGGGGGCGCCGGAAAGCCCGCCGCGGCGGCAAGCGCGGTCAGGGTTCCGAAAAAAGCGAGGGTCAAAAGGTGGATTCTCATAGCGGCTCCTGCCATTGTATTCGCACGGAACGGCCGGAGAGTTACGGGCGCCGTAACTTTACAACTGACTGGAGCGAATCATAACATGCAGGGGCTGTTGGATAATGGTTCTACGCCACGATGGAGCCGTTCCCACCTGCTCAGTTGGAAACGTTGATGGAAGCGTATCAAAACGGCGACCGCGAGGCGGCCAACCGGCTGATTGAGTGCGTCAGCCCGGCGCTGCATCGCTATCTCGCCGTTCATACCGCCGACCGGCGGCACGCCGACGACTTGCTTCAGGACGTCTGGCTGCGGATTCACAAGTCGCGCCACACCTACCGGCCCGGAGAACCGGTACTCCCGTGGCTCTACGCGGTCGCGCGGCATGTCCGGATCGACGGCTACCGCAAGCGTGAGTTCGAACGGCGCGAGTCCGATCTGGAAGGCATCTCCGAACCGGCGGCACCCGCGGCGCCGGAGCGGAGCGGCATGCCCGACCTCGAGCACCTGCTCGGCAACCTGCCTGAGAGCCAGCGCGAAGTGGTATCTTTACTTAAAATTTCGGGGTTGAGCCTGGAGGAAACTGCGCGCGTGACACGGTCGAGCGTCGGTTCGGTGAAGCAGAAAGCCCACCGCGCCTACGATAAGCTCCGGACCCTTCTAACCGCGGGGGTGGCCGGATGAACTACCCGCCCGACATGGCTCCGATCAGGGCCACGAGCGTCAGCGAGTGCATGCCCGACCGCTCCCTAACGGTCGCGGCTCCGATCCGAGACACGAGCGTCAGCGAGTGCAAATGCGATTGCCTGCCCAACCGCTCCCTAACGGTCGCGGCTCCGATCAGAGCCACGAGCGTCAGCGTCAGTCTGCCCGAGTTCCCCAGCCTTCTAACCGCGGGGGTGGCCGGATGAACTGCGAGCAAATGGATGCCGTCCTGTTCAGCGGAGGCGAACTGCCGCTGGAGGCCCGCGAACATCTGGAAACCTGCGCCAGTTGCCGCGCGTTGGCGGGCGCTTTGGGCGACAACGTCGACTACACCGTCGATGCGGCTGCCCTGCAGCGGGCGCAGGCGTCGATCCCGGCGGAGCTGTCCCCGGTCCGGCCCCTGGCGCCGTCCAGAGCTTTCGCGTTCCTGTTTCTGTCAGTCGCCGGCGCGATTGCGGGCGGCGCGGCGTGGCTGAAAGGCTTTTACGGCATTCGGGCCCTTTCGCTCGTGCAGGGACTGGTAATTTTCGCCGTGCTGGCCGCCCTCCTGGGGCTGGCGGCATTTGCCCTGGCCGGCGAGATGCGGCCCGGCGCCCGCACTGTGCGTGGGCTGGTGATTTTCGGCCTGGCTTTCGGCGCCATGGAATTGGTGTTTCTGACGCTCTTCTCCGATTACGCCCTGGGCCAGTTTGTGGCGCAGGGCATGCCCTGCTTTAAGATGGGGATGAGTTGCGCCGTGGCTACCGCGGCGCTGGTCTGGTTGGGTGTGCGGAAGGGATATATCGTCGCACCCGTCTCGACCGGCGCGACCATCGGCGCGCTCTCCGGTCTCGTGGGATTGACCACGCTCGAGTTGCACTGTCCCCTTCAGCTCGTCCCGCATGTAACGGTTTGGCATGGCGGAGTGCTGGTGGCCAGCGCCGGTTTGGGCGCCGCGGCAGGCTGGGCGGCGCGATGGAAACGGGCGTGACCGGCGAGCCCGAAAAGCCGTTTCACCTGCTAAACTAAAAGTTATCCACTCCCTGGGAGGAACAGCCTAAATTGAACTCTGCAATCCTGGCCCTGGAAGACGGCACGGTCTTCGAGGGCAGGAGTTTTGGTGCGCCCGCCGAACGGTCCGGCGAGGTCGTCTTCAATACCGCCCTCACCGGCTATCAGGAAGTCTTCACCGATCCTTCCTATTCCGGCCAGATCGTCATCCTCACCAACCCCCAAATCGGCAACTACGGAACCAGCGCCACCGACAACGAATCCGCGCGCCCCTACATCGAAGGCCTGGTGGTGCGCGAGTTCTCGTCCATCGCCAGCAACTGGCGCTCGCGATGCCGAGGCCAACAGTTTTCTGGCGCGCGCCGGAATTCCCGTCGTCTCCGACCTCGACACGCGCGCGCTGGTGCGCCACCTGCGCACCCGCGGCGTGATGCGCGGCGTGCTTTCCGCCACCGAAACCGACGCCGCGACGCTCTGGTCGAGAAGGCCCGCGCCATTCCCACCATGGCCGGTCTCGATCTGGCCAGCCGCGTCTCCACCCCCGAGCGCTACGAGTGGGACAAGCCGGTGGACCCCTGCTCGCCTTCCGACCTGGTGGGCGCCGCCGCGAGCCGCAGCGTATCACGTGGTGGCTTACGATTTCGGCATCAAGCGCAACATTCTGCGCCGCCTGGTGCACGTGGGCTGCCGCGTCACCGTGGTTCCGTCGCTCACCTCCGCCGAAGACGTGCTGGCGCTGAAGCCCGACGGCATCTTCCTCTCCAACGGCCCCGGCGATCCCGAACCGCTGCGAAACGCAGGTCGCGCAACATCCGCAAGCTCATCGGCAGGAAGCCGATCTTCGGCATCTGCCTGGGCCACCAGATGCTCGGCCTGGCCGTCGGCGGCAAGACCTACAAGCTGAAGTTCGGCCATCGCGGCGCCAATCATCCGGTGCGCAACGAAGTCACCAAACAGGTGGAGATCACTTCGCACAATCACGGCTTCGCGGTGGACCCCGATTCGCTCAACCTCAACGAAGTCGAGATCACCCACGTGAATCTGAACGACCAGACGCTGGAAGGCTTCCGGCACCGCAACCATCCGGTCTTCTGCGTGCAGTATCATCCCGAGGCCGCGCCCGGCCCGCACGATTCGCATTACCTGTTCGACGATTTCGTCAAACTGATGAGCGGGAAACAATAACGGATGCCCAGACGCAACGACCTTCACCGCATCCTGATCATCGGCTCCGGCCCCATCATCATCGGGCAGGCCTGCGAGTTCGATTATTCCGGCACCCAGGCCGCCAAGGCGCTGCGCGCCGACGGCTACGAAGTGATCCTGGTCAATTCCAATCCGGCCACCATCATGACCGATCCCGACCTGGCCGACCGGACCTACGTCGAGCCGCTGACCGCTGCCGTATCTGGAAGAGATCATCCGCCGCGAACGGCCCGACGCGCTGCTCTCCACCGTGGGCGGCCAGACCGGCCTGAATCTCTCGGTGGAACTGGCCGAAGCCGGCGTGCTCGACAAGTACGGCGTGGAACTGATCGGCGCCAAGATCGACGCCATCAAGAAGGCCGAGGACCGGCTGCTGTTCAAAGACGCCATGCGCAAGATCGGCCTGGAGACGCCGCAATCGCAGCTGGTGAACAGCGTCGCAGGGCGGCCTGGAGTTCGCCGAGCGCATCGGCTATCCCGTGCATCCTGCGGCCCAGCTTCACGCTCGGCGGCACCGGCGGCGGCATCGCCTACAACCAGGAAGAGCTGGTCGAGATTCTGGAGCGCGGCCTCGACCTTTCGCCGGTGCACGAAGTGCTGATCGAAGAGAGCGCGCTCGGCTGGAAGGAGTTCGAGCTGGAGGTGATGCGCGACCTCGCCGACAACTGCATCATCATCTGCTCCATCGAGAACTTCGACCCGATGGGCGTGCACACCGGCGATTCCATCACCGTCGCGCCGGCCCAGACCCTCACCGACCGCGAATACCAGATGATGCGCGATGGCGCCATCCGCTGCCTGCGCGAGATCGGCGTGGATACCGGCGGCTCCAACGTGCAGTTCGCCATCAATCCCGCCGAACGGCCGCATGGTGATCATCGAGATGAACCCGCGCGTTTCGCGCAGTTCCGCGCTGGCGTCGAAGGCCACCGGCTTCCCCATCGCCAAGATCGCCGCCAAGCTCGCCGTGGGCTACCGGCTGGACGAGATCCGCAACGATATCACGCGCAAGACGCCGGCCTGCTTCGAGCCCACCATCGATTACGTGGTGGCCAAGATTCCCAAGTGGGCCTTCGAGAAATTCCCCGGCGCCGACCCCACGCTGGGCACGCAGATGAAGTCGGTGGGCGAAGTGATGGCCATCGGCCGCACCTTCAAGGAGGCGCTGTGGAAGGGCATGCGCAGCCTGGAGACCGGCAAGGCCTTCGGCTCCGAGAAGTTCGACAAGACCCTGATCGCGCAAGAAGCTGATCACGCCCACGCCCGACCGCCTCAACTACATCCGCTTCGCCCTGGCCAGCGGCTACAGCGTGGAGGAGATCCACGAGCTGACCGCCATCGACCCGTGGTTCCTGGAGCAGATGAAGGAAGTGGTGGACTTCGAAGCGCGACCTGCGCGCTAGCGACGCTTGCCGAAGCGCCGGCAAGGAGACGTTCCGCGCGCGCCAAGCGCTACGGCATCTCCGACGCGCAGCTGGCCAAGACCTGGGGCGCGGACGAAATCGCGGTGCGCGACGCGCCGCAAGGAACTGGGCGTGCAGCGCCGTCTTCAGCCGCGTGGACACCTGCGCCGCCGAGTTCGAAAGCTTCACGCCGTATCTCTATTCCAGCTACGAAAGCTCGTGCGAGGCCGACCCCGGCGACCGGCAAGAAGGTCATGATTCTGGGCAGCGGCCCCAACCGCATCGGCCAGGGCATCGAGTTCGATTACTGCTGCTGCCACGCGTCGTTCGCGCTGCAGGAAATGGGCGTCGAATCGATCATGGTCAACTGCAATCCGGAGACCGTCTCCACCGATTACGACACCAGCGACCGCCTCTACTTCGAGCCGCTCACGCTCGAGAACGTGCTCAACATCTGCGACACCGAAAAGCCCGACGGCGTGATCGTGCAGTTCGGCGGGCAGACGCCGCTCAACCTGGCGCTGCCGCTGAAGCGGCTGGGCGTGCCGATCATCGGCACCGACCCGGCGAACATCGATCTGGCCGAGGATCGCAAGCTGTTCGGCAAGCTGCTCGACGATCTGGGCATTCCCTGCCCCGCGAACGGCACGGCCACCAGCGTGGAAGAGGCCTGCGCCGTCGCGCGGCGCATCGGCTACCCGGTGCTGGTGCGGCCCAGCTACGTGCTGGGCGGCCGCGCCATGGTGATCGCCTACGACGAGGAGATGGTGCGCCAGTACATGCGCGAGGCCGTGACCTTCTCGCAGGACCGGCCGGTGCTGGTCGACCGCTTCCTGGAAGACGCCACCGAAGTGGACGTGGACGCGCTGGCCGATGGCGACGACGTGCTGATCGCCGGCATCATGGAGCACATCGAAGAAGCCGGCGTGCACTCCGGCGACAGCTCCTGCGTGCTGCCGCCGCAATCGCTCTCCGCAGCGCAACGCTGCGCACCATCGAGGACTACACCGTGCGGCTGGCCAAGGCGCTGCAACGTGATCGGCCTGATGAACGTGCAGTACGCCATTCAGAACGGCGACGGTCTACGTGCTGGAAGTGAATCCGCGCGCCTCGCGCACGGTGCCGTACGTCAGCAAGGCCACCGGCGTGCCGCTGCCCAAGATCGCGGTGGGCCTGATGTGGGGCCGCAAGCTGAAGGACTACGCGCACCTCACCGGCGGGCGTACTCGGGCACGCTGCCGCGTGCCGCAGAGTCTTCGTGAAATCGCCGGTATTCCCGTTCAACAAATTCCCCGGCGTGGATCCGGCGCTCGGACCGGAGATGCGCTCCACCGGCGAAGTGATGGGCGTGGGCGATCAACTTCGGCGAGGCGTTTCTGAAGGCGCAGATCAGCGCCGGCAGCCCGCTGCCCGAAAAGGGCACGGTCTTCATCAGCGTCAACGATCAGCACAAGCCGGAGGCCGTGGAGGTGGCGCGGCGTTTCGCCGACCTCGGCTTCAAGCTGGTGGCCACGCGCGGCACGGCCGCCGCGCTGCGCGCCGCCGGGCTGACCTGCAAGACGGTGTTCAAGGTGAATGAAGGCCGTCCCAACGCGGTGGACCTGCTGAAAGGCGGCGTCGATTCAACTGGCGATCTACACCACCACCGGCGCCCCGGCGTTCCTGGACGAGAAAGCCATCCGCCGCAGCGCGGTGATGTATCGCGTGCCCTGCATCACCACGATGAGCGGCGCGCGCGCCGCCGCCGATGCCGTGGCCGCGCGGCTGCGCGATCCCGATCCGCGTCTGGAGCCTGCAGGAGATCCACGAATCCAAGGAGACCGTCGCGTGACCCGGCGCGTGGCTCGGGCCGTTCGCCCCGGCGGGCCGGACGTCATCGAACTTCACACCGAAGAGCTTGCGCCCCTGCAACCTCACGAGGTGCTGGTGCGAGTGGAGGCCGCGGGCCTCAACCACGCCGAGACGTTGATTCGGTCGGGCACCTATGTGGTGCGCCTGCCCTTTCCGTACCCGCTGGGCGGCGAAGGCGCGGGCGTCGTGGTCGAAGCCGGCGCCGGTGCGGCGATCCTCGCCGGAACCCGCGTCTGCTGGGGCACGGTCCTCGGATCCTGCGCCACGCTGGTCGCCGCTCCGGCCGCGCTGTTAGCCCCGATTCCCGACGGCCTCAGCTTCGAGGATGCCGCTTGCGTGGCGGTGGCGGGCCTCACTGCCGGCGGCCTGGCTCGCGTCTGGCCGCTCCAGGGGCGCACTGCTGTGGTCTGGGGCGCGGCCGGCGCGGTGGGCCGCATGCTCGTGGCTCTCCTGGCCGAACAGGGCGCCGGCGTCATCGGCATCGCCAGCGGGGCGCGTGTGGCGGACGTTCGCGCCGCCGGAGCCGCGTGCGCCATCGATCGCTCTTCGGAAGATGTCCGCGACGCCGTGCGCGCGCACACCGGCGGCCGTGGAGCCGACGCCGTATTCGATCCCATCGGCGCGCCCACCAGCGGGATCAGCCTGGACCTGCTGGCGGCGCGCGGCTGCCTGATTCATTACGGCGAGTTGTCCGGCGCACCGCCCGCACTCGACCTGCATCAACTATTTGCGAAATCCCTTTTCGTGACCAAATACAACGGCTCACGTTGGGTTAACGGCGCCGGAGAATTCGCCGGTCTTATCGGGAAGGCGCTGGCGCTGGCCGTCACGCGGCCCGCGGTGGTCGCGCCCGTTGCCGGGCGCTTTCCTCTCGACCGCGCCGCTGACGCGTACCGCATGCTGGAGTCCGGTGCGCCGGGTAAAGTGCTGGTCGTTCCCAACGCGTAAATAAAAAAACCCGGCGGGGGTTTTAGTGCCCGCCGGGCCGCGTCGTTTCAATTTGACCCTGTATTGGTAACTTCCTGGTCCCCTTCGTCTCGGGGCAGGGTCTCCTACAATATATCACTGAATCGTAGCCTTTTTAACGAAATCTAAACGTGGAAAATGTGCTTCCAGGTATTGATTTCCTTGTGTCCCGATTTGTGTCGGATCGGGACCCTGGCCGCCGGGCGGCATGTCGCCGTAGCTGTCGTAAAAGCTGTCCACCACGTCCATACCTTGCGTCACCCGGCCGATCGGCGCAAAGCCCTTATCGTCCAGCATGGAGTTGTTCCTCAGGTTGAAAAACAGTTGCGTGCTCCGCGAATTCGGCGCCCCGGTGGCGGCGTAGGTTAGCATTCCGCGCACATTGCTCTGCCGCACGGGATCGTCCGGTATGGACGCGGTGGCCCATAGACCATTGGTTGTGACGTCGCCGTTAATGCCGAACTGGACGACAAAATTACGCACGGCGCGAAAGAAGCGATCCCCATCGTAGAAGCCGGTCTTCACCAGCGTATAAAAATGATCGACCCCGTTGGGCGCCCAATCGCGGTGCACCTCTACGATCACGGTGCCCTTCGAGGTATCGAAATTGACGTTGAAGAGGTTCGGTGCGGTTTCGTTCTTGGTAACATCCACCTTCTTTGCGGGCTCGTTCGACGAACAACCCGCCACCGCTACGCACAGCGCACCGAGCAACAACCAACCCACTGGTTTTGTCATGAAACCATTAGTATGCCATGCTGGGCGAAGCCATGGCTGCCTATGACGATTTCGCCTGGTTTTACGACCGCTACTGGAACGAAGAGTTCCACAGCCTGGCATTTCCCATTCTGGAACGCGTCTGGCTGGCGCGCCTTCCGGAGCGCGCTTCCATTCTGGATGTCTGCTGCGGCAGCGGCTATCTGGCCGGCATGCTGCTGGCGCGCGGCCATCCGGTTACGGGCATCGATTGCTCCCCGGTGATGATCGAGTACGCGCGGGAAAACCAGCCCTCGGGCCTCTTTCAGGTGGCCGATGCCACCACGTTCGAACTGCCGGAGATCTTCGACGCGGCGGTCTCCACGTTCGATTCCCTCAATCACATTCTGGCCCTGAAGGATCTGCAGGCCGTGTTCCGGCGCGTGGCCGCGGCCCTGAAACCGGGCGGGCTGTTTGCGTTCGACATCCTTCTGGAAGATGCCTACCGGACCAACTGGGGACAATCCTTCGCCCTGGTTCGCGACGATCACGTGCTCACCATCACCGGCTCGGGCTTCGATTTCCGCAGCCGCAAGGCGCGATGCACCATCACCATGTTCCGCCTGATTGCGGGAGCCTGGCAGCGCGCCGACGTGACCATTCACGAGCGCTGTTACACCGGGAAGGAAATTTCCAGCGCGCTGCAACAGGCCGGGTTCGGCGAGATTTCCTGTTATGACGCGGGAGACCTGGGAATGAGCGGGCAATTGGGAGAAGGCCGGACCTTCATCGTCGCCGCGCGGCAGTAGGGGCGGCTACGCAGCGTGCAAGCGGCGGTGATTGCGGAGGGCCGCGCCCATCATCTTGTCGGCGACGGCCATGTGATCCTCGCAGCCACCGCGACGTGAAATCGATCAGTTCCCTGCCCGCCTTCCGGTCGCCCGCCTGAATGCGTCCGGCGAACTGGGCTGCGCGTTTCCGCAGCGTCGCGTGCAGGCCTTTGTGCCAGTCGAACATGGCATACTTCGCCTCTCGCATCATGCGCTCTTCGTGGGCGAAGTGATCCTCTACTTCAGCCAGCAACGCGCGCACCTTCGTGTTGATCTCTTCGGCGCCTGCGCCGTTTGCCAGCGCCTTGTTCAGGTCGGCCGCCAGCAGGTACAGGCTGCGATGCTCGGCATCGACTTCGGGAACATAAATGGTGTTCTCTTCGCTCCATTTCAGCCGGGACATAACTTCAGAGTTTAGCAGATTCGGAGTTGGATATCTGCTACCACTGCGACGGCACGGCATTGGTAACCTGATGGCATGGGCAGACGAAATCAATGGCGCCCAGTACTCGACTCCGAAGTGCGCCGCTGGTCAGCCAAGTCCTGCGGTCAGTTGATCGCCGACTTGCACGAGGAGAAAGCATACCAGGTGGAATTCGACTCAAACCAGTACAACGTCGAAGTCCAGCTCCTGGAGAATACAGACAAGTATCTTCACGTGCTGGTATGCGTTGATGACGGAAGCTTGCCGGCGTCCATTCGGCCGTTGGGCGAAAGCTTCCTCGTTCAAAAGTGAGGGTGCCGCCGGTCTACGCTATCGGAGGCAGTTTGGGGAGCCTCCTGCTTTTGCTTGCACTCCGGATTGGGTCATTGCCACACCCTTCCGGCTTTTGCCACTTCTCCACAGGGACTGCTGCACCCCGGACACTTTTCGGCGATTGCTGCGCCGCTCCCCGCTTCGCCCGCTTCGCCCCGTCCATTTGCTGTCGCGGACGCCACCCTGATAGAATTAAAAGTCCCCTGACACGGTGGGTGTAGCTCAGCTTGGTAGAGCGCCGGATTGTGGTTCCGGTGGCCGAGGGTTCGAATCCCTCCACCCACCCCACTTAAAAATCAATCATTTACAGATAAATCAGCCTTCCAGCGTGCAATAGCGTGCAATGGTATAGAATCAGACGGTACGAAATGCCACTGACCCTATACCGCAGGCACCGCACGAAATGTGAAGTATGCGTTCGATAACAACGTGAGGACGTGCCTGGTGGCGGCGCAAAGGCGCCGAGCGACCTGCTCCGCCTGGCGCGCAAAGAGCACGATTCCCTCGCGGAGCGCGCCACGGCCTTCGACACCGAACTGATGGCGGACATGCGGCGCGCGGGCGGCGAGAAGTATGCCCGGCTGGCCGCGCTGGCTTACCGGCAGATGCTGGCGGCTCACAGGTTGGTGGCGGACGTCGATGGCACGGCCCTGTACTTCCCCAAAGAGAATTTCAGCAACGGCTGTATCGCCACCGTGGACGTGATCTATCCCAGCTCGCCATTCACCATGCTGTTCAGCCCGCGGTTGCTTCAGGCGCAGCTTCAACCGGTGATGGACTATGCCCGCATGGAGCGCTGGCCGCGGCCCTTCGCGCCGCACGACCTGGGCACCTATCCGCAGGCCAATGGACAGGTCTATGGCGGCGGGGAGCGCACCGAAACCAACCAGATGCCCGTGGAAGAGAGCGGCAACATGCTCCTCATGGTGGCCGCCCTCGCCCGCGTGCAGGGCAATGCTGCCTTTGCGGAAAAGTATTGGCCGCAGCTCACCAAGTGGGCCGGATATCTGAAGGAAAAAGGGCTGGATCCCGAGAATCGGCTCTCGACTGACGATTTTGCCGGACACCTTGTCCACAATTCCAACCTTTCCATCAAGGCGATCCTAGCGCTGGGATCGTACGCTTTGCTGGCCGACATGACCGGCCACAAGCAGGATACCGCGCTCTATCGCAAGACCGCGGAGGAGTTCGCGCAGAAGTGGGTCGGACTGGCGGCCGAAGGCGACCATTACAAGCTGGCCTTCGACCAGGCCAATACCTGGAGCCAGAAGTACAACCTGGTGTGGGACAAACTCCTGGGCCTCCACCTATTTCCCGCTGACGTCACCCGCAAGGAGATCGCGTTCTATAAGACCAGGCTCCACAAGTACGGTCTGCCACTCGACAATCGGAAGGATTACACCAAACTCGATTGGGTGCTGTGGACTGCCACCCTGGCCGGCGATGCCGCCGATTTCGAGGCGATCGTGGGACCGTCCTATCAGTTCGCCAACGATTCACCGAGCCGCGTTCCGCTCACAGACTGGTACGATACGGTGACCGGAAAGCAGCAGGGATTCCAGGCGCGCTCGGTCGTCGGCGGGCTGTTCGTGAAAATGCTCGCCGACCCGGCAGTGTGGAACAAGTACTCTCATCGCGACGTTGCGGAAAAGGCAGAGCAATAGGTTGCCCGCGCTCGATCCGGACCGCCCGGGGCGCACTTCTACTTGGGCGGGGAACTTCCGGGGGGAGCAAGCGTCTCCCAAGCGAAGGCACATCCACCAGGATGGACCTCGACGGTACGCGTCCCTCCTTTCGGCGTATAGCCCTCCTTCGCCACAGAAAACTCATATTTGCCGGGCGGGATTTCGTCGAAACGGAACGAACCGGCGGCGTCGGTGACCGCGTTCGCCCGGCGATCCGGCGCTGTTAGCGTGACAGTAGCAAATGCGATTCCGGACGGCACCCAAGTCCCGAGCGCCCGGTCGAACAGGCCTTCACTGTCCGCGTCTCCGACGACTCCGAAGACGTAGCCTGACGAGCTTGCAGTGCCCAGGCTCCGCAGGTAATCCAAATCGGCCTGCGCGTCCTTTGCCCGCGCAGTGCGAGAGCAGGTGGTGGCAACGAGTGTACCGGAGGGGCCCTGGTACGCATAAACGACGTACGTCTCAGACGGCTGAAACGGGTAACCGCAATCCCCGCCACCCATACCTGTTCGAATCTCGATGCGCCGGCCGCGACCTTGCATGCCCAAAAACGGCTCGCTGACTTCGAAGATCGCGTGAGTACCCAGGTATCCATTCACCATGCCTGCGGTGGGCGCATCTCGGGTCAGTTCGACAACAGTTCCGGCGAACACGGCAGATGCCTTCCACGCAGCTTCGCAAGGCGGTCCGCTCCACATGCAGGAACATGCTGACGCGATTGCCGGTGCCACGATGCAGAGCAACGCCCGGATCATACAGGCATCATAGCTGACATGGCCCTCGCCACAGACGCCTTAGAAACTCCCGACGGCGCCAATCCGATTAGCAAGGCCATCGGTAACCGGCCGAACGGAACGCGACCGGTGCGAGCGTTGCGCTTCAATACCCAGTTTCCGCATTTTATAAACCAGCGTGGTGCGCGGCACGCCCAGCCGCGAGGCGGCGCCTTGCGATCCGCCGATCAGCCCATCGGTTTGCCTTAACACCTCCAGGATGTGCTCGCGCTCGGCATCGGCAAGCGTGCGAGAGGCCGCCGCCGACGGATGCTTCGTCATTTCCTTCAGGTCGGTCAGGGGGAGACGCAGCACCGATTCCGGTGAAAATACCACGGCGCGCTCGATCACATTCTGGAGTTCACGGATATTGCCTGGCCAGTCATGCGCTTTGAGCACTTCCATTACCTCGTCCGGAATCACATCGATGGGTCTATGGAAACGTGCCGATAGCTTCTGCACAAAACACTCCACAAGCAACGGGATATCCTGGATCCGCTCGCGAAGAGGCGGAAGACAGAGAGGGATCACGTTGAGCCGGTAATATAGATCGGCCCGAAACTGCCTCTTGGCCACGAGCGGGACGAGATCCTGATTGGTGGCCGCCACCACCCGCACATCCACGCGGATGGTCTGGCTACTGCCTAAGCGCTCGAACTCCTGCTCCTGCAAAACGCGCAGGAGTTTGGGTTGCAGTTCCAGCGGCAAGTCGCCGATCTCGTCGAGAAAAAGCGTCCCCCGGTCGGCCAATTGGAATCGTCCCTTGGTCTGCGTGCACGCTCCGGTGTAAGCGCCTCTTTCATGGCCGAAGAGCTCACTCTCCAGCAAGGGGCCGGGAATCGCGGCGCAGTTCAGCTTTACAAACGGCCCATGGCATCGGGAACTTTGGTGGTGAATCGCCTGGGCGATGACCTCTTTCCCTGTGCCGGTTTCGCCTTGAATCAAGGTGACCGAATCGCTTCTTGCGATGGCGCCCACCAGATTCAAGACCTTTTGAAATGCCGGGCTTCGGCCCACGATTTCCTGGTACATCAAAGTAACTCCCCTTCCTTTTTTACGTTTGCCGCGTGATCATTCGCGGGTATTCAGCGGACAGTTCGATGATTCAATGTCAGCCGTTTGACGCCACTCCTCGAGGGTAAGACAGTAACAATCGAGGGCGGCCGCGCAACGGGTTGGCGCGGAACAGAAAAAAGCGCCGCATGCGCACTTCCAGGTCAACCGGCGTGCCGCAAGCCAGAACCGCTTGCCGGCGATCCACCACGCGGTCCGCGTCGTCCGGATGGCTGAGGGCAAAGGCCGCTGGTTCCCCGATTCGCCGCTCACTGCCGCTAGCGTATCCGAACCAGGCCAAGCGGGATAATCCGGCCCACAGGATCACGTCACAGGCATGCTGAAAGAGCCGTGCCTCACTGGCAGGCTGGGCAACAGCGTCAACCCCTGCGGCGTGGGTCTGTCGCATCTTCAGAAGAGTGTCGTGACGGCTTTCGCGGCTCAATCGAACCCCTTAGATTGCAGAGATCGCACTCTGCCAACGGATTTTGAACTACAGAACGAATTCTCTTGAATTCTTAGTTTACAGTCCTAATATCTTGTTGCCCGGCTGCCTGAAGGCCCAGGATTGCGAGGGGGCGACTTAACACCGGATCGCAGCGCCTATAATCTTCAGCAATTCTTCCCTCCGGAACGGCTTGGCAAGAAAACCGGCTGCGCCCTGCCGGAGCGCCCTTTTGCGATTCACTTCGCTGCCCCAGGCGCTGACGAATACAATCGGCACACGATTGTCTGCGCCGGCAAGCATGTCCTGAAGCTCCAGACCGGTAATTCCAGGCAATTGCACGTCAACGATCAGGCAAGCCGCGTCACGGGTAGATCCCGACTCCAGAAACTCCTCCGCCGAACCGAAGCCCGTTACCACGTATCCCGCCGATTCCATACAGTCTTCCAGTGCTTGACGCACGAGCACGTCATCGTCTATTACCGCGATATTCCGCTTCAATCCCGTATCCATCCAGCCTATCTGGCCGTCCCCGTTTGAGGGTTCTTAGCCCTCCATGCTCGAATGCTACCAGGGTCGCGGATCGCGGTCTATTCTACTTTGGTCGAACACCTGGTTCGGACGAGATTGTGAGCTTCCCGGCCATCCGAACCAGATTGGCTCAGGTCGCACTTCCCGCGTCGAAGTGCCGTTTAGCACACGGTAAAGAAAACCGTAAGACTTCTCTTACCACCCCTTAATCTCCCGGCGATAATCTGGAGGCACGAGGAGAGAAGAAAGGAGTCTCCCAGTGCCAAACCTTTACATCGAGAAGATCCGGGACACGGAACGAGCGGAAGTGTCTGTTTTTGCGGCACTCGAAAAAATGATGAACGAAACGCGGCGGCGCGCGTTCGAGTTCTACGAGCGGCGGGGCGGCGCGCCAGGCAGCGATCTGGACGACTGGCTGCGCGCCGAACGCGAGTTGCTTTGGGCCTCTACGGCCGAACTGGTGGAGGACGAGAAGCAGTTTCGGGTGCACCTGGCGGTTCCCGGGGTGGAGCCGAACCACCTGCGGATCACGGCCCTTCCGCAGACCATCGTGGTTCGCGCGGAGTCCTCGCATCAGCACGAAAAACAAGAAGGCCGGGTGCATTTCTGCGAATTTAACGGCCGTCGCCTGCTGCGGAGCTTCAATTTGCAGACGCCGATTGACGTGGATCGCGTTTCCGCCACGCTCGACAAGGGCGTGTTGGAGATTACGGCTACCAAGGTGGAGAAACCCGAACACGGGCGGCCGGTCAAGGTCACGGCCGCGGCGTAAGTGCACTCCCAAATCAAACTCGGACGGATCTTCGGAATTCAGATTGGTCTTCATTACAGTTGGTTTCTGATCGCATTCCTGATTGTGATCTCCCTGATCTCGCAATTCCGAGGGTCCCATCCGGAGTGGAGTTCCACCACGATCCTGGCCATGGCGCTGGGAAGCGGGACACTGTTCTTCGTGTTTCTGCTGGCGCACGAACTTTCCCACTCGGTATTCGCCAAGTCGCATGGCATTCCCGTACGTGAGATCACCCTGTTTGCCCTGGGCGGCGTCTCGCAGATTGAGCAGAACCCGTCCAGCGCCAATGCCGAGTTCTGGATGGCATTTGTCGGGCCGCTCACCAGCGCGGCTCTCGGCGCGGTGTGCCTCGGCGCTGCGCTATCTGGCCGGCCCGGCAACCAGTCCGGGGTATGCGATGCTTTCGTGGCTGGGCTATATCAATCTGGGATTAGCCGTGTTCAATATGATCCCCGGCTACCCTCTGGATGGCGGGCGCATTCTGCGCGCGATCCTGTGGTGGAAGAGTGGAGATGTGGAACGCGCTACCCGGCAGGCGGCACGCGTGGGGCTCGGCGCGGGCGTACTCTTCATCGCGTTCGGGATTGTCCAGTTCTTTGCGGGCGCGGGTTTGGGCGCGTTGTGGATCATCTTCATCGGTTGGTTCCTCCTGCAAGCGGCCGGCGAGAGTGTCCTCGAAGTGGGACTGAACCGCTTGCTGCGCAGCACCACCGTAGCGGATCTCATGACGTCGGACTGTCCCACGGTGAGCGGCAACCTCAACGTCCAGAATTTTGTGGAGGAGCATCTGCTGCGTACCGGCGATCGATGTTTCCTGGTGATGGATAACGACGGGCTGGCCGGGTTGGTCACGCCGCACGAAGTCAAGAAGATAGATCGGGCGCGGTGGCCGTATATGACTGTATTCGATATCATGCGGCCCATCGACGAAATTCGAAAAGTCCAGCCGTCGACGCCGCTACGCGCGGCCTTGGAGATCATGAGCCGGGAAAACCTGAACCAGCTTCCGGTGGTCAGCAACAATCACATAGAGGGTGTCCTGACGCGCGCTCGCGTACTTGGCTTTCTTCATAACAGGTCCGAATTGAAGTCGTGAGAGCAGGCAGGGCTACCGCGTGCATCAGTCGTAGTGACGGAGCAGTTGTTCGGCGTCTTCCGGGCGGAGAGGAAATGCGGGGTGGAATTCCGGGCTGGTCCGGATGGAATCTACGCTGAGCCGGACGGTGAGGTGGCGTTCGGCCCAACTGATGGACTGAATCCATTGCGGTCTCAACAGCAGGAACCGGTGATGTAGCCACTGGCCCGCGTCGGCCACGATGAGCCTGATTTCCCAGGTATCGTCGTCGAAGACAAAATCCGACACGTGGCCCACCGGATTATCCTGCGCTGTGATGTGGTATCCCGTCACTTCGTGGGCGCTGCGCAGGTGAGGGTCCCCGTCAGCCGGCTTGGCGGGAGGGGGAAGAGGCTGCGCCCAAGGCATGGCGACCGGCACGGGTTCAAAGCCGAACGGCTCGATGTTCCAGTAAATCGGCCAGCCATAATAAGCGCTGAGGTCCGTTTCGTGCTGCCGGGAGACGGGCTTTTCCTCGTCGATATCCGGGCTCCCTTTCACCTGCTCGCAGGTGAGCGCGACGTAGAGCCGCCGTTGCCAGCCAGTCCAACCGCTGCACGCTGACCGGAGAAATCAGCACGCGCCGTCCCGACAGCCACGTCCCGGTGCGCACAACCAGATACCGCGCCATCCACCGCAGATCGTCAAAATAGAGGTCTTCGATGCAGCCGATCTCCCCGTCCGTCGCCTGAATCGAGAAGCCCGTAATATGACCGACGCTTTGCAACATTGTGTGCTCCCTGATGGTAAGTATAGCTAAGCCCGACAAGAGATATTTGAACCCGGTAATCCAAGTTACAAACACTTACCATCGGGGTGCCATGCGACGGCCCCATCCGGTAACTGCTAAGCTTATGTAGGGCGGTGTTTCGACGGTAAAGTGTGAGGTAGCGCACGCTCGCGTGAGTTCGCCGATGCGAAGGCCCGACTTATACCAGGCTGCTCGTTGCGCCACAGCGGCAGGAATCGCGGTGGCCGTGATTACGGGTGCGACTTACCTGCGGCATGTCAATCATGCCACGGTGGCGCTGGGCCTGGTGCTCCTCACACAGGGGTTTGCGATTCGGTGGGGATGGGCCGAAGCGCTATCCGCATCGCTTGCGGGCAGTCTTGGATTCGACTACTTTTTCCTGCCGCCGCGCGGATTTGGCCTGGAGTCGCCGGACCATCTGATCACGCTACTGGCATTCCTGCTGACCGCGATCACTACCGGCGGCCTCGCCGCGCGCGCGAGCCGCCATCGCAAAGAAGCCGAGCAGCGCGCGGACGATCTGCGCCGGCTGTACGACCTGGGCTCCGCGCTCCGCGACGACGAGCACCCGGAAAGCGTACACGAACGGATCACCGATTGCGTGGTTCAGATTATCGGAGTCGAAGGCGCCGCCTTCTTCGATCTTGCGGGAGACCGGGTGTGGCGCTCTGGCGAAGGCAGCGGCCGGATTTCCGATGCCGTGCTGCGCGAGGTGGCCTCCAGCGGGGTCACCTATATCGATCGGCAGTCCACCGTTTCCGTTGTGACCATCCGCGAGAGCGGAACCACGGCCGGCAGCCTGGGAATTGCCGGGAGTCTCTCGTCTGCTCCCATGTTGGGCGCCGTTGCCGAACGCGTGGGTCTCGCAATCGCCAAGGCGAAGGCGGCGCGGCAATCGATGGAGGCAGAGGTCGCGCGCCGTTCCGAGAATCTCAAGTCGGCAGTGCTGGACGCGCTGGCGCACGAGATCAAAGGCCCCCTGGCCACCGTCAGGGTCTCGGTCAGCACGCTGTTGTCGAAAACGCCCGGGAGCTCTTCCCAGCAGTTGGAACTGCTGCACATCGTGGACGAGGAAACCGAGCGCCTCAGACGGCGCATCGACGACGCGGTGGAGATGAGTTCCCGCGATGCCGTGGAAGTCACTCCGCACAGATCCCCGAATTCAGTGAAAGCAGGCGGTTGCCCGCGCGATTGAAGGTTTGGGACAACTGCGGGATGGCCGGCAGGTGGAGGTACAGATCGACGAGACGATTCCGCTGGCCCTCTTCGACGGAGAGATGATCGAAAAGGTGATCTGGCAGTTGTTGGACAATGCCGTCAAGTATTCTCCCCCGGGCTCGCCCATTCGCGTGGCCGGCGAATTCACCGGCACGGAAATTGTGATCAGCGTGGCTGATTCCGGCTGCGGCATTCCCAAAGACGACCAGGAGCTAATTTTCGAAAAGCACTATCGAGGCCGCGCCGGCGGGCCGGAAGTCCCGGGAAAGGGATTGGGATTGCCGAGCGCGAAATGCATCATGGAGGCACATGGCGGTGAGATTTGGGTGCGGAGCGTTCCCGGGGACGGCTCGGTATTCCTGATTTCCCTGCCGGTGTTAGCGGAGGGGTCCACTGAGCAGCGTGAAGGTATTGAACGTAGATGACGAACCGCAGGCCAGGCGAGCGTTGCGGATCGCGCTCATCGCGCGCGGATTTGAAGTGGACGATGCGCGGAGCGGCGAGGAGGCAATCGAGAAGCTTCGCCTGGGGCTTCCCGATGTGGTGCTGCTCGATATGCTACTGCCCGGCATCAGCGGCATCGAAACGTGCCGGGCCATTCGCGCCTCCTGGGATGTGCCCATTATCATCATCTCGGTAAGGAAGCTGGCCATAGAGCGCGCCGCGGCCTTTGAAGCCGGGGCAGACCAGTACATCGCCAAACCGTTCGACGTGGAAGAACTGGTGATGCGCATTCGCGCCGTGGTCCGGCGTTGGGGTACGCAACACACCCACCTGATTCGTCTGGATGGCGTGGAGATCGATCTGGAGAGCCACGAGGTTACGCGTGACGGCACCACGGTTCACCTTACGGCGAAGGAATTCAAGCTGTTGTACTACCTGATTGAGCACGCCGGCGAAGTGGTTTCCCACCGGCGCCTGCTGCAAGCCGTCTGGGGGCCCGATTACGGCAACGAAGTGGAATACCTGCGCGTTTTTGTGAACCAGGTGCGAAAGAAGATTGAGCCCGACCCGCAAAATCCGCGCTATCTTCTTACAGAGCCGTCTCTTGGGTACCGCCTGGCGAAGAGCACGTCTACCTCAGGAAAATCATAATGCGATCTTTATGATTGCTTAATACTCCTCCCGTATAGTTGGAGAGCCTGAACGTGGAGGAAGAAACCATGCACGGCGGTTCCGCTGAACCAGTTGCTTCACGGAAGAAATGCAAGGGCGAAGACGCGAGACCGAGCGCGAGTATCCCGGCCGCCGAGTGGCGCCCTGGTGATGCCGCGGCCCGGCAGGAGCGCGAGCTGATTCACCAGTTGGCCGTGGGCATCACACACAATCTGAATAACCTCCTGACGGGCGTGATGTGCGGGTCTGGCATGGCTCTGGATTCGCTGACACCGGATCACCCGGCCCGGGCACCTCTGGAAACGGCTCTCCAGGCAGCGGAGCGGGCCACCACGCTGGTGAAGCAGATCATGGCCTACGCCGGAATCCGCCTGACCCAGCTTTCCGCGGTGGATCTCTCAAGCCTGGCTGCGCTCTCCGTGGCCAGACTGAGGGACTCGATTCCCTGCCGGGTGCAATTGCGATTGGACCTCCCGCAAGGCCTGACGCTATACAACGCCGACTCTTACCAACTGGAGCAGACCATCAAGGCCTTGGTGTGGAATGCGGTCGAAGCGGTCGGCGAGGGAGAAGGTGTGGTTTCGGTCCGCACGTTTGCCGGGGAAATCTGCGATCCTGCCGGCGGGCCCGGACCGGTAGCCTGCGTGGGATTGGAAGTGAGCGACACCGGTTGCGGAATGGATGCGGGAATATTGGGCCAGATCTTTCAACCGTTCTTTTCCACCAAGTCGCTGGGTCGCGGCCTGAGCCTGGCGGCGGTGGCCGGCATTGTCCGGGCGCACCGGGGAGACCTGCACGTGGAAAGTACGCCAGGCGACGGCACCATATTTCGAGTATTGCTCCCTGTGTGTGTGCATCCCGAAGCTTGAGAATGGAACGAGGCCCGGATAGGACGAACCGTAAGTGGCAGTGATACTGGTGGTTGACGACGAACCGCAGTTTCGGAGAGTGATGCGTATCGCGCTGGAGGCCAAGGGCTATGATGTCCGCGAGGCCGGAAGCGGACCGGACGCGCTGGCTATGCTGGAAAAAGACCTCCCGCAATTGGTTCTCCTCGATTGGCAGATGCCGGGGCCGAGCGGACTGGAGATCTGCCGTACCATCCGGGATTCCCTGCGCATCCCTGTCATCGTAGTAACCTCCAGGAATCGCAGTGCACGGGAACAGGCCATCGCCGCGGGCGCCGATGATTACGTCACTAAACCATTCGAATTCGATTACCTGATGGCGCGGGTTGAGTCCGTTTTGTCACGATAACCGATCGGAGCCCGCGATCGTGAGGGAACGTTCAATCGACTTAGCCTCAAGAAAATCATAATACCCTTCTTATACCTTTCTAATAACACTTAGATATCCTGGGCTTGGTTGAAGTTAGCGTTGGGTTGCCGGTATGGCAACCGTCAAGGAGAGTGAAGAATGTCACCAAGACCCAAGGGACCGTCTCAAGACGAACACGCTATCCGGACCACAGGCGCGGAGTTCGTAGCTGCATGGAATCGCAACGATGTCAAGGCGCTGGCCGCGTGTTTCACCTATGACGGCGACCTGATGCACCCCACCGGGCGAGTTGGCAGAGGCCGCGCCGAAGTGGAAAAACATCTGGCAGAGGCGCGGAACGGAGTTCTGAGGGGAAGCCGGATCGACATGCCGCAGAGGCATCTGCGCTTTCTCAGACCGGACGTCGCCATTGCGGACTACGACTGCGAGATCTCAGGTGTACATGGTACTGACGGAAAAGAGACGATTTTGAAGGGTCATATCAGCGGCGTCTTAAGCAAGGAGGGTGACCGGTGGCTGGTAGTCTCCGCTCGACCAACCTTGCTTTCCCCATCGCACGCATCGGTAAAGCAATTGAGAGAGAGGAGAGCTTGACGTGAAGTTCACGAAGGTATTTGCATTGATAGGCGCTTTTGCGCTGATCGCTTTGCTGCCGCAAGCGAAGGCCGACGAATGGAATCAGAAAACGGTTTTCACTTTCAGCGGGCCGGTAGAAATTCCCGGACAGGTATTGGAGCCCGGGACATATGTGTTCAAACTGTTGGACTCCTTGGCGGATCGGAACATCGTTGAGGTGTACAACCAGCGTGAAAATCACTTGTACGGAATTTTCCTGGCAATTCCGGACTATCGCATGAGGCCGTCGGGGCACCCCATCATTACATTCGAGGAGCGGGCGACCGGTGCTCCTCAAGCCGTGAAAGCCTGGTTCTATCCCGGCGACAACTACGGGCACGATTTCGTGTATCCGAAGGTCAAGGCGGAGGAACTGGCTCAAGCCAATAATCAGCCGGTGCCATCCATGCCTAACGAACTGGCGGCGAACACCACGCATGCCACCGCAAACACGAACGAGCCGCATGTGATGGCAATGAAGAACGCTCCCCTGAAGGCCGAACAACCGAACCGGCAGGAGACCGAGATTGCCAAGGCATTCCCGCCCGCGCAGGCGGCCCAAACGCCCGCGCCTGCTACGCCGCCCCGGGAACTGCCAAAGACAGGCAGCTTCCTGCCTCTGGTCGGGTTGCTCGGAATCGCTTCTTTGGGCGCGGCCGCGACCCTTCACGCTGTAACCGCTAAAATGAAATAAGGTGACAGGGATTAGCCAAGTCGGGTACTGGATCCGCGGGTTGGGCAACTGTAAACAAAAGCGAGTTCCCGTTTGGGGACTCGCTTTTTGTTGTTTGCTGGCCATCTCCGTGCGGGCGCAGCGAGGACCAGACCGTGCACCCGGTATCCCGAATTTCTCCATAGATACGAATCTGGTGGTGCTGCATCCCGCCGTTCGCGACCCGCAAGGCGGACTTGTCTCCGGACTGCGTCAGGAGGACTTCCAGGTTTTCGAAAACGGGCAGCGGCAGGCCATTCGTCTGTTTCAGCATGAGGATGTGCCGGTCGCTGTCGGGCTCCTGGTTGACAACAGCAGTAGCATGGCGCGGAGGCGACGCGACGTAGCTGCCGCCGCTCTGGAATTTGTCCACGCCAGCAACCCTCAGGATGCGATGTTCGTCATTAACTTCAACGAGAAATCTGATTTCGGCTTGCCGGACACCGAGCTTTTTTCCGCCAACCCGGCGGAACTGGAAGCAGCCCTCAATGGCGTGACCGCTTATGGACGCACCGCACTTTACGACGCCATCGAAACCGGAATCGCCCACGTGAAGCGTTCGTCGAAGAATAAGAAAGTATTGATCCTGATCAGCGATGGCGGCGATACGTGCAGCCATCACAAACGGAACGATGTCCTGGAGGATGCGGCCCGCTCGAACGTCATGATCTATGCCATCGGTCTGCTTGACGAGCAGGATGGCGACCAGGACCCGCACTTTCTGGAGCATCTCACGCGTGTGACAGGCGGCCAGACGTTTCTTCCCGACGAGACCGGCCAGACGATCGAGATTTGCCGGCGGATCGCCGAGGATATCCGTAGCCAATACACTATTGGCTACGTCCCCGCGAACAGCACACTCGATAATAAATACCGGACCATCAAAGTGACCGCTCATGATGCGCAAGGCCGGCGGTTGCGTGTGCGGGTCCGGGCCGGTTACATCGCCGCGCGACCCTCTGCAACTCCAACGCCGGCATCACAGGAGCCGCAGCCATGACTACCCGCCGCCGAGCCCCGCTGCGAATCGCCCAGTATGTATTTCTGGTCGCCGGACTTTTGGCATTAGGGTGTTGCGTATTTGCCTGGGTCAGCGCGGAGTTGTTCCAACACAGAAAGGCGAGCCAATTCAGCCACCAGCTTCGCAAAACGACTGAGAGAGCGCCGGCCTCTTCCGTTGCCCGCCCCCCGGCGGTCTTGCCGGATGGCGCAGTCATCGGAAAACTGCAGATTCCGCGCCTGGGCATGTCGGTGATGATCGTGCAGGGGGATGGAAGCCGGGACCTGCGGCGCGCGCTGGGCCACATTCCCGGTACGGCCCTGCCCTGGCAGTCCGGCAATGTAGGGATCGCCGGGCATCGCGATACGTTTTTTCGCCCGCTCCGGCTGATCCGGCCCAACGACACGATTACGCTTTCCACCCTCGAGGGCGCCTACCGGTACCGCGTGGTTTCCACCCAAGTGGTTCCTCCCGGCGATGTTCGGGTCCTGAATCCGACCAGGTCGGATGTTCTTACGCTGGTAACCTGCTTTCCGTTTTACTATGTGGGGTCCGCGCCCAAAAGGTTTATCGTGCGGGCACAACGGGATGCCTGATATCAAGAAACTTATAATGCTTTCCTTACCTTTCTCTAAGGTACGGCGGGTAAACTCAGAATCGAGGAAGGTGGATTATGAGACTCTCTCTAAAAGCTATGGCAATATCTTTCGGCGTGCTATGGGGCGCCTGCTTGTTACTGGTTGGGCTCATTAACCTTGCAGCCCCTTCATACGGGGCGGAATTTCTGCGCGGGATGGGCTCCGTCTACCCGGGTTTCTATAGCGTTCGGAACTTTGGCGACGTTTTGCTCGGAACCCTGTACGGGGCTGTCGACGGTCTTATCGCCGGCTTCATCTTAGGCTGGCTCTACAATCGCTTTGTCGGACCCAGCCGCGAATCCGGCGCGACCCGGCTGGACAGAGCAGCGTAAGTACGTTCGCCTTACTGAGCCTTGGCAAATGTCAGTTTCCCGGTTTTGCTCTGGGGCTCCAGGCACATCACTTCCATGGTAAGTGCATCTCCCGCCGGCGAGAGGGACAGGCGCTGTTTCTCAACCACGCTGTCTTTGCGGCCGTGTGTTTTCAGGATGACCAGTAGCGGTCCATTGTAAGAGACCGATACTGTGGCTTTGTCGCCGCCAAGCCGCGGGCCGTGTATTTCACGCATCTCACCCATTGAATCTTGGCGTTGATAGATTCGCTAGTCGCGTTGGTGATGCGGTGCTTGAGGTAGGTGATGATTTGCTGCATGGATCGATGCAGACTCCTGCGCATTAAGCCCAAACAGCTTCACCAAGTGACTCTCAAAGGTCTTGATATCGTTCGGATCATAATCCAAGCTTGCGATGTTTAATAGAATGAAGCGAAGATACTGCTGTTCGCTGGGTACCGATCAGGCACAAAGTGACGCATCATTTTCCTCCGGTACTTTACGGATTCACAGCGACACATAGTCTGGCGGCGTCGAAAGAGAACGCACCGCCCACGGTGACCGTCAGGTTCGAGTAAACCACATTCTCACCGGGCGTCTTTGGCACGACGCAGGGCGGCGTCCCCGGCGGCGGAGAGGGAACCGCGAAGTTGATCTGATACAAGCCGACGAATCCCTGCGTGGCTCCTGAATAGAGCGGCGGCGGCGCATTCGGGAGCGGCTTCGACGCCAGCGCATTCGGGTGATAGTTGAAGTCCAGCCCGAAAGTAGCCTGAGTTTGAGCCGGCGCAGTCACGATCTTTCCGGTTTGTAGAGGCGGATCGGTTTGTCCGAGGCCCACAGCGTAGGCGACGACCACCTCGCCCGGGAGCGCGGGGTTCTGCGCGGACACGAGCGAACCATCCCCGTGCGCGACGATTGAGGGACAGGGAAGGCCGGTCCCATCACCCGGTGCTGAAAGGGATTGGGGAATCATAAAGGCGTCGCACGTGGTCAAGAGATGCACTTGGTCAGCAACGACGCCGACGAAGACGAACGGTGCCCCACCAAAGTCTATCGTTCCCTGTAGAGGACCGCCAGGGCCGGGCGACTTGGCTTCGAATGATATCTGGATTGTAATGGCGGCTAGAGAGGTGCAGTATTGACGGTCAGTTGGGCCACAGCTTCCCCAGTATGGTTGGACCTCAAGAAACGGCGAGGGCTTACCGACGCCCAACACCTGATAAAAACCGCCAGTTGTTCCGCCCAAGGACGTCGGCAGATCGACCCCCGAAGGCGCCCGAGCGGTCTCGTAGATTCCGCTAACAGGACCTAAATCGACGACGAGGGTGATCAGTTGTCCCGGAGCAACGTTAAAGGGTTGAACCAGTAAATAACTGGACGTCACAATCTCTGGAGTCCGCTGTGCGAAACTCGAATAAACAGCGAGTAGAGGCACGACAAAGCGTGATATTCTCTTCATAATCTATCCGCTCCTTACCAGGGCCAACCTGGTATCCAGGATCTTTGCCGTCTGCGCCCTCCAGCCCGGATCCGGGCATGTTCCACCGTCGTACGTATAAGCGCCGTAGCTTGTGGGTACGGGGTGTGTCAGTGTATTGTCATATGGAGGTGGCACACCGCCGTTCACACCCGGCACGCCAGCAACAGGGCCGGAGTTATTGCTGGCAATTATGCACGAATCGCTGACAAACCCGTGATACCCCACGCCATAATAGCCGGCCGTGTCGTCATTAGAGAGGCCATCGAGGTCGACGTCGAAGCCCGCGTTGTTTCGTGCATTGATTTCTATAGAGCGCCACGCCTAGCGCCGCAACCGGCACACTCTACCAACCCGCAAAACAGTGTTACGTTTTGTAAGGCGGGATGAGCTGCTCGATCCCGGAGGGTACCAGCCTGTTTTCTGGTACCTCTAGAACGTCCAACACAGCACGATAACCCCGGTCATCGCTACAAAGCAATTTAATGGTTTAATATTCTCAAGTACTATACTACGTTTACACAATGAGGAACATAACTACAGGCTGATGACTTTTTGGCCTTCTGTCAGGTTCACTCACCGTGCTCCCGAAGAAACATCCTGCCGCCCGTCGAGTAACGGGCGTTACACGTCGAAGATCTGCATTGCCTGCTTCGGGCTCGGATCGGGTCGTGCCCCTGCGCCGGGGAGCCCTCGTGCCCAATGTACCCCTTGAATTCGGGTCTGCGATGGCCTGGGCACCCAGGCGATGTGGTCGAACTTGTAGTCCTTGTGATTCGCCTTGCTGTTTAAGTACTGGACCGGGCAGCATAAGTACGTTCGCCTTACTGAGCCTTGGCAAATGTCAGTTTCTCGGTTTTGCTCTGGGGCTCCAGGCACATCACTTCCATGGTAAGTACATCTCCCGCCGGCGAGAGGGACAAGCGTTGTTTCTCAACCACGCTGCCTTTGCGGCCATGTGTTTTCAGGATGACCAGTAGCGGTCCATTGTAATAGACCGATACTGTGGCTTTGTCGCCGCCATCCTGCATCGCACATTCCTTGCCCAAGGTAGTGCAGGTGAACTCCGAAACGTCGTCTTTCGAGTCGGGGCCGCGGGTTTCCTTAACGTGGATATTGTCTCCCTTTTCATCGATCAGCAAAGATACATCGTTCCTGCTTTGGCCGGCTTCGCTTTGTCCGGGAGCGAGCTTCCATGAGCCGCTCAAATTCGGTTTTCCTTCATCGGCATACAACGCAGCCACACCGAACAAAAGAAGACCGGCCACTGCCAGCGCGCCATACCGCATTTCCTAAACCTCCTTCCGCCCCGTAAGGCAGAGCAGTAATTAAATCACCGATAGCGCCAGTGGTTCCCTAAGAAACATATCACCACGAAGCGGACCGATCCAGTGATTTGCAGAATACGGTGATAGATAATTCACACTTGCCGTTAAGAAAAGTATAAGCCCTTCTTTATTTGGCCCTAATCCTGCCGGTTTACACTTTGGATGGCAGGTATTACGCACCTCAACTTATGCGCCCGGCCATGGGGAGGAGAGTATCATGAACCGCAAGCTGGCAATTGTTTCGCTGATTGCGGCGCTCGGAGCCGGAGTGTTGGCCGGGTCGTGGACTACGGAAAAAACGGGACACGCCATATTCGAAAAGGCCAATCCAGCAATCGCAATCGCACCCAACGGCGCATCGCCAACAGGAACTCAGGTCTCGTTTCTGAACGGATTCGTGCCGGTAGCGAAAAGAGTGATACCCGCGGTGGTCAACATCGCCTCGTCGAAGCTCGTGCGCTCGCCGAATAACGGACCATCTTCCCCTTTCTTTATGGATCCTTTTTTTCAACAACTCTTTGGGAACCAATTCTCAGAACAATCCCAGGTGCCGCGCGAGGAGCGCGAGAATAGCCTGGGATCCGGCGTCATCGTGAGCGCCGACGGTTATGTGCTGACGAACAATCACGTGGTATCGGGCGCCGACGATATCAAAATCTCACTCAGCGATAAACGCGAGTTCACGGGCCACATCGTGGGCACCGACTCCAAGACCGACGTCGCCATCGTGAAGATCGATGGTAAAAATCTGCCGGTGCTGGCATTCGGCGATTCCTCCAAAATGCGAGTCGGCGATTTTGCCTTAGCCGTCGGTAACCCTTTCGGTATCGGTGAGACCATGACGATGGGGATCATCAGCGCCACGGGTCGTGGCGGCCTCGGCATCGAGGACTACGAAGACTTCATCCAAACCGACGCCGCTATAAATCCCGGCAACTCCGGCGGTGCTTTGGTCAATGTGCACGGCGACCTGATTGGTTTGAATACGGCCATCATTTCCGGAGGCGGCGGCAACCAGGGGGTCGGTTTCGCCGTGCCGATCAATATGGCACATGAGGTGATGGAGCAGATCTTGAAGCACGGGAAGGTGCTTCGCGGATCGATAGGTGTGTTAGTGCAGCCGGTGACGCCGGAGTTGGCAAAGTCGTTCGGCTTGACCGGACAGCCGCGCGGCGCCCTGGTCGCCAATGTGACGCCAGATAGTCCCGCGGAACACGCGGGCATCAAACGCGGAGACATCATTCTGGAGTTGGACGGCCAGCCGATTCCGGATAGCCGCGACCTCGGTCTGAAAGTTTCCATGATGGCGCCGGGAACACCGGTAAAGGTGAAGATTTTCCGCGACGGACAGGAGCGGGAGATCTCGTTGACTCTCGCCGCACCCACGGCAAGTTCGAAGACCGCCGCCAGCGCCGCGCCCGGCGCAACGCCAGGGCCGCGACTGGGTCTCTCAGTGGACCAGTTGACGCCCCAGATCGCGCAGCAGCTTGGACTTCCGGGCGGAACCACCGGCGTGGTGGTGTCCAGCGTAGATCCAGCCAGCCCGGCGGAAGAGGCGGGTCTCCGGCGCGGAGATGTCGTCCAGGAAGTGAATCGTAAACCGGTCACCACGCCCGAGCAGTTTCAAAGCGCCGTCCGGCAAGAGCGGAACAAGCCGGTGCTTTTGCTGATCGAGCGAGGCGGCGAGCGTGTGTTCATTGCGGTACAGCCTAAATGAGAGATATTCTACGGAGGTGAAAGTCGTGAGCCAGCGGTTATTCCGGGTGATGTTGATTTTGTCCGTTCCCTTTCTGCTGATCGCCGCGTCAGCGCATGTATCGGGCAACGCAACCGCGCGGCAGGTGCAACGCGCACTGGTCGGATTGCCCTTCTATACGGTGTTCGATAATCTGGAATGCCGTGTCGAAGACGGCGCCGTGACGCTGGTGGGCCAGGTTACCCGGCCGGAACTGAAGGCGGATGCGGAGAAAGCCGTTTCGCGATTGCCCGGAGTGTACCGGGTGGTCGATCAGATTGAAGTGCTGCCGCTTTCAGCCTCCGATGGAAAGCTGCGGCTGGCCGAGTATCTGGCAATATACGGTGACCCCACGTTGGGCCAATATCGTCAGGACGCGAACCCGACAATTCATATCATCGTGAGGAACGGGTCAGTTACACTGGAAGGGACGGTTGCCAATCAGTCCGATAAGTCGGAAGCTTTCACACAGGCCAGTGGCGCGCCCGGTGTGGTGTCGCTGACCGATCATTTGAAGGTGAGTCCCTGAGCCAGACCTCTTCCATGACGCCGTTTCGAATCATTGTGTTTCCCGTCGACTTCTCGGGAGCGGTTAAGGCCTTCGTTCCTTACGTCCGCGACATGGCGCGGCACTTCGACTGCAAAGTGATCCTGGTGCACGCGTTCGATGTGATTCCAGACTATCTTCTGGCGCCGCGCTTCGAAGTTCCCGGGGGGCCGGAACCTCGCGGAATCCCGTACACTCCGGCGGTGCAGGAACTGCGCGACGAGCGAAAACACCAATTGGAGCAGTTTGCGCTATCGGAACTGGGGAGTGCGAGTTACGAGACCGTCATAGAAGACGGGGAACCGGTGGCCGTGATTGAATGGGCTGTGCGCCGCATGAATGCCGACCTGGTGATGATGCCCACCAGCGGCCACGGAAAGTTCCGCCGCTTACTGATGGGATCGGTGACGACGAAAGTTCTGCACGATCTGAAATGTCCGGTTTTTACGAGCGCTCATCAACCCCCGGCGCCGGCCGCGAGTCCCGATGGTTATCGATCGATTGTCTGCGCGGTGGAACTGAACCCTGAAGCCGAAACGGTTTTGCAGGCGGCCGGCATCGTTTCCCGTGCCTACGGTGCGAAAGTGTGTGTGGTCCACGTTGAGGCGCCTCCTCAAGGAAGCGACCATACTGCTCCGGCCGAATCCCTCAAAGAAATGCTGGGCCGGGCATCGCAAGCGTACGGCGTTCAGCTTCGGGGGGACGCGAAGATCCGGGTCCTGGATTGCGCTGTGTCCGAAGGGGTGCGGCGCGCGGCAATTGAGGAGCAGGCGGATCTGGTGGTGGTGGGCCGCGGCCGGGAGAAGGGAAGTTTTTCGCGCGTGTGGTCCCAGTTGTATGCAATTATCGGCGAATCGCCTTGCCCGGTTCTGAGCGTGTAAGTGCGCTCGATGGTGCAGTGTCAGAATCCCGGGTTCCCCGCCCGCTGCCCCGCGGCTGGTACGGCCACTTACATAACATCTATCCGCAGTAGGCCGCCGAGCGCGGGTTTTTGGATTATTGAACTTACGCTGGCCGATTGGAAAAATGATAGTTGAGTTTCTAAAGTATATGCGCCATGATACCACAGACACGGAAGTAAGTCTGGTCTTACATGGCGCAGTTGTTTCTTGCTGCCATCGCCGCCGGATACGTCGCCCTTCGCAGCCGTCGATCTATTTCGCTCCCCCGCAGCACGCCGGCCCGCAGCACGGCGCAGGCTTGGTTGCCCGCACAAAGGCGCTCATAAACTTGCCGTCCACCTCCGAAGCGATGGCTTCCACGTCGATTCCCTGCACCCCGAAGAACCGCCGCGCGTCCTCAGCCGTGTAAATCCGCGTCGGTTCAATTTCGATCGACTCGAACCCCGCCGCCTTCAGTTTGCCGGTGTACTCGGTGTCGCGCAGCGCGCCCGCTATGCAACCGATCCACAACTCGACGCTCTTCCGGATCTCCGCCGGCATTTCGCCGCGGATGACTACGTCGGATACCGCAAAACGCCCGCCCGGCTTCAACACGCGAAACGCCTCCCTTAGCACCCGGTCCTTGTCGGCGGACAGATTGATCACACAGTTCGAGATGATCACGTCCACCGAATTGTCCGGCAGCGGAATCTCCTCTATCTCGCCCTTGAGAAATTCCACGTTCTCCACACCTGCCTTTTTCTGGTTCTCGCGAGCCAGTGCCAGCATGTCGTCGGTCATATCCAGGCCGTATGCTTTGCCCGACGGGCCAACCCTGCGGGCCGATAGCAGCACGTCGATCCCGCCGCCGGAACCCAGATCCAGCACCGTTTCGCCCGGGCTCAGCCTCGCCAGCGCTGTGGGATTGCCGCAGCCCAGCGATGCCTGCAAGGCCTGTTCCGGTACCCCTCCGCTCTCCTCCTCGCTGTACAGCTTCGAGGTGATCGGGTCGCATTCCCCCGAGCCGCAACAGGACGTCCTGCCCGACTGCACACGCCTGGCTGCCTCGCCATATCTCTCTTTCACGGCTTCTTTGATATCGGTTGTACTCATGTTTTTTCTCCAGACTCCGCGTCAACTTACACCTATCGCTTTTTCGCGATTTGAACGATCGCCTGCGGTTCGATCGCCTGGTTCCGCGTACAGCACTCCGCATACAAGAAGCCCAGCAGGTCCTGCAGGGTCTTCGTGTTCGCGGTGTACCGCAGGAAAGTGCTCTCCCGCTTTACCGAAACCAGATCTTCGTTTTTCAACTTCTCCAGATGATGGGAAAGAGACGAGCCCGGCATGCCCAGTTCCGATCCGATCTCGCCCACCACCATCCCTCGTGGATGTGCCGACAGCAATAGCCGCATGATCCGGAGCCGCGGTTCTGTACCCATCGCCGCCAGCATAGCCGCATATCGCTGCACATCCGTCTCCATACTTCGATAATAATCGAAATAGCGAATCCGTCAAGCTTTTTTTTGGCGCTTGACGGAGCACCCTCTTTCGAGCTATCGTTAATCGACGATACGATGACTTCGAAATCTCCTCCCGATTTGTGCTGCCCGCCGGAAGCGGCGCCACCCGAACTGAGCCTGCTCGCTCTTGAGGGAGTCGAGGCGGACGAGGAGTTGGCCCGCCTTGCCAAGGCCATCGGCCACCCCGCCCGAGTTCGCATCCTGCGCATGCTCTCGCGCAAGGAAGCACGCGTTTGCAGCCAGATTGTCGACGAACTTCCGCTGGCGCAATCCACGGTCTCCGAGCACCTGCGCATTCTCAAGGAAGCCGGCCTGGTGCGGAGTTCCCAGGACGGGCCGCGCGTTGGCTACTGCATCAACTTCGATGGACTGCGCCGGCTCAAGGCCTTAATAGCCATCATCTGAAGGTTTTTTTATGCCCATGACATCGTTTATCGTCGATATGCGAAACAGGAGTTCTCTCAATGACCCACGTTGAAGTCTTCGATCCCCCGCTCTGCTGTTCCACGGGAGTCTGCGGACCGGCTGTCGACCCCGTGCTCGTACGCTTTGCCGCCGATCTCCACTGGCTGGCCAATCAGCGAATCGCCGTCGAGCGATATAACCTCGCCCAACAGCCGCAGGCATTCGCCGCCAACGAAACCGTCAAGACGGCCCTTCGGGAGCACGGCAATCGCTGTCTGCCCCTGATCCTGCGGAACGGCGCCGTCATCAGTCAGGGATGTTACCCCAACCGTGAGGAACTGGCCCATCTCGCCGGCGTAGAGCCGGATGCACCTTCGGCCGCAACATTGCCTGTGATCCAGCCCCGCTGCTGCTAGGGGACCCTGCGAAACATGACAGATTTTCTGGAACACCCCACACGCATCCTCTTCTTCACCGGCAAAGGTGGAGTAGGCAAAACATCCCTCGCCTGTGCGGCCGCGGTGGCGCTGGCCCGGCGGGGCAACAGGGTCCTGCTGGTCAGCACGGACCCGGCCTCCAATCTCGACGAAGTCTTAGGCGTTCCCCTATCCGGGGCGCCCACCGCGATTCCTGGCGCGGAAGGGCTGTTCGCTTTGAACATCGATCCCGAGGCGGCGGCCCGCGCCTATCGCGAGCGCGTCGTGGGACCCTACCGCGGAGTGCTCCCCGATGCCTCCGTCGCCAGCATGGAAGAGCAACTGTCCGGCGCGTGCACCGTGGAGATCGCCGCCTTCGATGAATTCACCAAACTGCTGGGCGACGCTCACGCCACGTCAACGTTTCATCACATCGTCTTCGACACCGCTCCCACCGGCCACACCCTCCGCCTGTTGAAACTCCCGGCGGCCTGGACCGGTTTCATCGCCGAAAACACCACCGGAACATCCTGTCTCGGCCCACTCTCGGGGCTCGAAACGCAAAAGTCTTTGTACGATTCCAGCCTGAAGGCCCTCACCGATTCCGCTGTCACGACGCTGTTTCTGGTGAGCCGTCCCGAGCGCGCCGCGCTCGCCGAGGCGGATCGCTCCAGCCGCGAACTCGCCGAAATGGGCGTCACCAATCAGCGCCTGTGGCTCAATGGCATCTTTATCGCGCACGATCGCACCGATGAAGCCGCCTGCGCCCTGGAAGATCGCGGCCGGAAAGCCCTCGCCGCCATGCCCGCCGCGCTTGCGGGCCTGCCTCGCGCCCAGGTACCCCTGCTCCCGTATGCTCCCATGGGGGTGGAAAATCTGCGGCATATTTTCAGCGGAGTTTCGCCAGCTTCCCGGACCGAAGGGCTCACTCAGTCGCAGGCAGTCCCAATGGACATGCCACTTTCCGCGCTGATCGACGAACTCGAAAAGCCGGGCCGCGGTGTGGTCCTGACCATGGGGAAAGGCGGCGTCGGCAAAACCACCGTCGCCTCCGCCATCGCCGTGGAACTGGCCCGGCGCGGCCATGCCGTCCACCTCAGTACCACCGACCCCGCCGCGCACGTCGCGGCCACCGTGGGCGAACGCGTCCCGAACCTCTCGGTGAGCCGGATCGATCCCGCTGCCGAGACCCGCGAATACGCGCAAGCCGTGATGGCCAAAGCCGCGCCCCAGTTGGACCCGCAAGGCATGGCGCTGCTGGAAGAAGACCTGCGATCGCCCTGTACCGAGGAAATCGCCGTATTCAGCGCCTTTGCGCGGACCGTGGCCGAGGGCGAGCGCGCCTTCGTCATCCTGGACACCGCGCCCACCGGCCATACGATCCTGCTGCTGGATGCCGCCGAAGCCTATCACCGCGAAGTCACCCGGAACCTGAGCGATCTGCCGGAATCCGTGCGCCATCTGCTGCCCCGACTGCGCGACCCAGAGTTCACTCGCGTCCTGCTGGTCACCCTGCCTGAAGCCACTCCCGTCCACGAAGCCGCGCGCTTGCAGAGCGATCTGGCCCGCGCCGGCATCGCTCCCTTCGCCTGGGTGGTGAATCAGAGTTTCGCCGGCAACGGCTTCCGCGATCCTTTATTAGTGGAGCGAGGCCGGCGCGAGTCGCCGTTCCTGGCCGAGGTCCGGGAGCGCTTCGCCCGGCGTATGGTGGTGGCTCCATGGAAACCCTGGGAGCCGGTCGGACCCGAACGCTTGCGCCAACTCGCGGACGCCCCCAGCCCAAGCGCCCTGTTCGAACCGGTAAGAGGATAAGCCCATGTCCCACGCTTCCATCGAAACACCTGTCACGCCGAAGAGGCTCAACTTCTTCGAGCGCTATCTCAGCCTGTGGGTCGGCCTGTGCATGCTGGCCGGCGTCCTCACCGGCAAGTCCCTACCCGGCCTCACCGGCCAGTTGCGCGGCATGGAGTTCGGCGCGGGAAGCCAGATCAATATTCCCATCGCCGTGCTGATCTGGCTGATGATCGTCCCCATGATGATGAAGGTGGATTTCGCCTCCATCCGCAACGTGGGCAAGCGGCCCCATGGCTTGCTGGTGACGCTCTTCGTCAACTGGCTGGTAAAGCCGTTCTCCATGGCCCTGATCGCGTGGCTGTTTTTCCGCTACGTATTTTCGGCCTGGATTTCCCCAGCGGACGCGGACCAGTACATCGCCGGATGCATCATCCTGGCAGCGGCGCCCTGCACCGCCATGGTGTTTGTCTGGAGCTACCTCACCGATGGCGACCCGGCCTACACCCTGGTTCAGGTGTCCCTGAATGACCTGATCATGCTGTTCCTGTTCGCGCCCATCGTCCGCTTCCTGGTGAACGGCGCTTCTTCTCTCCACGTGCCCTTCCAGGTGTTGTTGTATGCGGTCGGCATTTTCATCGTTGTTCCCCTGGCAGCCGGCGCCGCCTTGCGCTCCTGGTTTATCCGCGCCCACGGGCAGGAGTGGTTCGAAAAGTCGCTGCTGCCACGCTTCGCGCCGGTGAGTATGCTCGCGCTGCTGGCAACGCTGGTACTCATCTTCGCCTTCCAGGCGGATAACATCACCGGGAAGCCATTTCACGTGGTTTTGATTGCCATTCCTATCCTGCTCCAGGTTTACTTCAACTCCTCGCTCACTTATGGATTGATGCGCCTGTTCCGCGTCCGTCATTCCGTGGCAGCGCCGGGTGCGTTGATTGGGGCCAGTAACTTCTTCGAACTCGCCGTAGCTACCGCGATCGCCCTGTTCGGGCCCGCCTCGGGAGCCGCCCTGGCCACCGTTGTCGGCGTCCTCATCGAAGTGCCGGTGATGCTGTCGGTCTGCTCGTTCTGTAACCGCACGCGGCACTGGTTTCCGCAAACGGAGGGCGCCCGCTGAATGACAAAGAAGAGCATTCTGGTGCTCTGCACCGGCACTTCCGAATTTTCCGTCCGCGCCTACGATTACGTCGTGGCCGCGCCGGGCGGCTTGACTCATTTTGGTCATAGGGAGAGAAGATGACATCGGCACCGCGGCATTTCAACGTTTTGTTCCTGTGCACCGGCAACTCGGCGCGCTCGGTAATGGCGGAGGCAATTCTAAATCAAAAGGGCTTCCCGAACTTCACCGCCTTTAGCGCGGGCAGCCATCCCACCGGTCACGTCCACCCGGAAGCGATCCGGCAAATCGCCGGCGCGGGCATGAACACGGAGGGACTCCGCAGCAAGAGCTGGGACGAGTTTGCCCGGCCCGGCGCGCCGCAGATTCACTTTGTCTTCACGGTATGCGACCGGGCCGCGACCGAAGTCTGCCCGGTGTGGCCCGGGCATCCGCTAACGGCCCGTTGGGGAGTTCCCGACCCCGCCGCGGTGCAAGGCACGCGGGAACAGGTGGAGCGCGCCTTTTTCGAAGCCTTTACCATTCTCGATCGCAGAATCACACTCTTCCTATCGCTGCCGCTGGCCTCCCTGGAAGAGGAGTGGATCCAAAGCGAGATCGATCGCATCGGCCGCCAGTAGCCACCCGCGTTCCGGGCCAGCCTGACCGCCAAGCGAAGTCGCCCGGCCCACTTCGGCGGAAAGCGCATCGAATTAGCGAGCGGGCTTTAGCTTTAGCCGCCTGTCGAACGTGAACGGCCGAGGCGGGAAAAAGCGAATTTTGGCGAAGTCAGGATGAGCCGGATTCAGCAGGTAGTTTCGCTCACTCGGAACAACAACCGAAGGCACAGACAGCACAGCGGTAGCTCTGCTCTTTATCCAGCCCGTTCCAAGGTCCTGCGTTTTCTTGGAAGGTATTGGGCTGCTCCATTCGGAGGTAAATCTGATTCTTCAACCGTCTGAATTGCGAAGCTATTCGGGATTCTGGCTTGTACGACGATCATGTCGGTCGGAAGCATAGCACTGTGCGCAAGCACTTCTAACGCGCACAAAGAAGCTGTAGCCCCGCAATACAACACTGCCGTTCCTTTGTGATTCCAGCGGCCACCGGCGCGCCTCGCGCCCACGCCATCATTCGCCGGATATTTCGCGGTGCAAATTCGGTAAACGGTCAATTACCAAACACCGTGTTCCATTTGTGTCAGAACATCATTTACGCGCATCGCACCCTGATGCGTGCCCAGGCACGAAATCGGTGTAGCGTAGTCCAGAGCCGCCACAGGTGTTCCAAGCCACCGAAAGGCCGCATCTTCGTCACCGAAAACTTCCGTTGCCCTTGCGACGGCCTTCGTCAGTTCCTCCGGATTAGCCTTGAGAACCGCCGTTTCAGACTTTCGGCGAGGAAGCAGGTCTCCCTCAACGATGGAATCTTTGGGCCCTAGCCGCACTTCATCGTTAACAGCAACGATCCTGCCAGACCGCCTTGATCGGACACCTTTTCTCACCTTCGGCATCGATTCAATTCTACCTCTGTCCGCATTCCGGCCACCCGGATTCGCGAAGCGCACGATTCCTGATCCGCCCAGCGTTTGTGGTCAGCCCTCCCCCGATGAGGTAGCCTGTTCTTGTGGGGACACCAGACGCTCTCGAAGTCCTTATGGTCAATGGGCGCGAGATCCGCATTACCCACCCCGATAAGCTCTATTTCTCCAAACAGGTGAAGGTCTCCAAGCTCGACCTGGTGCGTTACTACCTGTCCGTAGCACCCGGCGCTCTGGCCGGCATCGCCGATCGCCCCCTCGTGCTCAAGCGTTTCGTCGACGGCGCTGAAGGCCGAGGCGTTCTATCAAAAACGTGCGCCCAAGGAACGCCCCTCCTGGCTCCGCACCGTAGTCTTGTCGTTCCCTTCAGGCCGTACGGCGGAAGAGGTCGTTGTCGATGATGCCAGCCGGCCTCGCCTGGATCGTGAACCTCGGCTGCATCGAACTCCATCCCCACCCCGTCCGGTCGCGCGATCTTGACCATCCTGACGAACTCCGCGTGGACCTCGATCCCGGGCCCGGCGTTCCCTGGGAGCACGTCCGCACCGTCGCGCTCGAAGTCCAGGCCCTCCTTTCCGGCATGGACCTCCACGGCTGGCCTAAGACCAGCGGTTCCCGCGGTATGCACATCAACGTCCGCATCCAGCCCCAGTGGACCTTCGCGGAAGTGCGTCGCGCCGCCGTGGCACTCTCGCGCGCCGTCGAACGCCGCCGGCCTGACATCGCCAGTTCCAAGTGGTGGAAAGAGGAGCGGCACGGGGTCTTCCTCGACTACAACCAGAACGCCAAGGATCGCACCACCTGCTCCGCCTACTCCGTCCGCCCGGTACCTGACGCCCGCGTTTCCACACCCCTCCTCTGGCGTGAGGTCCCCGACTGCGAGCCCGCCGACTTCACCATCTTCACCATGCCCCAGCGCTTCGCCGCCGCCGGCAACCCGCATGCAAGATATGGACCGCCACCCCGGTTCGCTTGATAAGCTCCTGGAACTCGCCGCCAGAGATGAAGCCGAGGGACTCGCCGACGCCCCCTGGCCACCTCACTTTCGCCGTGCCGAGGGAGAGGCCCCGCGAGTCGCACCCTCGCGCGCTCGCTCCGCCCCTAAGCCTCGCGCCAAAATGCCTCTGATCACCGTCGCCAACTCCCCCGATCGCGACGCTGCCCTCGCCGGCCTCGAACGCTGGAAAGCCAAATACCCTTTCCCCGCCGGGCATCTCGCCGTGGACGATGTCCTGATCGACTCCATGCGCGGACGCTCCTCCACTTGGACCCGCATTCGCGTCAACCTGCGCCACGTCCCCGAAGACATCCGGCCTCGCCAGGAAACGCCCGACCCCGATGACGATCCCACCCGCCAGTGGCGCGAATTGCGCGCCGGCCGTGGATCTAAGAAGGCCAGCCCTTCCTAACACTCACCGCGCGCCTGCGAAAATCGCGGCCAGTTCGTGCGGCGGCACCACTTCCAACTGTTCATACGTGCAGTCCTGCGGTTTCTTATCCGGCCGCCACCTGCGGAAATGTGCCATGTGGCGGAAACGCGAACCCTGCATGTGCTCGTACGCCACTTCCACCACCAGATCCGCTCTTCAGCGGCTCCCAGGAAAGATCCTTGCCGCGGCTCCAGCGGCTCTGTCCCCCCGGCACACGTCCTCCCGTTTCTCCGTCTGCCGTCAGGTGGCCAACCCACTCCTTCCACGGGTGATTGTCCAGCGCGTTCGTGCGATACGGCGTCAGAAATTGCAGCAGTTCCCTTCTCTTCTCCGCGGTGAAACTCGCGCACACACCCACGTGCTGCAGCATACCCGCGTTGTCATAAAGCCCAAGCAGCAGCGACCCGACCGCTTCGTTCTCCGCGCCCTTGTACCAGCGAAATCCCGCTACCACGCAATCGCACTCCCGCTCGTGCTTCACTTTCAGCATCACCCGCTTGTCCGGTTCGTAGCTTCCCGAAGCCGGCTTGGCCATCACGCCATCCAGGCCTGCTCCTTCGAATCGCCGGAACCAGTCCAGGGCGATGGCCCGTTCCTCTGTCGCGGGCGTAATGTAAACCGGCGGCGCCGCGTTCCGAAGCATGTCCTCAAGCATCGTCCGTCGTAATTCGAAGGGCTCATTCCGCAAATCCCGCTCACCGCTCGAAAGCAAATCGAAGAACACAATCGAGGCCGGCGTCTGCTTGGCCAGCATTTTGACCCGCGATGCCGCCGGATGCAGCCGCAGTTGCAGTGCCTCGAAATCGAGCACGCTCCCGCGCGCAATCACGATTTCCCCGTCGAGCACGGCGCGCGGCGGTAGTTGCGAATGGAGCGCCTCCACAATCTCGGGAAAATAGCGGTTCAGCGGCTTCTCATCCCGGCTTTGGATTTCAAGTTCGCCGCCGTCACGGAAAACCAGCGCACGAAAGCCGTCCCATTTCGGTTCAAAGATCCACTTGCCCTCGTCTGGCAGCTCATCCACTCGCTTTGCCAGCATCGGCAACACCGGCGGGTTCACAGGAAGATTCACGTCCTAATCTTATAACCAGGAACGCACGAGTCCAATAAGACACTTGTCAGGAGCCGCCGCGGGGGGAACCAGGCTCGCGTTTTGGTGTCTAACACTTATTCTGAATGTGGATATGAATTCGCGGGCCGATCTCACGTGGGCAACGAGGCTCTTTCGAATCCTGACGGGCAGACTCGCGCGACGGCTTTGCCTTGCGTTGCTCCTACTCCTGGTTATCTTCACCACGGGCGTGCGCATTCGTTCCGTCGTGCTGACGAGAAGAATCCACGCCATTCTTTCCGGGCTTGCACAGGTACGTGTCGATCAAACCACGGAAGATCAACTCCTGAGATCCGTTCCGTATCTGGTTCGTGAAGGCGACCACCCGCGTGGTGGTACCTCGACTTCTCTGCTGCTGTGGTAGTCCAGAATGGAAGAGCATCATTCGTTGGGTACGGGATACAGACAGATGTCGAACAGGGGTGGCCGCGTGATCCTTTTGTTGTCGCCAGAAGCTTCCACGGCTTCTGGATGCCGCATGCGTTGCCTGTTCCGGTAAGCGATACCGACGATGAGAGCCCTGCTTATCGGGTCAAGGGGACAGAGATTGTGCTCTTCGCCGAATACTCGCCCGATGCGCCGATGGAATTGATCCGTCACGTCTTTGAGTTGGACCTGAGCTGTTACTGGAGCATTCGCGGGTGTGATTCAACTCGCCAGGTCGCGACGCTTGTTTGGCACGACAAGCAGGCCATCGAGGCCCGGGCAACTGCACGCCTTCACGGTTCGGGTAATCCCTGTCCCGACTCGGTTCTGGCAGGGCGCATACGCTATCTCCCGGACCTGCATGTGGAGCTCCATGAGGTTGCCGACTACAACCACAGCCAAGCCAAGCCCGCCCCGGTCTCTCCGTCGTTGAAGGTTGGCGATAGAGTGCTCGCCTTCACCGGCGCGACGTTCGAATCCTGCCAAGTTGTCCAGGCTACTCCGCCGGCTGAATCGGCGGTTCGATCGACAGTCCCCGCCCTGAAACGGCGCGAAGACGAAGTGTCGATTGGCGGGCGTATGTAGTTACCTTTTGCGCCCAACCTGTGCGTCGCCAGATCGCAGACAATTAATGCGCTGTGGCGGCGAGCTCGAAAGTATCCAGCTTCCCGCCATCTGTATCGATCGCTTCCACGTGCATGGCCTTGCCGTCGCATTGGAAGCGGAGGAAATTCTCCGTGCTGACCACTTTCTGAGTGATTCCCTCCGGCGGTTTGCTCACGTCGTACAGCGGCGCGCCGCCGCCTCCGCTGATCAGGTAGTGGATGCCGTTCTTCAGATAGTGCTGATAGTTGTGATCGTGGCCGAACATCGCCGCGGTCACATGCATCTGTTCGAACAAAGGGATCAGTGCGGTCATATGCGCGTTGGCGCCTTGCCGGCTGGCCACCGCGGTCATCGGCGGGTGATGCGCCACCACGAACCGGAACGCGGCGTTCTGGTTCTTTTTCAGGTCTTCTTCCAGCCACGCCGTCTGTTCCTTCCAAAACGCCTGTCTGCCCACCTCACTGGAGGCGACGTTGGCGATATCACTGTTCAGCATGGAGAAATGCGCATTGCCCCAGGTGAAGGAATAGTACGGCTGCTGCTGGAAAAATTCGTAGTAGTCCCGCGCGTTGCGTTCGTGATTGCCGACCGTGGGAAAGATGGGCGTCTTGCGCAGCAGCTCCCGCTCGATATCGAAGAAGACCGGCCACAGCGAGTTGTCGGCGCCATTTTCCACCATGTCGCCTGTCTGCACGATGAAGTCCGGCTTGGCGTTCTTCAAGATCGCTTCAATCACTTTGCGATGCGCGTCGGGGCGCGTGCGGTTGTCACCGTACAGAACGAACTCGAAGGGCTGGCCCGCGGCCGGGGGAGTCTTGAAGGATCCGCTGAGCCCTTCTCTGCCGGGAACATTGTATTCGTAGACCGTGCCGGGCCGCAGGCCGGTGAGCGTGACGCTTTCGGCATGGAGGGCGGGAGCGGTCTTCCCCTCGGCGGCTCCCTGCGCCTTGACCGACAACTGGCCGGTTTGGACAATCCACACCACCGTGGCGGTGCGGGCGCTATCGTTCACTACCAGGGGTCCGCCCACTACGGTATCGGCAGCCGGTAGGGCCACTGCGCCGGCCAGCAGGAGAAGCGTCAAGGTTCGCGAGGAATTCATGTTCTTACGAACGTCCCACGCCGCGCGCTTCCAGTCAACTCAACATTCCGTTACAAATCAGTCCCAGCGCTTGAGTTTCGGCCAGAGTTCCGCCAGCGGAGTTCTCAGGCCGGAGCAATAGAAGACTTCGAAGTGCTCGTACGGCATCGAATAAGGGTGCTCGACGCGTGCCGCGTCCCGCACGGTTGTGCAGCTCTGCTCCAGATCCCGCCGGTTGCCGTCCATCACAATGATGCTTTCGCCGGTGTAATTGCGGGGTCCCCACAGAAAGTAGCTTTGATGTCCGCTGATGACGGGCGGCAGGCCGTATTCCGGCCCGAAGCGATCGATGGCTCCGGCCTGTCCGTAGTTCTGGCCGAAAATTGCTGTTTTGGCGCGCACGCCGGATGGCAGCCCGTTGTACACGCGCGCCACCGTGGCCGTCATTTCCCGCCATCCGAACTGGTCGGCGAAAATCTGCGGCAGCGGACCCAGCTTATGCGTCTCCAGGCGAGGTTGCTCCAGGTGCAGCCACTTCGTGTATGCGATGTAATGCCCGGGAGAGAGAACCGGTATGGCTATGGGGGCGAGCATGGCGCCGGTGACCAGCAATAAAGCGGGCCAGGCGAATTGCAGCCACACCATTCGCGGGCGCGCCAGCACGCGTTCCCACCACGCCGCGCCCCCGGCGAACAACAGCGGATACGCGGGAAACAGGTAGTAGATGCGCGGGCTCATCGCTACGATCACGCCAGCCGTAAAAAGCCACGCCCATCCCAGCGCGCGGAATGCCTTCCCGGCCCTCGAAAAGAAATAGAACCACAACCCCGCCAGCCACAACGGCACCGTGAGTGGATCCATCGCCAGGGCCTCCTGCGCAAAAAAGGCCGCCGGCCCGAGCGGCACGTCGCGGCCGCTACGACGGATGTTCTCCTGCAATTCCAGAAACGGGAAATGGTGCTGCACGTTCCACAAGAGATTCGGCAGAAACAGCAGCAGCGCCAGCGCGCCCCCGATCCAGAGCCAGGGACTCGCGAAACTGCGCCGCTCGCCAGTCAACGCCAGCCCCACCACCATGCCGCCGCCGAACAGCAGCATGGAATACTTGTTCTCCAGACCAACTCCCGCCAGCAGGCCGAACCAGATCCACAGGCTTTGGTTTCCGGTCTTCAGGATGCGGATCACCAGGTATGCGCACGCCAGCCAGATCACCGGCTCAAAGGCATTCATCGTGAACAGATTGTCCAGTCCCAGGATGCCGGGTGCTACCAGGACGGCAACGGCCGCCATCGCCTGAGCGAAACGTCCGCCGCCCAACTGGCGTGCGATCAGTCCCGTAAGCGCCACTTCCGCCGCGCCGGCTACCGCCGGAAGGAAGCGTAGCGCGGGCAGTGAGTCGCCTGCCAGGTGGAGCACCAGCCACGCAATCGCCGCGATCAGCGGAGGCTGATCCACATACCCCCACGCCAAGTGCCGCGCGCAGGCCATGTAATACAGTTCGTCCACGAAGAATCCGTAGGAGCCGCCGGTGTACAGGTGCAGGCACAGTTTAGCAGCGGTAACAGTCAGTACCAGGACGCCGGCGGGCACGGCCATCGCTTTTCGAAAAGCAGTCATAAAATACGCCGTTACCTGAATCGTAACCAGTATGTAATGTATTTGTAACTTCTATTTTGGGGGGAGCGGCAGGCCTTCGGCGATAATGAAGTTATGGTGTCGTACAGTGATCGTACGGAAATCAAAATCTTAAACCCACAGAGTATTGCGTGCGAGTCGGCAGGTTGCCACAGGGTCGCCGCATATCTATTCCGCACTGGGGAAGGCCCCATCAATGCCTATTGTGAACTGCATGGCTCTGAGGCGGCCGGCAAGCTCGGCGTCTCCCTGCCGGAGCGTTCACACAGGGTGCTCAGCGCCGGTTGGAGTTTCTAAAAGATCTGTCATGCGGTTTTCGCGCGCGATCGCACCCAGGTAGTGCGCGCTCGGTTTGATGCGGCGCTCCTGTGTCCGGCGATCGACGGCTACCAGGCCGAATTTTGGACGGTAGCCCATGATCCATTCGAAATTGTCCAGCAGCGACCAGTGAATGTAGCTGCGTACATCGATGCCGTCGGCAAGGCAGCGCAGCACTCCCGCCAGCGCCCGCCGGATGTATTCCACGCGCCGTGAGTCATCGTCCGAGGCCACGCCGTTTTCGGTGATATACAGGGGTACGCCGCCGCAGCGGGCGTGCGCATAGCGAAGGCAGACCTCCAGCGCCTCCGGCCAGAATTCGTAGCCCATCTGGGTGACCTCCATGCCTTCCTCCGGCCCCAGGTCGCCACGCTTCCCCACGCGGCAGCGCGTGTACGCCTGGATTCCGGCATAGTCGCTTTGCGCCGCAGCGTGGAGCCACTGGTCGTAAACCTCGCTACATTTCTGGTCGCGCTTGTTCTTCGCGCCGGCGGGTTGCTCGTCCTGCAGCGAAATGTTGACGCCCACGGGATATTGGCCCGGTCCGGATTTCAGTGCCGCCCGCGCGCGGTGATGGGCGCCAATCATGACTTCCTGCAATTTGGCGGCATCGCCCAGGAAGAAGCAGCCGAAGCGGTCGGACCCCACGGCGCGCGCGGCTTGCTTGCCCATCCGCAGCACCGTGGTAAAAGGAATATCGATATTCGATATCCAGCGCAGCAGCATCGGCAGGTTGGGCTCATTGAAGGTGCTGGCGAATGCGATCAGGTCGCCCAGGTGCGCGGCGGCGCGTTCGCAATAACGCACGAACAGGTCTGCCGCCGGCTTCTTCTCCCACCCGCCCATGGCCGCGAACCATCGCGGCGAGCTGAAGTGATAAAAGGTCACCATGGGAGTCACTCCGCATTCGTGGCAGGCCGCCAGCACGCGCCGGTAATGATCCAGCGCGGCTATCGAAAAGTGATTCCGCTCCGGCTCAATGCGGGCCCACTCAATCGAGAAGCGATAGGTGTTCAGGCCCAGCGAAGCCAGCAGGCGGATATCCTCGCGAAAGCGGTGGAAGTGGTCGCAGGCATCCAGCGAAGGCTCTACAAACAGAGTTGGCTGGATATGTTCCAGTACCCAGAGATCGCTGTTGGTGTTGTTGCCTTCTACCTGATGCGCGGCAGTGGCCGCGCCCCACAGAAATCCCGGGGGAAACTGGTTCATATCTCACGCCGCCGCCGAAGAACACACATGAGCGTAAGGTATAACACGAATCCCAGCGGCACACAAATAAAGAACCACCCGGCGATGGCATGCAGTACAACGCTCCCCAATTGCGATCCCGGGCCGAAAAAGCGCGAACCGGCGCGCTCCAGAGGAAACAGCAGCAGCCATTGCAGCGGCGAAGAAATCTGATTGACCAACTGCAACGCGGGCACGCTTACCTTGAGACACAGCGCGGCGCCCAGGCACAGAACGGTAGGCAGTCCGAATACGGGAAACGTGCCCAACACCAGGCCTACCGCCACAATCAGCGCCAGCCGCTCAGAGGACAAACCTTTACAGACTGCAGCCAGCTTTCTGACGGATTGGCGCATCTTCAAGGCAAAACCTCCGCGCGTTTCGACAACACCATCCGCAAGGCCATTCGCATTTGCGCGGTGGCGAAGAACTGCACCGTTCCGGTAACCGGAGGAACCATCCACGGCAGGCGTCCGCCCCACATCGTCGAAAGCGAGCGCGCTATGCCGTCCTCGCCGCGATAGAACACGCGATCGGTCCAGCACTCGCGCCCGGGGTACTCGGGATATGGGCGGAGAATGTCCCATATTGTTTCAAGCACACGCAGGGCCATTGGCTCGCGATACTGCGGCATAAAGAGTACCGAGCTCTGGCCCTCACGAATCTCGTCCGCGAATTCACTGAAAGACGAGGCGTTGGTCAGGTTGATGCAGGCGGAAGGCTCGCACGCGTGCCGGTCTCCCCCCGAAATCAAAGGCCGCGACCAGGCGCCCGCAAGCTCTAGCACTTCCGCATTCTCTTTCCAATGGCGCGTGCCATTCAACTCGAAGGCGTGGATCCACCTGTTGCACTGCCCGAGTAGCATTGGAACAGCCCGGCGATGATCCGCTTCCCTCACTCCCTCCTCTAACCAATAAGGATGATTGAGCACGATTAACGATTCTTTCCGGTGTGCGATTTCACGCAGAATCTCCGGCAACTGCCGCTCCTCGGGCGCCGAAGTGTATGCGGCCAGTGCGGCCATCCACTGGCGGGCGGATGCGGCCGGCAGATTGTGAATTCCCAGGTGGAAAATGGTGCGCTGGTAGGGAACCGTCCACTCCACCGAAAGAGGCACATAGTGACTCATCCGCAGGCTCACACCGGCTTCGATATTATCGTGATCGGTGAGCGAGACCAGCGGCCGCAGACCGAGTCCCGCAATCTGCTCCTGTTCCAGGCGCAGCGCGCAAGACGGAGTCAGCGGCGGCGTCCACCACGCCCGCGCGAAGTCCACCGCCTGCGGGCCGCGTTCGTAGCGGCTCACGATTTGCGACACCCCCGGCACGTAGTGCAGATATCGCGGCAGAAAGTTGAGACACTCCTCGGAATGCAAGGTGTGGCCGTGCAGACAGACTCCGGTGCGCCACTGACTCACCGGCGCGGCGTCCTTCCAGAAGAACTGAACATTCTTCATGAGCTTCTCCTGATGCCAGCTTCGCCGGTAGTCAGTTACAATTCGTTCGCAGAACGGTGGTTTTTGTACAAAACATTGTTCTGGCAGAATGTTCTAAGAGGAATTCGGGGGGCGGATTAACGTGTTTGCAACAATGTTGTGACGTGGATGCGCTCCCCGGCGCCGAGTTTCCGCTGCCACCAAAAATGAAAGCGGCACCGAACCAGTCGGCGCCGCCTTTTCATCCTCCGAGGATATGATCGCCTCTTAGTGGGCTTTGATCATCGATAGGGTCACAAACTCTGTGCGATGGGCGGTTAGCGTGCCGGGGGCCTTTTGAGCCGGGAACTGATACGCCACGCTGCCCAAGCCATCGGACAGCTTGCTCAGGCTGCAAGTGCCATCCGTGCATTCAAACGTGACGGTCGCGTCACGGGAGGCTTTAGGGAGATCGCCGACAGCGGCCACGAGCACTGCCGCACTGTTGTCGCTCTGGTTGTAGATGACCAGAATCCGGCTGGCAGCGCCCTTGGCGAAGCGGAGTTCGTAAGAACCCGGTGCCATGGTCTTGTTGCCTACGTGGAAGGCCAACGGGACTTCCGCTTTATAACTCTGCGCCGAAGCGCTACCGGCAGCAAGCACGAGTGCAGCCGCCGCGATCATCGTTTTCATCGTTGTGGTATTCATCGTCGTGTCCTTTTTTTTCGGGCTGCCCTGTCTGGGTGCCGGTTACGGGCGGTGTAAATGCAACCTCTGGGCCAAAGCGTAAGTCATTGTAAACACAAAAGATTGTCACCGTTAAGCCCTTGAGAATGAACCGTCCGGTTCATCGGCCTGAACCGGCACGTTCCGCTTAGGCAATTCACTCGTAGACGCTCGCCGGCCGCCGGCCTCCGCGTGGTGCAGGATTCTCAAACTCTGGTTGAATGGCCGGGCAACAGAGAAATTACGGATGCCGCCTCAGTTGGCTGACGCTCTCTCAGCGCGATCGACAATCAGGACTTCGACCGGACCTTTGGCTTGTTCCAGCTTGAGGCCGATCTGCTGCTGCATAGCAGTGAGGAAGTCGGGGCCAGAGATATCGGCCGCCGCAGCAGCGCCGCGATCTTCCACGTACTTGATCTCGAAATCGTGCTCTCCAGCCAAGCCGGTCTTGTCCACCACGCTTCGGCCCATGCGCCAGGTCAGGGCGCGGCCGGCAAACTGCTGCATTGTAATCTTCTTGCAGATGACCAGACCGTTGCGATTATTTATCGTAAGCCCATCGCTTTTGGAAGGTTCGATGTGCGGACCGTTTTTGGCAACGATCAGGACATAGATCGGCATCTCGCGCGTTTCGGTATGGACCTTGAGCTGGAAGCGATCGGCCAGGAGGGTTCGCAGTTTGAGGCGGATTTCGTGGAACGCTTCCTCGAAGGGGATTCTGGCGTCCACTGCCTCGCCATTGTGCGATTTGGCGATGACGTCCCAGCGGTCGTTGTCCATCCAACCCCCGGCGCCGATCAACTGGTGGTCGCGGATATCGTAGGCGAAGGCGATCATCTCGTGGAGGGTGACATGCATGGCGTTCAAGCCTCCGCCGGCCTGGCGGTTGAAGTTCGATCCGCCGGTGGGGGAGTTGTTGGGCTTCACGGACGCCACCTCGAATTCGGGTTGCTGTTGGGACCAGCAGAGTGACGCCCACACAAAAGCCACAATCAGGCGCATAGGCTAATTGTACGGCGTTCTCACCGGACTGCCGGGGGAGTTCATCACGATGGCGCTGGACCGCGCGGGATCTTACCGAAGAACACGTCGATCGTGAAGCAGACCGGTGAAGCAGGTCACTTCTTCGGCTTCTTCTTCCCCTTCACTGGCGGTTCAGGACCGATCCGCATGATGGTCACGCTGGTCAGTTTGACCGGCGTGATTGGCTTTTCATCGCGCACAGGACCGCGATTGATTTTTTCCACCACATCCATCCCGCGCACCACCGTGCCGAACACGACGTACTTGTTGTCCCAGGTCCGCATGGGTCCGACGGTGATAAAGAACTGACAGCCGCCGGTATCCTGACTCCCTGCGTTCGCCATCGCCAGCCGGCCCGAACGATCGAACATGAGACCCGGGAGGTATTCGTCGCGCACAAACACGCCACAATCGAACGCGGTGGTGCCGGTGGCGCTGCCGGCTTGAATCATCTCACCCGGGACTACCCTGTGGAACACCAGGTTGTCGTACAGCGGGCGCCGGACCATAGCGTGTCTTTTGGGATCTTTCCAGGGTTTGGTGCCTTCCGCCAGTGCCACAAAATTCTGTACCGTGAGCGGCGTGTCTTTCTCGTAAAGCACGGCGGTGAAATCTCCATCGGACGTGGAGAAGACGGCATACAACCCATCGGGTAGTCGCGCCTCCTGGCTGTAGAGGGTGGCGGCCAGTAAAAAGAGTATAGAAATACGCATCATTACGACCATAGTGACACAGGAGCCGCGCAGGTTTGGCCCGGCAAGCGCAGTTGCTGTACAATGACTGGCGGCGGCGTTTGTTCGCCGGAGGGAGCTACAAAACAGGGACTATGTCGGATCGCGGATTCCTTTTTCTTTTTAGCGTCCTGATGGTTTTTGGTGGTGTGGGTACGGCGGTGTGGCTGTTTGTCAGCGGGCAGGCAGGCACCGTGGACGGCCTTTTTATGCTGCTCACGGCTTTACTGGTGGCAGGGGTGTTTTTGCTTTATCTCGTGTTTATGATTCGCCGGGAGATGGAGGCCGTGGCCAAGCCTGCAGCCGCCCCAGCGAAAGCGGGAGCCGCGGCAGCGGCCAAGGCTCCAGCTCCGGTGGCTCAGGCGTAAACATCATCTACTTCTTCACGGGCGCGGTTGACTTCTTTGCCGCGGGCGTGGTCCTCTTCGCGGGCGTTGCCGGAGCCGGCGGGGGGCCTACACGTTTGATCGTGACAGTGATCAGTTTGGCCGGGTTTTTGGCGATGGTTTGGACCGCCGCCACGCGGGAGATCGCCTTCACCACATCCTGTCCCTCCACCACCTGGCCGAAGATGGTATAGCTGCCGTCGTACTGGGGAATAGGCGAAGCCTGGGTGATGAACCATTCGCATTCCGCTGTGTTCTTTTCCCCGCGATTGGCCATCGCCAGCTTCCCGGGTTTATCGAACTTCAGACTGGGAACAATTTCGTCCTTCACGTGGACTCCGCAGGGAGTGCTGCCTTTGCCGGTGACGTCGCCCGCCTGGATCATGCCATCCAACATCACGCGATAGAACAGGATGTTGTTGAACATGGGCCGCCTCACCATGGCCTTGGTCTTCGGGTCGAGCCACGCCTTGGTACCCTTTGCCAGGCCCACGAAATGGGCCACGGTCGCGGGCGTTTCCTTTTCGTAAAGCTGGGCGGTGATGACGCCTTTATCGGTGTTGAAGATGGCGTACAGGCCATCGGGCAGCGCCGGGGCCGCGCCCTGGGCCGGCGGAGCAGGCGTCTGAGAAAAAGCGCAAGCCGCAAGCGAAAGCAATGCAAATAGCCGTTTCATCGATTTCTCCAGTAAGTAGAATATTGTGGCACAGCGCACGGCTTATTTCTTGAGTTCGGCCTGCAACTGGCGATACGCAGCCTCATCGTAATTCTTCTTCAGGCGTTCGCGGCCTTCGGTCTTCGGATCGTTGGGGCGCGGACCTTCATGCTTGAGAGCGAGGCCCAACAGAGTGGTGGCTTCGGTATCGGCAGGATTGCGCTCGGTGGCGGCGCGCAGGCTCTGGACGGCCTGGTCGAACTGGCCGGTGCGCCACAGCGTGTAGCCCAGGTTGAAATGATAATCCGGGTCGCCGCTGTCTCCTTCCAGGGCTTTCTTGAAACTGGCGGTTGCTCCAGCGGTATCGTTGCGGCGTGCCTGGGCCGCACCCAGATTGTTGTACACCTCGTTGAGCGGCACCGATGCGGCGACAAGCTGGAAGGCTTGTTCGGCGGCGGCGTACATACCCAGGTGATATTGACTCAGGCCGAGGAAGAACTGGGCTTCCAGATAGTGCGGGTCGGTGCGCGCCACACGCGGCAGCCAGCCCGATGCGCCCTTGTAATCCTTCTGCTCCCATGCAATCTTGCCCAGTTGAAAGCACGGTTGCGAGTAGTTGGCATCCAGCCGCGCAGCCTGCGCGAACAGGCGGTGCCTCTGTTCCGGATTGGCAGCCATCAGTCCGCGAATGTAGCTTTCCACTGCATCCAACCGCACCGGCGGGCGGTGATTCATGTAATCCTGCTCGGCAGGCACGCTCTTGGGAATCAACTGCTCCAGCGACTGCCAGCCCAAATGGACTTCCAGCCGGGCCAGATCTTCCAGTGCGCCCAAATCTTCGTAAGGTTGTCCCTGGCGCGTGTCTTTCAAATCGAGAATTCGGGCGTTGATGCGCAGGGTGCCTTTGGATTGCTCTTTGCCGCCCTCCGCGGCCAGAAGGTCGAAGTTTCCGTAGATCACCCGTGAAGCATCGAGCAACTCGCCGATTTTGATGATGGAAGCATGCGTTAGTTCCGCGCCCGGACGCAGCGACAACCTTCGATACGCCTCCAGGCGGTCATCCCGGTCCAATACCAGAAGTCCCTCGGAGACCAGGGCGTCGCGTACTGTTTCCGAAATGCTTTCGCCGATCCAATCCAGGTTCGCGGACTTCGAGTGGTTGAAGAAAGGAAGCACCAGAACCGTGTCGGCGTGAATCACGCCGCAAAGAAGGGCCAACAGGGCCAGCAACCGCTGCATGTAAATTCCAGTGTAGCAGCGACCACGCGGCGGTCAATATTCAGTCGTCAGTGTCCAGCCTGGCGCATCTGCCGGGCACCGACGACTGATGAGCGGTGATCTGCTACGGCGCGGGCACTGCTTCGGTGAACACGATCCTGGTCTTCGTGCCGCCCAGGTGGATTTCCTGAATCTGCTTCTTGCCGCCTGACATGGTGTACTTGACGCTGGTATTGTCGTATTTGGTTTCTGCCGATTCGACCTTCACCGGCACCTGGCTCTCCACTTTCCCATCGCGCAGTACGGCATTCTGTCCGTCCAGCGAAACCTGATAGGTGCCCGCCTTGAGTTCCGTGCTGCCGGCGAGCGCCGGCTCATATAAATTCACCTTATAGGACTTTGCGCTGGCCAGGGCCAGACCTAAAACGGCGAACGAGAATACAACTTTCCTCAACATGGATGGAATCCCCCAAAATGTTTTTCTTGAATTTTTGTTTCGAGATCTCGATACACCAAGTAATACGAGCGAGCCGATAAAACGTTCCGTGACTATCGTGTTAAATGCTCAGCGACGCGCGCAAGGGCCATTTCACGCACCTCCGGAGCATCTCCGAATCCACGCAGCCAGACCAGTCCGCTCTCGCGGCGGAACCAGGTGAGTTGCCGCTTGGCGTAGTTGCGCGTGTTGCGCTGAGCATAGAAAACCGTTTCACGCAGATTGAGTTCGCCATTCAACAATTGCAGCGATTGTTTGTAGCCGTGCGATTCGAAGGGTTTGCAGGACGCCGGAAAACCGAGCGCGAGAATGTGCCGGACTTCGTCAACCAAGCCGTTCTCGAACATCCATGCGCAGCGCGCGTCGAGCCGGGGATACAGGATGTCGCGATCGGGCAGCAGGCCCAGTTTCAAGCAGCGATATCCGCGCAGGCGGTCGCGCCCCTGGCGGAACAACTCGCTCACCGGGCGCCGCGTCACCAGGCAGACTTCCAGGGCACGCATCACCTTCGGGACATCGTTTGCGTGAATCTTTCCGGCGGCGGTGGAATCGAATCGCATGAGTAGCCGGTGAAGCGATCCAGGCCTTCGCGCCTCGCGTGCGGCGAGACGGTCGCGCAAAGGCTGATCGCGGGACGGACCTTCGAACAATCCGTCTAATAAAGCACGGAGATAAAAACCGGTTCCGCCGGCCAGAATTGGCAGCTTTCCCCGTGCGGAGATTTCCGACAAGGTATGACGGGCCAACCGGGCGTATTCTCCCGCCGTGAACAGTTCATCGGGATTAATAATGTCGATCAGATGGTGGGGAATGCCGCACCGCTGGCTCAGCGGCAGCTTCGCGGTTCCGATATCGAAGAACCGGAATACCTGCAGCGAATCGCAATTCACGACTTCGCCGTTGAATTCCGCCGCAAGAACCAGTGCCAGGTCACTTTTTCCGGAGCCGGTAGGACCAACTACCGCAACCAACGGGAACTCCGGCACGTCTTCCGAAACAGGCTCACGGGAGGCGGGTTTGTCAGTTGTTGTGGTGCGCACGCGGTTTTGTCACGACCCTTGCCTTGAGACCCCGTTATACAATAAAAAGGTGACCTTCGGCCCGATTGGGCACTCCAACCGGTCGAAAGAAAGTTAAAATCCCCATGATTCGCTCCGCAAAAGCGCTTCTCCTCGTAGTTTCGCTGGGGTCTCTCTGTTTCGCGCAGAAGCCCCCCGCACAGACAGCAAACAACACCGCACCGGACAAATCCGGCGCCTATTATCACTTTGCCATGGGGCGACTCTATGCGGAGTTGGCCGAGGCGGATGGAAGTAAAGAGGACATCAGCAAAGCGATTCAACATTATCAGGAAGCGCTGAAGCTGGATCCTTCGGCGCACATGATCTTCGATGAGCTCACCGATCTTTACATTCGCACCGGGCGCCTGCGCGACGCCATCACACAGGCCGAAGATCTGCTCAAACAGAATCCCGACAACCTGGACGCGCGCCGCATGTTGGGGCGGATCTACTGGGCGCTGGTGGGCAACTCTCGCGATGGCCACATTGACGACAACTACGTCAAGCTGGCCATGGAGCAGTATCAGAAGATCACCCAAAAGGAGCCCAACGACGCCGACAGTTGGGTGATGCTGGGCCGTCTCTTCAGCATCTCGCACAATTCGCCGGAGGCCGAAAAGGCCTTCAACGCGGCACTGAAAGCCGATCCGGAAAATGAGGATGCACTCACCGGGCTGGCTTCGGTCTACCTGGATTTGGGCGATACCAAGGCGGCCATCGCCAAGCTGAAGGCGGTCACCGACAAGAGCCCCAACGAACGCACGCTGGTGGCGCTGGCGCGGGCGTACGAAGATCTGCAGGACTGGAAAGACGCCGCCGATGCCCGGAAGCGTGCCCTGGAGATGGGGCTCGACGACGAGCAGGTGGTGGCGGACCTGGGCGACGATCTGCTCAAGAGCAACCAGATCACCGAAGCGCAGCAACTTTACCAGCAACTCGTCAACGATGAGCCGCGCAATCCGCGCTACCAGCTTAAGCTGGCCGAGATTTACATGGCCCAGCGCGACCTCGCCAAGGCCAGGACCACGCTCGACAAGGCCAAGCAGGCCGATCCGACCAATCTCGATGTGCGGTATAACGACGCCACCCTGCTCGAACTCGAGGACCACGTCGATCAGGCCATTACGGTGCTACAGGGTATCCTGAGCGACACCGAGCGCAAGCAGTATTCCGAAGGCGAACGGAACAATCGCGCCATCTTCCTGGAAAAGCTGGCCAGGGATTATCGGACCAACCAGCAGTATGCGCAGGCAGTCGAGAGTTTCCAGAAGGCCGCCGCCATCAATCCTGATGCAGGTTCCGAAACCGCCGCGGAAATCGTCGCGACCTATCAGGCGCAGAATGACTATGCGAGCGCGCTGCGCGAAGCCGATGCGGCCCTCAAGAAGTTCCCCAAAGACCTGGGGGTAACGGTGCAACATGCGCAGTTGCTCGCCGATATGGGTAAGGTGGACACAGCCGCCACGGAATTGCGCGGTCTGCTAAACGGCAAACAGGACCGGGCGATTGATTTGGAACTGGCCCAGACCTACGAAAAGGGTAAGCGCTGGAATGAGATGGCCAAGGCGCTGGACGACGCCGAGAAGCTCTCCACCACAAACGACGAGAAGGTAACCGTGAATTTTATGCGCGGCGCCATGCTGGAACGGCAGAAGAAATACGGGCCGGCAGAGGCGGAGTTCCGTAAAGTGCTGGAGATGGACGCCAACAACGACAGTGCCTTGAACTATCTCGGCTATATGCTGGCCGACCGAAACGAGCGCCTGGATGAAGCCTACCAGATGATCAAGAAGGCGCTAGACCTCAAGCCCGACAGCGGAGCCTACCTGGACAGCTTGGGCTGGGTTTATTATCGCCAGGGCAAGTACTCCGACGCCGAGGGGTTGCTGGTGCGCGCCCTTCAGAAGCAGCCCGATCCCACGGTACACGATCATCTGGGCGACGTCTACGCCAAACTGGGCAAGACCAAAGAAGCGGTGGCCCAGTGGCAGGCCTCGCTCAAGGAGTTCCAGACTGGCGCGCCTTCAGCAAACGATCCCGAGGAAGTTGCCAAGGTCACCAGGAAACTGGACGACGCCCAAGCCAAGCTGGCCCGCGAGTCGCGCCGGTAAGACAGGCCTCCGGGCCTGTCTATTCCCGGACCACGATGACTCTCCTGTGCGTTCGGCGATCGTAGATTAATCCACCCACGCCTCCCGTCAACGCGCCGACGATGGCGCCCGGGGGACCGCCTACAAGGGCGCCGACTCCAGCGCCTGCCAGCGCGCTTCCGCCAACGATTGCTACCGAATGACTGAACGGCCGGCGCCGGACGATTACTGTCCTCCGGTGCCGCGCCCTTCGTGCTGTTGCCGTGACGCGATACGTCGCATGGGTCGGAGTCGCCGCCGTTCTCGATACCGCGCGCGGCTGCCCGTATTGATCGTAAGGCTGTCCGCTCGCGACGCAGGTCAACACTGCCGCAGCCGCGAAAAGCAAGAGGCCCCGCTTCAGAATCGAAACCAGGTACATATTTCTCCTTTCGGAGAAGACCAGCACATACCTGGCCATATTCGGCGTGTCCACGCGTTCACGCCCAAATTTGGGCGGCGGCCCAATCTTGGCAAGAGCGTTACAAAAACCTATAAACTACTGATTTAAAGTAACTTATAGACAAGAAAATTAATGGAACCTATCGTTTTGCGCACTTGTGTGGGATACTCAATTATAGAACAGGTTTTCAAGTCAAGAAATGTCCCAGATGGACGAGGCAGTCGCCCGATATAATAAGCTCCTGGAATCCGGCCCCTATCACGATCTTTCGTGGGCCGAGTCGCTGCATGAACGCATGGAGAGCAGTCGGCTCTCGTCCGGCGGAAGACTCATCTGCCCGTTCCTGCGACCCAACTTCGTTTCACGCCGACAGTACGAAGCGCTCGTCAAAACCGGAGAGTCCCTCATCGGCGCCATCGACCGCATGGAGACCATGGTGCTGTCGAACCCGGTGCTGCTGTCCCGGTTGGAACTGCTGCCCGCGGAGAAAATGCTGGCATCCATCGATCCGGGGTACCAGGCGCTGGAAGTGGCCGCGCGTCTGGACACTCATCTGGTGAACGGGCACTTGCATTTTGTGCAATACAACGCCGATTCGCCCACGGGCGCCGGCTATGCCGATGCGCTGGCGGATCTTTTTTACGAACTCCCGCCGATGAAGGAACTTCGCAAGAAGTACGGCGTGACCAAGGTTGGCAGCCGCAAGCATCTGCTGCAGGCACTGCTGAAATCGTACAAACAGTTTGGCGGCGCCAAGAAGAAACCGAATATCGCCATTGTGGAGTTCCGCCAGGCCTATTCGGCGCAGAGCGAGTACGAACTGTTCCGTGACTTCTTCCGCGAGGAAGGCTACACGGTGGAGATTGTCTCGCCGGAGCAACTCGAATACCGCAATCACGTGCTCCGGCGCGGCGCGTTCGAAATCGATGTTGTGTACCGCCGCCTGGGCGTGCAGGAGTTTCTGCTTCGCTTCGATCTGTCGCACCCGCTGGTGCAGGCGTATCGCGAACGCACCGTGTGCGTGGTGAACAGCTTTCGTTCGGAACTGGCTCACAAGAAGGCCATGTTCGGGCTGTTGACCGATGAGACGTTTGACGGCCAAGTTTCCCGCCACGGAACGCAAGGCGATTCGCGAGCATGTGCCGTGGACGCGCCTGGTGGCGGCCGCCAAAACCACATACGACGATAAGACCATCGATTTGCCTGAGTTCATTACCCAGAATCGCGAGAAGCTGGCCCTCAAGCCGAATGACGATTACAGCGATCAGCACACCTATCTGGGCTGGGAGATGGAAGCCGGCGAGTGGGACCGCGCACTGAAACAGGCCATGCGTTCGCCGTACGTTGTGCAGGAGCGCGTCGAGCCGGTCCGCAGCGTCTTCCCGTTGATGAGCTTCGGCCACCTGGAGTTCCGCGAGATGCAGGTGGACGTGCATCCGCACGCCTATCTGGGTAAAGTGCAAGGTTGTTCGAGCTGGCTTTCGGCCGGCCACAGCGGATTTTCTTCGGCCGCCGGCATCGTCCCCACGTTCATCCTGGACACGAAGTAGGTCTCGCGGTGACGATGTACTTCACCTCCGAAGTGCGAGTACGGGACCAGACTGCTCGTCGGGCCTGATAGACTAACCGTATGTTCGACCGGATCACGTTTGACCCCTTGGTAATGGGAGGGCGCGCCTGCATTCGCGGGATGCGGATGACCGTCTCGCTTGTAGTCAATCTAGTGGCGAACGGGATGTCCACCGGGGACATCGTCCGTGAGTATCCTGATCTTGAGGCCGAAGATATTCGCCAGGCGTTGCAATATGCCTCCGCTCTGGCTAACGAAGAGATCGGTTTTTTCAAGAGCCCCGCCGCGTGAGATTTCTGGCAGACATGGGCGTGTCAATCACGACCGTGCATGCTTTGCGTGCGGCCGCTCACGACGCGGTGCATCTCCGCGACGAAGGTTTAGTTCGGCTTCCCGATCCCGACATCGTCGCCAAAGCCGCCCAAGAGCAACGGGTCGTGCTCACGTTCGATCTGGATTTTGGCGACATTCTCGCCGTGGCCCGCATCGAAGTGCCGAGCGTCATCATTTTCCGTCTGCGAAATCAGACGCCAGCCACCGTGAACCCGCGGTTATTTCGCGTCATCAACGACTGCGCGAGTGAACTGGCAAGCGGTGCGATCATCATCGTCGAGGACTATCGGATATCGCGTCCGGCGATTACCGATTCGACGCTGAGGGGGCTCGGCGAGAGTGTGCGGACGCGCGATCCACCCCGCGCATCTCAAATGAACCGCATTGGCTCTACACGCGCCGCACCGATGCCGTGGCCCGCAGATTCGCCACGCCCGCGGTGTACCGCGTGTCGCTTACGGAAAACGCCAGCGCATCTTCCAGCCAGTCGTGCCACACCCCGTCCGGGTCGTGCGATGCCACCGTGAGGGTGTACTCCTGCGGGCACAGTTCGCAGCGGAAACCGAAGGCAATTTCCAGCGTGGCTCCTGCCTCGCAGGGCCCCAGGCGGAGTTTCTCCAACTCCGTATTCGTGCCGTACACATTCAGCCCGATGCGCGTGCGGATCATCATCCCCACCACCGGATCCGGCACCGCCGCGCGGAAGCGCACCGTCACCTTTACGGTGGCGAGTTCCCCGCTTCGCCATACCATGGTGGGGCGGCCATCCTCGCCGATGGTTTCCAGCTTGACGACCTCCGCCCGTCCGTCACCGCGGCGCACGCGAGGCGCGAGCGCAGCCTGCGCCGTAGATCCCCACGAGCGCAGGAGTTCCGCGGTATGACGGCGGTACGCCGCGAGCACCTCCTCGGGGTCGCCGCGGCCGGCGAGTTTGCCCTTTTCCAGCCACCATACCTCGTCGGCCAGTCTGCGCAGCAACTCCTCTTCGTGCGAAACCAGCAGGATCGTGCTGCCGTAGCGGCGCAGTTCGTCCAGCGCTATGGCGGCGCGCTCGCGGGCAAACGCATCCTTCGTTGCCAGGGTGTGATCGAGGAGCAGCACCGGCACGGGTGAAAGATCCAGCGCATCCATGGGCCCCAGCAGGCGCGCCGGACCCGACATCTCGACCGTCCCAAATTCGGGCTGATCGATTTCCGCGGCCAGGTGTAGCAGCCGGCCCTTTCCCGCGCCGTTCTCTCCCACGATGCCGATCACCACGCCGTCTGGCGCGGCGGCGTCGAATTCCGCAAGCGGAGCGCTGGTTACGCGGCGAAACGCTAGAGCCATAAACGTTAGAATAACAACTGCAAGATGGACGACGACCCGAAAGTTCTCGCGCGTATGCGCGCCGATTGGAATGACCGCGCCGGTGAAGACGCCTATTACTACGTTGCCTTTGGCCGGCGCGACCAGGATGACGAAGAGTTCTTCGCCACGGGAAACGAAATGGCCGCGGCTTTGGCGCTCGAATTGAAACGCCTGCGGGCCCGCGACGCCGCGCTCGAAATCGGCTGCGGCCCGGGCCGGCTCATGCGGCCCATGAGCCGCCACTTCACCGAAATTCACGGCGTGGATGTTTCCGACGAAATGATCAAGCTCGCGCGGCAACGCCTCGCCGGTACTCCCAATGCCCATCCGCACCACACTTCGGGTTCGGACCTGAGCCTGTTCCCCGACGCCAGATTCGACTTTGTTTATTCTTACGCCGTGTTCCAGCACATCCCCAGCCGCGAAGTGGTCTTCAACTACCTCCGTGAGGCCCGGCGCGTGCTGAAGCCGGGCGGAGTTCTGCGCTGCCAGTTGAACGGACTGCCGCCGCACGCGCGACAGTACGACACCTGGAGCGGGGTGCGCATCACGCCGCAGGAACTCACTACGTTTGCGCGCGACAACGATTTGCAACTCCTGGCGCTGGAGCAGATCTGGACTCAGTACATGTGGATCACCTGCCGGAAGCGGGGCGCCAGGTCCGCGCCGGCCGGGCCCGCGCGTATCCGCAGCATCAGCAATGCGCTCACCGGCGAGGCCGTCGCGCCGGCGGCGGGTCCCATGGCGGCCGTCTCCCTCTGGGTAGAGGGGCTACCCGGCGATTGCAGCCTCACCGACACGGGCATTACCGCCGATGGCCTGCCCTGCCGTCTCACCTACATCGGCGAGCCGGAAGCGGACGGCGTGGCGCAGGTGAACGCCTTCCTGCCGGAAGGACTCCGTACCGGCCTGGTGCCCATTGCACTGGCATGGCGCGGCCAGCCGCTGTGCCCGCCGGCCTGGGTGCGGATCATGCCGGCCGGGCCCGCGGTTCCGCGCATCACCACGGTCACAGACGGCGTCAACCTCCTGTCGGGCAACCGCATCGTCACCGGCTCGGTGAAGGTGACCATGATCGAAGTCACGAACCCCGATCAGTTCCGCGCCACGGTGGACGGAGAGGACGCGGTGGAAATCGATTCCTTCTGCGCCGACCCGATCGGCCAGCGATACGAGTTTAACTTTCGCCTGCCGGAATCCATCCGGAGCGGCCCGCACGAAGTTCGGATCGCGCTGGGCCATCGGGCTCTGGCGCCCCTGCCCATCGAGGTGGCGTGAATCAGCGCTCCGCTTTGGCAGTGCTGCTGTGCACGGCCGCGGCGGCATTTCTGGTGCGGCCCATACCGCGGCGCCGCATCGTGCAGCTTCCTCGCGGCGTCCTGTATCTGAAAGGCGAGATGGCCGTCGAGGGTGGCACGGAACTGCGGGGCGCGCCGGGCGGCAGCGTGCTGCGTTTCGGACCCGGGTTCACCGGCCGGGCCCTCATCGTGGTGAAAGGCCCGGACGTGGTTCTCCGCGATTTCAGCATCGAGGGCGACCGCGGCGCGGGCGTGCGGTCCGGGCTTCCGCCGTACGATACGCCGTTCGTCCGTTTCACCCGGGGCAACGGCATTCTGGCCGCCGCCGTATCGGATGTTCGCGATCGAAAACGTGCGCTTCCACGAGATCGCCGGATTCGCTGTGCTGGCCAGCGGCGCGCGCGATATCTCGATCGATCGCGTGCAGGTGCGCGACAGCGGGTCGCTGAACGCAATGGGGCGCAACAACGCCAGCGGCGGAATTCTGCTGGAAGAAGGCACGCGCGATTTCCGGGTGACCCGCTGCGAACTCACCGGCATTCGCGGCAATGGCATCTGGACGCATTCGCTGTACACTTCGCCGCGCAACGCCAACGGTCTGATCGCGCAGAATCGCTTTTCCGTCATCGGCCGCGATGCCATTCAGGTGGGTCATGCCACCAATATTCGCGTGGAAGAAAACGCCGGCCGCGCCATCGGCTTCCCCATCGACGCCGTGGATGTGGAAGGCCGCGCCGTGCCGGTGGCCATCGACACGGCGGGGAACGTGGAGCACTGCTCTTATGCCGGCAACCGCTTCGAGGAGATCGACGGGAAGTGCATCGACCTGGACGGTTTTCACGATGGCGAGATCCGCGCCAACGTCTGTGTGAACCGCGCGCCGCCCGCGCATTACCCCTTCGGCAACTACGGCATCGTGATGAACAACAGCAATCCGGACATGCAGTCGCGCAATATTCGGGTAGTGGATAACCTGATCGACGGCCCTCTGTTCGGCGGTATTTTCGTCATCGGCACCGGACACCGGATTAGCGGCAATCGCCTGCTGAACCTCAACACGGCCCACTGCGGCTGCGCCTACTCCGCGGACGATCCGGACATATTGAGCAGCGGAATCTACCTGGGCCGCGGAGCCGAACGGCCCGCTCCCGCGCGCGGCAATCTCATCGAAGACAACGAAATCCAGGGCTTCCAAATGAAAACCCGGTGCATCGTGGATGCACCGGGCATTTCGGCCGGCTGGAACACCGTCCGCGACAATCGCTGCGAGCAGTAGGACAGGCCAGGAGGCCTGTCTTACTTCATCTCGGCTTTCAACGTTTCCACCGCCTTCTCGATCTGGCGGTCATGCCCGCTGAGGAAGTCGGCCGGCGTGTTGTCTACCCACACGTCGGGCGGCACGCCATAGTTCTCCATATTCTGTCCATTCGCCAGAGAAACGCCCGCGCCCGGCGTGCGCAGCACGGACCCGTCCATCAAGCGTGAACGAACCGGTGCCGATCACCGCGCCCATCGTCGGCACTCCTACAATCTTGCCGAGTTTGAGCTCCCGGATGCCCGCTGGAAACATTTCGGCATCGCTCGCCGAGCGTTCGTTCTGGAGCACGGCCAGCGGACCGAAGTACGCCAGGCCGGGGCGTTTCACCTCGAGCGCGTCGCGGCCGCGCGTGGATTGGTACGGAACTCCGCTGATTCAAAATCTCGAGCAGTTCCTGATCGATTCCGCCACCGCCGTTGAAGCGTTCATCGATGATCAACGCTTTCTTGTCCTGGTTCTCCGCCAACTCCAGTTGGAATTTCGCCAGGGAGGGCGCGTCCATGGCTTTGATGTGCAGGTAGCCGATCTGGCCGCCCGAGAGGGCTTTGACCATGGCCTTGCGGTCTTCCACCCAGCGTTCGTATCGCAGGTCCGCCTGCGCGGCAGCGGTCAGCGGATCCAGGGAAACCATCCACGCGCCGTCGGTCGAGGGCTTGGAGTTCACCATGAACTCGAACTTCCTGCCGGGAAGAATGTTGAACAGCTTCCAGTAATTCTCGCTGGTCTTCATTTCTTTGTCGTTGACCCCGAGAACGTAATCGCCCACCGCGAGTTTCACATAGTCGTGATCCGCCGGACCCTTCCGGTAGATGTACGACACCTTGAAGTAGCCCGATGCATCCGGCTCCATCTCGAAACCGGGATAGCGCGTCTGCACGCGCTCGTCCTGCGGGGTTCGCCCGGGAATCAGTCCGCCCGCCGAAATACCCGTGTGCGATGCGTTCATGTCGCCGATCATTTCCATGATCACGTTGTGCAACTCTTCGGTGTCGGCAACGTAAGGCAGCAGCGATTCGTATTTGTCCTTATCGCCGGCCCAATCCGCGCCGTGCATTTTGGGATCGTAGAAGCGATTCTTCATCACGCGCCAGGCCTCTTCGAACACCTGACGCCGCTCCGCCGGAATATCGATCTCCATGCGCACGGAAATATCGATTCGGCGCGGACCTGGGCCGCTAGCCGCCTCGGTGACCGCGGGGGTAGCGCCCGCGCCGCGTCCGCCTCTTCCACCCCGTCCCGCCGTTGACGGCGCCGCGGCCGTGCTTGTGGCCGCCGCCCCGCCGCCGATGGCCAGGGTGTACAACGAGCCGCCCTGCATGAAGTAAATGCTGCGGCCGTCGCGCGCCCACGTGGGTTCGGCGCCACCGCCGAAACCTCCGGCACCGCCGCGTCCACCGCGCCCGCGCCCCGCGGCGGCGGCATCTGTGGGCGTGGTGTTGAGATGCGTAATCCCCGTGCCGTCTTCGTTCATGGTGTACATTCCAGGCGCGGCCGCTGCTGCGCCCGGAGCCGCGGCAGCACCGCCACCGGCCTGGAACAGATACGTGCGGCCATCCGGCGAAGGCAGCACCATAGAGATATTGCCCGACGTTGCGGCCAACCGCGTCACCCGCCGGTCCAGACCGTTCCAGTCAATCTTCACCTGCACGTTGGCCGGAGCCGTTCCCGCGCCGCGCCCGCCGCGCCCTGCCGGGGGAGCCGCCGCAGCCGCCGCTTCCGCCTGCTCTTCGGTATTGATATCGCGATCCAGGGGATCCTTCTCGATCGGCGTGAATGCGATGGCATATAACCCAGACGACCCGCGTCCTCCCGTCGACGCAATTCCCGAACTCCCACCCTGCGCCGCCGAGCACCAGCAGTTTCTTGCCGTCCGGCGTCCACTTGGCGCCGCGCGAGGTCAGGAACTGGTCGGAGGCGATCTCGTGCTCCTGGCCCGTTGCCAGTTCCTTCAGCCAGACGTGCGACCGCGAGAGGTTGTCCACCTGCGAGTAGGAGATCCATTTACCGTCGGGCGAGAATTGCGGTTCGCCGATGTTGCCGCCCGGGTTGGACGCCAGCACCTCTTCCCTGCCGGAAGCGATCTCGATTCGCCGCAGCTTGTGGTCCGAGCCGGTCCACAGGAATGACTTCGAATCCGACGCCCACACGATCGCCAGCTTGTCGCAATCCGAATCCGTGAGTTTTTTCGTGTTCTTCCCCAACTCATCGGAGATGTAAATCTCCTCCCGGCCGGAGCGGTCGCTGACGAACGCGATCCATTTCCCATCGGGCGACCAGTGCGGGCTCTGTTCCTTCCACGGTGTCTCGGTGACGCGCTGCATCTGCCCGCGATCCGTCGCAATCGTGAAGATTTCGCCGTGCACCGCCACCGCGGCCCGCTTGTTCGAGGGCGAAAGGCTGAACCCTTCGGCCTCGTTGTTGATGGTGGTCAGCTCTGTCTTGTTCTCCGTGTAGTCGCTCTTGATGTCGATGCGGATCTCGGTGCTCTTGCCGGATGCCACGTCCAGCTTCCAGATGCCGAAGTTATCCTCGTACACAATCACTTTGCCGTCGGCCGAGATGCTCGGATAAAAGAGATTGCCATCGGTGTGCCTGGTGACCTGCACCGGCTTGCCGCCCTTGTCGGAGATTTTCCAGATGTTGTTGACGCTCTTCATCACCTCGGGACTGCCGGGCTTCACCGGCTCATTGGGCAGTTCGTTGGAAACGAAATAAATCTCGCCGCCGGTGCCGTACATGGGCCAAAGCATGTTGCCGTGATACGCCTCGTCGCCCAGTTTGGTAAATTTCTTCGTCGCCAGTTCCTCCACCCACAGATCCGCGGCGTACGATCCGCGATAGTGCTTGCGAGACCACACGCTGGGATGGCGTTGGAAGGCCAGCCTGGCGCCATCGGGCGAATAGCTTGCGTAAGCGCCCCAGTCGGTGTTGAGGGCGCGCTCAATTCCGCCGTCCACCGGCACTTCCCACAGAGTCGCGACCGTGGGAAACGCGCCGTTGCCGCGCGTGGAGGAGAAGACGATGCGCTTGCCGTCGGTAGACCACCCCACCACGTCGTCATTGGCGCTATTGAAAGTAAGCTGCCGCGGTTCGCCGCCGGCTGCTGCCACCACGTAGACGTCGTAGTTGCCGTCGCGACTGGAGGAAAACGCGATCCACTGGCCGTCCGGCGAAAATCGCGGGTATTGGTCGCGCGCCCGGTTGACGGTGACGCGGTGCACGTCGGTGCCGTTTTCGTTGGCGGTCCAAATGTCGCCCAGATAGCTGAAGGCAACTTTACCTTTTGAATACGTTGGGTAGCGCAACAATTTCGTCTGCGCGGACCCGATCACGGGCAGAAGCAGGGAGATGGCCGTAAGCAGCGCTTTTCGGAACATGACATAACCTCGCGGCAATGGGATATAAGCATCTTAATGGTTGACGGGGAGCGCCGCAACCGCGGCGTCAGGTCAAGCGCGCGGTATAGACTTGAACTACGCAACATGCCCGACCGCTGTGGACTCCTGCGAATCACCGTCATCGTGGGTCTGCTGGCCGGATTCGCCCTGTCACCGAAGCTGTGGCTCAGTTCGCGCCTCTACCCCCTCACGCCGGTGTGGTCGTTCTTCAAAGCGCCCAATCCCCCTGTGGACAGGTTCCTGCTGCTCACGCTTGCGGCCTTGCTGATCATCCTCACAACCGCACCACGGCGCGAAATCGCAGCCGCAGCGTTCGCGCTCCTTTTCCTGCTCGCACTGCAGGACCAGTCGCGGTGGCAGCCCTGGTTCTATCAGTACCTGCTGATGCTCCTGGCAATCACCATAGCCGGACACGAACACCCGGAGTCGGCCCTCCAGACCTGCCGTCTCATCGTTGCCGCCACTTACTTCTGGAGTGGGATCGCGAAGCTGAATCCGAACTTTTTCACCGCTGTCTTTCCGTCGCTCTTCAGCCCCTTCCTCGCGACGGTTCCGCCGCTACTCAACCACCTGGCGTTCCTCGCCCCGATAGTGGAATGCGGCGCCGGAATTGGACTTCTCACCGAGCGATACCGGTCGCAGGCCCTATTCTGCGCGGCCGGCATGCATGGCTTCATCCTGCTGGCCATCGGACCTGTGGGCAGCCGGTTCAACACGGTGGTATGGCCCTGGAATCTGGCCATGATCGCCATCCTTTTTATTCTGTTTTTGGGGCGTGTTGAAAAGCCTCCCTTCCACGACATTCGTGTGCCCCAGAAAATCATCGTGGGCCTGTTCGCCGTGATGCCGGCGCTCAGCCTGGTCAACCTGTGGGACCATTATCTCTCGTCATCCCTTTACTCAGGCAACCGGACCTCCGGCCTGATCTACTTCAACGACGGCGTGTTCGACCGCCTCCCCGAGGCAATCCAGGAGTACGTGAGCGACGAGGGACCGGACCGCGGCTCGCTGGACATCAACGATTGGTCGCTCGGCGAACTGAATGTCCCCTCTTACCCGGAACCCCGGATCTACAGGAACGTCGGCCGCCGGATTTGCCGCTATGGCGCACAGGATTCCAGCATCGAACTGGTAGTGCGCGAACAACTATCTCTATTCCGGGGCGGGCGCTCCCAGGTGTACCATTGCCGGGATTTACTCGGCCCGTAGGGCCTCGACCGGATCGATCTTCGTGGCGCGCAGGGCGGGCAGATAGCTGGCCAGCGTTGCCGCAAGTATCAACCCGGCCGACACTACCACGTACGTTACCGGGTCAGCAGAACTTACTTCATACAACAGCGATTTCATCAGGCGTGTCAGCGCCAAGGCCGCTACTAACCCGCAGGCCGCGCCGATGCCCGAAAGCGCCAGCCCGTGACGCACGAACATTCCCGTAACGCCTTGCACCGGAGCTCCCAAAGCCAGCCTGATCCCGATCTCACGCGTCCGCTGCGCCACCGAGTAGGCGATCACTCCCCAGATCCCGACCACCCCAAGCAGCAGGGCCATGCCCCCGGCAATCGCCAGCAGGACCAGCGTGAAGGACGTGCGCGCCAGGGACCGGTCGTACACCGCGCCCAGCGTTTTCACATCCGCGACCGGCAAATCCGGATCCACGCTTCCGACGGCCTGTTCGAGTTCCCGCAGCAAGCCGGGCGATTCCGCCCTCGGGAGTCCGGACTACGAAGGCGACGCTGCGGACCACATTGGTGTCTGCGCCTCCAAAGTGCTTCATCAGCAGCGGCCAATAGACAATGGCGGGCGCTTTCTGGTCTACGCCATCGTCATGCAAATCCGCCACCACCCCAACTACTTCCCGCCAGTCATCCTTCAGTGTCGAGCGGATCCGCTTGCCGAGCGCCGCGCGCGGGTCGTGCCACACTTCGCGCGCCATATTCTCAGAGACCAGCGCTACGGGTGTGCGGTTGTAGGTCTCGTTCCACGTAAACTCGCGGCCCGCAATCAGGCGGCTCCCCATGGCGGCCACGTACCCGGGCGAAATGAACTTGTAGCGCCGGATGGGTGGAATGGCGCCCTCGCGCGCCGCCTGATCCTCCACGTAAATCGGATTGTTCGAGTTGCCTCCCATGGGCAGGGTGTTCACCATGGCTACCGCGGAAACACCGGGCAGAGCTTCGATCCTCCGTAGAATATCCTCTTCCATACGGATTGCGCGGTCCGGCAGGGCGACCTGTTTCTCCGGAATGGAAATGCGCAGCGTGGCCACCTGTTCCGCTCGCGAAAAGCCCGGGTCCACGCGTCGCAGCGCCTGGAATGTGCGGATCATCAGGCCCGACCCCACCAGCAGCACCACCGCCAGGGCAACCTGCAGCATCACCAGAAGACTGCGGGCGCGATGCCGCTCCCTGCTTGCGCTGAGGCGGCTGCCCCCGCCGCGCAACACGTCCGAAACTTGCGGCCGGGCATATTTAATTACCGGGATCAGTCCGAAGAGCAAACCGGCGCCCAGAGAGATGGCCATCGTGAAGGCCACCACCAGGAAGTCGATCGATATTTCATGCATCCGCGGCAAATGTGCCACGTCCGAGGCCGCCAGAATCCGCAGGGCAACAGCAGCCAGCGCCAGGCCCAGCACCCCGCCCGCGATTCCCAGAAGCGTGCTTTCCATTAACAGTTCGCGAGCAATCCGGCTCAACCCGGCTCCCAGGGCGGCGCGAATGGCCAGTTCCTGCTGCCGTCCATCGGCGCGCACCAGCAGCAGATTCGCCACATTGGCGCACGCAATCAGCAGCACGATTCCCACCGTGCCCATCAGCACCCACAGGGTTTTGCCGATGTCACCCACCAGGAGATCTTTCAGTGGGCGCAGAGTGGGAGCAATGCGCGCATCGGCGTACATGGTTGCACTGAATCCCGGATTCATGGGGAACTTCAACGGCGCCAGAAGCAGCATGCGCGCTACATCCGCGTTCGCTTGCGCCAAAGTCACGCCGGGTTTGAGCCTGGCCACACCCTGGCAGCAGAAGCTGATGAGGCGCACCGCGGCGCGATTGAACCGCAGCGGCGTCAGCAGGGACACCTTCCAGTCGAGAAACTGGAACGAGGGCGGCAGCACGCCAATGATTTCGGACGCATTGCCATCCATCAGGATGCGGCGGCCAACGATGGACCGGTCTCCCCCGAAGCGCGACTTCCAATACCCATCGGAAAGCATTACAGTGCGCGGGCTGTCGGGATTATCGTCGGAAGCGGTGAACCGGCGTCCCAACACGGGTTGGACGCCCAGCACGGGGAGGAAGCGATTGGTCACCGCAAGGCCCGGCACTTCCTCGGGTTCGGCCAGGCCCGTGATGCTCGCCGTGTCGGGCGTCCACATGCCCACGTCCTGAAACACGCGGTTTTCCTCGCTATAAGTGAAGTACAGCGAGACCGCCAGGTTGAGTTCCTTGATATTGATGCCTGGAGCGGTGTGCCACAGCGCCACAATCCGCTCGGAATGCGGATAGGGCAGCGGCTTTAGCAGCACGCCTTCGATCACGCTGAAAATCGCCGTGCTGGCTCCGATACCGAGGGCCAGAGTGAGCACGCTGATCGCCGTAAATCCGGGGTTCGCGCACAGCCTGCGGGCGGCAAATCGCAAATCCGAGAGCGGAGTCGCGACTGCATTCTCCCACCCGTACGAGCGCACCTCTTCCCGGATGGACGTAGCATTGCCGAATTCCCGCCGCGTTACCCTGCGGGCTTCCTCTTCGGAAAGCCCGCTCGCCGCCAGGGCGGCTGTCGATTCCTCCAGGTAAGACTCTACCTCTTCGGCGATCTCAAGGTCGGTGCGATGCCGGTGGGTGAGCGCGCGCAGGCCGCGGACCAGTTGCCGCCACATTCCCATTCGCCTACCCCTCCGCTTTCAGAAGCCGCGCGATGGCGCCGGCTCGCCGGGCCCAGTCCGCGGTCTCATTCTCCAGTTGCTTTCTTCCCGCCCGCGTCAGTGTGTAAACCTTGGCGCGGCGCGAGTTCTCGGTCCGCCGCCACTCGGCGTCCAGCCACCCGCGGCGCTCCAACCGCTGCAGCGCGGTGAGCAGCGAGCCCGGATTGACCTTGAAGACACCCCGTGTGATCTGCTCGATCCGCCGCCCGATGCCGAAACCGTGCATCGGCTCCAGGCTCAGCGTCTTGAGGATCAGCATGTCCAGGGTGCCCTGAATGACATCGGTGTTGGGCTCGTCCATCATCGCCAGAATAGAGCGGCTTCCTCCTGATTGTCAAGAGGAGGGATGCTCCCCTGTCACCGGAACAGTGGGCGGGTTTCTCCGGTAAGATGGTGCTGTGGATATGAATACCTTGTCCGCCATCCCGCCATGGGAGTGGCCGGAGACTGCTGCCCTGGACATTCAGAGGGTTTTGACCGATCCTCGGGCCGCCGCGCCCGACCGGATCACTGCCGCCGATCTCGCAGGCGATCTTGTTGTGATGAATGACGAACTGGCAGTAGCCCTGCTGGCTATCGTAGCAGCCCCGTTGAACCGGAAGAACTCCGCGCCAGGGCGGCTATTTCCTTCGGACCAGTCGTGGAAGAGGTCGCCATCGATGAATTCGAAGATCCGGAGGAGTCATCGATCTCCGAAGAGGTGTTCGACAGAATCCGCGATTTGCTCCACCAGATCGTCCAGGACGAGACAGCTCCCAAGGAAGTCCGGCGCCGCGCTTTGGAGGCATCGGTGCGAAACCCCGAAGCGTGGCACGCGCAAGCCATTCGGAAGGCCTATGACAGCGGCGATCGGGAGTGGGTGTTGACGGCCGTATTTGCCATGGGCCGTGTAAGTGGTTTCGATACTCTGATCATCGAATCATTGAAGAATCCCGATCCCGAAATTCACTGGGAGGCGGTTCGCGCAGCCTCCGCGCAGTCGCTGGACGCGGCCTGGAGCCACGTCCTCGCCCTCGTCAAGGACCCGCGCACTCCCAAGGACCTGCTGCTTGTGGCCATCGAGGCCATCGGTAGTATCCGCCCGCAGGATGCTCAGCCAATCCTGTTCGATCTGGCTGAGTCGGAGGATGAAGATATCGCCGATGCCGCTAATGAAGCTCTGGGAATGCTGGATCTCGAAGAAGACGAAGACGAGGAAGAGGACGAGGAAGAGGACCTCTAGCTTACCCGAATGGCCAGACGCGCTCGATCGTCTTGCTGAGGATCCACTGCTTATCCTCGGCATTTAAGAACTTCATGTCGTCCCGGACTACTGACAGGGCGCGCGCATAGGTGGAGTGGCCCTCCACGATGGGCCAGTCCGTGGCCCACATCAGACGTTGCGGACCGTAAGCATCGTAAAGCCGCTTGACGTATTGCTGCGCATCCAGCCAGGGATACGGCTGCTTCGAGATGGACCACGTATGCGAAATCTTCACAAACAGGTGCGGGTACCGTTTCAGCGCGATCAGCTTTTCCAGTTCGTCCGGCTGATCGATAGGGCAATCCGCCATGTGATCGATCACCACCGTGAGATCCGGTAGCTTTTCCAGAAGCGCGGACACGTCGGGCATGCGCGTGATCGGCGCCAGCACGGTCATCGGCACTTTCAATTGGGAGCATCGCTGCCACAGTGGGGGCATCAGGTGTCCGCGGAACCAGTCGCCCGACGCATTTCCGGCGGGGCTCAGGCGCACGCCGCGAAAGCCTTGTTCCGTCAACCTTGAAAGATGATCTGGCGCCGCCGGGTCAAGCGGATCCACGCGGCACACGCCCTGGAACGTCTTCGGAAATCGCTTCAGAACGTCCGCCAGATAGCTGTTGTCGTATTTGTAATGGATCACCTGGATGATGACCGTCTTGCTCACGCCGTTGGCCTTCATCAGGTCCAGCAGCATCTGCGGCGTGGCGTCGCGGTCGGGCACGTGGGCTCCCGCGGCGAACGGATATTTCGGGTCGTGCTTCCACACGTGAACGTGCGGATCGATGATTCGGTAGTCCATAAGAAAAGGGCTCGCCGCAGCCGCCGCCAGAAACGTGCGCCGCGATACGTCAGGCATAGACCGGTTCGAGCGTTTTCACCACGTAGGCGCCGCAACGCTCGTAACTGGCCCGCGGACCCTGGCGTGCGATATCCAGGTCTACGATCAGCCAGTTCCTGAAGTTGATCGACCGAAGCACGCGATGGCAGGCCGGGAAATCGATCTCGCCATCGCCGAGATCGTAGATGGTGTTGCGGTCGAAGGTGTCCGGTTTGGCGTTGGGCACGCGTTTTGCGTCTTTATAATCGGCCATCATCAGGCGTGCTTTGTGCTTCTCCAGCGTTTTTGCCACGTCGCAGCCGGCCAGGTGCAGGTGCGCTGTATCCGGAGCGAAGTGGAACAGTTTGGGGTCCGTCATTGCCATGCAGCGGTCCACTTCCTCGGGCGTCTCCACAATCTGTCCGATGTGATTGTGCAGGCCCGCGCTGAAGCCCATCTCGTTCGCCACGCGCCCAATTTCATTGAAGCACTCGCACATCGCCTGGAATGCGCCGGGCGCCGCGCCGTTGCTGCGATTTGGTGAAAATACCACCAGGCGGCTGGCTCCGCACGACTTCAGGAATGTCATCGCCTCGCGCGCGTTGGAGATGACATAGGCGCGCCGCGCCGGATCATGCGTCGGCCCGTTGAACGAGAGCGTGACGATCTGGCACCCGCGCTTCGCGACCTCCTTACGCATTTGCGAAGACGTGATGTCATACGTCTTCAGGATTTGCGGAAACTGTGTGAGGCGCAAGCCGATGAATCCGGTTTCTTTCATGACGTCCAGAATGTCGGTGAAAGGCACGCGCGGAAAGTAGTTCCAGAGGTTGGAGCCCAATCCCCATTTCACATTACGATTTGCCGGCAGGCGATCCGCCGCCCGCGCCAACGTGGCGCCCAATAAAGCAAGTGCGTTTCGGCGAGTCATGGGAGTAGTCTTGTACTATACGCCAATTGGAGAAACCGTGGTGAACCTCGCTCGTTTCCTCGCCGGCATGCTGTTCGCGACTGCCGCCTTCTGCCAGACACTGAGTTGCGACCTCAAAGAGTATAAGCCGCTGGAAGGCCTCAAGGCCGAAATGCGCGGCGGAGTGCTGGAACTTTCCTGGGCCGGAGCGCGCGGCCAGGAACTGCGCGCGGCCTTCACCATTCGCGGCGGCCAACCCGTGGTCACCGAACTGGCTGCCCGCAAGACCGGCGGCGCATGGATTGCGCTGGGGCGCAATCTGTCACCTGAATTCCAAGTGACCACCGGCGTCCGGCGCCTAAGCGAGCAGCAGATGGCCCCGCTGCGCGCGCTTGGCATCGCACTCACGCCGGAGGTGGTGGACCGCGAGAAGTGGTTCGCGTTTTGGGATGCTCCGCTGATGGTACCTGGCGCACCTCGCACCAACCTGGACCTGCCGCGCAAGCCGGAAGAGATCCGCCGCGACTGGGCCGGCTATCGGTCCACAGCCTGCTCCGTGAAGACCGATGGCGCCCGCCTGGAAGTGGAATTCGACGGCCTGACCCTGGGCATTTTTGCCGGGAAGTCTGCGGTACACCGTCTACCGCGGCACCAACCTGCTGCGGCAGGAAGCCATCGCGAAGACGGACGCGCCGTCTGTCGCATACAAATATGTCGGCGGACTGAAGGGGTTCGCCATCGCCGGCGATACGAAGATCGTCTGGCGCGACGTGGCGCGCGCCTGGCAGCAGTACGCGTTCGGCGGCTCTGTGAATACCGACCCGGTGGCCGTGAAGGCCCGCAATCGCCTGGGCATCGTGGAGACGGGGGGCGGATCGCTGGCCTTTCTGCCCGCCTCGCACAAATTCTTCTTCGCGCGCGAAATCGAAACCAACCTGGGGTTCGTCTATTACCGTAAGGACAGCGAGACATCCTTCGCCGTGGGCGTCCGCCAAGCCGACCGCGAAGAGCCCTACCGCCCCTACGGCGTGTCCGACGAAGAGTGGAACAAGCGCGCCTCCGAAGCGCGCCACGACATCAATAATTTCGCCCTTTACAACGCGCCGCCTGGGACGTGGCAGCGCATGCCCGTTTACTTCTACCTGAGCCCCGAAGACGGCCGCGCCACCCAGCAGGCCGTAATGGCCTTCACCCACGACGATCGCTACAAAGAGATGCCCGGCTACCAGGTGCTGGTGAGCCATTTCCACATGCATTTCAACGAGCAGTTGACCGACGCCGGCAGTGAGGATGTCCAGCCTAGCTGGTTGCAGGTTTTTCGCGGGCTCGGGATCAATATCGCCATTCTGGCCGACTTCCACTCCGATTCCCACCCCAACGATCCCGGGCCCCATCCGCTTCGCCGAGCAGAAGGTCTATTTCGACGGCTGCCGCCGCTTCCGCGACAAGGGATTCCTGCTGATTCCGGGCGAAGAGCCGGACGCCACCCTCGGCGGTCACTACATTACGTTCCTGCCGCAAGCCCGTTTATTGGTCGCATGTACGCAAGGAGGGGCAGCAGTTCATCGACAACGATCCCAAATACGGCAAGGTGTACCACATCGGGTCGCCTGCCGAAGAGCTCGATATGCTGCGCCGCGAAAATGGCCTGATGTGGCAGGCGCACCCGCGCACCAAGGGCTCCGCCGGGTACCCCGACGCCGTAAAGGACAAGGCCCACTTTCTGAGCGACCGCTTCCTGGGCGGATCGTATCAATCGCTGCCCGTAGACCAAAGCGAAAAGCGCATCTGCGAGGGCCGCTGCCTGGCCCTGTTAGACGATATGAATAACTGGGCGCCCGGCCCGAAGTACATGATCGCCGAAGGGGACACTTACATGAAGTATCCCGACGACGAGACCTTCCCCCAGTTGATCGTCAATTACGTCAAGCTGCCCAGTGTGCCGCGCTTCGATGAGGATTGGTCGCCAATCACCCGCGCCATGCGCTCCGGCGATTATTACGTATCCACCGGCGAGGTGCTGCTGCGCAACTATGCGATTGAAGGCACCGGCGCCAAACGCACTTACTCGGCGGAGGTGGAGTGGACGTGGCCTTTGGAGTTCGTCGAAGTGGTGTGGGGCGATGGCCATACCACCGGACGGCAGATTATTTCCGCCACGGATCTGCCGCCTTTCAGCAATCATCGCTTCCAGATTCCCTTCGACGCCAAGGGAAAGAAGTGGGTTCGCTTCGCCGTCTGGGATTCGGCCGGCAACGGAGCGTTTACGCAACCGGTCCGTCTGTAGCGGGTTTGAACTAACGGCATGAATACCAGCCCGTAAGTCGATCCTATCCCTTTCACCGTGTCGGCCCGCCGCCCGATTCCATCGGGGCGCCACGTGCCGCCCACCAGGGTGCCTGAAATCGGACCAGTCAGGCGGCAATCGAGAGAGCCCTGTGACCGTCGCTGCCTTTCCTCGCCGTGAAAGTATCTTCGAGGGCAAGTTTGAACGTGATCCTCCTTGATTCCATTCTGTGGGCGATCGTGGACCGGGTGTCCGGATTTGTCGGCGGCTCGCAAGAAATGTATGAAAGCGGTTGCAGTGCCAGAGCTGTCATACTAGTTTTTCGCATGACCAAGCCCGCAGTCCTGCTCCTTACCCTGGCCGCGTGCGCATTCCCGGCCGATCCGACCTACGCCGATCTTCTCCATGCCTTTCAGTACCGCAACCTGGGACCCTGGCGTACCGGCGCATGGGTATCCGCGCTGGCTGTGCCGGAAACGCCGGCCAAGGCGCATCGCCACACCATGTTTGCAGGGGCGCGAACCGGCGGCGTGTGGCGTACTACCAATAACGGCACAACGTGGGAGCCGGTCACCGATTCCGCCGGCATCGCCTCGGTGGGCGCAGTCGCCGTGGCTCCCTCCGATGCCAACGTAGTGTGGGTGGGAACCGGCGACAATTCCCTGACGCGCAGTGCCTACTGGGGCGACGGAGTCTACAAGTCCACTGACGGCGGCAACACCTGGACCAATATGGGCCTGCGCGACACGCAGCACATCGCCCGCATCGTCATCCATCCAACCAACCCGGATATCGTCTGGGTCGCGGCCTTGGGACACCTGGGCACTCCCAACCAGGAACGCGGCGTCTTTCAAACTACAGATGGCGGCCGCACCTGGCGCAAACAGTTGTTCGTCAATGAAACCAGCGGCGCAGTGGACCTGGCCATCGACTTTCGCGACCCCAACGTGCTCTACGCGGCAATGTATGACGCTATCCGCCTGCCCTGGAAAATCATGGAGGCCCGGCCCGGCGGCGGAATTTTTAAAACCAGCGATGGCGGCGCAAAGTGGGAGAAAGTGGCCAACGGTCTGCCGCAAGGGAATACCGGCCGCATCGGCATCGACATTTGCCGCAGCAAACCCGACGTGGTGTATGCGGTCATCGACAATTTCAATCTCCGCCCCGGCGCGGCGCAACAGCGGGACACCTCCTTTGCCGCGCCTTCGTCATACATCGGCGGAGAGGTCTATCGCACAGACGATGCCGGCCGCTCCTGGCGGCGCGTCAGCAGGGAAGGCGAGGATGTCAGCCGCAAAGCCGGCTACTCTTTCAACCAGCTTCGCGTGGACCCCAACAACCCTGATCGCGTTTTCATAACCGGGTCCAACATGCTCCAGTCGAACGATGGCGGCAAAACCTGGGCGGGCCTCGGCGGCAGCCGCACCGGATATCCCTTCATCACCACCTTCGGCGACTTCCGCAGCTTTTGGATCGACCCCGAGGATTCCGACCACATGATCGCCACCTCCGATGGCGGCGTCTCGGTCTCCTACGATGGCGGCCGCACCTCCGACCATTTCGCCAACTTGAAGCTGGGCGAGTTCTATGCCATCGGCGTCGATATGGATCAGCCCTATCATATCTATGGCGGCCTGCAGGACCACGAGAGTTGGATGGGGCCTTCGAACGGCTGGTCCGGCCGCATCAATATCGACGATTGGGTGTCGACCGGCATCGGCGACGGCATGTATAACGAGCCGGATCCCACCGGCCGCTGGCTGTATAACACGCAGGAGTTCGGCACGCTCGGCCGCGTCGATCTGGAAACGCGCACGCGCACCATCATCGATGCCACCAAGCCCAACTCGCCGCATCCCTTCAGCAACGTTCGCCCGCTCGGACCCCGCGGCGCTTCGGCTGCGCCCGATGCGGTTCTGTATCGCTTCAACTGGATCGCCCCGGTTCGCCTCTCCCCGCACGATCACAACACCATCTACTACGGCTCTCAGTTCTTACTTCGCTCCCGGGACCGCGGCGATCATTGGGAAGTCATCAGCCCGGACCTCACCACCAACAACCCCGACAAGATCAACACGCAAAATACGTCCATCCAGCATTGCACCATCGTGACCATCGCCGAATCTCCCGCCCGGGCCGGAGTCATCTGGGTGGGCACGGATGACGGCAAGGTGCAGGTGACTCGCGATGCCGGCGCGCACTGGTCCGACACTACTTCGCAGGTGGCCGCGGCCGGCGGTCCCGAGGATGCCTGGGTATCGCGCGTCTACGCCTCGCGCTTCGAAGCGGGTACGGCCTACATCACCAAGTCGCGCCGGCGGCAGGACGATTTCCGTCCCCTGGTCTTCCGCACCACGGATTTCGGCGCCGTCTGGACGCGCATCGTCACCGGCCTCCCCGATGTGGCGGAAGCTACCTCCATCGTCGAGGACATCGTCGATCCGAACCTGCTGTTCCTGGGCACTAGCGCCGGCGTGTTTGCGTCCTTCGATCACGGCGCCCACTGGGAGTCATTCCGTTCCAACATGGGTCCGGCGCCGGTCACCGATCTGTTGGTGCATCCGCGCGAAGGCGACCTGGTGGTCGGTACCTATGGTCGCGGCGTCTGGGTCACCAATATCGTGCCGTTGCGTGGTCTCACCGCCGCTCTTTCCAGCCAGGCAGCGCTGCTTCCCATCCGCTCTTTCGCTGAGCGGCATGAAGGCAGCTTCGGCAATTACCGCCTTCTGGGCGACCGCTACCCCACCACTCCCAATGAACCGAACGCTATGACCATCGCTTACTATTTGAAGGATTCGCCGGCCAACCCGCCGGCTGCCGCGACGCCCAGAGGTGGACGCGGCGGCGGGCGCGGCGGATTCGGGGCGCGCCGTGCCTCGCCGATGGCGGCGATGGCAGCCGCCCCTATGTGACTATCGCGGACGCTGCGGAAAAGGTGGTCTGCACGGTGGTTCCAGCCAGCCATGCCGGCATCAATCATGTGGTCTGGTATCTGAATACGTACCCTCGGCAGCCCGCTCCTCCCGGGGAGTACACCTTCACCCTCCACACCGGAGGCATGACATATGTGCAGAAGGCGCGCCTGATTTCCCGTTCCCCAACCAACGAAAGATAAACCATGGACCGTCGCGAATTTTTCCAAAGCATTGCTTTAACCACAGCAGTCACCCAGGCATTGGCCGCCGCCGAACAGCCGGACCCACCGGATACCACGGACCACACATTGCAATGCGAATTTTCGCATAACAATACCAACTGGAAGGTGTACGAAGACCTGAGCATTCGCGACGGATCTATCACGTTTGTCCCGGCGCGCGGCATTGCGCGCGTGATGGGGAAGCGCCTTGAAGCCGTCTTCTCCCAGGCCGCGGTGCCGTTTCTCGGACTCTCGCGCGAGGAAATCGGCGCTTCCCTGCCGGATCTTCTGGCGGACAAGCTTCTGGCCGGCGGCGGCGACCCCGACGAAATTCAGGTGCGCGATGCCGCGCCGTTAATCGGCGGCCCGCTTCCGCCGAATCCCCGGGGCGGCAATGCAGCCGGCGGAGGCGGCACCAACCAGTGGAATACGTTTGTCGGCACCAAAGAGTGCTTCGACACCGCTCCCGTGTATGCCGGCGGCAACACACGCACGTATCACCCCAACCAGTATTTCGCCGAACTGCAGGCCGGCGCCGCCGGCGGCGACCGCGCCAACACGCACGAGCGCTGGGAAGGCCTGCTGGGCGGCTGGATGCCCGCCGTGCATAAGATTTTTCCAATCGGCGACCAGTCTTACATCGACGTGCTGGTTTTCGGAGACGTCGAGGCGCACGACAAGTTCATCGTGCAAACCTGGCACCGCACTGCTCGCATCGATAACGGCACGATGAGCAAGTGCGTGTTTGGGCATTCGTATCCGGCGTATCCGCCGTTCAAGGAAGACCCGAAGAAAGAGCAGTTCTATCGCGCGCTGCTGGTGTTCGCCGATTATTGGGACCGGCAGTTGGCCGATTTTGCTCCCACTACGTTGCCCGACCAGTCGTGGACCGATATGTCCCGGCACGCCGTGGCCAAGGAGATTATGGTGCGACCCGGCGGCGTGTACCCCAAATATGGCGCAGTGGACCGCGATTATTACGGCTCGGAATACGACGGCTTCCAGGATATCTTCACCGCCTCGGTCTACACCAACCTGGAGCTGGGGCGGTTCGAACCGTGCCGCGCTATACTCGACAACTACCTGTCCGAATATACCGACGCCCGTGGCATGATCAACATGCGCGGCCCGGAGACGGCTCAGTATGGGCTGACGCTTTCGTTGATGGCCCGCTACCTGAACTACACGCACGACACCGCCACCATTCAGAAGCATCGCGCCAAGATTGAGGCGACTGCCGCCGGACTGCTCGCCATGCACGACACCAGCCTGAGGTTGCCACCCGACGACCGCGGCTACGGCCTGATCGCCGGCTGGAGCGAATCCGACTCCTGCCTCTCGCCGCATCCGGAAATCTGGTGGAAGCCCTATTACGCCAACAGCGCGTTCGCCGCTCGTGGATTGCGCGACCTCAGCCGCGCCTGGAGCGGCATCAACGCCGGGCTGGCGCGGGAGTGGAAGAAACGATCGGACATGCTGCTGGACGCCACGCTGAAAAGCATCGACAAGTGGACCCTGACCGACAAGAACCCGCCGTACGTTCCGCTGCTGCCTGGCTCCAAACTGACCTTCAAAGAGGCCATGCGCACCGAACGGCCCAGCGAACAGCAGTGGCCGCACCGCCCGTATGCGGAGTTGCTGATGGCCGATGTGTTGCCGCATCCGCTGGCCAACAAGGTGGTCGATACCATGCGAGCGTACGGCGCCACCACCATGGGAGTGCTGGCCAACGTCGGCGGCGGCGCCAACCGGGCGATCCTCGGTTTCATCGCCTATGGCTTCGCGGAGATGCTACTCCGCCTGGATCGCATCGAAGAGTATCTGCTGTTCTGTTACGCGCACCGCTACCACGATCACTCCCCGGGTAGCTGGACGGCCGGCGAAGTGGCCGGGCTCGGTCCCGGGAAGCCCACGTTTTGCATCCCCGCGCAGCAGACCATTCCCTGCGTGGTGCGGTGGATGCTGGCGATGGAAGATCACGATGAAGACCGCCTCTATCTCGCCAAGGGCCTGCCCCGCGCATGGGTGGCGTCCGGCAAACCCATCCGGCTCGAACAGGCTCCCACGCGCTGGGGGCGCGTGAGCCTGCACGTGCAAAACAGGCCGCAATCGAAAAGCGTCGTGGCCACGGTGGAACTGGCGCGCGCCGGCGCTCCCAGGGAATTGCACGTGAAGCTCAGGATGCCGCCCGCGAACGCCGTGAAGACCGCCACCGTGAACGGCAGACCGGCGTCGATCGGCGGCGTGCACAACGACACCGTGATCGTGCCCACCGGGAATGAGAAGCACTTCGAAGTGATCGGGACGTATAGCTGATCGCTACGCCACTTTCTCGAAAATCACGAAGCCGTGCGCCGGAATCACCGCGTTAATCTCTCCGCCGGGCAACAAGAGAGTCGCGCCTCCATTGCCGACGTTGTCTCCGCCATAGATGGCAGCGTCGCTGTTGAATACCTCTTGCCAGCCGCCGGCGGGCAGGCGCCAGGAATCGGTGCCGATGAAATATCCGTGGTCGAACGGTGTGTCATTGAGGCTCGCCAGCAGCAGCAATTCCTGGGTGGAAGAGGAACGCGTGAACGCGATCACGCGATTGTCATTGTGGTTGTGGATGACATCGATAAAGCGGGATCTGGCCGCCGGCTTGGTAGTCACCAGGTGGATCAGATCCTGGTAGAAGCGGAAGAGGTGTTGCCCGATGCCGGTTCTGTCGCCGATGAGGTCTTCTTTGTTCAGGAAAAAATCGTTGTATCGGAAAGGCTTCGCGGCGCCAATCTCTTCACCCATCAGAAACATCGGCGTCCCCGCCGAGAGCGCCGATATCCCGAACACGAAGCGGCAGCGCGCCTCGGCGTACTTGCGTGTTTCGCCCTCCAGCGCCGCTCCATTCACCGCGGTCCCGATGGTGCGCACCGTCGCGGACTCGTTGCCTGCCTCGTCGTGGTTTTCGTGATAGACAATCTTGTTGAATTGTGTCGCCAGCAAAGCGCCGGCGAAGTAATCCATACGCAGGGGTCCCGGCACACCATAGCCCGCATACTTCAACAGCTTCGCGTAATTGTCGCCGTAATTGCCGTCGCCAATCAGGTGATGATAGAAATCCGCGTACCAGACCGCGTCGAACCCCATGCCGCCTTCATCCAGCGGCTGCGTCATTGCCCCCCAACCGGTATGGTCTTCGGCCATCAGAAACGCTGCGGGGTTCACCATCTTCACGGTGCGCGCCAGTTCCCGCAGGAATTTGATCCCATACAGATTCGCTCTGCCCACCTGGTCTCCATTGGCGTTCAGCGAGTTGTTCTGATGAATGGCGTCGGTCAGATCCACGCGCAGCCCGTCAATGTGAAAGTCGTCCAGCAGGGCCGCCGCGCTGCTGGTGAACATCTGGCGCACATTCTCCTCGCTGAAGCGCGGGGTGTACCCGGACGACCCGTTGTTCAGATATCCGCCGTTGCTATTTCCCGGATAATCCGTGGGCTGCCCCTCATACCAATACCAGGTGTTGTTCTGCGGCGCTACGTCCGGGTCCGAATCGTATCCCCATTCCGACCGTTCGTTGTCCGCCGTGGCGAAATGGTTGTATGCCACATCTATGATGACGGCGATGCCCCGTTGATGGCATGCGCGCACGAAATGCTTCAGTTGATTGGCGCCCCCGGCGCTGCTCTGCAGGCAAAAGAAAAGCGAGGTGCCGTAGCCCCATTGCAGGTTGCCGTCGAATTCCAGCACCGGCAACAACTCGACCGCATTCACGCCCAGGTCCTGCAACGTGTCGACGAACGCTATCGCATCGGCGAACGATCCGGAGGCCGTCGAAGGATATCCGAGCGAGCCAACGTGCAGTTCGTAAATCATCAGGTCGGTCAGGTGCAGCGGAGGCGTTCGCCCGGGCGTATATTCGTTGGCCCAAAACTGTTCAGCGGGAAGCAGCGTCTGTTTCACGATGCCCACGTCATTGAAATCGCCGGTAACCTGATCCGGGTCGGCTACCAGGGAACAGCTCACAATCCCGTCCAGATCCAGGTATGAGCCGGAAAAGGAGGCACCGCCCGGATTGATGGCGCCGCGCCCCACTTGATCGCGCGAATATATGTCCGCCTTGTACGTCTGCGTGCCCTGTTCGTTCGTGATTCGGTACATGTAGGGGCGATTCATATAGTCGCTAAAGTTGCCCGCGGCGGCTTCCCACACGCCGCCGCCCTGCGAGACCAGCGGCACCACGGGCGCAGCGGGGTCTATGCCGGTGCCATCGTCTGCGATGTAGCCTGCTGGCGTGCCGAAGACAACTTCGGCACCCTTGGCATGTGGCGCCCACAGCGAGAACCGGATAGCAGGGCTCGCCACTCCCGGCACCAAATTTTTCTGCGCTCCGAACCGGCGCCCGGTCGCGAACCAGTAATCCTGCCGGCCGTCGCTCGCGGGCAAAACAAAACTGCGGTACCGCTGATACGAGTTCTCATCCGGCACCTCAGTGACCACCACCCAACTGTTCGGCGCTCCCACCAGGTCGGCCACCACACCCCATTGAAACGTACCGCCCGCCTGGCTTGCGTCGAACTGGACGCTGGCGCTGAAAGCATCGCAGCCCGTCCCATCCGGCACTACCGTCATCGGAATTTCGGCCCATGCATTAGAGTATTGGCCGGCGGCACTCCAGCTTCCCGACAGCCGGACATTGCCGAACAGGTGACGTTTGATTCCGCTGTGAAATGTGAAATTGAGCGTGATTGGCGGCATCTTCGATTATGCTCCTGACTGGGATGATACGATTGTTCGCGTGAGCCCGTTACTCCCGAACCCGTATTCCCGCACCAAATTGTTCTTTCTGACCCTTTTGACTCTTTCCGTGGCCGCCTTCGGCCAGGTGACAGCCGCCATAACCGGGAAGATCCTGGATGCCTCAGGCAACGCGGTTCGCGGCGCGGCGGTCACCATCAGGAGTCTCGAAAGCGGCGCCACGCGCTCGGTCATCACCGACGAGACCGGCGATTTTCAAGCCATGTCCCTTCCCGTCGGTCCCTACCAGGTACGCGCCGAAAAGCCCGGCTTCAAAACGCAGGTTCGCAACGGCGTCAATCTGGTGGTGGGACAGGAGGCGGTGGTCAATCTGCGACTGGAGGTCGGCGAGCTGACCCAGGAAGTCACCGTGACCGAGGAGACTCCGGTGGTCAACACCACGACCGCCTCGGTTTCCGGATTGGTGGGGGAGCGCGAAGTGAAGGATCTGCCGCTCAACGGCCGCAGCTTCGACAACCTGATGACCCTCAACCCGGGCGTCATCAATTACTCGCTGAAGAGCGCCAATACCAGCACCAGCAACGGGAATACTTTCAGCGTGGATGGCCGCCGGCCCATGGACAACCTTGTCCTCCTGAACGGAATCGAGTACACCGGATCCAGCCAGCTCGCCATCACTCCCGGCGGTGTGAGCGGCTACTTGCTGGGAATCGACGCCGTGCGCGAGTTCAACGTCCAGACCGATACCTACGGCGCGGAGTACGGAAAGCGTTCCGGCGCGCAGGTCACTGTGGTGACACAATCCGGAACCAACTCGCTGCACGGAACCTTGTTCGAATTCCTGCGCAACAGCGCCCTGGATTCACGCAGCTTCTTTACCCAGACCGCATCCACTCCGCCGTTTCGACAGAACCAGTTCGGCGCCGCGCTGGGAGGTCCTTTGAAGAAGAACCGGCTGTTCCTCTTTGGAAACTACGAAGGCTTCCGGCAGGCCGAAACGCTAAGTAGCGTCAGCGTGGTCCCCGATTCGCAGGTGCGCCAGGGGCTCTTTCCGAACTCGTCCGGCGTCTACGTTCCGGTCGCCAATCTGAATACGGCGATGCTGCCTTACTTTTCGTTCTGGCCGGAGGCCAACGGCTCCGAACTGCTTACCAGCGGCCGGCCCAGCGGTACCGCGTTCTTCTTTAGTAATCCGAAGCAGAGCATCCGAGAAGATTTCGGCACGCTGCGGTTGGACTACACGGCTCGCGACCGCGACACTTTTTCGGCGGCCTACACAATCGACGACGGCACCAGCCTGATTCCCCTGGCCGACCCGTTGTTCGGTTCCTCCAGCGCCCTTCGCATGCAGGTGGCCAGCCTTCAGGAAACGCACATCTTCTCGCCCGAAGTACTCAACGTTGCCCGGGCCGGCTTCTCGCGCGCGGGGTTCAATCTGGATCCGGCACTGCTGGGGCAAATCCCGACCAACCTCTCGTTTGTGCAGGGCGCGGGGCCCGGAGGCATCATCGTCAACGGCGGTGTCACTACCACCGGCCTGGCCGGCATCACATCGGCGGGCCCGAACAACGCCGCCGGGGCGTGGAATCGGCGCAATCTTTTCACTTATACAGATAACCTGCAAATCGCCCGTGGAATCCACCAGATCAGCGCCGGGGTCTGGTTTCAGCGCGTGCAGGATAATGAGGATTCCGCCTCGCGCCAGCTTGGCCAGGCCACCTTCACCAGCCTCACGACGTTTTTGCAGGGAACCGTCAGCAGCTTCCAGGTGGTTCCCCACGCCAGTGAAGTCGGATTCCGCAGTCTGTTCGGCGCCTGGTACCTGCAGGACGCCATCAAACTGCGCCGCAACCTCACCATTCGCGCGGGCATCCGGCAGGAATTCACCACGGGATGGCACGAGCCGTTCGGGCGCGCCGCCAATTACATCACCGACGCCTCCGGCGTCCTCGAGACCGCGCCGCTGGTAGGCCATTCGGTATTTACCAAGAACAATGCCACCAAACTGTTCAGCGCCCGCGTGGGACTCGCCTGGGATCCCTTCGGCGACGGCAAGACGGCGGTCCGCGCCGGCTTCGGAACGTACTATTCGCTGATCGACGATCTCAGCTTCCTGCTCAATTCCCTTCCCCCGTATAACGGATCGCTTACGGCTTCCGGCTCGCTGTTTTCGATTACGCCGGTCAACCCCAATACGGCCGTTCCGCCCTCCTGCGGTCCCGGAGTTCCCGCCCCCTGTGCTACCTACGCGCCCCAGGGAGTGCAGGCCAATGCCAAGACTCCCACGGTGCAGGAGTGGAACCTCTCCGTAGAGCGGCAACTCACCCCCTCGACTGCTCTGCGTGTGGCCTACGTGGCATCGTTTGGGTACCACGGCCTGCTGAGCATCGACCCCAACGATATCGCCTCGCAAATCTGCGCCTCGGCAGCCGGATGCACCGCGGGCGGTGTTACGCCAGGCGGAACACCGGCCACCACCGTGAGCCACGTGGCTGAGGGCGCCGAGTACATCCCCGTGGGCACGCGTCCCAATCCCTACCTGGGCGCCGGTTTCTTCTGGTACACCGAGGCCAACAGCAGCTATAACGCCCTACAAACCGACCTCTCCCACCGCCTCAGCCGCGGCTTTGAAATTCGCGCAAATTATACCTGGTCGAAGAATCTGGATATGAATTCGGGACTCACCGGCGCGCAGGCGCAGAACCAGCCGCAGATGGTCATGGACCGCAACAATCCGCGGCGCGACTGGGGACCCTCGGCCCTGAACCCGGCCTCGCAAGCCAGCATCTCCAGCCGCTATGAGCTGCCGTTCGGCCACGGCAAACGCTGGCTGAAAGGCGCGGCCGGCGTCGAAAACAAGCTGATCGGCGGATGGCAACTCAATGGGATCGCGACTTTCCTGAGCGGCTTCCCCTTCACACCCGTGATCGGCACAAACCGCTCCGGCGACGGCGACACGCGGAATCCTGACCGCCCTTCGTGGAACCCCGCCTTCACCGGACCGGTCGTGCTGGGGAACCCCGGCCACTGGTTCGATCCCAATGCCTTCGTTATGCCCGCGGTGGGCACATACGGAAACCTGGGGCGCGGCGTGTTTACAGGTCCGGGGCTGGCGGATGTGGATGTGTCGCTGTTCAAAAATACGGAAGTCTCCGAAAGGGCCAGCCTGCAGTTTCGCGCGGAGTTCTTCAACGTCCTGAATCACGCCGAATTTTGGAACGCCCAACGCTACTTCGTTTTCGAGCGGAGCGGTCAACGCGTCGGCCGGATTGATCACCACCCTGGCCACCGCGCCGCGGCAGATCCAATTCGGCATGAAGCTGATGTTCTGAGCTCTACCGCAATTCGACAGTCCCGCTTTTTGCTGCGCGGAAAACGGCTTCGATCACGCGCATGTTCTTCTCGGCATCCTCCAGCGGTACCGGCGGGGCGGTGTGCTCCAGAATCGCTTGCGAGAATCGATCGCCCTGCAGAGTGTATTGATCGCAGGGCTGAAACTCTTCCACCTTGATGCCGCTGCCCAGAATATCGCTGCCGTCGTTGATACGGATGCGTGACACATGCCCCGGAACCGCGTTGAAGGGAATGTCGAAGTCGATACTCCGCTTAGTGCCCAGCAGCCTCACGCTCTGGTTCGGCACGATCTGGGTACTGCAAGTGAAAATACTGTGGCCGGAAGGAAACTCCAGCAGTGCCGAAGCAAGCGTGTCCGTCTGAAACTCGGGATCGCGCACCAGCGTGCCCGAGACCCGCACCGGTTCCTCGCGGAAAAACATGCGCGACACTTTGATGGGGTAGCAGCCCACGTCCATCAGCCCGCCGCCGCCGTATTCCCGGACATTGCGCACGTTGGCCGGGTCCGGATTGAAATAGCCGAACGTGCCAATCGCGGCCCGCAGTGTGCCGAGGTGACCGTTGTGCGCCAGTTCCATGGCGCGAATCCACTGCGGATGGCATACGATCATGAACGCTTCGGAGATTGTCACGCCGGTCCGGTCGCGCACCGCAATCAGTTCGCTAGCTTCGGCGGCGCTCAGCCCGATGGGCTTCTCGCACAGCACATGCTTGCCCGCTTCCGCGGCGCGGATCGACCACGGCACATGCAGGTGGTTGGGCAGCGGGTTGTAAATGGCATCGATCTCGGGATCGGCCAGCATTTCCTCGTAGGAACCGTAGGCCTTGGGAATACCCAAATTGCGGGCCGCGGCCTGCGCTTTGGAAAGGTCCCGCGATGCGATGGCCGCGATCTCCGTCAGTTCCCCTTGCTGCATGGCGGGAATCACCTTGACCGTGGCGATGCGCGCCACCCCCAACACACCCCAGCGAAGCTTCCTCACGATCGACTGTCCCTCCTATGCCATTTCGTCCACCCGCTCGCTGCCCACTCTCACCGCGCAGCTTCCGGCCTTTAGAAAATCCGCCACCGTCTCCGGATCGAGCACCGTTCCCGCGCCCAAAACAAGCTTGATGCTGAACGTATCCGCGGTCTTCTCCAGAGCCTTGGTGGCGCCGCGAACCGTCATGGCGATCTCGTCGGCGCGTACGCCCCGTTGTACAGCGTTTCCACCGCGCGAATGGCGTGCTCGGCGCTCGCGGCGCGCACAACCGGTACGATGCCCGCGCCGTGATGAACTCTAAAACTGTTTGGCTGTCATCTTTTTCACGTTAACATCTGGAGCGTCATCACGTTATGCTATCGATTTGACGCCGCAAGCAAAATCAGAACAGCAGAAACTGCCGCCCCGCGTTTCGGTGGCGGTGGTATCGCGCAACCGGCAGGAGCGGTTGCGCCGGTGTTTGCAATCGCTGGAACACACGGAAGACGGTTGCCGTCGTTGATGCGCATGCGCGACACCTGCCCGGGCACCTGCGTCGAGAGCGCGTCAGGCTCCAACGGAAACCAGTTTGCCCCACAGTAACCTTTCCTCCGAGATTTCTTAGTACCTGTTGACGAACTCTGCACGCCACCGGATGACCACGATACAATTGAAGGCCAGACCATGCATCCCGCCTCCGGCCCGGCTGACTTCCCCACCACCCGGTGGACTCTGGTCGCTGCCGCGGGCCACCACGAGCGGCCCGAGAGCCGTGGCGCTTTGTCGGCCCTGTGCGAGGCTTACCGGAGTTTTTACTTCGAACACAAATATTCTATTGGGAAAACCGGTCCCTTCAAAACATTTTTCTATAACTTTGTTTCAGCACCACTGCGCCGAGGAGGTTAATTTTGCAATTACTTCTACCAGCGCGCCTTGGTTCGCGACAATCCGGCAAAATCTCTGTCGCGATACGCTGGTGCGGGTCTATCAGGCAGCCGCTGCCGCTTCGCCGGATTGGGCGATTCCGCCGGTTCGGTGGATTTCGAGGCGAGGGTCCTGAGTCTGGAACCCGCGCCCGTCTCCCCTGGCGATTCCTCCAGCGAGGCCTCCGGTTGGCGCGGATCGCTGCTCTTGAACTACGCCTGGGCCATCGCGAAACAGCGCAGGGAAACTGGCGCGAGGCGCTGGCGATGTTCCAGACCGCGGCACGCGGCGGCGCGCAGCAAGTCGCCGCCGATCCGCGCAACAACAGCGCGCGGCAGACTCAAAACCTGGCCGGGGCTGCGGCATCCCTTACTTTGGAGACACCTCGGCGATCTTCCGCTGGCGCGTCTCCGCCAATAGCCCCCTCCGGCGATCACTGGCGGAAGTGATGGGCAACCGTGACTGCTGTGTCCGCCGCTGGTGCTGACCGCCATTGAAAAAGGGGACAGACGCATTTTTCGCGTGTTATACTGCTGTTTTATGGCAGCAATCACCGTCGCGCGGCACCATCATCATCACCATGCCCATTCGCGACGGGCCATTTTCTGATTGCATTTCAACGGAATCTGGAAAGGACGCCCGCCGCGAAAAACGGCGGGCTTTTTGTTTTTTCGCCTATGAATCTGGATTTTGACAAGTCGGACGGCCTGGTCACCGCCGTCATTCAGGACGCTGCTTCGGCGCGCGTCCTCATGGTCGGCTACATGAACGAAGAGGCGTTCCGCAAGACCGTCGAGACCGGCTTCGTCACCTTCTACAGCCGCTCGCGCAAGAAGCTCTGGCTCAAGGGCGAAAGCTCCGGCCACCGCCTGGTGGTGAAGGAGATCTCGACCGATTGCGACCTGGACGCCGTGCTGGTCAAAGTGGAAGCGCTCGGCCCGGGCGTCTGCCACGAAGGCTATCAGAGCTGCTTCTTCCGCCGGCTGGAAAACGGCGCACTGGAAGGTCGTCCGAAGAGCGCACTTACGATCCCGATGCCGTCTACGGAGGCAAAGCATGAAGCTCAAGCTCGGCATTCCCAAAGGCAGCCTGGAAAACGCCACCATCGATCTGTTCCGCCGCGCCGGCTTCTCCATCACCACCAGCAGCCGCTCCTACTTCCCCGGCATCGACGATCCGGAAATCGAGTGCATGCTGATCCGCGCGCAGGAAATGGCGCGCTACGTGGAAGACGGCATCCTGGATGCCGGCCTCACCGGCCGCGACTGGGTGGAGGAGAACGAGGCCGACGTGATCGCCGTCGCCGACCTGATCTACGCCAAGCAGAGCTTCGGCAAGGTGCGCTGGGTGCTGGCCGTGCCGGAGGCCTCCGGCTTCCACTCCGTGCAGGATCTGGACGGCAAGATCATCGCCACCGAACTGGTGGAGACCACCAAGCGCTATCTGGCCAGCCACGGCGTCACGGCCAAGGTGGAGTTCAGTTGGGGCGCCACCGAAGTGAAGCCGCCGGTGCTGGCCGACGCCATCGTGGAAGTCACCGAGACCGGCTCTTCGCTGCGCGCCAACAAGCTCAAGATCATCGACACGGTGCTCGAATCGAACACGCAGCTGATCGCCAACAAAGGCGTCCTGGCAGGACGATGGAAGCGCCGCAAGCTGGAAGACATCAAGATGCTGCTGGAAGGCGCCATCAACGCGCTGGGCAAGGTCGGGCTGATGCTCAACGTGCATCAAGGACAATCTGCCGGCCGTGCTGGCGGTGCTGCCGGCGCTGAAGCGGCCCACCATTTCGCACCTGAGCGACGAGGAGTGGCTGGCGGTGAACACGATTCTGGACGAATCCACGGTGCGCGACATCATTCCCGCGGCTGAAGCAGGCGGGCGGCGAGGGCATTGTCGAATACCCGCTGAACAAGATCGTCCTGTGATCCGCATTCTCGAAAGCAAAGAGGTCGGCCGCCTGCTGGCGCGCAAGGCCGCGCGCTTGACCGAGGCCGAAGCGGTGGTGCGGCCGATTCTCGAGGCCGTGCGCAAGCGCGGCGATCGGCGCTGCTGGAGTACGCGCGCCAGTTCGACGGGCTGGAGCGCAAGAGCGTGCGCGTGCCGGAGAAGGAACTGCGCGCGCGCGCGAAGCAGCGCTCGCGCCGGAATTCCGCGCGGCGGTGGAGACGGCCGCGGCCAACATCCGCGCGATTCGCCGAACGCCAGATGCCGCGCGAATGGATGCGCCCGTCAAGCGCCGGCATGCGGCTGGGACAGATCGTGCGGCCGCTCGATACGGTGGCGGCCTACATTCCCGCCGGCCGCTATCCGCTGCCTTCCACCCTGATGATGACGGTGATTCCGGCGCAGGTGGCGGGCGTGCCGCAACATCTGCGTGGCCTCGCCGCAAGCCGGTTCGCGAGGTCTTCGGCACGGCGGCGCTGCTGGGACGTGCACGCACGTTTTCCAGATGGGCGGCGCGCAGGCCATCGCGGCCTTCGCCTACGGCACGCGCACGGTGCCGCGCGCCGACCGCATCGTCGGGCCCGGCAACATCTACGTGGCGGCGGCCAAGAAACTGCTGGCGGGCGAAGTGGGAATCGATTTCGTCGCCGGGCCCACGGAGATCCTGATCATCGCCGCCGAGGGCGATCCGCGCCATCTCGCCGCCGACATGCTGGCGCAGGCCGAGCACGATGTGGATGCCTCGGCCGATGCTGCTGACCACGTCGAAGCGGCTGGCCCAGGCGGTGGCGAAGGAGGTGGAGCGGCAACTCGCCGACGCTGCCCACGGCGCCGGTGGCGCGCGAAATCCATCGCGCGCAACTGCGCCATCGTGCTGGTGCGCTCGCTCGACGAAGCGATGGAGATTTCCAACCGCTTCGCGCCCGAGCATCTGAGCATTCCCGACGGCTCGCTGCTGGCCCAGCGTGCGTCACGCCGGCAGCGTCTTCGTCGGACCGTTCAGTCCGGAAGCGGCGGGCGATTACGCCTCCGGTCCGAATCACGTGCTGCCCACCAGCGGCGCGGCGCGCCTGCGCGGCGGCCTCTCGGTGACGGATTACCTGAAAGTGATTTCGGTGCAGGAGTTGAGCCGGACCGCGCTCGCACGCCTGGCGCCCGCCATCACGACGCTGGCGCGCGCCGAAGGCCTGGAAGCGCACGCGCGCATCGGTGGAGGTGCGCCTGTGAAAGCCGCCGAAAACTGCCCAAGGGCGCCATCAAACCGCGGCCGGCGGTGCTCGCCATGGCGCCCTACTCGCCGCCCACCGGCGGCCGCGCCGACAAGCTGCGGCTCGATTTCAACGAGAACACCGTGGGCTGCTCGCCGCGCGTGATCGAGGCGCTTGAAGACGCAGATCTCGCGCCGGACGACCTCGCCGTCTACCCCGAGTACGGCGAGGCCAAGGAAGCGGTCGCCGCGCTACTTCCACGTGACGCCGGAGCAGTTCGTCTTCACCAACGGCACCGACGAGGCCATCCAGGTCTTCGTCAACACGTACGTGGACGATGGCCAGGAAGTGCTGCTGCTGAAGCCCTCCTACGCCATGTACCGCTTCTATGCGGAGGTGGCGGGCGCCACGATCCGGGAGGTCGCGTATCCGCCGCCGGCGATGGAATTTCCGCTGCAGGAGGTGCTGGACGCCATCACGCCGGAAACGCGCGCGGTCCTCTTCGCCAACCCGAACAATCCCACCGGCACCGGCATCTCGCTGCTGGGCATCGAGCGCATTCTGCAGCGCGCGCCGCAAGGCCGTGGTGCTGATGGACGAAGCGTATTACGAATTCTCCGGCATCACCGCGCTCACCGAAATCGAACGCGTCCCGAACCTGTTCGTCAGCCGCACGTTTTCCAAGGTCTTCGGCATGGCGGCCATGCGGCTGGGCTGCCTGTTCTCGCACGCGGCCAACATCGCGCTATCTGCACAAGGCGCAGTCGCCGTACAGCGTGAACACGCTGGCGGTGCTGGCGGCGCAGGCGGCGGTGCAGGACCCGGCCTACGTCGAGAACTACGTGGCCGAAGTGCTGGCGGCGCGCGAACTGCTGTGCGTCGGCCTGGAGAAACTGGGCATCGCGTACGTGCCCAGCTCCGCGAATTTCGTGCTGGGCCATTTCGGCAAGCGCGCCATCGAAGTGCGCGACGCGCTGCGCGGCGCAGGCATCCTGGTGCGCGACCGCAGCTACGAAGCGCCCGGCTGCGTGCGCATCACCGTGGGCACGCGCGAGCAGACGCGCCGCCTGCTGGCGGCGCTGGAGAGAGATCTGGAACCAATGAAGACCGCTGCTGGTCTTCGACATGGATGGCGTGCTGGTGGACGTCACCGAATCCTACCGCGAGACCATCGCCCGCACGGTCGAGCACTTCACCGGCACGCGCGATCCCGCACGAGCTGATTCAGGACTACAAGAACCAGGGCGGCTGGAACGACGACTGGAAGCTCTCGCACCACATCGTCGACCGGCGCCGGCGTGGAGGTCGACGTTCGAAGACGTGAAGGCTCATTTCCAGATCCATCTTCCACGGGCAACGGCAGCGACGGCCTGATCCTGCGCGAGCGCTGGATCGGCGCGGCCGGGCGTGCTGGAGAAGCTGAGCCAGCAGTTCCGCTTCGCCGTCTTCACCGGCCGGCCCGCGGAGGAAGCCGCAGCTCACGCTTGCGACCGCTTCGCCGCGCGGCATGGTCTTCGACCCGGTCGATCGGCATGGACGACGTGGAGAACCACAAGCCCGCTCCCGACGGCCTGCTGCGCATCGCTCGCGGCCAACCCCGGCCGCAAGGCTTCTACATCGGCGACACCGTCGACGACGCGCGCTGCGCCCGCGCCGCCGGCGTGCCGTTCATCGGCATCGCCGCGCCCTCGAACCCGCGCTACCTCGACCTGGTCTTCCTCGTTCCAGGAGGAAGGCGCCTACGCCATCGTGGACGACATCAACTACCTGGAGGAGGTGTTCGCGTCATGAGAACCGCCACGCTCCAGCGCGACACCAAAGAGACGCAGAATCGGCGGCGCGCTGAAGATCGAAGGCCGCGGCCGCTACGAGATCTCCACCGGCATCCGCTTCTTCGACCACATGCTGGAGCTGTTCACCAAGCACGGCGGCTTCGATCTGAAGCTGCACGCCGACGGCGATCTGGACGTGGACCAGCACCACACCGTGGAAGACGTCGGCATCGTGCTCGGGCAGCTGTTCGCGCAAGGCGCTGGGCGATCGCAAGGGCATCAACCGCGCCGGCTACTTCGTGCTGCCCATGGACGAGACGCTGGCCGTGGTGGCGCTCGACCTGGGCGGCCGGCCCGCGCTGGTCTACAAGGACCTGGTGAAGGTGCGGCTGGTGGGCGATCTGCAGACCGAACTGGTGGAGGATTTCTTCGGCGGCTTCGTGAATCACGCCGGCGCCAACCTGCACGCCAAGGTGCTGTACGGCCGCTCCAACCATCACAAGATCGAGGCCATCTTCAAGTGCTTCGCGCGCGCCATGAAGTACGCCTGCTCGAAGGACGCGCGGCTGAAGGACCAGTTGCCGTCCACCAAGGGGCTGCTGTGATCGCCATCTTCGATTACGGCGCGGGCAATCTGCGTCGCGTGGAGAACACGCTCGGCGAGATCGGCTGCGAGTACACGCTGGTGCGCGATGCCGCGGGCTTGCGGCAGCGCGTCGAAGATCATTCTGCCCGGCGTGGGCCACTTCGGCCAGATGATGCGCGCGCTCGACGCGCTGGACGTGCGCGAGCGCGCTGCTCGAGCGCATTCGCGCCGGCGTTCCGTTTCTGGGCATCTGCCTGGGCCTGCAGGCGCTGTTCGAGACGCAGCGAGGAAGCGCCCGAAGTCGCGCGGCCTGGGCATCTTTCCCGGCGACCGTGCGGCGCTTCCCCGCCGATGCGCGCGTGCCGCACATGGGCTGGAACGAGCTGGACGCGCAGCCCGCATCGCGCCTGCTGCGCGACCTCGAGCGCGCGGCCCTACGTCTACTTCGCGCACAGCTACTACGTGCCGGAGAACGCGCGCGCCGCCGCCACCTGCACTTACGACGTGCCGTACACCGCGGTGCTGGAATCGGGCAACGTCTTCGGCGTGCAGTTCCATCCCGAGAAATCGGGCGCCGTGGGCTTGCGGATCGTGAGGAATTTTCTGGAGCTCTGATGCTGGCCAAACGAATCATTCCCTGTCTCGACGTCACCGGCGGACGCGTGGTCAAGGGCGTCAACTTCGTCAACCTGCGCGATGCGGGCGACCCGGTGGAACTGGCCGACCGCTACAACCGCGACGGCGCCGACGAACTGGTCTTCCTCGACATCACCGCCTCGAGCGATGCGCGCGAGATCATGGCCGACGTGGTGGCGCGCACCGCGCGCAAGGTCTTCATCCCGCTGGCCGTGGGCGGCGGCATCCGCTCGGTGGCCGACGCGCGCCGCATCCTGCTGTCGGGCGCGGACAAGGTCTCGGTCAACACCGCCGCGGTGCGGCGTCCGGAGCTGATCACCGAATTGAGCAACGAATTCGGCGCGCAGGCCGTGGTGCTGGCCATCGACGCGCGGCGCCACGCGCCCGGCGAGTGGCACGTCTACACGCGCGGCGGCCGCGACGACGAAGGCATCGACGCCGTGGCGTGGGCGGCGCGCGGCGAAGAACTGGGCGCCGGCGAGATCCTGCTCACCTCCATGGATACCGACGGCGTGCAGGACGGCTTCGATTGCGCGCTCACGCGCGCCGTCTCGCGCGCCACGCACATTCCGGTCATCGCCAGCGGCGGCGCGGGCAAGCCCGAGCATTTCGTGCGCGTGCTGACCGAAGGCGTGCGCCGACGCGGCGCTGGCCGCCTCCATCTTCCACTACGGCACCTACACCGTGAACCAACTGAAGGAAGAGCTGGACAGGCGCGGCATTCCGGTGAGGCCGACCGCATGATCTTTCCCTGCATCGACCTGATGGACGGCAAGGTGGTGCAGCTGGTCCAGGGCCGCGAGAAGGCGCTGGAGGGCGATTCGCCCGAGGAGATGCTGCGCAAGTTCGCCGCGTTCCCGGAAATCCAGGTGATCGATCTGGACGCCGCCATGGGCCGCGGCTCGAACGACGATCTGGTGCGCATGCTGGCATCGACGCGCCGTGACCCGCGTGGGCGGCGGCGTGCGCACGCGTGGAGCGCGCGCGGGCGCTGGTGCGAGCAGGGCGCGCACAAGGTGATCGTGGGCACCGCGGCGTTCACGCAGACGGGCGTCAACGACGCGTTCCTGGCAGCCCTGCGCGACGCCATCGGCCGCGACCGCCTGATCATCGCGCTCGATTCCAAAGGCGGCCGCATCGTGGTGAAAGGCTGGCAGGAGGCCACGGAACTTGACGGCCGAGGAGGTGCTGCATCGCTCTGGAGCCGTACTGCTCCGGCTTCCTCTGCACCTACGTCGACAAGGAAGGCATGATGCAGGGCACCGACCTGGACTGGTTCCGCCGCCTGCGCGCGGCCACGTCGCTGGAACTGACCGCGGCCGGCGGCATCACCACGCTGGACGACGTGCGCGCGCTGCTCGCCATGAACGTCGCACGCCGCGCTGGGCATGGCGATCTACACGGGCCGGTTGCGCCTGGAAGATCTGTTACAGTTGACCCCATGAAGACTATCGTAACGCTGCTTCTTCTCACGCTTCCTCTGTTCGCCGCCAAGAAGACCATCGTGCCTCCGGAATTCGCCGCCACCGCCGCCACGGCGCCGTACAGCCCCGGCATTCTGGTGGATGGCACGCTCTACGTCTCGGGCACGGTAGGCCAGGATATCAAGACGTCGCAGATTCCGGCTGAGTTCGAACAGGAAGTGAAAGTCTGCCTGGACCGCATTGGCCTGGTGCTCAAAGCGGCCGGCATGACGTTCGCCGACGTGGTCAATGTGCAGGTCTACCTGACCGATATGAGCCTGTTCCCTCGCATGAACGCGGTGTACACCAGCGTCTTCAAGTCGCCGCGCCCGGCGCGTACTACAGTAGGAGTTACGGCGCTGGCCGCCAGCGCGGCCCATATTGAAATCGCTGTCACCGCCCGTAAGTAGCGGCATACTAACCAAGGCCAGCCTTGGTATTTTGTTCGCTATCCGTCAGCCTGTTGTTATGAGGCTTTTTGCGCTCCTTCTCTTTGGCGCCGCGGCGGCAGCCCAGCCCGCGCTGACCGATTTCGTGCCACCTGAAAGTAAGGTAGTGATCGGAATCAACGTGCGCCACATCATCGACTCGGCGCAGTTGCCGGACCTGGCGACCGGCACTCAATCGCTCTCCCTGGTCATGCTGGAGCAGAACGGGCTCTCCGGCCTGAATCCGTTGAAGGATGTGGATTCCGTGCTGATCGCCTCGACAGGCGAAGGCCAGCAACCTCCGACGGTGGCGATCCTCTGGGGCCGGTTCAGCAACGTCAAACTGGTGGACAAGAAGAACCCCAAGGGCATCGTGAAGCGCATCAGCGACTCCATGCTGGCCGCCGGAGACCCCGGCATCGTGAACGCGATTGCCGCACAGCGCCCTGGCGCCATGAAGATTACCCGGGAACTGGCGGAGCGAATCGCGGAGTTGTCCGATAAATACGATGTGTGGGGCACCGGCGATAATCCCAAAGGATTCGCCGCCGCCAAAGGCCAGACCGGCGATCTGAATGCCGATGCCGTGGATCATTTCCAGTTCGGCGCATCGTTTCAGAAGGGGCTCACGGCCGAGGCGGCATTCCACCTCAAGTCGCCGCAAGAGGCGCAAAAGATGGCACAATCGCTGAAGTTTTTCGAGATGATGTTCAGCGCCCAAAAAACTGCCGCCAACGGCACGAAATTCGACCTCAGTACGAAGGATGGCACCGTGAAACTGGCTCTGTTCATTCCCGAAGAGGAACTGAAGAAGGCCATGGCGGCGCAAAAGGCCGGGTTCAGCCTCGCGCAGCAGTCGCAGCCGAAGCCCAAGCCCGTGGACACACGGGGCAAAATTGTCACCGGTTCAACCGGCGACACGGTCAGCGTGACTCTGCCGGGCGGGCACTAGCAACTAGCGGGCTGGTCTTCATCGCGGAGACGCGGAGTCGGGAGGAAGACGTGGAGAAAATCGAGAGAAAATCAGTTTTGAGCCTTTCTCCGCGTTTTTCCTCAGCGTCTCCGCGTCTCCGCGATGAGCTCTCGCTGCTAGTGAATCACTGTATTGGCCATGCGCGAATCTTCGAATTGAGTGCGCTCTCCGGATTTCCTTCCGGGTGCGGGTAGCAGGCGGGCCGCCAGCGGCTTCTTCCATTTGTAGGCCAGCGTGGCCACGTCGCTCAGGATGCGGGCCAAACGATCCTCGCTGATATCGCCAGGAAGCGGAATGGTGTCCAGTCCTCCGGCGCAGACTGCCGAGTAAGCCAGAAGCGCATCCATGGTGTACGTCCCTTCCGCCCAGCGTTTGGCGAGCACGGCATCTTCGAGCACCGGCACCATCAGGCCGCTGTAGCCCACGCGCTTCACCCCCACGGACTGCACCGCGCGCGTAATCACGGCCGCGGCGGTCATGGTACCGCTGGATCCGAACGGCGCGCCGATGAAGCTTTCGATGGCGCGTCCGATCGAGACCTCACCTAGCGGTGCCGGAGTGGGATCGATTCCGGCGTAGGTCCATCCGCTCCTTTTGGCGACTTCCGTGGCAGCCGACTCCACCTGGCGCAGATGCTGCGTCAGAGCATCGGCCAGTTTCTTTTCCGCGGCGCGCGGATCGTGTTCCTGCGCGAAGACCTCGGCGACTACACTGGCGCCTTCCATGCCGATTGAGAACGCGCGAGTGCCGCCCGCGTGGTACGCGCCGGGATAGAAAGGCCCGTATGGTTTCAGCATGGCGATGGCGGCGAAGTTCAGATTGCCCTGCCCGCGCGTGCTGCGCTGCGAGACCGCCTTGACCAGGCGAGCCGCCTGATGAATGGCGTTCCAGTGAATGCCATCCTCCGCCGCCGTGATCAGGCTGGCGTTGGTGCGGCCGGGAGTCGCCAGGAAGTCGATCAGCAGGTCTACGGGTCCCGCCGGGTCGGCATCGTTCCACATGGCTGGGCCGATCGAGGGCGTGAACTGCAACCTTGCGCCAAGAGCATCGATGCCGTGAAGCACCGCCAGCGCGGCCGCGTGGCTCAGACCCTTGGTGTAATCGGGAAACGGTTGGGTGGCGATCCGGATGGTCTCCACTTCCCAGCCGGCGGCGAGGTATGTGTCGCGGGCCGAGTTGAGAAACGCCACGGCGTCTTCAATCTGCCGCGAGTAGTTCTGCGCGTCCACATCGATGAAGGCGGTGATGGCGCGCACCTTCGGCCTCGGCCCCGCGGTGAGAACGGCCGTGGAGGCAATCAGCGCCAGGATTGCATTTCGCATGAGTCTGGTTATATCACGGCCTGAGAATCACTTTGCCGAATTGCTCTTTTCGTTCCAGCCGCTCGTGGGCGGCACGGATTTCGCTGAGGGGGTAGACGCTATCGATCACGGGTTTGAGCTGTTTGCGGAAAACGAATTTCAGCACCTGGTGGAGCTCGCCCATGGTGCCCATGAAGGAGCCCAACAGGCTCCACTGTTTGCTGAAGAGGTAGCGAAGATCCACGCGGGCGTCGTATCCCGTGGTGGCTCCGCAGGTGACCAGGCGGCCGGCCGGCGCCAGAGACTCCAGGCTCTTCTGCCAGGTGGCCGCGCCCACATGCTCGACGACTACATCGACGCCTTTTTTCGCGGTGATCTTGCGGACCTCGGCGGAGATGTCCTGCTGGTAATGATCGATGACGAAGTCCGCGCCGAGTTCCCAGGCACGGGCCAGTTTCGCCTACACCGCCGGCAGTGGCGATCACCCGGCACTGGAACATCTTGGCGATCTGGATGGCCGCCATGCCGACGCCGCTGGAGGCGGCCAGCACCAGAACATCTTCACCCGGCTGGAGGCGCGCCCGCGCCATCAGCATGTGCCAGGCGGTGAGGAATACCAGCGGAGCGGCGGCGGCTTCTTCGAAACTGAGATCGTCGGGAATGGGAATGACGCTGTACTCGGGCGCGGCCAGCAGTTCGGCGTTGCCGCCGTCTTTGGCATAGCCGAACATGGTGAAGCGGCGGCAAAGATTATCCTGGCCAAGCAGGCATTGCTCGCATTGACGGCAGCTCAGCCCCGGAGAAAGCAGCACGCGCCAGCCCGGTTTGACGCGCTCGCACAGTTCGCCCACCTGGACCACTTCCCCGGCAATGTCGCTGCCCAGGATGTGCGGCATAGTGAATTTCATGCCGGGAATGCCGGCGCGGACGAACAGGTCGAGACGGTTCAGTGCGCCGGCGCGGACCCGCACCAGCACTTCGTTGGCTTTGATTTGAGGATCGGGAACTTCTTCGTAGACCAGCACCTCGGGTCCGCCGTGCTGGTGGATGCGCGCGACTTTCATCAACTGAAAGCCTAGCACCAAAAAATGCTAATCGACGCGAGCCAGGACAACGTCCACTTCGTGCGCGCCGGCCATGCGGACTTCGGTGCGGACCTTGGCCTTGAGGAAGCCGGTCAGGACCAGGCGCGCCTGCTCCACATCGCGCGGGTCGAAGGCTTTTCCGGCGGCCAGGCGCACTTCGTGGTCGTCGAAGAGAGCCTGGGTGGCACGTTCGCTGAGACCCAGCCCACTGAGATCCAGCGTGTGCACCGTGAGCCGCACGTTGAGCTCCTGCTGCGCGCGTGCCGCGGCTTGCATGGCCGCTTCCGCCTGCTTCGCCAGCGGGCTCTCGGGGTAGACGCTGATCAGGGTATGGAAGGTGAATTCCGCCGTGTCGAACCGCCCTTGTCCGGCGAGCCGCTCGCCTTCCTGATACAACTTGATGACTTCGATCTCGGCCCTGGCGCTGGGCGCGAGCGGGTCCCGGGGATAGGTGTTGACGAGGGTTTGCAGGGTGAGGCGGGCGCTTTCGAGGTTTCCGGATGCGGCATCCTGGACGCCGGTCTGGAAAAGCAACTGGGCGGCCACCAGAAACAGACTGGCAAACATTTCCATACCGAACGGTGTTGCACGCCGCGCGCCGTAACGCATGTAACTGAAAAGAAGACGCCAATCCGCACGATGGCGTGGCACCTCGTTCACGGTGTGGCAGCGGTAGCCCAAAACATGCCGGTGCGATTCTGTTCCGGTGGGAATCGCGGTATTCTGGAATGTCAAAGGGAGGAAGCCACGGTCAAATTCTGCGTGCTGGCGAGCGGCAGTTCCGGGAACGCGGCGCTGGTCTCCACGGGCAACACGCGCATCCTGGTGGACGCCGGCCTGAGCATGAGAGAATTGCGCAAACGGCTGGCGGCCATCGAGGAATCGCTCGACCGGGTGGACGCGATCCTGATCACGCACGAACATTCCGACCACGTTTCAGGGCTGCCGGTACTGGCGCGCAATAAAGACGTGCGTGCCGTGATCCACATGACGCGCCTGACCGGTCCCGCCATCGACTGGGGCGAGACGCAGCCGGCCCGCCTCGAGTGCTTTCAGGCGGGAGCGAGCTTCCAGATCGGCGATATCGAAGTGCAGAGTTTCGGAATTCCGCACGATGCCATCGATCCGGTTGGCTTCACCTTTGAGGCTGAAGGTGTGCGCATCGGAATTGCCACGGACCTGGGCTACATTCCCGAATCCATCAAGTTTCATTTGCGGCGCACGGACATGCTGCTGCTGGAAGCCAACCACGACCTGGACATGTTGAAGGTGGGTCCTTACCCGTGGAGCGTGAAGCAGCGGGTGATGAGCCGGGTGGGGCATCTTTCGAACCTGGTGATGTCCGATTATTTATTGCAGGATCTGGATGCCTGCACCAGCAGGTTGATTCTGGGCCACCTGAGCGAGCAGAACAACCATCCGGAAATCGTGCGGATGATTGCCACGCAATCGCTGGAGCAGCGCGGCCTCACCACGAGCCTGGCGATTGCCGAACAGGGCCGGCCGTCGGAAGTGTTTTGCTTCTGACGGTGCAAGGGACAAACACTTATGATTGCGAGATACACACGGCCCGAGATGGGCAACATCTGGAGCGACCGGAACAAGTTTCAACAGTGGCTGGAAGTGGAACTGGCGGCGTCGGAGGCGCTGGCCGAGCTTGGCGTGGTGCCGGCCGAAGCGGCACGGCTGCTGCGCGCCCATGCCGGCTTCGATGTGCCACGCATTCTGGAAATCGAAAGAGAAGTGAAGCACGACGTGATCGCCTTCACCACCGCGGTGGCCGAGACCATGGCGGCGGCCGGGTACGCGGAGGCTTCGCGCTGGCTGCATTACGGGTTGACGTCGAACGACGTGGTGGATACGGCGCAGGCGCTGCTGATGCAGCAGGCGGCGGCCATTGTGATCAGCGATCTGGAAGCGCTGCGCGCGGTATTGAAGCGGCGCGCGCTGGAATTTCAGCACACCGTGCAGATCGGCCGGACGCACGGGGTACACGCCGAGCCCATCACGTTCGGGCTGAAGCTGGCCATCTGGTACCAGGAATCGGAACGGAACCTGGCGCGCATGCGGGCGGCGGCGGAGGATGTGCGGGTCGGCAAGACGTCGGGCGCGGTGGGCACGTTCGCTCACATCGGGCCGGAGGTGGAGGAACTGATCTGCGCGCGGCTGAATCTGAAGCCCGCGCCGGTGGCTTCGCAGGTGATCCAGCGCGACCGTCACGCGAATTTCGTGTGCGCTCTGGCGCTGGCCACGGCATTGTGCGAGAAGATCGCGCTGGAGGTGCGGCACCTGCAGCGGACGGAAGTCCGCGAGGCGGAGGAGTATTTCGCACGCGGGCAAAAGGGCAGTTCGGCCATGCCGCACAAGCGGAATCCCATCACCTGCGAGCAGATCTGCGGGCTGGCCCGCGTGGTCCGCGCCAACGTGCAGGCGGCGTTTGAGGACGTGGCGCTGTGGCACGAACGGGACATCTCGCATTCTTCGGTGGAGCGCGTGATCCTGCCGGATTCGACGATTCTGGCGGATTATCTGCTCGATAAGACCACCAAGCTGGTGGATCAGCTTTTGGTGTATCCGGAGCGCATGCGGCGCAATCTGGAGATGACCAAGGGGCTGGTGTTTTCGGGTCAGGTGCTGCTGGACCTGGCGGCGGCGGGGATGCTGCGCGAGCAGGCGTACCGCCTGGTGCAGTCTCATGCCATGCGTGCCTGGGAAGAAGAGGGCGATTTCCGCGCGGCGATCGAAAACGATCCGGAGATTCGCGCCCTGGTGCCGCCTGAGAAGATCGCGGAGGCGTTCTCGCTGGAACGGCAACTGCGCAACGTGGACGCTATCTTCGCGCGCGTGTTCGGACCCGCGTAGCCTTCATTGGGCGGTGACGACCTGACTCCGCTGCTTGCCGAGCGCCTCTTTGGCGAGGGTGCCGATTCTCCCGTTGGGATTGGCTTCGATGGCTTTCTTCAGATAGGAGGCGGCCAGGCTTTCACGGCCCAGGGCGCGCATAGCGAGCCCCAGGCGGCGCCAGGTGGCGGCGAGGTCGAGAGGGGAGCGCGGGTTGGTTTTGCGGAGGGCCTCGGCTACCGCGGCATCGGCTTCGGCGGGGCGTCCCAATTGGGCGAGCGCCCAAGCTTTCAGAGCCCAGTAATCGTCGGTAGACCTGGCGTTGAGAGTGAGCGGATTGCTCGAAGGTCCGGACGGTCCCACGATTTGTTCCACGAGTTCTAATGCACGCGCCGGGTCGTGGCCGCCGCGCAGGGCGAGCTCGGCCATGCCGCGATAGGCCCGCCGAAATCCCGGGGTCGTGGCTAGGGAGGCCTGGTAGCTTCGCAGGGCTTCCGGCTCGCGGCCCTGCTCCATCAGGACATCACCGAGGGCTTCGAGGCAGAATGCCTGGCCCGGGAGCGAGCGCAAACTCGCCGCGGCACGCCGGAGCGCCGTTTCTGCCTCCACGTAGCGTCCGGCCATCAGGAGTAATTGACCGCGCAAGCGGAGTGCGGCACCGCCATCGGGATTGTAGAAGTGGAAGAGCCGGATGACCCTGAAGCCGCCCTGCAAATCGCCGCGGCGCATAGCGGCAGTGACGAGCTTCTCTTCGATGAACTTGCCCCAGACGAATGCGAGGAGGCAGTAGAGGACCCACAGGACAGGGTCTCCCACCCACTTCGGGAGGTGCCCCGCACTCATGAGAAAGAAGACGGCCAGGGAAGCGGGCAGGGCGCGCCGGGTCGGGCCCCAATCGAAACCCGGACCGCCGGGCTGGATAGGATCCCAGGGCTTGGCTTCGCGACGGACCACAGTCTGCCAGAGCATGACCAGAAGGTGCAATCCGAGTGCGATGGCCAGGAACGTCCAGGTGGGCGCCGTCGGCCAGAAGATGCGCAAAACCCAATAGCCAGCGCTGGCTCCAACGACGACCGCGACCGCCACGGTGGCCGACCACCAGGACGATTGCCTGACCAGCAGGCGTTCATCGCGAACGAACTCCTCGGGGACGGCGCCGGTAGCGTGCGCCACGGCCTGGCGCAATTGCTGGTGCTGGCTCAACTGGTGGCGTTTGATGCGCCGCACGATCCAGATGGGGACCGCCAGGGTGGCCAGCGAAAGGAGCAGAGGGATGGACCGGATGAGGAACTGCCAACGCTGGGCGATAGGATTCGGGATTTTGCCGGCGGCGAAAAGGGGTCCGTCTTCGGGCGTGCCGATGCTCAATACGGCCGTCACTCCGCCCGGCGGCAGCGGCATGTGATGCCAGGCAGCGCCATCGAATTCGAGGACGCCGCTAGTGGTGGCGAAATAGGTGCAGCCGCGGGCTTCGGTGATCTCGTAGATCATCTCCCGTGGGGCGAGGCCAATGGTGGCGGGGTCGAATTCCTGGAGCGGCGCGCCGGCCTGGATGCGGACTAATTTGCGGTCGTCCCAGAGCCAGAGGCTGTTGCCGGCGGCGGAGATAAAGGTGGATTCCTTGAAATTGCGGCCCTCCTGGCTTACCGGCTGCCATGCGGCGGATTCTCTTCGCCATAGGCCGGCGGCGGCGATCCAGACGGTTCCGTCGGAAGTTTGAGCCAGTTCGGGCGCGTCTTCGCCGGTCCTCGGAAACTTCTCGACGTTCCACCGGACGCCGTCAAAATGCGAGAGGTTGGCGGCGTCGTCAAGCACCCAGACCTGGCCCCTGACCGCGGCGAGGGACGAGCCCCCGGTCACTTCGGGATAGGTCTTCCACTGGCGCCTATCCCAATGCAGGACGCCCTTTTCTGAAGCGGTCCAAACGTCTTCGCCGTCCAGGACAAAGCCGCCGGAGAGATCGAACCCTGAGAGGCCGATCTCCGCAGTCTGGAAGATGCGCCAGGAGGAGCCGTCGAGGCGCGCCAGTGCGGCGCCGATGCCGTGGCGCCAGTACAGCGCCCAGAGCGTGCCACGGGCCGACACGCGCAGTTTTTCCAGGCTTCCGGGCAACGCGGGAAGCGGCTGCCAAACGCCATTTTGCCAGCGAAACGGGACGCTGTGGCTGGGCTCGAGGTAGTCCGGGTGCCAAGAAAACGATTTAGTGAGGGCAAAGACAAGGAGGGCGGCCAACACGACGGGAGGAAGGAGGGAGCGGATCCATGAAAATTTCACCGGCTCCGGCAGTTGAACATGAGTGGGCATAACGCCTCGTACGCGAGCTTACCCCGGGCAACGGCCGGGATCATTACTCTCTTTTTGTGTACGGAGGTTGCTAACTGTTCTAAGATGAAGCTATGGAGCACACGCCCTCCATTTCGCGGCCCGGTCTGTTCGGATCGGACTAACTCTCCGCCGCTCCCACGCGGCGCGCGCCGGTCCGCCCGGTGCGCCAGTCCTCAACCCTGACAACTTAATAGGAGAGCAATATGGGTAAGACCATCGATCAGGTGCGGCCTGACCTTCCGCATCTTGTGACCGAACTGCCCGGACCGCGCGCCCGCGCCGTGATTGCGCGCGATGAGCGCGTGGTGTCGCCATCGTATACACGCAGTTACCCGCTGGTCTGCCGGAAGGGCGAAGGCGCCATGGTGGAAGACGTGGATGGCAACCGGTTCCTGGATTTCAATGCCGGCATCGCCGTGGTGGCCACGGGCCATTGCCACCCGCGCGTGGTTGACGCCATACAGAAGCAGGCGGCCCGGCTGATTCACATGTCGGGCACGGATTTCTATTACGAGGAGTTGGTAGCTCTGGCGGAAAAGCTGGCCGAAATCGCGCCGGGGAGCGTGGACCGGCGGGTATCTTTCGGCAATTCCGGCGCGGAGGCCATTGAGGGTTCGCTCAAGCTGGCCCGCTACGCCACGGGCCGCGACAAGATCATCGCCTTCTACGGCGGTTTTCACGGCCGCACCATGGGGGCGCTTTCGCTGACGTCGCGGAAGGCGGTGCAGCGCGCGGGTTTCGGCCCGATGGTGCCGGGCGTGGTTCACGCGCCCTATCCGTACTGCTACCGCTGCCCTTACGGAAAAGTAGCCGGAAAGCTGCGCCGTGGAGTGCGTGAAGTTCATCGAGGATACGCTGTTGAAGACCGTGGCGCCGGCGCAGGAAGTAGCGGCCATCGCGGTGGAACCGGTGCTAGGGCGAGGGCGGGTACGTGGTCCCGCCGCAAAAAGTTCTTCGACGAACTGGCGCGGGTGGCCAAACAAAATGGTATTCTCCTGATTTTCGATGAAGTGCAGTGCGGCATGGGCCGGACCGGCAGGATGTGGGCGGCGGAGCATTTCGACGCGGTCCCGGACATCCTGGCGGTGGCCAAGGGAATTGCCAGCGGACTGCCGCTGGGAGCTACGGTAGCGCGCGCGGACCTGATGACCTGGCCGCCGGGCGCGCATGCCTCCACGTTCGGCGGCAATCCGGTAGCGTGCGCGGCGGCGCTGACGACCATCGCGCTGCTGGAAGAGGAACTGGTGGAGAACGCCGCCCGCATGGGCGCGCACCTGATGGAACGGATGGCGGATTGGCCCGCAGCGGTTCCCGGTTGTGGGCGATGTGCGCGGCCTGGGACTGATGATCGGGATCGAACTGGTGCAGGACCGGGCGACGAAGGAGAAAGCTCCGCGGCTGCGCGACAAGGTGCTGGGACTGGCGTTCGAGCGCGGGTTGCTGGCGCTGGGCGCGGGCGATTCGACGCTGCGGCTGTGTCCGCCGCTGGTGATTACGCGCGATCAGTGCGACTTCGCAATTGAGACACTGGAAGAGTGCCTGACGGAAGCCATAGCGGAAGGATGAGAATACTCGACGTCGGCTGCGGGATTCACAAGCAGCCCGGTTCCATCGGAATCGACCGCAATCCCGCCAGCCGCGCCGACGTGCTGGCCGATCTGGACCGCTTCCCCTACCCTTTCGCGGACAGCTCCTTCGACCGGCTGACGGCGATCCACGTGATTGAACATGTGGACGACGTGATCCGCAGCATGGAGGAGTTTCACCGGCTGGTGCGCGCCGGTGGAACGGTGCGGATCGAGACGCCGCACTATACCGATTTCAGCTCGTTCTGCGACCCCACCCACAAGCATCACCTCAACAGTTTCAGCTTCCGGTACTTCGGCGAGAAGCACGGCGGGTTCGGGTACTACTCGACGAAGCGATTTCGTGAGATTTCCGTGCGGCTGCGGCTACTAGCATTGTGGAGGTACCTGGGATTCGAATTCCTGGTGAACCGGTTCCCACGCTACCGGCGGTTCTGGGAGTACTACCTCTGTTACATTGTGCGCGGCAAGGCGATGACTTTCGAATTCGAAGTGCTCAAATGATGGGCCTGCTGTATCGCGCGGCCGACGCCGTCCGGCGCCGCAGGTTGCGCACAGACCATGGGCGCCTGGGTGAAGACATGGCGCACCGGTATCTGCGCTCGCGGGGCTGCACGATCGTGGCGCGCAATTACCGGCCGCGCGCCGGCGCCGGCGAAATCGACCTGGTGGCGTGGCTCGGCGGGCGGCTTTTGTTCGTGGAAGTGAAGACGCGCGCCAGCGGCGATTTCGGCGCTCCGGAGGCGGCGGTAGACCTGGAGAAACGCGAATCGCTGCGATATGCGGCGCGGGATTACGCGCGGCGCACCGGTGTGGAATGGCCGCGGGTGCGGTTCGATATTGTGAGCATCGTGCTGCAGCGTCCGGCGCAGGTAGAGTGGATTCAGGATGCGTTCCGGTAGGAGGACGGCCGGCGCTGCGCGACAGCCGGCTTCACCGGGCTATAATCGTCTGTTACAAATGCGAAAAAAGCGTTCAGGAGTCCGGCCTTTTGCCCGAGTTACGTAAGGATCCCATCACGGGGCGATGGGTGATCATCGCGACTGATCGCGCCAAGCGTCCGACCGATTTCATTCGCAGTTCCGTGCCGCCGCCAAAGAACGGAATCTGCCCCTTCGATTACGGTAACGAACACAAGACGCCGCCGGAAATCATTGCTTACCGGAACAGCGGCAATCGCGATGAGCCGGGCTGGCGCGTACGCGTGGTGGCCAACAAGTTTCCGGTCCTGGGTATCGAAGGCGAACTGAACCGGCAGGGCGAGGGCATGTACGACAAGATGAACGGCATCGGCGCCCACGAAGTGATCATCGAAACGCCGGATCACGCCGCCACGCTGGGCGAAATGCCGGAACGGCAGATCGAAGAAGTGCTCTGGGCCTTCAAGGACCGGGTGAACGATCTGAAGAAAGACCGGCGCTTCCGCTACATCCTGCTGTTCAAAAATCACGGCGAAGCGGCGGGGGCGTCCCTGGAGCATCCCGCACTGCCAGTTGATCGCGCTGCCGGTGATTCCCAAACGCGTCAAGGAAGAGGTGGATGGCGCCCGGCTGTTCTACGACCTGAAAGAGCGCTGCATCTACTGCGACATCATCCGGCAGGAGAGCGCAGCCGGCACCCGGCTGGTGATGGAAACGGACCGCTTCACGGTGCTGGAACCTTACGCGCCGCGTTTTCCGTTCGAGACATGGATCCTGCCCAAGCGGCACGAATCGCATTTCGAGGATTCCGATGCGGCTACGTTGCAGAACATGGCCTGGATTCTGCGCTCCACCATGCGCAAGATCGATCGCGTGCTGGAACGGCCGGCATTCAACTTCATCGTGCACAGCGCCCCGGTGCAGGATCCGGCGCTGCCGCACTACCATTGGCACATGGAAGTGATACCCAAGCTGACCAAGGTGGCGGGCTTCGAATGGGGCACCGGGTTCTACATCAATCCCACGCCGCCGGAGGAATCGGCCAAGTTCCTGCGCGAGGCGGGATTGGGCTGACGGTTGCGCGCGCGAGGCGCCGTCTGGTATAAACGCTAATCGTCCCTGAGTACCAGGGTGAGCTGGCGGCGATGCCGGAGAAGAAGAAAATCACGGTGGCAAAGAGTCTCGATGCGAGAGTGCCCAAGGCGCAGCCGGCCAAGCCGGTCAGAACCGCGGAACCGGGCGGCGCGCAGCCGCTAAGCGCTCAAAAGCAGTTGGGTACCTTCGAGCAAGCTATAAAACTGTTTCACGCGCGCAATCTGAAAGAGGCGCGCGAACTGTTCCAGGTTGCAGCGGAGGGACCCGAACGGGATGTCGCCAACCGCGCGCGCCTGCACGCGTTCCATGTGCGACCGGCGCCTCGATCAGGCCACGGTGAACCTGGGCTCAGCCGAGGAATGCTACAACTACGGCATTGCTCTTCTTAATGCGCGCAACGCCGCCGAGGCGCGCGTACACCTGGAGAGGGGCCTGGCGATGGATCCGGGCGCGGACCATATTCTGTATGCCCTGGCGCTGGCGCAAGTAATGGGCGGCGAACTTCTGGCGGCATCGGAGAACCTGCGCCGCGCCATCGAACTGGAACCGCGCAACCGCATTATGGCCCGGCAGGAAACCGACTTCGCGCATCTCGCAAACCAGCCGCCGTTTGACAGCCTGCTATATCCGGAGAAGAAGGGCTGGTAGGGGAACCTTTGGCTGATTCCTCGCCTTTGCGCGTGGTATCGATCGGCGGCGGCAACGGACTTTCAGCCCTGCTCCAGGGTCTGAAACAGTACGCTCGCGCTGGCGATTCCAACTTTCCCGGCGTCGATATCACGGCCATCGTCACGGTCACCGACGACGGTGGCAGCTCCGGACGTCTGCGCCGCGAATTCGACGTGCTGCCTCCGGGCGATATCCGCAACTGCATGGTGGCGCTGAGCGAGGATTCGGCACTGCTGTCGCGGCTGTTCCAACACCGCTTCGAACACGGCCGCGGGTTGAAGGGTCACAGTTTCGGAAATCTTTTTCTGATGGCGCTGACGCAGATCATGGGAGATTTCCCGGACGCCATTCGGGTGTCGTCGGAAGTGCTGAAGATCGCCGGGCGCATTTATCCTTCCACCACCACGAACGTAACGCTGGCTGCCACGCTGGCGGACGGCGCGAAAGTAGCGGGCGAAACCAAAATCAGCCGCAGCACAGAAGCCATCCGCCGTCTGCACCTGATTCCGGCCACCGCCAAACCGCTGCCGGCAGCCTTGAGCGCGCTGGCGGATGCGGATGTAATCACGCTGGGGCCGGGATCGCTCTTCACCAGCGTCATCCCCAACCTGCTGGTACAAGGCATTCCGGCGGCGATTCGAAGATCGCCGGCGGTGAAGGCGTACATCGTGAACCTGATGTGGCAGCCCGGGGAGACCAGCCGGTTCAGCGCCTCCGACCATATTCGCGCCATGCACCGTCATGCCGGCGGCGCGTTCCTGGATTACGCGGTGGTGAACACCGGCGCCATCACATCGGCAGTGAAGAAGCGCTACGCCAAGGAAGATGCCATGCCGGTGGAAAACGATATCGACGCGATTTTCAAAATGGGACTCAAAGTGATGGCCGGAAACCTGGCACAGCACGGCAAGAAGGTGAGGCACGACCCCGAAGCCACCGCCGCGGTGGTCATCAAACTGGCGCAGGAGGGCAGGCGGCGCAAGGGCCAGTGATAATAGAGATGATGGAAACTCCCGTAACCGTTGTGATTCTGGCCGCAGGGCTGGGCACCCGCATGAAGTCGCGCAAAGCCAAGGTGCTGCACCGCGCCGGCGGTCAGACCCTGGTGGAACACGTAGTGGACACGGCGTTGGAATTGGCCCCGCCGGAGCGCGTCTTTGTAGTGGTGGGACATCAGGCGGAGGCCGTGCAGCAGGCGCTGGCCGGACGGGGAGTGGGCTTCATCGAACAGAAGGAACAGAAGGGCACGGGTCACGCGCTGATGGTGGGCCGCCATGCCCTGGCGCACCTGGATGGCTTCCTGGTGGTGTTCTATGGCGACGGTCCGCTGATGCGATCGGCTACCCTGCGGCGGCTGGTGGAAGCGGAAGTGTCCGGCGGCGGCGCGGGAGTCCTGCTCTCCGCGGACATGGACGATCCGACAGGTTATGGCCGCGTGATTCGTGACGCGGCCGGCGGCGTGATCGAGGTAATAGAACAGAAGGCCGCGACTCCGGAACAACTGGCCATCCGCGAGGCCAACATGGGGATTTATTGCTATCGCGCGAACTTGTTCTGGAAGCATGTGGACGAGATCGTGCCCAACAATCCGGCCAGAGAGTATTACCTCACCGACATGGTGGGGATTCTCACCCGCGCGGGCCATCGCATGGACGCCCTGCGCATGGACGACCCCGCCGAAGCCCTGGGCATCAACGATCGCGTGGAACTCGCGGTGGTAGATCGGATTCTGCGGGAACGCAAGGTGCGCGAATTGATGCTCGACGGGGTGACCATCGAAAAGCCGGAAACGGTGACGATCGACAAGCACGTGCGGATCGGCATGGATACGGTGATCGAACCGTTTGCGCAGATCCTCGGTGCCAGCACAATCGGCGAGAACTGCCGGGTGGGCGCCTGCTCCATCGTGCGGAATTCCGAGATCGAGGATGACGTGGAGATTTTCCCGTTCACGATTGTGAATACCTCGCACGTGGAGCGGGGAGTGAACTGCGGTCCGTTCGCGCGGCTGCGCATGGAGAACTACGTGGAGGCGGGGGCGCACATCGGGAACTTCGTGGAGTTGAAGAAGACGCGGCTGGGCGCGGGTGCCAAGGCCAATCACCTGGCGTATCTGGGCGATTCGCAAATTGGCCCGAAAACCAATATCGGCGCGGGAACGATCACCTGCAATTACGATGGCTTTCACAAGCACCAGACACAGATCGGCGAGGGGGCGTTTATCGGCAGCAACTCCACACTGGTAGCGCCGCTCGAAATCGGCGACGGAGCGTATGTGGCCGCGGGGTCTGTGATCACTGATCCGGTGCCGGCCGACGCACTGGCTCTGGGCCGGTCGCGGCAGAGCCTGAAAGAGGGCTGGGCCGCCAAGCGGCGGGCGCTGGGAAAGAAGAAGACCTAGCCGCTCAATGCTGTTGAGTTAGGGCGCCGGATGTGACCTTTCTTCGAGTGGCGGATTTAACCGGCAGGAGCAGGTGGAACCGGCGGGCACATCCGCGCAATGGGGGCTTTACGTCCGGATCACAGGGCTTGGGTTTTTCCGATCGATAGATGGCCAGGTGAGATGGCTAACGCAAAGCCGCCTGCATCGCGGGGATCAGCCGTTAATAACGACGATTTTGCCTTCCACGTAACCCGCCGCTAGAAGTTCCAGCGCCTTTCCGGCCTCCAGGAGCGGGAACGTGCGGTTGACAAGAGGATCGATCTTCCCCTCCGCAAGCAGCGAGAAGATTTTGGGAAGATCCTCACGCAGGGGCTTCGGATCTCTCCGATAAAGCAGAGTGATGCCATAGAATTTGCCGTGCCGTCCACGCAGAGGCGCCCCGAGAAAGATATTTGCGAACATGGCCATCTGAGAGACCATTGAGGGCGACCCCAGGAAACCGAATCCGACCAGCGTCCCGCCGCGCCGGAGCGCGCCGATGCAAGGGCCGATGTTCGCGCCGCCGACCGCGTCGAAGACGTAGTCGACTCCGTGAGGTTGCAGGGCACGTGTTAGGCGATTGATCGAGCCGGCCCGGTAGTCAATCGGGATCGCACCGAGTGAACGCAATGTGTCATGTTTCGTCACTGAAGCAGCGCCGTAAGTCCTCGCTCCGCACAGCCTTAACAGTTGCAGAGCGGCGGTGCCCACACCTCCCGCAGCGCCAGTGACTAAGGCAGTCTGGCCGGCTTTAACCTTCGCAACCCGATGAATCATTTGCCAAGCGGTGACGTAATTCAAGATCACCCCTGCCGCGTCGCGATCGGAGACGCCATCGGGGATAGGAAGGAAATGCTCGGCCTCGCGTACCAGAAGCTCCGCGAAGCCTCCATAGACGGTAAGCGCCGCCACACGACAGCCCACTTCGAAACCGGCGACGCCAGCGCCAATAGCTTCCACGACACCAGAAATCTCATAGCCGGGCACCACGGGTATTTTCGGCGCGTACCGATAATTTCCGGCGAGCATGACCAAGTCTGTCGCACCCACTCCAGCAGCTCGCACACGCACGCGCAGTTGCCCTGGCCCGGGCGGTTCAACTGGCAACTCAACAATCTGGAGAGCCTCCGGTCCACCCTTCTTCGTCACCATCAGTGCGCGATATGTCGCCGCCATGGGTATACTCTCCTCGCCATGCCGCAGAGCGGCGCCCGGTACCTAATGATGGCCGATCGTGTTTGCGAAGTCCAACGTCGTTGTTTGGGAAATTTTCTGCCGGACAAACCGAGAGAGCGATATCCTGTATCCTCAATGCATGTTGTTTCCAGGCTTTGCCGGAGTAGCAACCGCAGTGGGACTGTTCGCACTGATATGGCTCATCATCTACATTCAGAGCAGGGGGTATCCGGTCGTCTTCGATCCCGGAGGAAAGCACGGTGAATTTGGCAAGAGGCTTCTTCCCATGTACCTGGATATTACGAAATTTGTTCTGGGTCTCGCGGCAGGGTCGATCGTCCTGCTGGTCGGCTCCCTGAATTTCAACCAGTCCAACGGCCGCTCTCTAAAGCCATTCGCATCGCCGTTGTTTCTAGTCGCGATGAGCATCATTTACGGAGTGCTTTTCATGATCCTGTTGGCGTTAAACTACGAGCATCATCTACATCATCCGAACGATCCGCGTTCCTATACGCGATTCCAGTACACACGAAACCAATCGCTGGGGTTCGGCGCTCTGGTCTGTTTCTGTGTCAGTTATATCTGGCTGATCGCTGCCGCGACCAAGTGAAGGACGGAGAAGTGCTCCGGTGCCCGTCTAATTTGGGGCACCAAACTTTCGAAAGGTTTTCGACGTGCGGATGCTCAAGAGATTCCGACTCGGGGCAGCCATTCTGGTTCTGGCCCTTGTCGTCTTCGCTGTCTACCTGCTGCGCGGCGGATTTCGTCGATTCGAGATCACGCCGTATCCGGTTCCTCCCGCCGCATTCACAAACTGGAACGATGTGCTGGCGCATCCGCGTGACATTTCCTTAACTACTTTTCGGACCGGCGTTGTCCACATGGACGCTTGTCTGAACCTCGACCCTGCCAGCCCCAGGCAAGCCGACTGCGATCATGTGCCGCGCGATCTCGCCGTGCTGGTTCACTGGGTGCACCATCCCCGCTTCGGAGACTTCCTGATCGACACGGGCTTCGACGACTCCTTCGCGAAACATCCGCCGTACGGCAATTACACCGAGGCGATGAGGTTGTTCAATTGGGCCAACGGCGTGACCAACCGGCAGGAGCCGGGCGAAGACCTGGGCGCGCAGCTCGCGCGCCTCAACGTTCACCCGAAGGCCGTGTTTTTCACGCATCTCCATCCCGATCACACCGGGGGCGTTCCCGCACTCGGGCCGCAGACCGAGTTTGTTTTCGGCAAGGCGAAGCTGAGCTTTTTGGCGCGAGCCGCTGTCGCGAACCACTTCTCCGGCAAGTCGAAGTTTTCAAGCATCGATTTTTCGGCCGCGCCTACCATGGCGCCTCTCGGGCCCAGTGTGGATCTCTTTGGTGACGGCTCGCTTTGGGCGATCTCGGTGCCCGGCCACACCGACGATGACATCGCGTATCTGATCAACGGCACCACGCCAGTTCTATTGACCGGCGATGCGAGCCACTTCGCCTGGGCGTTCCAGAACGGCGTCGCGCCACGTGGCTGGAATAAAGCGGGAACCGCCCGCGGCTATGTGAGCTTGGAACAACTGCGCGCCTTCGCGAGAGCTTATCCGAGCGTGAAGCTTGTTTACGGACACGAAGCGGAAGGTTTCTGACTTGGTTCCCTTCGGAGGCGATAGACACGGGTTGGCGTCCTCACTTGACCG